>JBFKQC010000023.1:0-49036 GCA_041627895.1 Rhodobacter sp.
CCCCCCCCCCCCCCCCCCCCCCCCCCCCCCCCCCCCCCCCCCCCCCCCCCCCCCCCCCCCCCCCCCCCCGGTCGGATTTCGCAAGGAGAAATTCGAAACCAAGTCAGGTGCCCGACTTGATCTTGGTCCAGAGCCGCGTGACCACGCGCTGCACGTTGGCGGGATAGGGCGTGGTGGTGAACAGGTTGTCCAGCGTCGCCGCATCCGGATAGATCGCCGGGTCGCCGATCACGTCCTCTTCCAGCATCGGCTGCGAGGCCAGGTTGCCGTTGGCGTAATAGACGTAGTTCGACGCATCCGCCATGTTCTGCGCGTCCATGATGAAGTTCAGGAACACGTGCGCGCCCGCCGGGTTCGGCGCGTCGACCGGAATCGCCATCTGGTCGAACCACATCTGCGCGCCCTCCTTCGGCGCGTGATAGGCGATCTCGATGCCGCTGTCGGCCTCGGCGGCGCGGTCGCGCGCCTGCAGCACGTCGCCCGACCAGCCGACCGCAACGCAGATCTCGCCGTTGGCCAGCGCGTTGATGTATTCCGACGAGTGGAATTTCTGGATGTGCGGCCTGATCGGCGCGAACACGCCTTCGGCCTTGGCGATCACGTCGGGGTCGTGGCTGTCGGGATCCTCGCCGATATAGTTCAGCGCCGCCGGGATCATCTCGGCCGGCGCGTCGAGGAAGTGCACGCCGCACTGGCTGAGCTTTTCCATGTTCGCCGGATCGAAGACCAGCGACCAGCTGTCGACCGGCGCGTCCTCGCCCAGCACCTCCTGCACGCGGCCGACGTTCACGCCGATGCCGGTGGTGCCCCACATGTAGTTGATCGAATACTCGTTGCCCGGGTCGTACTGCGCGGTGCGTTTCGACACCACGTCCCACATGTTGCCGAGGTTGGTCAGCTTCGACTTGTCGAGCGGCTGGAACGCGCCGGCGGTGATTTGGCGCTGCAGGAAGGTGCCCGAGGGCACCACGACGTCATAGCCCGAGCCGCCGGCCAGCATCTTGGTTTCCAGCACCTCGTTCGAATCGAACACGTCATAGACCAGGTCCAGCCCGGTCTCGGCCTCGAATTTTTCCAGCAGCGCCTCGTCGATATAGTCCGACCAGTTGTAGACGCGGACCTCTTCGGCCAGCGCACCGCTGGCGGCGAGCGCGGCGGCGGCGACGGTTGTGGCGGTGATCTTCATGCGCTGTTCCTCCCAGTACGCATTCGGCCGGGGACACAGGCCCCCGCCTTCCGGCGCATTTGATCCAAGTTTTGTCCGCCGTGCAATATGGCATTGCCCGGAAATTTGATCTAATTTCGGGAAAACGCACCGTGGAGGGTCGCCAGATGGGCCCGAGCCCGCCGAAAACGCCCGCGCATCAGCGGGTCTACGAGGAGTTGCGCGAGATGATTCTGTTCGGCGATCTGGCGCCCGGGCAGCCGGTGACGATACTGGGGCTGATCGACCGGCTCGGCGCCGGCATGACCCCGGTGCGCGAGGCGCTGCGTCGGCTGACCGCCGAGGGCGCGCTGGACCTGCAGGGCAACCGCAGGGTGGTGGTGCCGGAACTGGACCGCGCGACGCTGGACGAGCTGTCGTTCGCGCGCCTCGCGCTCGAGCCGCGGCTGGCCGCGATCGCCGTCGCACACCTGTCTGACCGCGATATCGAGGCGCTGGCCGATACCGACCGGGCGCTGAACGAGGCGATTTCCCGCGGCGACGTGGCGGGCTATCTGCGCGGCAACCACGACTTCCACATGGGGCTTTACCGGGCCGCGCGGGCGCCCTTGCTGATGGCGCTGGTGGGCATGCTCTGGCTTCGGGTGGGACCGTCGCTCAGGGTGGTCTGCGGCCGCATCGGCACGCTGCAGCTGGTCGACCGGCACGAGCAGGCGCTGCTTGCGATGCGTGGCCGCGACGGCGCGGCGCTGGCGCGTGCCGTGGCCGACGACATCCGCCAGGGCATCGACGTGATCGGCGCGGCGCTGGACGGGCGGCAGATTTGATCAAATACCATTGACGGGCGCCGCGCGCCGCCTATGCTGGCGCCAGCCATGGTCCGCGACCCGAGGAGCCCGCCGATGACCGCGATCACCAACCACATGCCCACCGCCGAATTGCAGGCGCTCGATGCGGCGCACCACATGCACCCGTTCACCGCCGGCGGAGACCTGGCGGACAAGGGTGTGCGGGTGATCACCCGAGCCGAAGGCGTGTGGCTGACCGACAGCGACGGCAACCGGATGCTGGACGGGATGGCGGGGCTCTGGTGCGTGAATCTCGGCTACGGGCGCCGCGAACTGGCGGACGTGGCCTACAGGCAGATGCGCGAGCTTGCCTTCTACAACACCTTCTTCCAGACCAGCCACGTCCCCGCCATCGCGCTGGCGGCGCGGATCGCCGAACTGGCGCCGGGCGATCTGAACCACGTCTTCTTCGCCTCGTCCGGGTCCGAGGCGAACGACACCAACATCCGCATGGTGCGGCATTACTGGGCGGCGCGGGGCAAGCCGTCGAAACGCGTCATCATCAGCCGCCGGAACGCCTATCACGGCTCGACGGTCGGCTCGGCCTCGCTTGGCGGCATGGCGGCGATGCATGCCCAGGGCGGGCTGCCGATCCCGGACGTGGCGCATATCGGCCAGCCCTACTGGTGGGGCGAGGGCGGCGAGCGCAGCCCCGAGGAATTCGGCCGGTCCCGCGCCCGCGAACTGGAGGCCAAGATCGCCGAGTTGGGCGAGGACAACGTCGCCGCCTTCATCGCCGAGCCGGTGCAGGGCGCCGGCGGCGTGATCATCCCGCCCGAAAGCTACTGGCCAGAGATCCAGCGGATCTGCGACGCGCACGAGATCCTGCTGATCGCCGACGAGGTGATTTGCGGATTCGGGCGCACCGGCCACTGGTTCGGCAGCCAGGCGATGCAGATTCGCCCGGACATCATGACCATCGCCAAGGGTCTGACGTCGGGCTACCAGCCGCTGGGCGGCTCGATCGTCTCGGACGAGGTGGCGCGCGTGATCGGCGAGGCCGGCGAGTTCGTTCACGGCTATACCTATTCCGGCCATCCCGTGGCCTGCGCGGTGGCGCTGGAAAACCTGCGCATCATCGACGACGAGGGCATCCTGAGCCATGTCCGCGATGTCGCCGGGCCGCACCTGGCAAAGCGGTGGGGGGCGCTCGCCGAGCACCCGATGGTGGCCGATGCCCGCAGCCTCGGCCTGGTGGCGGGGCTGGCGCTGACCCCGGACAAGGCGGCGCGCGCCGCCTTCGCCGCCGAGGCCGGCACGGTCGGGCTGATCTGCCGCGAGACCTGTTTCCGCAACGGGCTGGTGATGCGCCACGTGGGCGACCGGATGATCATCTCGCCGCCCCTGGTGATCACGACCGACGAGATCGACACACTGGCCGACCGCGCCTGGGAGGCGATCGACCAGACCTATGCCCGGGTCAGGGCCGAAGGGCTCTGGAACGCCGCCTGAGGCGCGGCTGTGTTAACCCGGTCTTGAGGCGGGCACGCTAGGACGGGGCAGGGGCCGGGCAGGCCGGCCCTGTCACGGCCGGGGGGCTCGCCGATGCGCACAATCCTGATCTGTCTCGCGGTGATCGCGGTGCTGGACCGGATCGAGGCCGGCGATTGGCGGCTGCCCGATCCGCTCGGCCGCGCGGTCGCAGAATCGGGCGCGGCACCGCCCGGGGCGCCGTCGCTCGATGCCGGCCCGGCGCTGCGGGCGATGCAGCATCTGCGCCGCCCCGGGGCAGAGGCGGTCGTGGTGATGCCCGACCTGCCGCTCGACCTGGCGACCGGCGCCCCCGATGAGCCGCCGGATTACATCCAGGGCGCCCCGCTCGACTTTGCCGAGGCGGCGTTTCTCGCCGCGCCGGTGCACGCCGACCTGCGCGTCACGGCCGAATTCCTGCACCTGCGCGCCGGACCCGCCGGCACCTATGACGTGCTGGCCACGCTGCGCCGCGGCCACATGGTGCAGCCGATTGGCCCGCCGCGCGGCGCCTGGACGCCGGTCTGGTACCGCGAGACCGGCGCCAAGGGCTGGGTCTTCACGCGGTACCTGCGGGCGCGGGGCGCCTGACCGGTCTGCGGGGGCGCGCGCGGATGACCCGGCAGCGTGCAGCGGCCCGTTCCCGCCGTGCCGGATCTACCCGCGGCTTCGCGTCATGGCGGCATGCCCGGCCCAAGGCCTGGCGCGCCCGCCCGAAGCGCACGCGGACACCGCTTCGGGCACGGGACCGGCACGCCGGTTGCCGGGGCCGGCCGGGACACGGCGGCCCCTGCTGCCGCTACCTGTCGTTCGGCGGCACGAAGATGCTCTTCACCGCGTTCACCATCCGCGACAGCGCAATGTGCAAAAGCCCCGCCGAGAATCCGCCCACCAGCGCCAGCAGGGCCGGTCCCGCGGGGCTGGTCTCGGCGCCGGGCGCCGTGGTCTGGAAAATCTCGGTCAGCGCCAGCCCGGCGACGATGCCGAGGCCCACCTTCATCCAGTGCAGGCTTTCGGCACGGGGGTTGAAGCGCTCGGTCCTCAATTCGTCCCAGACGTCGAACAACGCGCCGAAGCTGGCGCCAAGCCCGGCCGCCGCCACCAGGAACAAGAGCTTGATTCCAAGCGCGGCGCCGGATTGCTCGTAGATGCTGAGCTGCAGCGTCTCGATATTGATCATCGGGCTCAGCGACACCCCGAAGAACAGCGCCAGGAAGAACAGGTTGGCCAGCGTCAACTGGCGCACGATGGGGTTCGGGCCGAGGAACCGGAACAGCCCGCGCGCCGACGTGCTGTCGCCCTTGGCCGCAAGCGCGCCGGGCGTGGCGGGCGCAACCTTGAGCTTCAGTTCATGATGCGCGGTCAGGAGATCGTCGAGCGGCGGCGCCTCGCCCCGGTCCAGCGCCGCCAGCGCCCCGGTCGCGGCCTCGCCCAGCGCCTCGGTGCCGGCGCCGCCGGTCAGGTGGCGGGCCATGGCCAGCAGCTCGACGACGATCTCGGCGCGAAAGCCGGACAGTTCGGCTTCGACACCGCGCGGCTCGCCGCGGGTGCGCAACGGCCGCACCCGGTCGTCCTCGCCGGGCGCGCGCCCCGCCGTCCGTTCGCCCGAATTCTGTGCAGCCACCGCCCCGGCCCCCGTTTGATCCGCGACGGCCAAGCCTTTGCCGGATAGGCGCGAATGTCAATCTTCGGTTGTGCCTTGCCCGGGCTCTCGCGCGGCGACGACTTCGGTCTCGGTCAGGTCGTTCAGCAGATCGAGCAGCGTCTCGAGCCGCTCCTTGCCAAAGGCGGCCTCGATCTCGGCGAAGATGCGATTGCTTTCCGGCGCGTTGGCCTCGATCAGCGCGCGGCCCGCGGCGGTGATCTCGACCAGCGCGCGGCGGCGGTCGGTCGGATGCCGACGGCGCGAGCAGAACCGTTTCTTTTCAAGGATTTGAAGGATGCGCGTCAGGCTCGGCATCAGCAGGCAGGCCTCGCCGGCGATCTGCGTGGCGTCGACGGGGCCGCGCTCGGCCAGCACCCGCAGGACGCGCCATTGCTGTTCGGTGACGCCGGCATTGGCCAGCATTCCCCGGATCGGGCCCATCACCCGCTCGCGTGCCCGCAATAGTGCGATAGGTAGCGAGCGCGAGGTATTGCGAAGGCGTGGGCCGGTATCGCCTTGCGACGGCTCGTCCATATAATGAGTATTGCCGATCCACGGTGAGCGAACAAGGACCGGCCTTGACGAGCGCAGAAAAATAATTAACTAGTTAACTATAAGAGTCTGCCCACAATGCCGCACGTCGCCATCGACTATTCCCCCAATCTCGAGGCAGAGGCCGACATCGCCGGGCTTTGCGAGGTGCTGCGCGCCCGGGCCGCGGCGCTGGACATCTTCCCCGAGGCGGGCGTGCGGGTGCGCGCCTTCGCCGCCACCCATTGCGCCATCGCCGACGGGGACGCGGAAAACGGCTATGTCGACATTTCCGTGCGGCTGCGCGAGGGCCGGGCGCAGGCCGCGAAAGAGGCCGCAACCGCGGCGCTTTTCGAGGCTGCGAAGGCGCATCTGGCGGGGCTGATCGCGCGCCGCCCCGTCATGCTGTCGCTGGAGATGCGCGACATCGACGCCGCGCTCAGCCCCAAGCTCAACACCGTCCGCGACCGGATCGAGAGGAAACGCGCCGATGGCTGACTTGCAGGACAATCTCGCGAGGCTCGAACCCCGCCTGGCGCGGCTTCGCGAGACCGGCGTGCGGAACCTGATCGCCGGACAGGCGGTGCCGGCGAAATCCGGCGCGACGTTCCAGACGCTTTCGCCGGTCGACGGCAGCGTGATCTGCGACGTGGCGCGGTCGGGCGCCGCGGACGTCGCCGCCGCGGCCGAGGCGGCGAAATACGCCTTTCCGGCCTGGCGCGATTTCCCGGCCGCCGAGCGCAAGGCGGTGCTGCATCGGATCGCCGACGGGATCGTCGCGCGCGCCGACGAGATCGCGCTGTGCGAATGCTGGGACACCGGGCAGGCGCTGCGCTTCATGTCGAAGGCGGCGCTGAGGGGCGCCGAAAACTTCCGCTTCTTCGCCGACCGCGCGCCCGCGGCACGGGACGGGCAGGCGCTGCCCAGCCCGACGCTGATGAACTTCACGACGCGGGTGCCGATCGGCCCGGTCGGCGTGATCACCCCCTGGAACACGCCGTTCATGCTGTCGACGTGGAAGATCGCGCCCGCGCTGGCGGCGGGATGTACCGTGGTGCACAAGCCCGCCGAGCTGTCGCCGGTCACCGCCGAGATCCTCGCCGGGATTGCCCACGAGGCGGGCCTGCCGCCCGGGGTCTGGAACCTGGTCAACGGCATGGGCGAGGATGCCGGCCGGGCGCTGACCGAACACCCCGCGATCCGCGCCATCGCCTTTGTCGGTGAATCGAAGACCGGCAGCGCGATCATGGCCCAGGGCGCGGCGACGCTGAAGCGGGTGCATTTCGAGCTTGGCGGCAAGAACCCGGTCGTGGTGTTCGACGACGCCGATCCCGACCGGGCGCTCGATGCGGCGGTCTTCATGATCTATTCGCTCAACGGCGAGCGCTGCACCTCGTCGTCGCGACTGCTGATTCAGTCAACGATTGCAGATGGCTTCACTGAAAAGCTCATCAAACGCGTGAACGCGATCCGGGTCGGTCATCCGCTCGACCCGGCGACCGAGGTCGGCCCGCTGATCGCGCCCGAGCATCTTGCCAAGGTGACGTCCTATTTCGACATCGCGCGCGCGGACGGCGCGACCGTGGCCGCCGGCGGCGAACGGATTGACGGCCCGGGCTGTTACGTGCGGCCGACGCTTCTCACCGGGGCGCGGCCCCAGATGCGTATCGCGCAGGAGGAGATTTTCGGCCCCGTGCTGACCGTGATCCCGTTCGAGACCGAGGACCAGGCGCTGGAGATCGCCAACGGCACGGCCTACGGCCTGACGGCCTATGTCTGGACCGGCGACCTGACCCGGGCGCTGCGGTTCACCGACCGGCTGGAGGCGGGCATGATCTGGGTGAACTCGGAAAACGTGCGCCACCTGCCGACGCCCTTCGGCGGGGTCAAGGCCAGCGGCATCGGCCGCGACGGCGGCGACTGGTCGTTCGAGTTCTACATGGAGCAGAAGCACATCGGGTTTGCCACCGGCGCGCATCCGGTCCCGCAACTGGGCATGCCGCAATGAGCCGCACGGTCGCGCCGCCGCCCGGCTTTCCCCCTCCCTACCGCCCTTCATCCTGGGACGATTCGGATAAGGTTTCGCTAACCCCGCCGCGCCGGGCCGGTGCCGTGTGCCGCTCCGGCGCGCCGGCAGGTCCCATCGCGCCCTGCGCCCGATCCGGTGCCTGACAAGCCGGATATCCCGGTCAGGCAGGGATGTCAGACAAAAGAAAGGACGACGCCATGCCCGTTCCCGCCCCGGTGCTTTACCCGCCCTTCAACATCGTGCGGCTGTCCCATGTCGAATACCGCGTCACCGACCTGGCGGCGTCGCGCGCCTTCTATGTCGACCTGCTGGGCCTGCAGGTGACGCACGAGGAACCCGGCGCGATCCATCTGCGCGCGATGGAGGAACGCGGGCACCATTGCATCGCGCTGGTGCAGGCCGACGCGGCCGAGGTCGGCGTTCTCGGCTTCAAGCTTTACGACGAGCCCGACCTGGACAAGGCGGCGGAGTGGTTCACGGACCAGGGCCTGCCGGTCGAATGGGTCGAGCGGCGTTTCATGGGGCGTGTGCTGCGCACCCGCGATCCCTGGGGCATCCCGCTGGAATTCTACGTCAAGATGGACCGGCTGCCGTGGATCCACCAGCAATATGCGCTGTACCGGGGCGTCAGGGCGCTGCGGATCGACCATTTCAACATGTTTTCGCCCGACGTCGACGCCGCTTGCGGGTTCTACAACGCGATGGGCTTTCGCACGACCGAATACACCGAGGACGCCGAGACCGGGAAATGCTGGGCGGTCTGGATGCACCGCAAGGGCGGGGTGCACGATGTGGCCTTTACCAACGGCACCGGCCCGCGATTGCACCACACCGCGTTCTGGACCGCCAATCCGCTGAACATCATCGACCTGCTGGACATCATGTCGACGACCGGCTGGCTGCACGCGATCGAGCGCGGGCCGGGACGGCACGGGATTTCCAACGCCTTCTTCCTTTATGTCCGCGACCCCGACCTGAACCGGATCGAGATCTATTGCTCGGACTACCAGACGGTCGACCCGGACCTCGAGCCGATCAAGTGGGATCTCAAGGACCCGCAGCGCCAGACGCTGTGGGGCGCGCCGGCGCCGCGGTCGTGGTTCGAGGAGGGCAGCCTGTTCGCCGGCGCATCGCTTGCCGACCCGGCGCTGAAGGCGCAGCCGATCGTCGCGCCTTGAGGGCGGGATTTGCGTATTTTCAACGAGAAGAAGCAGGGGACGGGATGAGATTTGCGACGGTGCGTGCGGGCGGGGAACGGCTTTACGGCGTGGTGGCGCCGGACGGGTTCGTGGCGCTCTCGCCGGAATTCCCGGAATGGCCGAGCCTGCGCGAGGTGATCGCGGCGGGCGGGCTGGCGGATCTTGCGCGCGCCGCGGCGGGCCGGGCGGCGACGCATGACGCCTGGACCTACGAGATCCCGGTGCCCTCGCCGGAAAAGATCATCTGCGTCGGGGTGAATTTTCCCGACCGCAACGCCGAATACCGCGATGGATCGGAAGCGCCTGAAAACATGTCGCTTTTTCCACGCTTCGCGCGGTCATTCGTGGGTCACGGTATGGCCCTGACGCGGCCGCCGGAATCGGAGAAGCTCGACTACGAAGGCGAGATCGCCGTGGTCATCGGCAAGGCCGGGCGGCGCATCGCCGAGGCCGATGCCTATGGCCACATCGCCGCGCTGACGCTGTGCAACGAGGGCACGATCCGCGACTGGGTGCGGCATGCCAAGTTCAACGTCACGCAGGGCAAGAACTGGGACGGCTCGGGGGCGATGGGGCCCTGGATCGTGCCGTTCGGGGACGCCGCGCAACTGGACGACATCCGCCTGACCACGCGGGTCAACGGCGAGCTCCGGCAGGACGACCGCACCGGCCGGATGCTGTTCCCGGTCCGCCGGCAGATCGCCTATATCTCGACCTTCACCACGCTGGTGCCCGGCGACATCATCGTTACCGGCACGCCGACCGGCGCGGGGGCGCGGTTCGACCCGCCGCGGTATCTGAAACCCGGCGACGTAGTCGAGGTCGAGGCCGAGGGGATCGGGGTTCTCAGCAACGGGGTGGCGGACGAATGACGCTGACGCGAGACGAGGTCACGGCCGCGGGCGCGGCGCTATACGAGGCCGAGCGCGGGCGGGCGCAGATCGGGCTGCTGACGCTGAAACACGAGGGCATGGACATGGCCGACGCCTATGCGGTGCAGGCGGATTTCTGCGCCCGCAAGGAAGCGGCGGGCGCTCGGCGGATCGGCTGGAAGATCGGGCTGACCTCGAAGGCGATGCGCGATGCGCTGAAGATCGACATCCCGGATTCGGGCATCCTCTATGACGACATGCTGTTCGAAAGCGGCGCCGGGATTCCCGGCGACCGTTTCATCCAGCCCCGGATCGAGGCCGAGATCGCGTTCGTGATGGCCGCGCCGCTGTCCGGGGCCGCGACCCGGGACCAGGTGATCGCGGAGACGCAATACGTCGCCCCGGCGCTCGAAATCCTCGACACCCGGATCCTGCGGCGCGACCCCGGGACCGGAGCGCTGAGGAAGATCCATGACACCATCGCCGACAACGCCGCCAATGCCGGCATCGTTCTCGGCGAGGCGCGCCACGACCCGGCGACGGTCGACCTGCGCTGGGCGGGCGCGATCGTGACCCGCGACGGCGAGGTCGAGGAAACCGGGCTCGGCGCCGGCGTGCTGGACGACCCGGCGCTGGCGGTGGCCTGGCTTGCCAGGCGCCTCGCGGAACATGGCGGCGGCATCGCGGCGGGCGACATCGTGCTGTCGGGCTCGTTCATCCGGCCTGTCGAGGCGCCGCGGGGCTGCCGGGTCGCGGCCGATTTCGGCGCGTTCGGCCATGTCCAATGCCGATTTGACTGACGCCGTGGCGCCGCTTGCCGGGGCGCATGCCCCATGCTAGCCCATCCCGCATGCCGACCCGTCCCTCCAGCCGCCGGGGCGCGCACCCGTGAGCCGCGCCGTCAGGAACATCCTGTTCGTGATGTACGATCAGTTGCGGTTCGACTACCTGGGCTGCGCCGGCCATCCGCACCTCGAGACCCCGAATTTCGACCGCGTCGCGGCGATGGGTGTGCGGTTCACGAACGCCTACGTGCAGTCGCCGATCTGCGGTTCGTCGCGGATGTCGTTCTATACCGGGCGCTACGCCTCGTCGCACGGTACCGAGTGGAACGGGTTTCCGCTGCGTGTCGGCGAAAGGACGCTGGGCGATCACCTGCGGCAGATCGGCATGGATTGCTGGCTGATCGGCAAGACCCATATGCGCGCCGATACCGAAGGCATGGAGCGCCTCGGGATTTCGCCCGACTCGATCATCGGGGTGCGCACCGCCGAATGCGGCTTCGACCCCTGGGTGCGCGAGGACGGGATGGTCCCCGAGGGCCCGGACGGCAGCTATGACGGGCGCCTCTCACCTTACAACGAGTGGCTGAAGGCACGCGGCTATCCCGGCCCGAACCCCTGGGCGCATCACGCCAATGCCGGCATCGTCGACGGCCGGATCGCGCCGGCCTGGTACATGGCGAACGCGAACCTGCAGGCCAATATCCGCCAAGAGGACAGCGAGACGCCCTGGCTGACCGACCGGGCGCTCGAGTTCCTCGACGCCCAGACCGGCCCCTGGTGCGCGCACCTGAGCTATATCAAGCCGCACTGGCCCTATATCGCGCCGGCGCCCTATCACGCGATGTACGGGCCGAACCACGTCCCCGCGCCGGCGCGGCACCCGCGCGAGATGGAGGACCCGCACCCGGTCTATGCCCAGTTCGCGCAGGGCGTGATCGGCCGCTCGTTTCACCGCGACGACACGCGGGCGCGGGTGATCCCGGCCTATATGGGGCTGATCCGGCAATGCGACGACCAGCTTGGCCGCGTTCTCGACCGGCTGGAAGCGACCGGCGCGCTGGCGCATACCATGATCGTGCTGACCTCTGATCACGGCGACTACCTGGGCGATCACTGGATGGGCGAGAAGATGTTCATGCACGATTGCAGCGTGAAGGTGCCGATGATCGTCTACGATCCCTCGCCCGGGGCCGACGCGGCGCGCGGCACCGTTTCAGAGGCGCTGGTCGAGTCGATCGACCTGGCCGCCACCTTCGTCGAGGCCGCCGGCGGCGAGGTGCCGGGGCACTGGATCGAGGGCCGCTCGCTGTTGCCGCTGATCCGTGGGGAGATGCCCGGCGCGTGGCGCGACTGCGTGATCAGCGAGTACAACTACTCGGTCACGCCGGCGGCCCGGGCGCTGGGAGTGTCGGATCAGGATGCGCGGCTATTCATGGTGTTCGACGGGCGCTGGAAGCTCATCCATTTCGAGGGTGGTTTCCGGCCGATGCTGTTCGATCTCGAAGCGGATCCGCAGGAATTCGACGACCTCGGCGCCGACCCGGGGCAGGCGGCGGTGATTGCCCGGCTCTACGGCCGGCTGAACGCCTGGGCGCGGCGCCAGTCGCAACGGGTCACGCGATCGGCCGCCGATCTCGAGGCGATGCGCGGCGCGTCGCGGCGCCGCGGCATCATCCTCGGCGCCTATGACGGCAACGACGTGCCGGAAGACCTGATGGCGAAGTATCTGGGGCCCGCCGGGGCGGACTACACCGGGGGCGATTAGGGCGCGAGGGGCCCGGGTGGCACCGCACGGGCGGCGAATTTGGCCTGAAGCTGTCATTACCCATGGCGACAGCCGCGTCGACGCGGCTTTCTTGCGCGCGGTCGACCGCGCGCGCGCCGCCTGTCGACAGGCGGCCGGCATGGCCCGTCGACGGGCCATCCGCGCGAGGGTTCTTTCTGTCCGCTCCGGGCCAAAGGCCAACCTGTTGCCGACCGGGCGCGTCGCGATCCGGCGCCTGCCGGCCCGCCTCAGAGCGCGCGCCAGCCGATGTCGCGGCGATAATAGCCCTCGGGCCAGTCGATCCGTCCGGCCATGTCATAGGCCCGCGCCGCGGCCTCGGCCAGCGTCGCCCCGCGCGCGGTGACGTTCAGCACGCGCCCGCCCGCGGCCACCACGTGACCGTCCGCCAGCGCGGTGCCGGCATGAAACACCATGTGGCTCGAATCCTCCGGCAGATCGTCGAGCCCGCCGATCCGGCTGCCCTTCTCGTAGGCGCCCGGATAGCCCTGGGCCGCCATCACCACCGTCATCGCATGATCGTCGGCCCAGTTCACCCGGGCCTCGGCCAGCCGGCCCTCGGCAGATGCCAGCATCAGGTCCAGCGCCTGGCCCCCCAGGCGCATCATCAGGACCTGGCATTCCGGATCGCCGAAGCGGACGTTGAACTCCACCAGCCGCGGCGCGCCGTTCTCGATCATCAGCCCGGCATAAAGCACGCCCTGATACGGCGTCCCGCGCCGCGCCATTTCGGCGATCACCGGACGCACGATCTCGTCCAGCGCGCGCTGGGCCACCGCGCCTTCCAGCACCGGGGCGGGGGAATAGGCACCCATGCCGCCGGTGTTCAGCCCGGTGTCGCCCTCGCCGATCCGCTTGTGGTCCTGCGCGGTGCCGACGGGCAGCACCTCCTTGCCGTCGGAAAGCACGAAGAAGGACGCCTCTTCGCCCGCCATGAACTCCTCGATCACCACCTCGGCGCCGGCCTCGCCGAAGGCGCCGCCGAACATCTCGTCGACAGCACCCATCGCCTCGGCCTCGTCCATCGCCACGATCACGCCCTTGCCGGCGGCCAGCCCGTCGGCCTTGACCACGATCGGCGCGCCCTTGTCGTGCACGAAGGCCTTGGCGCTGGCGGCATCGGTGAACCGCGCCCAGGCGGCGGTCGGCGCACCGCAGGCATCGCAGACCTCCTTGGTGAAGCGCTTGGAGGCCTCGAGCCGCGCCGCATCCGCGGAGGGGCCGAAGCACAGGACATTCACCTCGCGCAGCAGGTCGGCGATACCGGCGGCCAGCGGCGCCTCGGGCCCGACGATGACGAAGTCGATGCTGTTTTCCACAGCGAAATCCACCACCTCGGCGCCGTCCCCGATGTCGAGCGCGGCGCATTCGGCGATCCCGGCGATCCCGGCATTCCCGGGCGCGACGATCAGCCGGTCGCATTTCGGGTTCTGCATCACCGCCCAGGCGAGGCTGTGCTCGCGGCCGCCGCCGCCGAGGATCAGGATGTTCATAGCCGCCCTTCCGCTTGGTCCGCGGGCGTTCTAGTCTCGGCGCCAGAGCAGCACAAGGCGGCGACATGTCCGATCTCCTCGAAGACGCGCCCGGGCCCGAGCCCGGCGGCAACGCGCCGGAATTCACCGTCAGCGAGCTGTCCGGCGCGATCAAGCGGGTGATCGAGAGCGAATTCGGCTTCGTCCGGGTCCGCGGCGAGATCGGCCGGGTCTCGCGGCCCCGCTCGGGCCATGTCTACCTGGATCTGAAGGACGACCGGAACGTGCTGTCCGGCGTGATCTGGAAGGGCGTCGCCGCGCGGCTGGCGACGCAGCCCGAAGAGGGGCTGGAGGTGGTGGCGACGGGAAAGCTGACCACCTTCGGCGGGCAGTCCAAGTACCAGATCGTGATCGAGGATATCCGCCCCGCCGGTGTCGGCGCGCTGTTGGCGATGCTGGAAAAGCGCAAGAAGGCGCTCGAGGCCGAGGGCCTGTTCGCGCCCGAGCGCAAGAAGCCGCTTCCGTATCTGCCCGAGGTGATCGGGGTCGTCACGTCGCCCTCGGGCGCGGTGATCCGCGACATCCTGCACCGTCTGCGCGACCGGTTCCCGCGCAAGGTGCTGATCTGGCCCGTCGCCGTGCAGGGTGCAGCTTGCGCGCCCGAGGTGGCCCGCGCGATCGAGGGCTTCAACCGGCTGACCCCCGGCGGCGCGCTGCCCCGGCCCGACCTGATCATCGTGGCCCGCGGCGGCGGCTCGATCGAGGATCTCTGGGGCTTCAACGAGGAAATCGTGGCGCGGGCGGCGGCGGCGAGCGCGATTCCGCTGATTTCGGCGGTCGGGCACGAGACCGACACCACGCTGATCGACTTCGTCGCGGACATGCGCGCCCCGACGCCGACGGCAGCGGCGGAACTGGCGGTGCCGGTGCGGATGGAGCTGCTGTCCTGGCTCGACGCGCAGGACGCGCGGCTGACGCGCGGGATCACCCAGGCGACCGGGCAGCGCCGGCAGCGGCTGGCCGATCTGGCGCGCGCGCTGCCCCGGCCCGCGACGCTGGTCGCCGGCGCGGCGCAGCGGCTGGATATCTGGGGCGAACGGCTGCCCAAGGCGCTGATCGCCGCCGCGCAGCGCCAGCGGCTGCGGCTGGCGGACGCGGCGGGGCTCTTGCGCCCGGCGATCCTGTTGCGCGCCCTGCGCGAACGGCGCCTGGGGCTGGAACGCTCGGGCGCGCGGCTGGGGCCGGGGCTCGCCCGCGCGGCGCGCGGCGCAAGGCGCGATCTGGCGGCGCTGGCGCCGCGGCTTCGGATCGGCGCGGTGGTACGCGACATCGACCGCGGGCGCGAGGCGTACGGGCGGCTTGCCGCGCGGCTGGCGGCGGCCGGCACGGCGCAGATGCGCGGCTGGACCGGCCGGCTGGAGGCGACCGAACGGCTGCGCCAGTCGCTCGGCTATGAGGCGACGCTGAGGCGCGGTTATGCCGTGGTGCGCGACGGGGCCGAGGTGGTGACCAGCAAGGCCCGCGCGGAACGCGCGACCGCGCTGGAGATCCAGTTCGCCGACGGCCGGCTGAGGCTCGGCGGCCGTGCATCCCGGCGACCGAGGGACGAAGAGCCCGAGCAGGGCTCGCTGTTCTGAGACGGGCGGGCCGGCCAGATCCGCGCCGTCAACGCAAGTGGTGCTTGAAATTCCTGGGTCGGAAAAATTGAATATCATTCAATGGTATTCCGGATAACCGGATAACCGGATAACCGGATAACCGGATAACCGGATAACCGGATAACCGGATAACCGGATAACCGGATAACCGGATAATTTGTAATAAACGGAAAACACGTAACTTTTCGCCTTCGGCTCGTTAACCGGACATTAACCTTGACAACCCTTGGACGTCGGCGGGACCGCGCGCCGCAGCATCCGACCCGGCAGGTCGGCGGCGCTTCGCTGGACCGGCTGCGCCCGGTGCGGGGCTATCCCAGCCGGTCGAGCAGTGCGCGGGTGGCCTGCCCGGTCTCTGGCAGGCCGTTCCGGCGCTCGTAGGCGCGGATCGCAGCCTCGGTCTGCGAGCCGATCACCCCGTCGACGCCCCCGGTGTCGAAGCCGAGCGCGGTCAGGCGTTCCTGGATCCGGCGCCGCTCGGCAATGCCGAGCCCCTGCGCATCGGGCGGAAAGGCGCCGCGGATCGGCGGTCCGCCGGCGAGCCGGTCGGAAAGGTGCCCGACGGCGATCACGTATTTCTCGGATTTGTTGTAGCGGGCGATCACGTCGGAATTCCGATAGATCAGGAAACCGGGGCCGCCGGCGCCCGCGGGCAGGATCAGCGCGGCGGAACCCGCATCCGGGATCGCGCCCCCGGCGGCCGCGCGCAGCCCCAGCCCGGCCCAGGCGGCGGCGCTGCGCGCGCGGCCGCGGCCCGCAAGACCCGCGTCGAAGCCCGCCGGCAGCATCACCTCGACGCCCCACGGTGCCCCCCGGCGCCAGCCGGACCGGGCGAGGTAGGCCGCCGCCGAGGCCAGCGCGTCGGTCGGATCCGCGCCCCAGATGTCGCGCCGCCCGTCGCCGTCGAAATCGACCGCGAAGGCCTCGTAGCTGGTGGGGATGAACTGGGTATGCCCCATGGCGCCGGCCCAGCTGCCGAGCATCCGGCCCGGAGCGACGTCGCCGCGCTCGAGGATACGCAGCGCGCCCATCAACTGGCTTTCCCAGAAGCTGCCGCGCTGCCCGGCAAAGGCCAGCGTGGCGAGCGCCGAGACCACCGGGTATTCGCCGAGCCGCTCGCCAAAGCGGGTCTCGACGCCCCAGATCGCGGCCACGACATGCGGCTCGACGCCAAAGCGGGCGTCGATCGCGGCGAACGTCGCGCGGTGCCGTGCCAGCATCGCGCGTCCCGTGCGCACGCGGTCTTCGCTGGCCGAGATCGCCAGGTAGTCCTCCAGCGTGCGGCGGGTCTGGAACTGGTTGCGGTCGCGCTCGATCACCTCGGGCAGATAGCCCGCATCGCGGAATGCGACGGCGAGTGTCGCCTGCGGGATGCCGCGCGCGGCGGCGCGGCGGCGGAACGAAGCGACCCAGGCGTCGAAGGCCGGATTCGGGGTCGGGCGCGCAATGCTGCGGGTCACGGCCGGCACGGCGCCCGTGGTGGTCTGGCAACCGGCCAGCCCGATTGCGGCAAGGGTGGCGGCAAAGCGGCGTCGGGTGATCGTCATGGGGCACCTGCACGGGGGGGTGCGGGCGATTCTAGGCGGGCACGGGGCGAAGGGCAATCCGGCCTTCTTGTCTGCAGGGCCCCATGGACCTTCCGCACCCGGCACGACGATTGCTCCGGCGCCTGTTCGGTGCCGGGCGGACCTCGACGGCCCGCACAAGACCATGGACCGACGGGTTTCCGCTGGGTCGCCTTTCGCCCTGGCAGGTCGGCAACCCGGCGCGCGCGCGGGCGTGCGAGGTTTCGGCGGAAACTCGGCCACGGATGCTCGCTGACGCTTCGCCCCGCCTCAGACCAGCGTGTCGAAGGCGCTTTTCATCAGCGCCTTGGCGTCGAGGTTGGGCTTGGTCACCTGTATCTTGTTCAGATCCAGGTCGAGCCCGTCCTTCTCGGTGTATTTTACCGGGAATTTGGCCGAAAGCTCCATGTTCGGCCCGAACTCGCCCAGCTTCTTGCGCCACGGCCCCCAGGTCTTGGTGATGTCCGACAGCGGCCAGGGCAAGCTGACCCCGGCCGTGACCGAGGCATTGACGCCGAGCTCGAATTTCGGGCTGGCCTTGACTTCGGCCAGCGCCTCGGCGGCGAAGCCCTCTGCCGCGTTCCATTTCACGCCGACGTCGATCTTGGCCTCGGCGCCCAGCCCCAGCGTGCCGTCCAGCCCGACGCGGCCCTTGACGTAAGCCACCGCGACCTGCGCCTTCAGTCCGCCGCCGAGATCCAGCCGGAACCCGGCGAAGGCCGGCACGTGGAACTGCGCCTTGCCCTCGACCTGCGCCTCGGCGGGCTTGTCGAGGTCCATCGTCGCCTTGACCTTGGTGTCGCGCAGCTGACCGGGGCCGACATAGGCCAGGAAATCGACCTTGGCATCGACGAAGGCGAAGATGCCGAAACCCACGGGGCCGAGCTTGACGCCCCAGATCGGGAAATCCGGCGGCGCGATTTCCACCAGCCGCTTGTTGTAGTCGACGCGCTTGAACAGGTCGACCGTGGGCGGCAGCGCGATCTCGCCGGTGATGATGATCCGGCCGTCCCGGGTGTACTCGATCGCCGCAGTGCCGGTCAGCACCTTGCCAAAGGCGATCGAGGCCTGGCCCTTGCCCCAGATCTGCAGCTCGCCCACCGGGCCGCCCTCGACCGGGTTGCCGGCCTCGTCCATCGCCATGTTGGTGGCGGTGATCTGGATAAAGCCGGTGGCCGGCCCCTTGGCCAGATCGACGCGGCCGGAAAACCGCACCGCCTCGCCGTTCAGCGTCACGTCCAGCGACCCGCTGGCGCCCGGCGCCTTCAGCGCGGCGCTGCCGGCCCCGGAGATCTTCCAGCCGCCTTCGGGATTGCGCAGCGCCCGGACGGTGATCTTGGCATCCGAGACGCCGGGCAGCTTGTCGACCGGCAGGGGGATGTCCTTGCCTTCGATCAAGAGCCCGGTTTCGGGCGCATATCCCACGGTGATCGACGCGCCCTTCAGCACGCCGCCCAGCATCAGCGTGCCGGTCATCCCGAACGTGTCGTTGGTGACGTCGACCTTGATCGTGCCGCTCTCGACGCCGGGCAGCGTGCCCTTCTTGGCGGTCAGCGTGCCGCTGATCGAGAAGGCGTCGGTCTTCAGCGAATACTTGGCGTCGAGCTCTGCGTTCTCGACGAAATCGAAATCGAAGGCGAACTTGCCGCCGATCTCGATATCCTCGCGCGTCGCCTTGGCAAAGACCGTGCCCGATCCCACCTTGTCGATGCCGATCCCGGCCTGCCCGGCGAGGAACAGGTTGCCGTCCGAGACGCCGACCCGCAGCGACGGGTCGGAGACCTTGAGCGGACCGAACTTGAGGTTCTTCGACGGAATCGGGAAGTCGATGAAAATCTCGTCGCCCATCAGCCGGAGCGGCACCTTGAGCCCCGGCAGCAGCGCCTTCGCGGCGATGATCTCGCCCTCGGCCACCAGCGTGCCGCCCGGGTCGATCCGGGTCCCCACCAGCCTGATCGGGCTCATCGCCTTGGCCGACAGCGCGTTCTCGTAGGCGGTGGTGATGTCCTCGCGCTTGATATAGCTGCCGTAGCCGAGCGATTCGTGGTGGTTCAGGTTCAACGGCACGTCTATGGCTCTGAATCCAAACTTCTTTTTCTTCTTCTTGCTCAGATTGTGCGATACCAGAAGCTTGGCGATCACCTGGTTGGTGTGGCCTTCTGCGGGCGACTTGAAGTCGGTGATCTCCTTGATGAAGATGCCCTTGTAGAAGAACCCGGGCGGCTTCAGCTTTTGCTTGTCGCCTTTCCCCTCGACCTTGAACTGCGCCACCTTGCCGCCGGTGAGATCGGGAAAGACGTTGATGAAGCGCAGCCGCGCCGCGCCGCCCTTGGTCGAGGGCTTGAAGCCGAACTCGATCATCTCCTTGGCGGTCATCGCCTTCAGCTGATCGACCTGCTCGCCCTTCTTGATCTGGTCGCGCGACCAGTAGATGCCGGTCGAGGGCTTTTTCTTCTTCTTGACCTCCTTGAAGTGCAGCTGCCAGTTCTCCTTGACGACGCGCGGGTCGTCGGGGATCGGCTTGGCAAACTTGACGTCCTTGTTCTCCTTGCGGGATTCGAACTTCTTCAGGTCGTCGAGGACGTCCTTGATCGCCGCGATGATGTCCTGGTCCGTCTCGCGGCCGACCTGCATGTTGAACTTGGCCAGCAGCATCTGCATGTTGTCGGCCTCGTAGGACCCGCCAAGCTGCCATTCCAGGATGTGGTCGGCCTGCATCGGGTTCGGCACGCCGTTCTGGCCGTATTGCGGGCGCAGGATGTTGTCGTGGGTCGAAAGCTGGTCGAGCGTGCCCAGCATGATCGCGTCGGCGCCGACCTTGCCCTTCTTGACGTAGACGGCAAAGATCTTCTGGTCGCCGGCGCCCGACAATTCCTCGACGCCGGGCTTCTCGGTCAGCGTCTTCAGCCGGGTCTTGGCGGCGCCGGCAAAGGCGGCCTTGGCGTGCTCGGACCAGACGTCCGAAGCGTTCTTGCTGGGCCGCTTGCCGGGGGGGGACAGCTTGAAATCGGTCTCGGTCAGCCCGGCGCCGCTTTTGGCGGCAGGCTGGAACTTGGTGCCGGATGCGAACCCCTTGCCGACCCCGTCGACCACCGGCACCATGAGCCGCGGGATCACGAAGGTGCCGGGCATCTTGCCGACGGTGGCAAGGTCGATCCTGGCCTTGCCGAGCGTGACCTCGGTCAGCGGCGCCTTGGCCTTGTCCTCGGCGGCCTTGGCCGGGTCCTCGGCGCGCTGGATGCGCTGCACCCCGGAACTGCCGCCCTGCTGCTGGACGGTGTGCGCGGTCTCGTGCGCGATCAGGCGGCGCCCGGCGGTCGAGACCGGATCGTATTGCCCGCGGCCGAAGAACATGTCCTGCCCGACGGTGAAGGCCTTGGCGTTCAGGCTGTCGGCGGCGCGCGCGGCGCCCTCGCCGGTATGGACGCGCACGCCGGAGAGATCGACGCCCATCCTGCCTTCCATCGTGTCGCGTGTGCCTTCGTCGAGGCCGGGTGCGGCGCCGCCGCGCATCCGGCCGATCGCCGCTTCGACGCCCGCGGGCGCGGCGCCGCCCGCGGCGCCCGGCCCGGCCTCGCGCTGCGCGGTCAGCATTTCGGTCAGGTCCTCGCCCTCGCCCGAGGGCGCCTCGGGCCCGGTCGCGCGCATCCGCTGCACCGGCTCTTCTTCCTTCCGGGCCTCGGGGCCGGTGGCGCGCATCTGCTGGAGCGTCTCTTCCTCCTGCCCTCCGGCCTGGGTCTCGCGCTGGACGCTCTCCTTGTCGGGCCCTCCGGCCTGGGTCTCGCGCTGGACGCTTTCCTCCTCCTGACCCTCGGCCTGGGTTTCGCGCTGGACGCTCTCTTCCTCGGGCCCGCCCTGCATCGCGCGCTGGACCGCTTCCTCTTCTTGCCCCTCGGCCTGCGACTCGCGCTGGACCGGCTCTTCTTCCGCCGTTTCGGCCTGGCGCTGCGCGGGTTCCTCGGGGCCGGGCTCGGCCTCGTCCAGGGGCATGCGCTGCACGGCGAGCGGCGAGATGATCGGCGGCGGCGCGGCGGCGGGCAGGGCAGAGGGGCCGACGACATGATCGGCGATCCGGTCGGCCTCGCGCTCGAACCGGTCGCCCGCGGCGCCGACCTTCATCCGGCGCTGCAATGCCGCGGTGCCCGGCCCCGCCTTGCGCTGCAGTGCGGGCCGTACCGCCGCCGGTGTCGGGGCCGCCGCCACCCGCGCGCTAGCCGCCGCCGGCCAGGGCGCGGCGGAGCGCCCTGAGCAGCCGGTCGACCTCGGCCAGCGTGCGGATGCCCAGCGCGTCGCGCAACTCGCGCCGGTCGCGGGCGAGGAACGCGTCGAGATCGGCGACGGTGCGCACGCCGCCGGTTCTCAGATGCACCGCGACGTTGCCGGCGCCGCCAAGCTCGGCCTCGGCCTTCTCGGCGATTTCGGCGACCCGCGGCGTAAGGTTGCCGCCGCGCGGGACCGGCCCGCCGCCGATCTCGCGCAGCGCGCCCACGCGCAGCGCCACGGTGCTGCCGGCGGGCGCGATGCTGCCCGCGGCCGGCGTCTGCGACAGCACGATGCCGACCTGGCTGCGCGACGACACCGGCGTCGTCGAGACCTTGGCCTCGAACCCCGCAGCCTTGACGATTTCCTCGGCCTCGGCCTGGCGCCGCCCGGTCACCGGCGGCACGCGGGCGGTGCCGGTGTCGGATTGCCGCTCGCCCACGACCAGCGCGACCTTGTCGCCCGGCTGGGCCACGCTGCCGGCCTCGGGCGACTGCTCGACCACCCGGCCGACCAGCGCGTCCGGGCCGGGCAGGCCCTTGACCTCGCCGACCGCCAGCCCGGCATCGGCCAGGATCGCCTCGGCGTCATGCTGAAAGAGCCGCACGACGCTGGGCACCAGGATGCCGTCGGGCGCATCCTCGGGCGCGCCGACGATCAGCGCCACCGCGCTGCCCGGCGCCACCTTGGCACCGGCCGGCGGGCTCTGGTTGATCACCAGCCCGACCTTTTCGGCCGGTCCCGGCACCTCGCTGACCGGGCCGCGGTCGAGCCCGGCCTCTTTCAGCCTGGCGTCGGCCTCGTCGACCGAGCCGCCGGTGACGTCCGGCACGGTGACGAACCCGGGTTCCTCGGCGACGCCGATCTTGACGTCGACCGCGCTGCCCGGATCGACCAGCGTGCGCGGCAGCGGATCCTGTTCCAGCACCAGCCCCGGCGTTTCATCCGTCACCGGCACCTGGCTGACGCTGCCGAGCGCCAGCCCCGCCTTCTTCAGCGTGGCCTCGGCCTGCTCCAGCGTCAGCCCGGTCAGGTCGGGCACCGCGGTGCCGGCCTGGACGCCGACGACATAGTCGACCGGATCGCCCTTCTTCACCGTGGCGCCGGCCTCGGGGGTGTGGCTGACGACGCGGCCCACCAGATCGGGCGCGGGCTCGGTCCGGCGCTTGCCGGGCGTCAGCCCGAGGTTCGAGATCACCGCCAGCGCCGTGCGCTCGGGCTGGCCGACCACGTCGACCATGGCGAACTCGTCCGGGCCGGTATCGGGTTCGTCGCCCGGTTCGGGGCAGGGCGGCTCGGCGCCGCGCGTCAGGTCGATCTCGCGGTATTGCTGCTGGCCCGCGATCAGGCTGGCGGCCGCAGGGTCGCGGTACAATTCGGCGCCGTCCTTGGCGCGGACCGAAAGCCGGAACTGCGTCTCCGGCGGCACGGTCATCGAAAAGCCGCCCTGATCGTCGGTGCAGTCGAAGGCCAGCCGCCCGGCGTCGCCGCTGGCGATCACCGTCAGCCCCGCCTTCGGTGCGCCTCTGTCGGTGACACGGCCCCAGACGGTAGCGGTTTCCTTGTCCTGCGGCGGGCGCGCGACGCGGCTGCGGTCGCGTTCCTCGGCCAGCACCCCAAAGCGTTCCGTCGCCCGGTCCAGATTGGCCTGGCGCCGCGCGACCTCGGCATGTCCGGTGCCCTTGCGTCGCGCCACGCGCGCCACTTCGCGCGCCATCTGGCCCTGCCGCGCGCGCGCCAGCGGATCGGCCATCGCGTGCGAGGCGAAGCGGATGCAGTCGGCCATCGGCTCCAGTTGGTCGAGGTCCTTCTCGAAGGCGTCGAGATCGACATTCGGGGCGGTGTCGCGGGTCGTGGCCATCACTTATCCTCCGAGTTCCGACTGGACGCCGTGGCGGGTGTCGTAGGTGGCATTGTAGCCGGTGGAGTAGTCGCCCCAGCGGCTGCAGAACTTCGAGCCGAAGAGCCCGAACATGTTGCGGTTGTGCACGACCTCGCGGCCGGTGCTGAGCCCCAGCGCGATGATGCAATGCGTGGTCTGGTTCAGCGCGGTCTGGTTCATGAAGGCGAAGGTGATTGCCGAGATGATGCCGCCGGTCAGCCGCTTCTGCACCCGGTTGGTCGAGACGCGCAGCGTCGCGCCAAACGCGATCAGGTCCGAGAGCGTGAACAGGACCGCGTTTTCAACCTCGCACTGGTTGTCGGTAAATCCGATATCGTCGGCCGACAGCAGGAAGACCGAGGACAGCGTGATCTGGAACGTGTCGGAATGGGCGCGCAGCGCGATCTGGTTGCCGTCGATCAGCATCTCGCCGCCTCGCAGGCGGTCGGGCACGTAGCCCTCGTCGAGGCCGCCGATGGTCGCGGCCTCTTCGGCGACGCAGAGGTTGACGAGGTTGACCGCATCGCCGCCCAGCACGTCCGACAGGATTTCCAGCGCCACGTAGTCGATGAAGTCGATCGGCGCGTTCGGGTCGGTGATCTGGCCGGAAAGGCGTGACAACGCGAAACCGAGACCCACGAGCGAACCGAACAGGTTCGACATCAGCGCCGAGGCGCCGGCGCCGGTCAGCCGGTTGCCCAGCACCATCACCGGCCCCATGGCGATCGCCTTGAGCGCCCGCGCGCCCGGCGCGTCGACCGTATTGCCCGAGACCAGCAGCGCCGGCGTGTCGGCGCTGCGCCGGTCGTCGGTGAAAGGCGCGTAGGTGGACACGCCGCCCATCGTCAGCCCGATCACGATACCGCCGCGCCGGCCCGGCGCCAGCGCCACGTTCTCGCCCGGCGTGATGCCGTTGCCCTCGATCCGGTTGCGTTCGATCCGCACGTCCTCGGCGATGGCGAAGAACACGCCACAGATCGGGTCGGGCCCGGCCGTGCCGTTGCCGGCGATCAGGTTGTCGCGGATCGTGGCGTCGGAACACAGCGAAAGCGCGATCCCGCCCCAGCCGATGAACTGGCGCAGCAAGGGCGTTGTCGGGCCGACCTCGTTGATCATGCAGCCGGTGATCCGGTTTTCCGCGATCTCCGCGCTTTCGACGCCCACAAGGTCGGAAAACCCGCCCTTGCCCAGCCCCGAGAAGAGATGCGCCGAGATGCCGCTGAAGCCCATAAGCGTGATGTCGTTCCGCAGGATGCGGATATCGCGCACCAGCCCGCCCGATTCCGGCGTCAGCGGCACGTCCTCGGGCAAATCCTCGGGTTCCGGCGTGCCGGGCAGGCGGATGCAGCCCGCCTTGTCGACGAAGGTGCCGAAGCCGTACCAGCCAAGCCCGCCGCGCTTGTGGTCGATGTAATAACCCGGTTGCCTGGCGACGCTGTCGAAGCGTTCCGAGACCGTGAAATCGCCGCCCGCGGGGCCGGGGCCGAGGATGATGTCGCCGTCGTCGGCGACGAACTGCACCGCGCCCAGCGTGATACCGTGGCCGTTGCCGCCGGTGATCACGTTGTCGCGGATGATGATGCGTTCGGACGGGCCGGCGATGTGGATGCCGCCGGTGGCCATGAACAGCCGGTCGGTGATTTCGGTGCCGTCGATCCGGCAATCCTCGACGGTCAGGTCGCTGCCGCCCATGAAGATCGCGGCGGTGCGCCCCACCGTGGCGCTTTGCGACAGCGCCTCGGACATCTGGCGGAGCGTGATCCCGCAGCGCCGGACGGTGGCGCGGTCGAGATCGAGCGCCAGCACCGCGCTGCGGTCGTCGATGCCGATCGCCAGGTCTTCCAGCAGCAGCCCGCCATGGCTGCCGGGGCCGCTGGCCTTGGCGACGACGGCCTCGACGCCCGCGGCCTCCATGGTGATCCGGCGGATATGGGTTCCCTGGCAATCCACCAGCGTGATCAGCGCCTCGTTTCGCGCCGGGTCCCGCGACCAGAGCGTGCCGCGCCCGCAGCCGGTGATGGTGATGTTCTGGCCGTTCTCGATCACCACGCTTTCGGCATACTCGCCTTCGTGGATGCAGACTTCGCCGCCCTCGGGCGGCAGCCGGTCGACGGCCTCCTGGATCGAGGTGACGTCGCCATGGCTGACCACGCCGTCGCCCACCGTGACGCGGCAGCAGCCGCCGACCCGGCAGAGCGGGCGGAAGCGGTGGCGGCAATCCAGTGGGTCGCCCGGCACCGGGCCGGTCCAGGGGATCAGCGCCAGCGGCGCCAGCAGGCGGCGCGGGCCGGCGGGCGGCGCGCCCGTCAGCAGCTTCAGCGGCGTCACCCGCGTCGGCGTGTTGGGCCGCGCCGACACGATCCAGTGGTCGCCCGGCATCCCGTTGGCCGAAAACTGCGCGGTCAGCCCGGTCTCGCCCAGCTCTACGGGATCGATCAGGTCGATGGCATGATCGACCGCCGTGCCCTCGCCGCCGCCGGTCCAGACGCGCAGGAAGAAATAGCGTTCCAGCCCCGCCGAAGCATCGTCCAGCGGGTTGATCGCGGCCTGGCCGTCGGCCGAGTTGAACCAGTCGTCCCAGGCTTGCGGGATGTCGGCGCCGACATGGATGCGGTCGTGTTCCGGGTCGTATCCGGTTTCCACCCGCAGCAGCAGACCGGTGGGTTCGGCCACCTTCTCCATGTTGTCCATCACCGCGCCCCAGCGCATCAACTCGACCGTCATCCCGGCCAGCGGCCAGCCGAATTCGTCGCGCGGCGGGGTCAGGAAATGGATGCGCCGGCGGTTGCCGTTCTGATCCTGCTGCACCTGCACGCGGTACAGCGGCGCGGCGTTGTCGCGCCCCCAGACGAAGCGGCCGGGGCTGGTGACCTGGATGCGGAACGTCTCGTTCCGGGCGCCGAGGAACCCGGCTTGCGCCGATGGGCGGCAGAGGTCGTTCAGCGGATCGAGCTGGGTGAAGCCGATGGTCAGCCTTGTGTCCGAGACCACCTCGCAGCCCGCCGGATCGAGCGTGCCGCCCGGGAACTCGCGCGCCACCAGATCGGCGAAGGCGGCGGCGCAGGTGTCGGGCACGTCGTCGAGCACCTTGACCCGGCCCATCACGCGGCGCCGCGCCGCGCTGTCGGCACCGCCGAGCGCCACCTCGAAAAGCTCGGCATCCTCGGTCGCGGTGACGGTCTGTTCCCAGCCCATCAGATAGACCAGATCGGTGCGTTCCTCGCCCGGTCCGGGAAGCGGCGGTCCGGGGACGTCGAGGTCCATTCCGATCCAGTCGGGCTGGTTCTGATAGGTCATGTGCGTGGCGCCCGAGCCCGGAACGATCGCGGTCGAAAGCCTGAGCCCGGCCAGGTAGAAGCTGCCGCCGTCGAGGCTGAAATCCAGCCGGTCGTCGGCGTCGATCCCGGCATCCGTCACCCGGAACCCGTCGCCGGGCGCGCCCTTCTCGCAGATCGTCTCGGCCACCGCCTCGCGCAGCATCAGCGCGCCGATATCGTCCGCTTCGGTCTCTTCCGCGTCGAGCGGCAGGCGGCCCTGCTGGCGGACGACGCCGGTGAATTTCTGCAGCGGCCTTAGCGAGTGCCGGGAAATATCGGCGGTCATGGGTCTACTCCCTTATGAATTCTTGGCCCGTCACGTTTCGAACACGAGCTGGGCAATGGCATTGATCGGCATGAATTCTTCGAGCTTGTCGCGCAGATCGGCGCGCTTGATCGGGTCGAGCGCGAGGTTGAAGGCGCCCATCTCGGTGCCGTCCTCGCCGCCGGTGCGGATTTCGGGCGGCGCGATCTCGGACAACTGGCAGAAACTCGCGTCGCCAAAGCGGGTCGACAGGAACGTGCCGTGCGGCAGGCCGCCCGCGAAGAAGTGGCTTTCATAGGCCTGCGGCACGCGGCCGCCGCTGGCGGCGGCGGAAAAGCGGAAACAGCCCGATTGCGCGTCCTCGACCAGCACGCGGCCGTCGACCAGTATCTCGGAGGCGTCGAGCGCGCCGGTCACGAGCGGGCCGAGGACGGTCGTGCGGTCGATGCAGGAGCGCGCGTTTCTCAGCCCGATGGCCGGGCCGGTGCCGGTGTTCTGCACGATGCTGTCGCAGATCGTGATCGTGTCGACGGCGCAGGGATCGACGGCGGTCGCAGCTTCGGTGACCGGGCCGGTGACGGCGTTCGCGATCAGGATGTCGTCGATGGCGCCGCCGAATTCCAGCGTTACGCGCGGGATCGCCTGCGCCGGCGCGGGGGCCACGGTGGCGCGGGTGCCGCCGGGGTCGAGCGTCGTGTGCCGGATCACAACCTTGCCCCAGGTGCCGTCGATCCGAAGCGTCGTGGCCGCGGCGCCCAGGATCGACAGCCACAGCCCATCGATGGTCAGCGTGTGCCGCTCGTCCCCGACCGGAACCGCACGGATCGTCAGGACACCGCCGGGCGCGTCGATCTCGACGAAGGGACGCTCGGTATCCGCCGCGCTCAGCGTCAGGTCGCCGTCGGCGGTCAGGATGCCGTCCGCGGGGATCACCGGGCGGAAGGTGCGGCTGTCCATGAACCGAAACTCGCCGGACAGCGGTACGCTCGACAGATCCGGCGCATCGGTCGCGAGCGCGGCAAAGCCCGTGTCGGCCAGCCCCGAGGCGCGGTCGTGGGTGCCGGCGCCGATCGGCCAGAAGGCGCCGTAGTGAATCTTCTGCACATGCACCTCGCGGTCGCCGGGCAGGGGCGCCATCAGCCGGAACCGGCCGCGGCCCGGGTCGACCAGCGCGTCGACCCAGCCCGGCACGCCATGATCCACCGCCCATTGGCCGAGGTTCGCGCCGTAAAGCTCGTGCGGCCGCAGCGGGTCGGCGTCGGGGTTGCCTGCCACCGCGATGGCGATGGCGCAGGCCGCCGGGTCGCCGCCGGGCAAGAGGTTGGCGCGCGGCGTCTCGCGCTCCATCGTGCGTTCGACCAGGGTCTGCGCCTGCACGTCCGACAGCGCCCCGGCCGCGGCCGCGGCGGCCTCCAGCAGGCCCTGTTCGGTCTTGAACCGGCGCCCGTAGATCGGCGCCAGCGCGCCTGCCAACCCGGGCGGGGCGTGCTGGACCGCGGGCAGGAAGCTTGCCGCGTTCAGCCTGCGGCAGGGGATCGGCGCGCGCATCTCCCACTCGCGGGCCTTGGCGCAGGCATTGACCGGCTCGCGCCCGCCGGGCTGGTACAGGCCCACGTCGCGGCCCGAGGGGTCGAGCGTGTAGTGCCCGGCCGCGATCAGGCGCGGGGTGACGGCGCTCAGCGCGTAGGCGTAGTGCCGGAAGAGGTGCAGGTTGACCTTGGGGATGCCGTAGCGGCCCGAAAGCCCGCGATGCCGGCGGAAATCGGGGAAATGCGACAGGTCGTCATGCGGGCCGTCGAGGATGCCGCCGATCCGGACGTTGCGCAGATCGGCAAAGCCCCATTTCGGCGAGCCGGTGATCTCGCCCGGTTCCGGTGCGCCGTCGAGCATGTGCCAGAACCGGATCAGCCGCAGGAAGCCTTCCGAGGCAACCGCATCCCAGTCGGCGATGTCGTCGGCCAGAAGCTCGGTCAGGCGCACCGTGCCCTGGCGCCGGCGGTACAGGATCGTGCGGCCCAGGTTCGCCCGCTGCGCCGCGCGGTTGAGCGCGTTGACGGGCCGGGCGCCGATCAGTGCGCCGATATACGGGATCGCCCAGTCGTCGGCCTCGTCGGCGCGGGTGTCGGCCCAAAGCCGGTCGGCCGAGCGCCGGGCGATGGCGGCCTGGCCGGCCAGCAGCTCGACCAGCGCGCGCAGCCGACCGGGCCGGTCGCCCAGCCCGTCGGCGTTGCGGTAGACCTCGGGCACCAGCGCCCAGATCTTCTCGGCGTAATGCGCCTCGAAGCCGTCGTCGGCCCTCGTCAGCGGAAGATTCTGCGTCTCTGCCATCTCAGCTCACCGTCGTGCCGGATTGAAGGTCGAACCACTTGCCCTGGCCGGGCGCCGCGCCATGCGCCATCGCCGTGCCGCCCAGCAGGATCGTCGGCACCGAGGCGACGCCGGGGACGGCGTGCAGCGCATGGGTCAGCGCCGAGCGGAACAGCGCGCCGCCGATTGTCTGGTTGCGCGGGGCGAGGAACCCGGCGAGGTCGTCGAACAGCGCCGCGTCGACATCCGCCCTGACCAGCGCCGGGTCGTGGCCGTCGGCGTAGCCCAGCGTGATCGACAGCGTCTTGGGATCGGCGGGCTGGGCCTGTTCCACCGAAATCGTCAGGTCCGGCGCGGCGCGCTCGGCGAGATAGCTCTTCAGGTCCGCCGAGGGGTCGCCGCCATCGGCGATGATCCAGAGCCGCGCCGCCGCGCGCTGCCGCTTTTCGTCCCAGGCCCAGGCCGAGGCGGCATTCAGCACCGAGGGGTAATTCCGCGCCATCGCCTCGAAATCGGCGAGGCTGACCGCGCGGCCCAGGGTCAGCGCGCCCGCCGGGGCCGAGCGGCGCAATTCCTCGGGCGTCTCGGCATCGCCGCCGCCTGTGGCGGGCAGCGGGCCGATGACGCTGAGAAGTCCCTTGGTGGGCCTGGCGATCGACTTGATCGAGCCGGGCGGCGGCTTGGCCGCGCCGGCGCCGAAGCGGTAGGTGGCGCGCACGTTGCCGACGCCCGAAGGCAGCCGCGCGCCGCGCTTGCCGTCGCCAAAGCTGACGCGGCTGGCGCCGTCCTCGTCAAGGCTGACGGTATAGACCTGCGCATCCGGTGCCTGGCCAAAGAACGTGTCGACACGTTTCCACGCGATGCCCGCGACGCGCACGGTCAGTTCCGGGCGGCGCCCGTCGGCGAGCGTTGCGTCCTCGACCCAGGCCAGCGGCTTTTTCTTCAGCGTGAAGCTCTGGTGCTTCAGCGCCGCGTTGCCGGACCCCAGCGCCTCGTCGCCCACCGTCTCGCCGCGCACCGCCTCGACCAGGTTGCCGTACAGCCGGACCGGCGCCTGCAGCTTGCCGAAATCCTTGGCGCCGGGGTCGGCGGCGAAATGCGCCTGACCGTTGTCCTCGTCGACCACGCTGCCGGGCAGCTCCTCACCAAGGGCACCTTCGCCGCGCGCGATGACCGCGCCGCCCGCAGGCGCGTCGCCGAGGTCGACCGGGGCCTTCAGCTTGCCCGAGCCCTGGATGTCGCCAAGCGCGATCTGCGTCCTCGCGATCCGGCTGGGCGCGCCGATGCGGAACGGGTCGAGGTGCAGCACGAAACCATCGGCCTTGGCCCATTTCACCGACGGCGAGAACGTGACCCTGGTGACCGGCTGCTTGATGTCCGGGTCGGGGGCGGAATCGATCACCTTCAGCACGCGCTCGACCTTGGTGATCTCGACCGCCTGCAGCGCGCCTGCGACCTCGGCCACCGCGCGCTGTCCCTTGCGGGCTTGCGGATAGATCGTGTCGAGCGAGACCTGGGTCTTGAAGCTTTCGCTCGCCGACGGCGTGCCGGTGCCGACGAATTCCGCAGCGGCGATGCGCAGCACCGCGACGGCGATCTTGTCGCGGTCCTTGTCCTTCAGGCCGGACAGGCCCGCGCTGGCCTCGAGCGTCGCCTTCTGATAGGTCTCGCCGTCCGGCGCCGGGTCGGGATCGACCGCGGCGACCCGGGCGGCGGCGTCGGTGCCGTCGTCGTGCCAGAGCGCCAGGATCGCGCCCGCCGAGGGCGCCGCGCGCGGCAGGAACCGCAACGTGCCGTCAAAGCCCGGATCGCGCACCGGGGCAAGCCGCCAGCGGTTGCGCTGCGGCCAGATCTGCTGTGCCTGGGGCAGTTCGAAGACCTGCGGCGCCTCGCCGTCGAACGCGCCCGAGCGAAAGCCGGTGCCCTTCGGCAGCGTGACCGGGTCGGCGCCGTCGGCTTGCACCGCAAGCTTGACCTTCGCCGCCATTGCGGGCCGCGGCCGGTGGCCGATCAGCGCCGTCAGCCGCCGCGCGGCGGCATCGTCGGGCGCGGTCGAAAGATAGCTGCGCTCGGCGATGCGGGCGTCGTAGAAGCCGGTCGTGTCCAGCACCACCGCCCAGGCCTCCAGCAGCATCACGCCCAGATCGCCCTCGGTCCGGGCGCGCCATGCGGAAAGCGCCGCGTAGCTCGGGATCGCGGTCAGCATCGCAGCGCGGTATTCCGGGAAACCCGCCAGTTGCCGGTCGGCAAGGGTCGTAAGCCCGGCGGGGATGTCCGGTTTCGGCGGGTGCGGGACCGTGCCGCAGCCGCAGCTTCTGTCCTGGACCAGGCTCATGGCGCGCCTCCATGGGCTGTGACCTGAAGCGAGCCGCGTCCCGGGAATTGCGGATCGTTCTGCAATCGCACGATCTGCCAGGGCTCGACGGCCAGTTCCGGCTCGGTGAAGTCATGCCAGTCGCGCCGCGTGCGCTCGCGGATCTGGATGCGCTCGACGCCCTTGACGCCGGGCACGCCCTGGATCGCGGCTTCCAGCCCGGACCGGCGCAGGGGCTGGCCGAAGGTGAAGTTGTCGGGCGCGAAGAAGCCGGGTGCGGTCAGGGCGTCCGCAACCCTCTCGGCCACCTCGCCGGGATAGGCGGTTGCCTTGGCGCAGACCTCGATTTCCAGGTCGATATCGACGTAATCGGGGTCGGCCGGGCGCGCGTCGCGGGCGGCCTGGCGGATGCAGTCGATCTCGTCGCGCAGCGCGCGGCGTTCGTCGGGGCTGAGCGCGAAGCCGTTCAGCGGATCGGCGGCGATGAAATAGGTGGCCCAGCTTCCGGTCCAGCGCACGGTGGCGTTGGCGCGCTGCACCCAGTCGAGCCGTTCCAGGATTTCCTTGAAATCCTCTGGCCTTACGGCGCGAAGCGGAAGCGCGCGAAAAGCCTCGGGCGCGCTGATGCGGATGTCTTCGGGGGATTCCTCGTCGGTGCCCGAGGTGATCGCCAGCGGGTTTGTCACGGCAGTGGCATAGGATGCGAAATCGGCCGGCCCGGCGCCGGCGGGCGGCGCGAGATGGGTGACGCTGTCGGGGGCGAGATTGGCGAGCGTGCCCGGCGCGGTGACGAAACGCGCCTCGAACACGGTGCCGTCCTCGGGCGGGCGGCCGAAATAGCCGTCGCCGAAGCGGATCGTCCAGCCGGTATCGGCGGCGTAGTCCTGGAACTCGAGCGGCGCCTGCAAGGGGCGCTGATGCGTGGCGACCGTGCGCCAGATGCCTTCTTCCAGCGTGAAATCCGTGCGGCCGAGATCGCTGGTCAGCATGTCGCGCGCAAAGCTCCAGGCAGCGCCCTGTGCGTCGGGGGCGAATTGCAGCTGCGCATCGGCGTCGAGGCCCGCGGGCTCGACCTCGGTCAGGCCGAGCAAGGGCGAGCGCACGCGGGCATTGGCAAGGCCGGTCGCGGCGGCGGGGTGGATCCAGCCGAGCCCGCGCGCCTCGGACGCGCGCAGCCCGTAGCGCAGGAAACGGCCGCGCTCGCCGGTGTCGGCGGCGCACGGCCCTTCACGCTCGACCGCGCGCGGCACGGCCAGCAGCTTGCGCATCTCGACCGCGGGCAGCGCGGCGTATCTGGCCGAGATCACCTCGTCCGGGCCGACGCGGAAATGTTCGGTCAGTTCCTCGCCCGCGCGCACCGGAGCGACGTTCAGCAGCGCCGAGGTCTCGGCCAGCGGCAGCGGCCCGGGGGTCGGCTCGTCCCACTGGACGCGGGTGACGGGCGTGGCGGTGCCGGGCGTGGGCGCCAGGCTGTCGGTCAGCCGCGCGACGCGGGTGATGGTGACCGCGAAGGCGCGTTTCGGCTCGGCCGGGTCGGCGGGGATCGAGCGCAGGATCATCCGCCGGCCGCGCCAGAAGGCTTCTGGCGACAGGGGCGAGCCGGGCGGCAGCTGCGCAATCGTCGGCGCGTCGGTCAGAAGGTAGGCCTCGGTCGCGCCCTTCGGCAGGCAGGCGACATCGGAATCCGGGCAATGCAGCGGGATCTCGTTCCAGTCGGCGTGGTGCCAGACCTGCGCCGTCGAGGTATAGGGGATCGGCCGCAGACCTTCGGGCAGCGCCCAGGCGCGGGCGCCCGCCTGCACATCGGTGCCGCCAGCACCGGCCCAGACCGCGAGTTCGGTTTCGGCAGCGACGCCGGGATCGGGGTGGTAGTCGACAAGGCGCGCAAGCGCGGTGCGGCTGCGCCGCTGGGTCGCGGTGGGCAGCGCCGTCTCGCGGGCGTAACGGTCCTGCGTATAGGCAAATTCGTCGCCGAGCGCCGCCATGATCTCCATCAGCATCACGGCTTCGTCGGCCTCCAGCGGCTCGGACCAGCCGGGATAGCGCTCGGCGGCGAAATCCAGCAGCGCGCGGCGCAGCGACCAGAAATCGCGCGCAAGGTAGTCGACCGGATAGTCAATGCTTTCAGGGGGTTCCGGTTCGCAGTCGTCGCGGCAGTCGAAGACCGAGGGGCAGCCCTGCTTGAAACTGAAGCGCCGGCCGTTGAAGAACGGATCGACCCGTGCGTCGGCGATGGTCAGGCGGTGAAGCGAGAAGTCGCCCGGCGCCGTCACCGTGACCTCCAGCGCGACGCGCTGGCCGGCGGGGGCATTGACGATATGCCAGACGACGCTGTCGATGCCGACCGTCTGCCCGGTCTCCTCGGACAGGATCGAGACGCTCTGCGCCGCGGCGATGCCCGGGCCGGCGGTGCCGAGCGGGTCGTTGGCATCCGGCGCGATCAGACCGGCGACCATCGGGGTGTTCAGCGTCGTCGGCTCGACGACGAAGAACACCCGCAGGCGGGTCTGCACCAGCGGCTCGACCACCTGGATGAAGTCGATGCCGGTAAACGCGATGCCCATTGGGTTGCCCGGGCCGATCGGCTGCTGTTCGCAGAGCGCGGAAAGGCGGTCGATCAGGGCCATCAGATCGTCACCTCCTCGTTCAGCACGCGGCGCTCGCCGCGCTGGATCACCATGTAATGCACGGTGATGGAAAGCGTTTCTTCCTGAGCGGTTACGGCCACTTCTTCAACCTTGATCACGGTCGACAGCCAGCGGCTGAGCGCCTGGTAGATCAGCGTCTGCGTCAGCGAGGCGGCGGCGGGGTTGTTCGGCGCGAAGACCATGCGGCGGATGCCGGCGCCGAAATCGGGGCGGTTCACGCGCTCGCCCGGGGCGGTCATCAGCACTTGCCGGATTAGCTGGCGCACATAGGCCTCGTAATCCGACTCCTCCGCCGCCCGTCCGCCGCCCGCGTCGATGGCGAAGGGGTATTTCAGTGCATGAAGAACCTCGGCCATCCCTCTGTCCTCACATTGCTTTCACCCGGGCGTCTCCGATGGTCACGGTCATCGGCCCCGGCGGCAGCGCCTGGCTGATGCTGGTCCCGGCGGATGCCTGGTGGATCACCGGAATGCCGCCCGCCTTCACCCGGAACGAGCCCAGAATCCAGTTGCCGACGTTGTGCGACGACGGGAACTGCATGACGTCGGTCATCACCGTCACAGGGCCGCTCGCGGTCTTGGCGCGCGCCGCGCCGGGAACCTTCGACGAGGCCGGCGTTCCGGTGGTGTTGCTGACGCCGGCGGGCAGAACGGAAACCGGATTGGACATGAAAAACCTCCATCAAACCACTGTGAAAGCGCCGTTTTGCGCGTTGAACCCTGCCGCCGATACCTCGGTCTTGCCGGCATCGGCGTCCTGCTTGATCGAGGGCGCCTTCAGCACGATCTCGGTGCCGGACATGGTCAGCCTGGTCCCGGCGGTCGTCTCGATCTCGACCTCGCCGGCATCGGTGATCTTTACCGTGGCGCCCGGGGTCTTCAGCGTGAAGATGTCCGCCGCGGTCTCTGGCGGGCTCTCGCCCTCGTCCCAGAAGCCGCCGACCCAGATCGGGCGTTCCATGTCGCCGCCCTCGTACTCGATCCAGACCGAGGCGCCCACGGGCGGGATCGCGTGCCAGCCGAGATCGGCGGCGGCATAGGGCACGCAGGGCAGCGCCCAATAGCTGTCGGCCTCGCCCGAAACCGCGGGCACCCGCACCTCCAGCCGGTCGCCGCCCAGCGGATCGGTGTTCGACACGACCGTGCCGCGGTACTTGCCGAAGAACCGCCGCTCCATCTCTTCGTACATGCGTTCGATGTCGTCGTCGGGCATCAGGCGGGGCCTCCCAATCCGTTGGCGCGCGAGGTGAAGTCGATGAAATGGTCGGCGGCGGTGATGACGTGCAGCGCCTTCATCACCTGGTAGGACCCGGCGAGGCGTTCATCGACATGGGTGAACTGGACGATCTGGTGCGGGCGGATCGCGAAACCGGCCTGTTCCAGCGTGGTCGAGGCGTCGACCTCGACGAACCAGCTTTGCTCGGTGACGATCGCGTCCTTGGCCAGGAACGCCTCTTCGGGGTCGACCTTGGGCGGGATGATCGCCTGCCGGTCGACGCCCGAGACCTGCACCGGGCGGTCCGGGTCCACCGGTTCCGCCGCGGTCACGATCTGTTCGACGATGCCCTTGTCGCCCGCCGCGTCGAAGGTAAAGCCCTTGGCGGCGACGGGTTTTTCATAGTCGATCTTGGTCTCGAACTTGTTGACGCCCGGGCATTCCTGGCGCGGCGGGTTGACCGCCAGCGCCATCGAGGGCGGCGCCGAGAGCACCGGTATCTGCGGTGCGTCGCCGGCCTGGCTGCGCTCGGGCGAGGTGCGCAGGTTGGCGGTTTCCGTGATCGAAAGCCTGCCGGTCAGCGGTTCGGCCTCGGTCTTGTACTCGATCCAGAATTCCATGTTGTTCTTGCGCGCGATCTCTTCGAGGAAGGCCAGATCGGTGCCGCGCTGCGACAGCTGCTTTTTCTGGCCGTCATGCTCGATCAGCGTGTCCTGGGTCTTGGGCGCGAACTCGTAGGCGCCCAGGATGCCCTCGGCCGCGGCGCTGGCGAGCCCGGTATACTTGGCCTGAACGCCGACGCGGCCCATCTCGACGCGCCGGTCCTCGCCGTGGATCTCGACCCACGACCCGGGCCCGCCAAGCGCGTTCGACGACTTCACCTCGGTGACCGGCCCGTAGACCAGGCAATCTAGCGCGTCGTTCTCGTCGGCGACGAATATGCCCAGCTTTTCGTTCTGCTTGAGTTGCGAATTGCCCTGCACCGCGAAAGACCCGTCGCAGATGTCGTCCTCGAAGCGCAGCGCGAACTTGGTGGGCTTCGACAGCTCCATCTCGACGCGCACCTCGACCAGCCACGCCGTGATCTCGGGTGAAAGGGCGGTCAGGTCGGTGCCCGAGGTTATGTATGCGCCGAAACCCAATGTGGCCTCATGTCTTGGTCGGAATGCGGATCAGGGCGGGGGCGAGCGCCGCCTCGGCGGTCATCGCGCCTTCAAGCTCGGCGATGCGCCAGTAGCCGGCGGGGTTGTTCAGGTAGTGCGCCGCCATGTGATCCAGCCGCTGGCCCTGTTTCTTCTTGTGCTTGCCAAGCTCGGTCTGCGGCGGTACCAGGGCGGGGGTCACGCAGGACACGGTGCGCCCGCGCCTGTCGGTGGCGGTGGTGACTGTCGAGTGCTTCACGTAGCGGCTTTTCGGGTCGAAGACGGACATGGGTCACCTCAGAACGGCAGGATGGCCTTGGCGGATTTCAGCGCGTTGGCGATGTTCAGGACGGCAAGCGCGTCCTCTTGCAGGCGGGTCATCTCGTAGGCGGCTATGGCGATGTCGATGGCGGTGCCGGTCTTGCACTTGAAGACTTCCGGCGTCAGCACGCGAAGCTCCAGCTGCACCTCGGCCATGTAGGGATAAAGTTGCGGCGTGAACTCTTTGATATCTATGGAAATAGACGTCACGCGGACCGGCAGGATCACGCCGACGCCCAGGACCAGCAGCGTGATCGGGACGCTGGCGCGTTCGCTGTCCTGCGCGGGCGCGTTCACCAGCGCGGCGGCGCTGGCGATCAGGTCGCCGAACAGCCCGCCCGACGGTTCCGTCAGCTTCTGGATCGCGGCGATCCGGCTGGCGATTCCGGTGGTTTCGGCCAGCGGGTCGCCGTCGGCCAGATCGTCGGTGGCATCCAGGTCCAGCGTGAACTTGTAGGTCTCTTCGGGGTCGTAGGGCTGCACGTTCGGCGACTGCGCGCCGCGGTTGGTGGGGTCGACCTCGCTCGGGTCCCACGGCTTCAGCGAGCGGGTAAGCGTGCCGGGGTTGTACTGGAACGGGATGATGTTCGGCACGATGATCCCGAAATCCTCGGCCAGTTGCACCAGGGCGCCCTTGGTGACGGACGGCGACAGCGGCGAGCCTTTCGCTTCAGCCATTCTGCGGGCTCCTTTGGCGTCTCGGTTTGGTGCCCGCGGGCGGGGCGGTGCGGCCTTCCTTGACCAGTTCGCGCTCTGCCGCGGTCTTGAGGTCCGCGGCCTCGATGCCGCGCCCGGCCTCGAGCGCGGTATAAAGCGCGGACAGGGCCGCGGCCTTGATCTGCGCGGGGCTCAGGTCATGCGTGGTGGAAAGCCGCGCGATATCCTTGGCGAGCGGCGCGGGATCGGCGCCGAGCCCGGCGATCATCCGTGCCCAGAGCGTGCGGCGTTCGCCGGGCCCCGGTTTCGGGAACTCGACCACGTGGCGCAGGCGGCGGATGAAGGCCGGGTCGATGTTGGCGCGCTTGTTGGTCGACAACAGCACCAGCCCGTCATGGCCTTCCAGCAGTTGCAGCAGGTGGTTGGTGTCGGTGTTGGCGTAGCGGTCGTTCGAGGATTGCACCTCGGTGCGCTTGGCGAAGAACGCGTCGGCCTCTTCGAAGATCAGCGCCGCGCCCGACGCGCGGGCCTGCGCGAAGGCTTCGGTCAGGTTTTTCGCCGTCTCGCCGATGAACTTCGACGTCGTTGCGCCGAGATCGACCACCAGCAGGTTCGCGCCGAGGTCGCGGGCGATGACGTGGGCGGCCATCGACTTGCCGACGCCGGGCGGGCCGGAGAACAGCGCCGACAACCCGGCGGACCGGTGGTAGAGCCGCGCCGTCTCGGGCCGTTCCATCAGCGTGGGCCGGGTGCGCGCCTCGAACGCGATGCGGCGAAGCTGGGCAACAAGCGCCTCGGGCGCGATCATGTCGTCCCAGCCGAAGACCGGATCAACCACGTGGCCCGCGCCGGTCATCCGGGCGCGGGCGCGGGCGCGCAGGTCGCTTGCGGCCTCGTCCAGCGAGCGCGGGGCGCTGCGGGCGACATCCGTCAGATCGCCGAGCAGCAGGCCGGGCGTGGCCGCCAGCCGCGCGGCGCCCCCGGCGAGGTCCGGCGAGATATCGGCGAGGATCGCCGCCTTGCTGGCCGCCCCCGGTTCCGGCAGGGCCAGCGCGATGTCGGTGGTGCCGGCGCGGGGCGCGGGCATCTCGCCCGGGGCGCAGCAGATCACCTGGACCGGCGCCATGGGTATCTTGGCGGGCCAGGCCGGGCCGCCCTCGCGCCACACCAGCGCCGCCTCGGCGTAAAGCGCGAAGCGCTGCGCCAGCATGAAGGCCTCGGCCCAGTCCGCCTGCGGGATCACCGCGGGGTCGACCACCAGCGCCTCGCGCCCCAGCGCCCGCGCCACGGCGGCGGCGAAGCCCTGCCGCCCGGCACCGGCGCGGCCCTGCACGGCGAGGCGCAGCGCGGCGCCCTGGCCCAGCGCGCGATCGATCCGCCCGGCGGTCTCGGCGACGGGCCATTCGGCGGGCTCGGGGCCCGCGGCGCACTGGTCCAGCGCCAGCACCAGCTCGGGGTCCAGCGAAAGGTTGCCGAACATCCAGTCGGCCAGTGCGCGGTCGGCCTGAAAGCATTCGGCCTCGCCCGGGGTCAGGCGGACGGGGCTCAGCAGGCGCCACATCGCCAGCGGGGAGGTGGGCCGCCAGATCGGGCGGGCCGGATGGCCGTGCAGCGCCTTCACCAGCGGTTCGCTGGGCAACAGCCGCCCCTCGGCGCCCTGCGCCCTGGCGACCATCGGGCCGAGCGCGGGTTCGATCGCGACGCCGAGCGCCAGCGCCAGCAGATCGGCCTCCGGCTCGCCGAGCCCGAAAAGCCCGGTCAGCCGGGTCCAGGCGCGGCCCTCCGGCCCTTCGAGCCGGTGCTCCAGCGTCTCGAGCGGCAGATCGCCGTCGACAGGCTCACCCAGCGCCGCCTGCAGGCGCAGCCGCGCGCGGTGCACCAGCAGTTCCGCGGCAGAGGCCAGAAGATGGGGCTTGGGATGGGGCTTGGTCATGGCGTCTCGAACCAGAAGGGTTGCGATTCCGCGCCGTTCAGGATCAGGCGCAGGCTGTGGGTGGCGGTGGTGGCGGGGTTGAAGAGCGGGTGGAACTCGATCTGGCCGGCCTGCCGGTCAAAGCTGCCGCGATCCTGCGCGGCGACGCCGGAAAACGCCGTGACCTCGTCATAGATCTCGCCGTCGACCGAAAGCTGCGCGTCAAGCCCGGCAGCCTCCATGTCGAAGGTGTTCGTGACCTGGATCACGAAACGCCCGGCGCCGTTCGGGCCGGTGACCTGCACGATATGGGCGCCGACGGAAAACGCGACCTGGTTGCTTTCGCTCGTCGTGACCCGCAGCGCGCCGCCCTGGCTGACCTGGCGCCGGGTCGAGCGGACCGAAAGCGCGTAGATGCCGGGCGTGACCTCCAGCGCGGTCGGCGCGCCGTTCACCACCGCCTGCAGGCTGCCCTGCAGATCGAACGTCGCCTCGGTCTCGGTGAAGGCGACGGCCCAGGCGCCGTTCGTTGCGGGGTCGATCTCGGCCTCGCGCACCGGCGTCGCCAGCTCGCGCCAGGCCGGTGTGCGCAGCACGATGCGGCTGGCGCCGGGCGAACCGTCGCCGGTAAGCGCCGAACCCCGGACATGGACGCGGTTGACCGGCGGCGCGGATGCCGGATCGAGCACCGCGCGGGCCGGCGAGGTCACGAGTTGCTGCTGCGGCAGGCCGGCGGCGGCGGGCGGGTCGAACACCGTCAGCGCGGTGACCGCCTCGATCACCGGCGACGAGATCGGCGCGACCCAGAGCCCGAGGTCGTAGACCCGGCCCGAGATGCCCGTCGGTTCCTCGGGTTCCAGGAAGATCGTGCGCACCTCGTAATAGGCCGAAAGCCGCGTCGTCGCGGTCTGTTCGGCCGACCAGAAGCTCATCGCTTCTTCCGGCGTCAGCGGACGCGGCGCGATCTCGAAGCGGTTGTCGCGGTCCTCGAGGCCGGTGGCCATCACCGTCTGCGGCGTCACCCCGTCCGGCGCGATCTGCAGGCCGTCGTCGATCAGCGAATGGTCGTGCATCGTCTTGATCGCGAGGCTGAACAGGTTCTGCTGGTTCGCCGCGTCCCAGACCTCGTTCAGCTCGTGATGCGCGGTGAGGATGTAGAACAGCGACAGCGCCAGCGGCTGGCGCGCGACCGGCGGGCCGCCGTGTCCGGGCGGCGGCAGGTTCTTGTAATGGGTGTCCTCCATCACGTGGTAGAGGTGCAGGTTCAGCGTGTCGGTCGCGCCGCCCGCGCGTTCCGGCGGCATCGCGGTGACGGTGACGGATTGCGGCGCGCCGGTCTGGCGCAACAGCAGCGCCTCGACGTTGAACTGCAGCAGCCTGCGCAGCGTGTCGGTGACCAGAAAGAGGTTCGACGTCGGCATGGCCTAGCGCCTCCTCTGTCCGAAAAGCGTCAGCGCCCGGCGGCGGCTGGGCAGCGGGCCGATGATCGAGACTTCGGCGGCGGTCATCGGGCGGTTCACGCGCGGCCGGGACTGTTCGGCCTGCGGGGCCGGCGCCGGGCCGGGCGCCGCCTGCGGCGCGGGTTGCGGCGCCGGCGGGGCGGGCGGGCGCAGCGCCGCTTCTGGCGGGTCGGGCAGATCCGGCACCACGGGCTCGGGCGGCACGGCCAGCGCCGGGGCCGCGGCGGGCTCTGGCGCCGTGGTCAGGTTGGCGGGCGCTTCCGATACCGGGTCCGGCGCGGGTGCCGCCGGCGGTTCGGCCGGCGCAGCGGGGGTGGGTTCGGGCAGGACCGAGGCGGCTGCGGGCGCAGCCTCGCGCGGCGCGGGGCCGGCCACGGCCGGCAGAGGGGCGGGTTCGGGCGCGCCGACCTCGGCAGGGGCGGCGACCGGGTCGGGCCGCGAGCCTTCGGGCTCGGGCCCGCGCGCGGGTTCGGCGGGGGCGGCCGGTTCGGGTGCGGCGCTGTCCTCGGGGAGCAGCAGGTCCCAGGGGTCGATCTGGCCGACGGGCCGGGGGTGCCCGGCGGGCGCGGGCGCCACCGGATCGGGCGGCGGCGGCTCTGGCGTCTCGGCGCGGGGCGCGGGCGCGGCGGGGTCCGGCGCGGGCGGCGGCGCGGGCGGACGCTGCCGCGGGGTGCCGGCCGGCACGGGGTGCGGCGGCTCGGGCGCGGCAAAGATGCCGCCCGTATCGGCGGCCTCGGCCCCGGCCTCTTCCCCGGGCGCGGCGCGCTCGGCAAATCCCGGATCGTTCAGGCGCTGGTCGGCAAGGCTGAGCGGCGATTGCGACAGGCCGGCGGGCAGCAGCCCCGGCGCCCCGGCGGGCGGCGCGGCGGCGCGGTCGAGAAGGCGTTGCAGATAGCCGCTCATGCCGTCTGCCTCCGGGAAAGCCGCGCGCGCTCGGCCTCGATCAGACCGGCATAGGCGCGCCGGTCGTCGCGGGTCAGGGCCATGATCTCGGCGTGCGACCAGCCGTAGCGCGAGGCGATCAGGTGCGTCTCGCGCACCAGGAACGGGCGTTCTCCCGCCAGCCGCCGGGTCAGATAGCCGGCGAGGTCGAAGCGCACCGTCGCGGGCGCCTCGCAGGCCGGGCACGGCGCGTCGAGGTCGAGCGTCAGGACCGGCGCGGCGCGGTCGAGGAAACCGGCGACCGCGTCGGGGTCCGCGCTGCCGGCCACGGTCAGCGCCGCGGCCAGCGCCGCCGGATCGCCGGACAGATCGGCAGGCGTGGGCGCGCGGACCCGGGCGCCGCCGGGCATGTCCCAGACGCCTTCGTCATCGGGCGGGCCGGGGCGCTCGGCGTCCTGCGCGGCGATGATGCCGGGCAGGTTCAGCGCGAATTCGTAGGCCTCGCCGCAGCGCGCGCAGCTTGCCCGGCACTCCGCCGTCTCGCCGTAGAGCATCGCGTAGATGCCGGCGAGGCCACGGTCGATCTGGCTGACCGACAGCCCGGCCGGGTCGCTGCCAGAGAGCCGCGCCAACAGCGCCATCGCCGGCCCGAGCCCGGTGCCCGACAGCGACAATTCGTCGGCGCCGGTCAGGGGGCGCAGGGTCAGCGCCATGGAGCCATGGCCCGGCGCGTTCAGCTCGACGGTACGCATCATCATTTCCCAGCCGTATCAGCCCCTTCGGGGCCGATGCTCAGGTCTCGGCCGCCTCGACCACCGCGTCGTCGCGCACGAAGCCCTCGTTCTGCAGGACGATCGATTCGAAGGCGATGGCGTTGGCGTTGGCATCCAGTTCCGGCACCGCGGTGAACTCGCTCACCCAGCAGCGGAACACCTGCCAGGCGCGCACCTTGACGCCCTGAAGGTTGTAAAGCTCGATGGTGATGTCCTTGCGGAAGTTCTTCAGCGAAACTGCCGCGTCGCCGGCGTTGGAATAGGCCAGCGTCGCCCAAGCCTCGAACGCAGTGTCGTGGGTGATGCCGCGTTCCAGCGTGATCGGCTCGAACTTGGCCGCGCCGGGCGAGATCCGCGGTGTCGAGCGGTCGCCGCCGTCGCGGTGGCTGACCGGCTCGATCGTGTGCTTCAGAGCCGAGACCTTGGAAATGCCGGCCACCGGCTGGCCGTCCCAGACCACGCGGAACTTGAAGTTCTTGTAGGGATCGAAGCGGGTTGTGTTGACGGTGAATTGCGCCATCGGAAAATGCCCTTTCTCAAACCTGGACCTGGCCGGCGATCTGCCTGACCGTCAGGATCACGAATTCGGCCGGTTTCAGCGGAGCGAAGCCGACGATCACGTTGACGATGCCGAGATTGCGGTCGTTATCGGTGGTCGTGGTGCGGTCGCACTGAACGAAATAGGCGTCCGTCGCCTTCTGGCCGGCAAAGGCGCCCTGGCGGAACAGCCCGTTCATGAAGCTGCCCGCGGCGAGGCGGATCTGCGCATAAAGCGGCTCGTCGTTCGGCTCGAACACCGCGAAGCGCAGGCCGCGGTAAAGCGATTCCTCGATGAACAGCATGGTGCGGCGGACGGGGATGTACTTGTCGTCCACGTTGCCGGACCCGTTGAAGCCCACCAGCGTGCGCGCGCCCCAGCTGACCACGCCGGCGGGAAACAGCCGGATCGCGTTCAGCGCCTTGGGGTTGATCACGCCGTTTTCCGGGTCGGTCATCTGGTGCTGCACGCCGGTGACGCCGCGCACCGTCGCCTCCAGCCCCGCCGGCGCCTTCCAGACGCCGCGGTTGCCGTCGGTCCGCGCCATCACCCCGGCCAGGGCGCCCGACGGGTCGACATAGGTGCCGCCGCCCACGTCGAGGCGCGGCCAGTAGCAGGCCGCGTTGCGCGTCGCCACGCCAGTACGGATCGCGTTCACGCCCTGCTCGGCCGTGGTGATGTCGTTCCAGTCGTCATCCGGATCGACCAGCAGGAAGGCGCGCTTGAGCTGGCAGAAGGCCGAGGCCGCGCCCCAGAGCAGGCCGCGGTCGGCGTTCGACTGGGTGTCGTTGCGCGGCAGCACCATCAGGTTGAACAGGTCGACCTCGCGGTCGATGATCTCGTAGGCGTCGTCATAGTCGCCGGCCTGTGCCAGCCCGCCGTCGTCGCCCGCGGTCGGCCCGGCGTCCTGGAATGGCGAGGGCCCGGCCGCGCCGCCCGGCTGGCCGACGGAATAGGCCGCGGTGTTGCGGAACGCGTTGGTCATCGCGTTGGTGGCGAAATTGAAGCCCGCGGTGACGAAGGCGACGGCAGGCGCAATCCCGGTGTTTTCGGTGCCGTAAAGCGGGCTCAGCGCCAGGCGCGGGCCGTGCCGCGCCGCCGCCCAGCGGCCGTTCGAGTTGCCCGCGATCGAGGCGGCGATGGCGTCGAGCACGCCGTAGGCATTGGCCAGCGCATTGCTGCCGCCCGCGGTGAAGACCGGCACCGCGCCGCCGGGCAGGGTGAACGGGTTCACCGTGTGCGCCGGGTCGCCGCTGTCGTCGGTCAGCGTCCAGCTGTTGATCGTCGCCCGGTCGGTGCCCGCGAAACGGCGGAACTCCTCGAAATTGTCGGTCACGTCACCCATCCGCGCGACGAACCCGGTCGGTGCCGGGCGCACCGTGCCCCAGGTCGAGCCCTCGAGCCCGCCCTGGCCGATGCCCAGCCTCAGCGCCACCGTGATGTCGCCGCCGGCACCCGGCGTGACCTGCACCGCGCCGTCGGCCGAGGTGATCGTGACAATCCGGTTCGATCCGGTGCCGCCGCCGGCGACGCTGCCGGTCGAGGCCGCGACCGTCACCGTCACGCCGTGGGGCGTGAGCGCGGCGTTGATCTCGTCCTCGATGCCGTCGGTCACGTCGGTCAGGTTGCCCGAACCGACGAAGCTGCCGAGATCGGGCAGGGTGACGGGCTGCGCCGGGTTGTCGCCGACCTTGACCGTCAGCCGCCGGTTCGCGCCGGTGACGATCCCGGCCAGCTCGTCGCGCGCGGTGTTGGCGGTGTTCGACAGGATCAGCCCGCTCATCGAGACGCCGTTGATCGCGCCCGGCGCGGGCTCGGCCGTGACGGTGATCAGCTGCGAGTTGCCGTTGATCGCGCTTTCGGCGAAATTGCCCAGGTTCGGGTTCATCGAGAGCCCCTCGAAGGTCTCTTCCCCCTCGCGCTCGCGGCTGCCGTCGTCCTTGATCACCTGGCGGTAGACAGTCAGGTTGAAGGTCTCTTCGGCATTGCCGGTGCCATAGTCGATCTCGACCCGCAGCTGGTTGCCCAAAAGCCCGTGATCGCGCGCCGTGACCAGCATCGCGTTGCCGGTGTCGGCCTGGTTGCGCAGCATCACGTCGGCCTGGAACGGATTGTTGGCGATCCGCATCACATAGGCCTGCCCGCCGCCGTTCAGATAGAAATTCCGGACCTGCGTGGCCAGTTCACCCTTCGTCTCGGCGCCGAAGCTGCGTTCGAAATCGGCGAAGTTGAAGATCCGGACCGGCACGTTCATCCGGCCGCGCTCTGCCATGCCGACGAATGCCGCGATCGAGGTTGCAACCCCGGCAATCGCGCGCGCGCCAGAGGGCAGTTCCTGCACGTAGACACCGGGATAGGTGGGGGTCACAGGCATGACGAAAGTCTCCCTTGCTGAATGTCTTCAAGAATGGCTGTTGCGCGCGGAATGCGTCCTTTGCGTCGCGGAACGGTCGGTCGTGGCGGGGAACGAGGGCGCTGCGCTGGGTGCAATCCGGTCCTGGCCTGTCAGTCGCGACGGATCTCGAAAACGGACCCCTGCCAAGACAATGCCGGCAACCATACGGCTGCTCCTCTCTCTATCGATTGGTAAAATCACACAGTGTAATTCAACTCCTAGGGTAAACCCGGGAACCCGATTCCGCCAACCCCCTGATTGCCGCGGCGGCGCCGGGGACCTGCGGTCGGCGAATTGTCGCCAAGTGGCGCGCGCCGGGAACGCAGGAATATCATGGGGATCCGGGGCGATCCTGAACCGGCCGCCGTCATGCGATGCAAAAGGCGGTCCGCGTTGCGGGCCGCCAGTTTCCTTGTGACAGGTCGGAAATCCGGGGATGATACGGGGGGCCGGCCAGTGGCCAAGGCGTCCGGGCTGAAAGGGTCAGGTAAGGTTTCGTGTCGGGGCTCGCCCCAAAGTCTTTCACGTACTAGAACGTCACGAACACCCTTCCCCCCGCATCGGTCTCATCTATGTGGGCACTCCACCAAAGAGCGGCGGCGCCATGCTTCAGGTTCACTCCCCATCGGCAGAGCGAGTGAACCACAAGAGCGCAAAACAACCGCAAGATCGCGGCGGCATTTGCGTTAAAGAACCGTCAAAACTCGCGAAATGCGGGAGAATCTTTTTGCGAATGTCTGCCAGATGACATCCGCGCCGGGCCGCGGGACTTCGGCAGTGATGATTCGCGTTAAAGGAGAATCGGCAGGATAGGGGGCATGCGGTGGATAACTTGCCATGCAATATCATATACTTATATGACCGGCGCAGGCGCGGCGCCGTCCTGCCGGATCGTGGGCGGGACGGGTGCGGCGCACTCGGCGGGTCTTTGCCTGAGTCGCCCTTCCGGCGAAGTCGCCCCTTGAGAGTTACGCAAAATAACTGCAAGATTTGGCCCGGTTTCGTGTGATGCTCTCCCCGGTCCGGCGCCAGTCCGCCGATCCGGATTCGCGCAGGGGTAGGATATGATCCCCCAGATTCGCCTGCTTGGCGGGTGCAGCCTGTCCGGTCCGGACGGGCGCCGGATCAAGATGCAGACCCGGAAGTCTTGGGGGCTTCTGGCCTATCTCGCCGCGTCCGGCGGGCGCGCCGTGGCGCGCGAGGAGCTGGCCGCGCTGCTCTGGCCCGCCGGCCGCGAGGGCCAGGGCCGCGCCAGCCTGCGCCAGGAGCTTGCGGTGCTGCGCAAGGCGCTCAGGCAGGCCGGGGCCGACGTGATCGAGCCGGGCAAGGAGGCGGTAAGCTTCGCCGGCCGGCCGGGGCTGGTCGACGCGGCGGATCTCGAGGCCGCGCTCGACAGCGAGAACTGGGACGACTGGCGCCGCGGCATCGCGCTTTACCGCGGCGATTTCCTGGCCGGGCTGACGCCGCGCGCGGCGCCGTTCGAGGAATGGCTCTGGCTCGAGCGCCAGCGCCTCAAGAACCGGGTCACGGCGGCGCTGCAGAAGCTCCTCGACCGCGGCCTCGAAGCCTCGGATCCCGCCGCCGCGCTGGCCACCGCCGAGCGGCTGCTGGCGGTCGAACCGACGCACGAGCCCGCCTACCGCACGCAGATGCGGCTTCTGCGGCTGGCCGGGCGGCGTGCCGAGGCGCTGCAGCTCTACAACACCTGCCGCGCGATGTTGCGGCGCGAACTGGATGCCGAACCGTCGCGCGAGACCGCGGAACTGGCCGAGGAAATCCGCATCGAAACCGGGATGCCTGACGAGACCGCCGGCCGGCGCAGCCTGCGCCATGCCCGGCTGACGGTGCTGTGCATGTCGCTGACCGGGCCCGCCGATCCGGACATGCTGCACGACCCCGACACGCTGGGGCTGGTGCAAGAGCGGTTCCGCCAGCGCGCCGAGCGCGTCGTGGCGTCGGCCGGCGGCACCGCCTTGCCCGGCATCGGCGACCGGTTCGTCGCGATCTTCGGCTATCCCGAGGCGCGGCGCGAGGACAGCGAAAGCGCGGTGCGCGCCGCGCTGGCGCTGGCGTCCGAGCCGTTCAGCATCACCGCGTCCGGCGTGCTCTGGCCCTGCGGCGCGCTTGCGCGGGGCGAGGTGCTGTATGCGCCGCGGCACGCGGACGGGACCGGGCCGGAACTGATCGGCGCCGCGCTGCTGCGGGCGGCGCGGCTGGCGCACAGCGCGCGCGGCGGCCAGGTGATCGCCGGCAGCGACGTGACCTCCGGGCTTGGCGGGCGCTTCGTGTTCGAGCCGGTGGACACCGCGGGCGAGATGCCAGCCCCTGCCGGCATGGTGATCCGCAGGGCGCGGGCCGACGTCACGGTCTAGCGTGGCGATCTGCCCCGACCGGGGTCATTCCGCCGCCCCGCCGCTTTCGGGTTCGAAATCCAGCGCCACGCCGTTGATGCAATACCGCAGCCCGGTCGGCTGCGGCCCGTCGGGAAAGACATGGCCGAGATGCGCGTCGCAGCGGTTGCAATGCACCTCGGTGCGCCGCATGAACCACGAATTGTCCTCGGACTCGCCCACCATCCCGGCGTCCTTCGGCTGGTAGAACGACGGCCAGCCCGAGCCGCTGTCGAACTTGTGCGCCTTGTCGAACAGCTCGGCCCCGCAGCAGACGCAGCGGAATGTGCCGGGCCCTTCGGGAAAGGATTCGTGCGTAAACGCGCGCTCGGTGCCGTGCTTGCGGGTGACCTTGTAGGCCAGATCGCTGAGCCTGGCGCGCCATTCCGCGTCCGATCTTTCGACTTTCTCCATCGCGTGCGTCTCCTTGTCGGGCATCCGCCGGATCTTGTGTGCCGGATGCGGTCGACCCATATTTAGGCGGCTGCGTCAGGCTGCCAAGCGAAAGGTGCGACCGGCATGCTGAACTTGCGCAAGGGACGCTTCGCCGCGCGCCAGGCGGCGGGGGCGGCCGATATCGAGGCGGCGCAGGCGCTGCGCTATCGCGCGTTCCGCGCGCGCGCCGGCGAGCCGGGGCGCGACGCCGACCGCTTCGACGCGGTCTGTACACACGTGCTGGTGGAAGAGACGCGCAGCGGGCGGCTGGTCTGCTGCTTCCGCATCCTGCCGCTGTCGGACGGCGGCGAGATCGCGCAAAGCTATTCGGCGCAGTATTACGAACTGTCGGCACTGGAACGCTTCGAGGGCCGGATGGTCGAGATGGGCCGGTTCTGCATCGACCCGGACTTTGCCGGCGACCCGGACATCCTGCGCGTCGCCTGGGGCGCGATGACCCGCTATGTCGACGACGAGGGGGTCGAGATGCTGTTCGGCTGCTCGTCCTTCGCCGGGACCGGGACGCAGGCCTATCTCGACGCCTTCGCGATGCTGAAAGAGCGTCACATCGCGCCAAAGAGGTGGCTGCCCAAGGTCAAGGCGCCGGACGTGTTTCGCTTTGCCCGGCGGCTGCGCGGCAAGCCCGACGTGAAGCGGGCGATGCGCACGATGCCGCCCCTGCTGCGCACCTACCTGGCGATGGGCGGGTGGGTCAGCGACCACGCCGTGGTCGACCGCGACCTGAACACGCTGCACGTATTCACCGGGCTGGAGATCAGGGCGATACCCCCGGGCAGGGCACGGCTCTTGCGGGGTGTCGCTGCCTGAAGGAGTTCGCTTGCGCTCACGCATGGCGTGCCCGTACTCGCCTCCGGCTCCGTGCGGGCGGCACGAGGGGCTC
>JBFKQC010000024.1:0-48448 GCA_041627895.1 Rhodobacter sp.
GGAGCAGCGCCGTGTGCATGATTTCGCGGGTGATGCCGCTGGTCTTGATGTCCATCTGCAAGGCGGTTACGCCACGCTCGGTGCCGGCCACCTTGAAGTCCATGTCGCCGAGGTGGTCCTCGTCGCCGAGGATGTCGGTCAGGATCGCGTAGGACCCGTCATCCTCCAGCACCAGACCCATGGCGACGCCGGCGACCGGCGCCTTCAGCGGCACGCCCGCGTCCATCATCGACAGCGAGCCGCCGCAGACCGAGGCCATCGACGACGAGCCGTTCGACTCGGTGATCTCGGACACCACGCGGATCGTGTACGGGAAGTCGGTCGCCGCCGGCAGAACCGCCTGCAGGGCGCGCCAGGCCAGCTTGCCGTGGCCGATCTCGCGGCGTCCCGGAGGGCCGACGCGGCCCGCTTCGCCGACCGAGTAGGGCGGGAAGTTGTAGTGCAGAAGGAAGTTCGAGCGGAAGTTGCCGTGCAAGGCGTCGATGATCTGCTCGTCGTCGCCGGTGCCCAGCGTGGTCACCACCAAACCTTGCGTCTCGCCCCGGGTGAACAGCGCCGAGCCATGGGTGCGCGGCAGAAAGCCGGTTTCGCAGACGATCGGGCGAACCTGGTCCAGCGCGCGGCCGTCGATGCGCTTGCCGTCCTTGACGACGGACCCGCGCAGGATGACCGATTCGAGCTTTTTCAGCGCCGAACCGAGGTTGGCGTCTTCGCGCTGTTCTTCGCTCAGGCCCTCGATGATCGCCTGCTTGGCGGCGCCGACCGCGGCGGTACGCTCCTGCTTGTCGAGGATCGCGTAGGCGGCGCGCATCTGCTCTTCGCCCGCGGCCTTCACCACGTCGTAGAGCCCGGAATAATCCGGCGGCTGGAAGTCGAACGGTTCCTTCGCCGCTTCTTCCGCCAGGTCGATGATCAGCTCGATCACCGGCTGGATCTGTTCATGCGCGAAGGTCACCGCGCCGAGCATCTCGGCTTCGGAAAGCTCGTAGGCTTCCGATTCGACCATCATCACCGCGTCCTTGGTGCCGGCGACGATCAGATCAAGGCGCTGGTCGGGGTTCGAGCGCAGGTCCTGCATGTCGTCGACGGTCGGGTTGAGGATGTATTCGCCATCCTCGAATCCGACGCGGCAGCCGGCGATCGGGCCCATGAACGGCACGCCGGAAATCGTCAGCGCGGCCGAGGCCGCGATCATCGCGACGATGTCGGGATCGTTGACCAGATCGTGCGAAAGAACGGTGCACATCACCAGCACTTCGTTCTTGAAGCCCGGCACGAAGAGCGGCCGGATCGGCCGGTCGATCAGCCGCGCGGTGAGCGTTTCCTTTTCGGTCGGGCGCGCCTCGCGCTTGAAGAAGCCGCCCGGCACCTTGCCGGCGGCATAGTATTTTTCCTGGTAGTGCACGGTCAGCGGAAAGAAGTCCTGGCCGGGCTTGGGTTCCCTGGCGAAGGTCACGTTGGCCATCACGGTGGTCTCGCCGAGCGTGGCGACGACCGAACCGTCGGCCTGGCGGGCGACCTTGCCGGTCTCGAGGGTAAGCGTCTCCTCACCCCATTGCATGGATTTCGTCGTTATGTTGAACATGTATCGTATCCTCGTGGGAGCACTCCCGGCCCTCCGGGTCTCCCGTTTGACTGGCGGCCCCATTGCCGCCGACCCCTATCCTCATGCACGCGCCCGGGGTCCAAGGGCGTCACGTCTCAGATGTGGCGGGCCTTACAGCAATGCAATCGAAAGGGAAAGGGGAAGGCGTGCGCCCGGTCGGGGATCTGCGATCTCTGCCTCGCGAGCCGGTGATTGCGCGGCCCTGCAAGCGCCCAGGGAGGGATGCGCCGGTCCATGTCGGTCAAGACCGAGCCGAGCGCCGGGCCGGGATACTGTGCATCCCGCAATAGAAAATCGGTGCGGTGGGGTGATTCGCCGGTACTCGCGCAATATTTGCAGGCGTACCCCTGAATGCAATTATGAATATCATGCTCTTGGGACATGTTTTGCGCCATGACTGTATTCGCCGTTTGCCTATGCTGTTATTTTAAAAACTATCCAAAACCGACTTCCGGGCAGTTTCGAATACCCATCGGCGGGCCGGCGCGTGTATGTCTTGTTCCAGTACACCGCGTTCGAGGGTAATCTGAATTCGAACGGCGACGGCGCGTTCTTCCTGAACCCCAACAATGCCGGCGGCATCGGTGTCGGGAACGGCAATATCGAGCGGTTCGAGGCGATCGAGATCACCACGCCCGGTCCGGGGAGCGTGTCGGGCTTCACGCTGGATGTCACCGGCGTCGGCGGCAACGTCAAGAACACCGCGTCGGTGATCTTCCGCTGGGAAGCCCGGGAGGGCGGTGTGCTGGTCGATTCCGGTTTCGTCGACATCACCGGGATCGACGGCGTCGAAACGCTGAGCGTGACGCCGCTGTTCGACTTCGACACGGTCTACGTCAGCTTCGAAGGCCTCGACCACAACGACAAGCTGCGCATCAACAACATCTCGGTGCAGCAGGCGGTGGAAATCGACGATTTCGCGCTGAGCTCCACGCTGGGCGCGGAAGAGAACGACTCGCCCTTCGGCACCGGGGACGGCGACGTCGCCACCGATCCCGACAACAACCTGCCGGTCGACGAATACGTCGTCACGGTGCAGGTCGACGGCACCGATGACGACATGGTTTTCGGATAGGTCCGGTCCGCCGCGCGTTGCATCCGGGCGCGGCGGTCACACTCCCTAGCGGCGGATGCCCAGGCGCTGGATCAGGTCCTGATAGCGGGCCTCGTCCTTGCGCTTGGTATAGTCCAAGAGCTTGCGGCGCTGGGCCACGAGCTTCAGAAGGCCACGGCGCGAGTGGTTGTCCTTCTTGTGGGTCTTGAAGTGCTCGGTCAGCGTCGCGATGCGGCTGGTGAGGATCGCCACCTGCACCTCGGGCGAGCCGGTGTCGCCGTCCTTGGTGGCGAAATCCTTGATCAGGCGGTTCTTTTCTTCCGCGGTAATCGACATCGGGGTCTCCTTTCGAAAGGCAATGGCACAAGCCGGGATGTCGTCCAGCAGGGCCCGTGGAGTCACGCCGCGGCGCAGAGGCGCCGGGCAGATGCGGGCGTATAGGGGATTCTCGGCCGGATGGGAAGGGCCGAGTTGCGACCGCGACAGCGGCGGCCCGGGTGCCGGATTTCCGCACAATTTGAACCGGTTTTTCGGGTGATTTCGGCGGCTTGCGCGGTGGATCGTCGGATTCGCGTGGCTTCCTAAACCGCTTCTTGGTGATGTCGCGCTATTCACGCCCGGTGAACCGACCGGAGATGCCGATGCTTGCGGCCATGTTGCTTCTGGGCCTGCTGCCGCTGGCGGCGCTGCCGATACTGCACGACGAAGCGCCCGACCCCGATGACGACGAGATGGGCGGCGCCCCCGTTGCGGCGCCCGTGCCGGGCCCCGAGGACGGCGCGGTTCACGAGGTCGGGGCCGGGTCCGGCGCGGTGGTGATCGCGGACTTCGAACCGGGGCGCGACCTGGTCGAGGTCGATCTGACCGGGATCGCCGGCGATCCGGTGTTCGAGGTTTCCGCGCCGGAGGACGGCGCAAGGGTCGTGTTCCCGCTTGGTGGCGATGCGGCGGTCAGCGTGGGCTTTCCCGGGCTCAGCGCGGTGCCGGCCGGCGATATCCTGCTGAAACTGGCCGAACAGAGTTCCGGCGCCGTCTATGTCGTGTCACTGGCCGAGGCGATCGACGGGGCCGGCACGCACGGCGATGACGGCGGGGCAGATGTGCTTGACCCCGACGACCCCGACGCGCCGGGCGAACCGGGGCCGGTGGTGGACCCCGCCGAGGTGCTGGAACCGGACGATCCGGATGCGCCGGGCACGCCCGGCCCGTTGCCCGGCGACGGCGGCGTGATCGACCCCGATCCGCCCGATGCAGGCGAGCCGGGCCGCGGAACGGCGGCCGGCATCCCGGTGGTCGAAGGCTTCCGGGCCGGCGAGGACGTGCTGCGGGTGATCCTGCAGCGCGACGCCTTTGCCGGTGCGCCGGAGATTCGCGTGGCACCCTCGCCGGACGGCGCGGACGCGCTGGTCACCGTCGACGGCACGCTGGTCGCGGTGCTTCCGGGTGCACCCGACGCGACCGCGGCGGATATCCATGTCGACGACTGGCGCCCCGGCGCCGGCTGAGCCCTAGCGCCAGGGCTGCGGCGGCTCGGCATAGCCGATATAGAGCGGGTGCTTCGGGTGGCCCGCCTTGGACAGCCCGAGGTGATAGAGCGGCAGGCCGGTGGTACGCAGCATCGCCTCGACCGCCGGTCCGCGTTCCAGATGCGCGCCGTGCGTGCCCCAGGCGCAGATGATCCGGTCGGCCCAGGGGCAGCTGTCGAGGATCGCCCTGTCGTTCTCCGGTCCCACCGGGTCGGCGGCGCGGCGCATCGCCCGCGGGTCGGTGTCGCGCCAGGCGAAAATGTTCGTGACCCTGAACGCCCCGAAGCCGAGCGTACGCGCCCGGCGCTCGCAGCGCTCGACGGTGGGGTCGTTCTGCACCTCGGTGGCGGTCGAGGGATTGAGCATGATGAACAGCGCCGCCGCGCCCGCCGGGTCCCAGACCCGGGTCAGCAGGTAGCGGTAGCGTTCGCAGTCGGAATAGACCGCGGTCGAGGCGGCGTCGCCCTTCTGGTGGTGCCGGGTGATCATCGGTTCGACGCGCCTCGCGCTTGCCGGGGCAGGTCCGGCCGGGGGAACGCGCCCCGCCTCATTGGTTGAAGACCCGGCTGGGATGCAGTTCGCCCGCGCGATAGATGCCGACCGCAACCGCGCGGCCATCCAGCGAGGCCCAGGCCTCGTCGCCGTAGTCCGCGTCCGATGTCAGCACCATGCCCGGATTGCCGTTTCTGAGCCGCGCCGCGCCTTCCGCCGTGCAGCGCAGTTCGGGCAGGTCCGCCAGCCCGTCCTCGAGCGGGCGCAGATGCGCGTCAAGCTCGGGCGTCTTCGCCATCCGCTCGACCTCGTCCAGGCTCAGGCCGCCTTCGGCCTCGAACGGCCCGGACCAGAGCCGGCGCAGGCCGGTGACATGGGCGAAACAGCCGAGCGCCGCGCCGAGGTCGCGGGCGATGGCACGGACGTATCCGCCCTTGCCGCAGACCATGTCCAACACCGCGTGGTCAGGATCGGGCCGGGACACGAGCGTCAGTTCGTCGACGTAGAGCGGGCGCGCGGCCAGCTCGACCGCGTCGCCCTCGCGGGCGCGCTTGTAGGCGCGCTCGCCGTCGATCTTCACCGCCGAGAATTGCGGCGGCACCTGCAGGATGTCGCCTTCGAATGCCGGCAGCGCCGCCGCGATTGCCGCGTCGGTCGGCCGCCTGCCCGAAGTGGCGATCACCTCGCCCTCGGCGTCGTCGGTGTTGGTGGCCTGGCCGAAGCGCACCGTGAAGCGGTAGGCCTTCAGCGCGTCGGTGACATAAGGAACGGTCTTGGTGGCTTCGCCCAGCGCGATGGCCAGAACCCCGGTCGCCGCAGGGTCCAGCGTGCCGGCATGGCCGGCCTTCCTCGCATCGAGCGCCCAGCGCACCTTGTTCACGACCGCGGTCGATGTGACCCCTGCCGGCTTGTCGACGACCAACCAGCCCGAGATGTCCCGGCCCTTGCGGCGGCTGCGGCCCATGTCAGTCCTCGCCCAGATCGCGCCGGACATCATCCCGGGAAAACAGCCGGCGGGTCTCGTCTATCTGGTCGAAGGTTTCGTCGATGGCAAAGCGCAACTCGGGCGAGAACTTGAGCGACAGCGCGCGGTTGACGGCGCGGCGCAGTTCCGCGCGGTTGCGGCGCAGGGCGTCGAGCGCCTCTTCGCGGTGCCCGCCGCCAAGCGGCAGGACATAGGCCGTGGCGACGCGAAGATCGGGCGAGGTGCGCACCTCGCCCACGGTGATCGACATGGCGTTGAGTTCCGGGTCGTGCACCTCGCCCCGGTTCAGCACCTCCGACAGCCTGCGGCGGATCAGTTCGCCGACGCGCAACTGGCGCTGCGAGGGGCCGGATCCGTGGGTATGAGAGCGCTTCGCCATGGCCGCCCATCTAGGCCGCTTTGCGCGCCCGTGCAACCGAGGCGCTGGCGCGCCGGCGGATTTGGCGCTATCGCGGGGCCGGCGGCGAGGTGCCGTCCGCCAAGGACGCAAGCGAGGGGCCTGCACATGACGGAACTGCCTGGGATCGTGGTCACCGGCGCCTCGGGGCGGATGGGGCAGATGCTGTGCCGCATGGTGCTTTCGTCGGATCGCGCGCGTCTGGTCGGCGCGGTCGAGCGCCAGGGGCATGGCTGGGTCGGCCAGGACCTCGGCACCGCGATGGGCGGTGCGGCGGTCGGCATCACCGTAACCGACGACCCGCTGGAGCCCTTCGCCAAGGCGCAGGGCATCCTGGATTTCACCTCGCCCGACGCCACGGCGCACTTCGCCGGGATCGCGGCGCAGGCGCGCGCGGTGCACGTGATCGGCACGACGGGGCTCGGCCCCGGGCATCTGAAGGCGATCGCGGCGGCGGCGCGGCATGCGGTGGTCGTGCGCGCGGGCAACATGAGCCTCGGCGTCAACCTGCTGGTGCGGCTGACGCGGATGGTCGCCGAGGCGCTGGACGAGGATTACGACATCGAGGTGATCGAGGCGCACCACCGCGCCAAGGTCGACGCGCCCTCGGGCACTGCGCTGATGCTGGGCGAGGCCGCGGCTGCGGGGCGCGGCGTCAGCCTCGACGAGGCGGCCGAGCGCGGCCGCGACGGGATCACCGGCGCGCGCAGGCGCGGCGCCATCGGGTTCGCGGCGGTCCGCGGCGGCGACATCGTCGGCGAGCACGACGTGCTGTTCGCGGGCGAGGGCGAGCGCATCGTGCTGCGCCACGTGGCCAGCGACCGGCGGCTGTTTGCCCGGGGCGCGCTGCGCGCGGTGCTCTGGGGACAGGACAAGAAGCCCCGCGAGTACGACATGATGGACGTTCTGGGGCTGGGCTGACCGGCCCCGGCGCGGATCAGAAGTCGACCGCGATCCCGTTCTTTTCCCAATCGCCGTAGCGCACGGGCTCCGGCCCGTCGCGGCCGCCGAGTTCCGGCGGCAGGATCTGCGCCCTGGCTTTCCTCCGCCGCTCCTCGGCCTCGGCCAGCGCGCGCTGGGCTTCGGGCGGCAGGTCGGGGCGGGGCGTGTCGGTCATCGCGGGCATCCTTGTTGGGCCGGCGCCTTTGATATACCCCGCGGCAGGTCGAAGGCAACGGCGGGGACGGCATGGCTGAGGACGCTCTGACGGCGCGCCGGGCGGCGCTGGGCCTGCTGCTGCGCGTCACCGAAGACCGGCGGCTCATGTCGGACCTGCTGCCGGGGGCATTGCAGGACCTTGCGCCCGAGGACCGTGCGCGGGCGCAACGGCTGGCCCTGACGGTCCTGCGCTGGATGGACCGGGCGGACCGGATGCTGGGGCCGTTCCTGAAGGCGCGGCCGCAGCCGGCGGTGCTGCATCTTCTGCGGCTTGGGCTTGTCGAGATGGCGGTGGACGGCGCCGCACCGCATGGCGTGGTGGACAGCGCCGTCAGCCTGGCGCGCGAGCGTTCCGACAGCGCCCGGGCCGCGGGGCTGGTGAACGCGGTGCTGCGCCGGGTTGCCGGGCGGCTTGGCCAGTGGGACGGGCTGCCCGTGCCAAGATTGCCGAAATGGCTGCGCAAGCGGTTGCTGGCGGTCTACGGCAAGGCGGCGGTCGAGGCGATGGAGGCGGCGCATGCGGCCGGCGCGCCGCTGGATTTGACGGCGCGGGAAGATGCGGCGGCGGTGGCAGCGCAGGTGGGCGGTGTCGTTCTGCCGACGGGCAGCGTGCGGCTGGCGGCAGCCAGGCAGGTATCGGCGCTGCCGGGCTATGCGGCGGGCGACTGGTGGGTGCAGGACGCCGCGGCCGCCCTGCCGGCGAGGGTCCTGGCGCCGCGGCCGGGCGAAAGGGTGCTGGACCTTTGCGCGGCGCCCGGCGGCAAGACGCTGCAACTGGCCGCGGCCGGGGCGGCGGTGACGGCGCTGGACATCTCGGCGAAACGGCTGGAGCGGCTTGCCGAGAACCTGGCGCGCACGCGGATGGCTGCCGACTGCATCGCGGCGGATGCGTTGCACTGGACCCCGGCGGCGCCGTTCGACGCGGTCCTGCTGGACGCGCCCTGCACGGCGACCGGCACGATCCGGCGCCACCCGGATCTGCCCTATGCCAAGGACGGAACCGAACTGGCGGCGCTGGCGGACTTGCAGGCCGCGCTGATCGACCGGGCGGCGGGGGTCCTGCGCCCCGGCGGGAGGCTGGTCTATTGCACCTGCTCGCTGTTGCCCGAGGAAGGCGAGGCGCAGGTTGCCGCGGCGCTGAAACGCCGGTCCGACCTGGCCCCCGACCCGGCGGCGCTGGATTTGCCGGGGATCGAGCCCGCCTGGCGCGGCGAAGCCGGTCTCAGGCTGCGCACCGATTACTGGGCCGACCGGGGCGGAATGGACGGCTTTTTCGTCGCAAGCTTGCGAAAAGCCGCCTGAGCCGGATTTCTCCGATGACAGGCGCGCGCCCACAGCGTATCCTGTGGAAAACAACGCGCGGAAACTCGCGCATCAGGCGAGGCGAGGCAGGCCCGTGTCGCAAAACCCGAACCGATCCGGCCATTGGGTGCGCTGGATGAACCGGTGGCATGCGCGCCGGTCGGCGTTTGGCGCGCCGGCGACGGGCTTCGTGTCGCAGCCAGAGCCGCGCACCATCGGGCGCGTGGCCCGCGGGCGGCAGCTTTGCGCCGGGAATTTCCTGTTTGCCGGGCATGTCGTCGAGGCGCCGGATACCTCGATCTGGGACCTCGACATGCCGGACGCCGCCTTCGAAGAGGAACTGCACGGCTTCACCTGGCTCGACGACCTGGCCGCCGCGGGCGACGGGCTGGCGCGGCGCCGGGCGCAGGCCTGGACCGAGGACTGGGTCAGGCGGTTCGGGCGCGGCACCGGGCCCGGCTGGACGCCCGAGGCGACCGGCCGCCGGCTGATCCGCTGGATCAACCACGCGATCTTCCTGCTGAACGCGCAGGCGCCGGGCGGGTCCGACGCCTATTACCGCTCGCTCGGCCACCAGACGGTGTTCCTGTCGCGGCGCTGGCGCACCGCGCCCGTGGGTGTGCCGCGGTTCGAGGCGCTGACCGGGCTGATCTATGCCGGGCTCGCGCTGATCGGGATGGAACGGCACGCCGGCCCCGCCGTGGCGGCGCTGGCGCGCGAATGCGACGCGCAGATCGACGCCGAGGGCGGCATCCCAAGCCGCAACCCCGAGGAACTGCTCGAGGTCTTCACGCTGCTGACCTGGGCCTCGTCGGCGCTGGCCGAGGCCGGGCGCATCCCGCCCAAGCCGATCCTGGCGGCGATCGAGCGCATCGCGCCGACGCTGCGCGCACTGCGCCATGCCGACGGCGGGCTGGCGCGGTTCCACGGCGGCGGGCGCGGGCTGGAGGGACGGCTGGATCACGCGCTGGCCAGCGCCGGGGTGCGCACGCCGCCGGGTGCGGGACTGGCGATGGGGTTCGCGCGGCTTTCGGCGGGGCGCACCACGATCGTCGTCGACGCCGCCGCGCCGCCCTCGGGTCCGGGCCAGACCCGCGCGCATGCCTCGACGCTGGCCTTCGAGCTGACCTCGGGGCGGCGCCCGGTGATCGTGAATTGCGGCTCGGGCGAGCCGTTCGGCGCCGACTGGGCGCGCGCGGGGCGGGCCACGGCCTCGCATTCGGTGCTGGAGATCGAGGGCTACTCGTCGTCGCGCTTCGGCGCCAAGAGCGTCATGGGAACCGCGATGCGCGACGTGCTGGCGGATGTGCCGAAAGACGTGCGCATGCGCCAGAACGCCGATACCGGCGGCATCGGGCTGATGGCGGGGCATGACGGCTATGCCGCCACGCACGGGCTGACCCATGTGCGCGCGATCGACCTGTCGGTCGACGGGCGCCGGCTGGCGGGCGACGACACCGTCGCCACCGTGACCGACCAGGACAACCGCATCTTCGACCGGGCGATGAACCGGGTGAAGCTGCAGGGCATACCGTTTCACATCCGCTTTCATTTGCACCCCGACGTCGATGCCGAAATCGACCTTGGTGGCAGCGCGGTCTCGCTGGCGCTGAAAAGCGGCGAGATCTGGATCTTCCGGCACGACGGTTTCGCCCGGCTGGGCCTGCAGCAGAGCGTCTACCTGGAAAAAGGCCGCCTGAAGCCGCGCGCGACAAAACAGATCGTTCTATCCGCCCGCGCGATGGAGTATGCGACGCGGGTCCGCTGGACTCTCGCCAAGGCGCAGGACACGCCCGACCATGTCCGCGACCTGGAGCGGGACGAAAGCGAAATGATGATCTGACCGCCAAAGGACCCCTGCCACATGACCGAGCCTCGCAAGGTGCGCCGCGCCCTGATATCCGTGTCCGACAAGACCGGGCTGATCGAATTTGCCAGGGGGCTGGCGGGCCACGGGATCGAGCTGTTGTCGACCGGCGGGTCGGCCGCGATGCTGCGCGACGCGGGACTGGCCGTGACCGACGTGGCCGAGATCACCGGCTATCCCGAGATGATGGACGGGCGCGTCAAGACGCTGCATCCGGCGGTGCATGGCGGGCTTCTGGCGCTGCGCGACAACCCGGAACACCTGGCCGCGATGGAGGCGCACGGGATCGGCGCGATCGACCTGCTGGTTGTGAACCTCTATCCCTTCGAGGCGACCGTGGCGAAGGGCGCGGATTTCGGGACCTGCATCGAGAACATCGATATCGGCGGCCCGGCGATGATCCGCGCGGCGGCCAAGAACCATGCCTTCGTGAGCGTGGTCGTCGATGTCGAGGACTATGCCGCGGTGCTGGAGGAACTGGCCGCGAACGGCGGCGCCACGACGCCCGGTCTCCGCAAGCGCCTTGCGCTGACGGCCTATGGCCGCACGGCGGCCTACGACGCCGCGGTATCGGGCTGGATGGCCGGCGCGCTGGGCGAGGCGCAGCCGCGGCGCCGCGCCTTCGCCGGGCGGCTGGCGCAGGGGCTGCGCTATGGCGAGAACCCGCACCAGTCGGCGGCGTTCTATGTCGACGGCAGCGGCCGGCAGGGCGTGGCGACGGCGGTGCAGCACCAGGGCAAGGAGCTGAGTTACAACAACATCAACGACACCGATGCGGCGTTCGAGCTGGTCAGCGAGTTCCCGCCCGCCGAGGGCCCGGCCTGCGCGATCATCAAGCACGCCAATCCATGCGGCGTGGCGCAGGCGGACACATTGGCCGAGGCCTATGCCCGCGCATTCGACTGCGACCGCACTTCGGCCTTCGGCGGGATCGTGGCGCTGAACACGAGGCTCGACGCCGCCACCGCCGAGGAGATCGTGAAAATCTTCACCGAGGTCGTCATCGCCCCGGGCGCCGACGATGCCGCGCGCGAGATTTTCGCCGCCAAGAAGAACCTGCGCCTGCTGACTACCAGGGGGCTGGCCGACCCGATCCACGGCGCGCTTGCGGTGCGGCAGGTGGCCGGCGGCTGGCTGGTGCAGGACCGCGACAACGGGCGTATCTCGCTGACCGATATCGAAGTCGTCACGAAACGCGCGCCGACCGCGCGGGAAGTCGCGGACATGCGCTTTGCCTGGAAGGTCGCCAAGCACGTCAAGTCGAACGCCATCGTCTATGCCAAGGGCGGCGCGACGGTGGGCGTGGGCGCGGGGCAGATGAGCCGGCTGGACAGTTCGACCATCGCCGCGCTGAAAGCACAGCGGATGGCCGACGAGCTTGGGCTGGGGCAAAGCCCGGCGGTGGGCTCGGTCGTGGCCTCGGATGCCTTCTTTCCGTTCCCCGACGGGCTGCTGGCGGCGGCCGAGGCGGGCGCAACGGCGGTGATCCAGCCCGGCGGGTCGATGCGCGACGATCAGGTGATCGCGGCGGCAGACGAGGCCGGGCTGGCGATGGTGTTCACCAGGATGCGGCACTTCCGGCACTGACGCGGGCCGCAAGCGCCCGGACGATACGGGCGACGGCCGCGGTCACGGCCCGGGCGACGGCGCGCACCTGATGCGATTGTGCGCGCCGGACGCGGCGCCGGGTGGCCTCGTGATCGGTCAGGCGCGAGATCATGGCGGCGGTATGCGGGTCGGTCATCGGCGTGTTCCCCGTTCTTGTCGTTCGATGCGGTCAAGAATCGCCGACGCCGGGGCGGAAATCTTTCGGGCGAAGTCCAGAAACGCTCCAGAAGCCCGCCAAATTCCTTAACTTGCTGGAAATCGGTCTTAAGATACGCCCATGGCCCGCGCCCCGATCGCCTTTGACGAATTCGAGATCGACCCCGCCCGCGGCGAATTGCGCCGCGCCGGTGCGCCGGTGCCGGTGGAGCCGCAGGTGCTGGACCTGATCGCGTATCTGGCCGCGCGGGCGGGCGAGATCGTCAGCCGCGACGAGTTGATCGAGGCGGTATGGGGCGGGCGGATCGTGTCGGATTCGGCGATTTCCAGCCGGATCAATGCTGCACGCACCGCGCTCGACGACGACGGCACCGCGCAGCGCGTGATCCGCACCGTGCCGCGGCGCGGGTTCCTGTTCGTGCCCGAGGTGGCGCAGGAAAAAGACCGCGAAACGGATGCCGGGGCAGTGCAACCCGAGCGCCGCTCGATCGCCGTGCTGCCATTCCAGAACATCTCGGGCGACCCCGAGCAGACGTATTTCTCGGACGGGATCACCGACGATATCATTACCGATCTGTCACGCTATCCCGAGCTTTTCGTCATCGCGCGGCACTCGTCCTTCGCCTATCGCGGCAGCGGCACCCGGCCGATCGACATCGCGCGCGAATTGTCCGTGCAATACATTGCCGAGGGCAGCGTGCGCCGCGCCGGCAACCGGATCCGGGTGACCGCGCGGCTGATCGATCCCTGGGCGGGAAACGAACTGTGGGCGGAACGCTATGACCGCGAACTTACCGACATTTTCGAGGTGCAGGACGAAATCACCAGCCTGATCGTCAACACGCTTGCCGGGCAGATCACGCGGCAGCATTATCTGCGCTCGCGCGACAGCAGCACTGAAACCGTGGACGCCTACGAGCACGTCCTGCGGGCGACGCAGTTGGCGTTGCGCGTGGCGCCGGCAGACAATGCGCGGGCCCGAGTGGAGGCACAGAAGGCCATCGCGATCGACCCGAAGCTTGCCAGGGCGCGCGCGATCCTTGCACTCACCTACCTCAACGAGGCCAACAACGTTTGGGTTGCCGACCCAGAGGCGTCCAATGCCCGCGCCTACGAAGCGGTCGCCCGTGCGGTGGGCGACGACGACCGTGACCCGTGGGCGTTCGCCATGCTCGGCATCGCCGAACTTTGGCACAATCGCGCGCACGACCGCGCCGTAGCCGCGATGCGCCGGTCGATCGAACTCAACCCCAGCAACGTGCATTTCCGGTCGCTGTGCTCTTACGTTCTGGCTTTCGCCGGGCAGGCCCGCGACGCGCTGGACGAGATCGACCGCGCGCTGCGGATGAACCCGCATCCGCTGCCGGTCTATCTGGGGTTTCGCGGCCGGGCGCTGTTGCTGTTGCGTCGTTTCGACGAGGCGACGCCGTGCCTCGAGACGATGGTGACGATGATGCCGGGGCATTCCAACGCCCTGGGCTATGCCGCGGTGGCCTACGCAGCGAGCGGGAGGGTCGGCGATGCGAAGGCCACCGTCAAGGAACTGGTGTCCTCGAACCCCCATTACCGGCTCGCAGTTCTGCGCCGCATCCTGCCGTTTTCCGATCCGTCCGACCTGGCGCTGATCACCGACAACCTGGCCCGCGCGGGTCTGCCGGATTGACGCGCGGCGCGCGCCCGCCCTTTCCTTGCCGGGCCATGCCGCCTAAAACACCGCCCGAGGCAGAACGCAGTCGGGGCAGGCAATGCGGCGCATGTTCACCATAGCGGGGGCGGTCTTCGTGCTGGACCAGGTCACGAAGCTGCTGGTCGTGCAGGTCATGAACCTTGCCGAGCGGGTCGAGATCGACATCTTGCCGCCCGTGTTGAACCTGCGCATGGCCTGGAACCGCGGGATCAACTTCGGCCTCTTGTCCGGCGAGCGGGACCTGACGCGCTGGATCCTGATCGCGGTGGCGCTGGTGATCACCGCCTGGGTGATCTGGTGGATGCGCCGCGAGACGCGGCCAATCGCGCGGGTCTCGGCCGGGTTGCTGATCGGCGGCGCGCTGGGCAACGTGGTCGACCGGCTGGTCTATGGCGCAGTCGCGGATTTCTTGAACATGTCGTGCTGCGGGATCGAGAACCCATACGCCTTCAACGTCGCCGATATCGCCATCTTCGCCGGGGCGATCGGCCTTATCCTGTTCACCGGCGAACGGAAGCAGAAGACCACGTGACGCGCCCGGCGGCTTGGGGTACACAAGGCGCGAGAGAGCAGGACGAAGGAGCCTCGGATGCGGGCTTTGGCAGCGAAGATTGTAATCGCGGCGCTGGTGCTGACCATGGTGTCGGCGTGCAGCCGCAACCGCGAGCCGAGGCTTCTGAACCTGCGGTCGGCCACCGAGGGGCCGGACGAGTTCGCGATCCTGCCGAACAAGCCGCTGCAGGAGCCCGAAAGCTACACCGCGCTGCCGCCGCCGACGCCCGGCGGCGCCAACCGCGTCGACGCCACGCCGAATGCCGACGCGATCGCCGCGCTGGGCGGCAACCCGGCGGCTGTGTCGCGCGGTATCCCGACCGGCGACGCGGGACTGGTGAACCACGCCAGCCGCTATGGCCGGTCCGGCGCGATCCGCCAGCAGCTTGCCGCCGAGGACCTGGAATTCCGGCGCCGCAAGTCGGGCCGCCCGCTGGAACGGCTGTTCAACGTGAACGTCTATTTCCGCGCCTACCGGGCGCAGTCGCTCGACCAGTATGCCGAGTTGGAACGCTTCCGCCGGCTCGGCGTGCGCACGCCCGCGGCGCCGCCGGACTACGAAGTGAATCGCTGATTTCACATCTCTGTAACGCGGGTTGAAGCGCGGGCGGCCAGGCGTAGCTTAAGCCGCACGTGCCGCAATGATGGACATGCCGATGCGCCTCCTGGCCGCCTGCCTTTTCGCCTGTCTGACCGCCTGGCCCGCGCTGGCCGGCGAGATCACCAGCTTCACCCTCGACAACGGGCTGGACGTGGTGGTGATCGAGGATCACCGCGCCCCGGTCGTGGTTCACATGGTCTGGTACCGCGCCGGCGCCGCCGACGAGCCGCCGGGAAAGTCCGGCATCGCGCACTACCTCGAACACCTGCTATTCAAGGGCACCGACGACATGGCGCCCGGCGAGTTTTCCGCTACGGTGTCGCGCAACGGCGGGTCGGACAACGCCTTTACGTCGTGGGATTACACCGGCTATTTCCAGCGCGTCGCGGCGGACCGGCTGGAACTGATGATGCAGATGGAAGCCGACCGGATGCGCGACCTGCAGCTGACCGGAACCGACATCCTGACCGAGCGCGACGTGATCATCGAAGAGCGCAACCAGCGGGTCGAGAACAACCCCGGCGCGCTGTTCGGCGAGCAGCGCCGGGCTGCGCTGTACCTGAACCACCCCTACGGCGTCCCGGTCATCGGCTGGAAACACGAGGCCGAGGCGCTGACGCTCGACGACGCGCTGGACTTCTACCGGACCTACTATGCGCCCAACAACGCAATCCTGATCGTCGCCGGCGACGTCGCGCCGGACGCGGTGCGCGCGCTGGCGGAACGGCATTACGGGCCGCTCGCGCCGACGCCCGGCCTCGGCGAACGGGTGCGACCGGCCGAGCCGCCGCACCTGGCCGAACGCCGGCTGGTCTATGAAGACCCCCGGGTCGGCGAGCCCTACGTGATCCGCACCTACCTTGCGCCCGAACGCGACCCCGGTGCGCAGGAAGAGGCCGCGGCGCTGTCGCTTCTGGCCGATATCCTGGGCGGCAACGGTGCGACCTCGGTCCTTGGCCGCAAGCTGCAGTTCGAGCAGCAGACGGCAATCTATACATCGGCCTTCTACCAGGGCCTCAGCTATGACGACACGACCTTTGGGCTGGTGATCGTGCCGGTGCCCGGCGTTTCGCTGGATCAGGCCGAGGCGGCGCTGGACCGCGCGGTCGCCGAATTCCTCGAGGAAGGCGTCGACCCCGAGCAGCTGGCGCGGATCAAGATGGAACTGCGCGCCTCGGAAATCTACGGCAAGGATTCGGTTCAGGGCCTGGCCCGGCGCTATGGATCGGCGCTGACCTCGGGGCTGACGCTGGCGGATATCGAGGCCTGGCCCGACATCCTGCAGGCGGTCACGGAAGAGGACATCCTCGCCGCCGCCCGGCGGGTGTTCGATCGCAAGAATGCGGTTACGGGGTGGCTGCAGCGCCCGACGGCCACGGAGGTGACGCAATGACCCGGATTCTCCTGGCACTTCTGGGCGCCATGGCGCTGGCGCTGCCGGCGCGCGCGGCGGTCGACATCCAGGAAGTGACGTCGCCCGGCGGCATCACGGCGTGGCTGGTCGAGGAGCATTCGATCCCATTCCTGGCACTGGAAATCCGGTTCAAGGGCGGCGCATCGCTGGACGCGCCGGGCAAGCGCGGGGCTGTGCACCTGATGACCGGGCTGATCGAGGAAGGCGCCGGAGATCTCGACGCCCGCGGTTTCGCGGCCGCCCAAGAGGCGCTGGCCGCACGCTACGACTTCGACGTCTTCGACGATTCGCTCGCCGTTTCGGCCCGCTTCCTGACCGAAAACCGCGGCGAAGCGGTCGCGCTGCTGAAATCCGCGCTGACCGATCCGCGGTTCGATGACGACGCGGTCGAGCGGGTGCGTGGGCAGGTGCTGTCGATCATCCGGTCGGACGCCAAGGACCCCGACGAGATCGCGCGCAACGCCTTCGCCGCGCAGATCTATGGCGATCACCCCTATGGTTCGGCGATCGAGGGCACGATTGACTCGGTCACCGCGCTGACCCGCGACGACATCGTCGCGGCGCATCAGGGCGTGCTGACCCGCGATCACCTTTATGTCGGGGCGGTGGGCGACATCACCGCCGAGGAACTCGGGCTGCTGCTGGACGAGTTGCTGGGCGAACTGCCCGCCACCGGGCGCGCCGAGCCCGGCGACGCCGCGCTGACCTTCGACGGCAAGATCGCGGTGGTTCCGTTCGAGACGCCGCAATCGGTCGCCGTCTTCGGCCATGGTGGAATCGAGCGCGACGACCCGGATTTCTTCGCCGCCTTCGTGCTGAACGAGATCCTCGGCGCCAGCGGCTTCGAATCCCGGCTGATGATCGAGGTGCGCGAGAAGCGCGGGCTGACCTACGGCATCTCGTCCTACCTCGCCGACAAGGATTATGCCGACCTGGTGGTCGGGCAGTTCGCCTCGGCCAATGACCGGATCGCAGAGGCGATCGAGGTGGTGCGCGCGGAATGGGCGAAGGTCGCCGCGGAGGGCGTGAGCGAGGACGAACTGGCCGATGCCATCACCTATCTGACCGGCGCCTATCCGCTGCGCTTCGACGGCAATTCGAACATTGCACGCATCCTCGTCGGCATGCAGATTTCCGATCTGCCGATCGACTATATCGCCACGCGCAACGACAAGGTGCGCGCCGTGACGCTGCAGGACGTGCGGCGCGTGGCGGCCCGGCTTCTGGACCCGGGGCGGCTGACCTTCGTCGTGGTGGGCGCGCCCGAGGGGCTGGAGACGACGAACTGAGCCGTCCGGCTGCAGATCACCCATGGTCGAATCGGGCGCGGGCATGCTATCCCTAGCGGCATGTCCGCGCCAAACCCCAAGATAGGCGATCAGCGCCCGCAAATCCGCCAACTCGACGAGGCGGCGATCAACCGCATCGCGGCGGGCGAGGTGGTGGAACGGCCGGCCTCTGCCGTGAAGGAACTGGTCGAGAACGCGCTGGACGCGGACGCAAGGCGGATCGAGGTCGCCTGTGGCGATGGCGGCAAGACGCTGATCCGGGTCGCGGATGACGGCCACGGCATCGCCGCGGCCGACCTGCCGCTGGCGCTGGCGCGGCACGCGACGTCAAAGATCGACGGATCGGACCTGTTGAACATCCAGAGCTTCGGGTTCCGGGGCGAGGCGCTGCCCTCGCTGGGCGCGGTCGGGCGGCTGACGATCACCTCGCGCGTGGCCGGGGCCGATGCGGCCGAGATCGCCGTCGCGGGCGGGCGGCAGGGGCCGGTCAGGCCCGCGGCGCTGAACGCAGGCACCGTGGTCGAGCTGCGCGATCTGTTCTACGCGACGCCGGCGCGGCTGAAATTCCTGCGCACCGACCGGGCCGAGGCGCAGGCCATCGCCGATGTGGTCAGGCGGCTGGCGATGGCCGAGCCGTTCGTCGGGGTCACGCTGCGCGACGTCACCGGCGGCGGCGATGGGCGCGTCGTGTTCCGGGCCGAGGCAGAGGCCGGCGATCTGTTCGACGCGCTGCACCGGCGCCTGGCGCGGGTCATGGGGGCCGAATTCGCCGAGAACGCGCTGCGGATCGAGGCGGAACGCGAGGGGCTGAAACTGACCGGCTATGCGGCGCTGCCGACCTACTCGCGCGGCGCGGCCGTGGCGCAGTATCTCTTTGTCAACGGCCGCCCGGTGCGCGACAGGATGCTCCTGGGCGCGCTGCGCGCGGCCTACATGGATCTCCTCGGCCGCGACCGGCATCCCGCGGCGGCGCTGTTCATCGACTGCGATCCGCGGCGGGTGGACGTGAACGTGCACCCCGCGAAGGCCGAGGTGCGGTTTCGCGAGCCGGGCGTGGCGCGCGGGCTGATCGTCTCGGCCCTGCGCCATGCGCTGGCGGGGGCGGGGCACCGCGCATCGACAACCGTGGCCGGCGCGGCACTGGGCGCGATGCGGCCCGCGCCGGGCGGGCCGCCGCGGGTCTACCAGATGGACCGGCCCTCGCCCGGTGCATTGCGGGCGGCCGGGGCTGCGCAGGCGCCTTTCGGCGGAGCGCCGGGTCTGGCCGAGGGGCAAACCGCCTGGGACGGCGCGCCCGGCGCCGGGCTGGCCGGGGCGCCCGTGGCGGGCCGGGTCGAGGCGCCGGAGGACCCGGTGCGCGCCGACCAGCCGCTTGGCGCGGCGCGGGCGCAGTTGCACGAGAATTACATCGTCGCGCAGACCGCCGACGGCATGGTGATCGTCGACCAGCACGCGGCGCATGAACGCCTGGTCTACGAAAGGCTGAAACGCCAGATGGCGGAAAACGGCGTAGCGGCGCAGGCATTGCTGATCCCCGAGATCGTCGAGATGTCCGAGGGCGACGCCGCGCGGCTGCTGGACATGGCGGAAGAGCTGCGCCGCCTCGGGCTGACGGTCGAACCGTTCGGCGGCGGGGCCGTGGCGGTGCGCGAGACGCCGGCGATCCTGGGGCCGGTGGATGCCGGGGCGCTGCTTGGCGACATTCTCGACGAATTGGGCGACAGCGGCGACAATCGGACCCTGCAGGCGCGGATCGACGCGGTGCTGAGCCGCGTCGCCTGCCATGGCTCGGTTCGCTCGGGCCGCCGGATGGGCGCCGACGAGATGAACGCGCTGCTGCGCGAGATGGAGGCGACGCCGCATTCCGGCCAGTGCAACCACGGCCGTCCGACCTATGTGGAACTGAAGCTGGCCGATATCGAGCGGCTGTTCGGGCGGCGATGATCGAGATCGCCGGATATCGGCTGGACCCGGGCGACCCGTTCGCGCTGGCGGCGGCTGCCGGGGCGGTCGCGATCCTGCTGCTGCTGGTCCTGGTGCTGGCGAACCTGCGCCGCGCCGGGCGCTCGGCGCGCGCCACCGAGGCGCTGATCCAGCAGATGGGCGCGCTTGGCGGGCGGGTCGAGATGCTGTCGAACGGCCAGCAGCAGCTGTTCGGCGGGCTGACATCCGTGACCGAGGCGCAGGCGCAGCAACAGGCGCGCACGCTGCAACTGATGGAACAGAGGCTGGCCGAAGTAAGCCGGCAGATGGGCGAGAACCTGCAAGGCAGCGCCACGCGCACCGCGCGCTCGCTTGGCGAGCTGCAGGAGCGGCTGGCGGCGATCGACAAGGCGCAGGAGAACATCACCAAGCTGTCGGGCGACGTGCTGAGCCTGCAGGACATCCTGTCGAACAAGCAGACCCGCGGCGCGTTCGGCGAGATCCAGCTGAAGGACATCGTGTCGAAGGCGCTGCCGGCCGACAGCTATGCCTGGCAGGCAACGCTGTCGAACGGCCGCCGCGCCGATTGCCTGATCCACCTGCCGAACCCGCCGGGGCCGATCGTGATCGATGCCAAGTTCCCGCTGGAGGCCTACGAGCGGCTGCGGAACGCCGCGACCGAGCGCGAGGCGAACGAGGCGGCCAGAAGCCTGCGCGCGGACGTGAAGGCGCATATCCGGGCGATTTCGGAGAGATACATCCTCGAGGGCGAGACCGCCGACGGCGCGCTGATGTTCCTGCCCTCCGAGGCGATCTATGCCGAATTGCACGCGAATTTCCCGGAGCTGGTGCGCGAGGGGTTCGGGCTGCGGGTCTGGATCGTCTCGCCCACAACCTGCATGGCCACGCTGAACACGATGCGCGCGATCCTGAAGGACGCGCGGATGCGGGAACAGGCGGGAGCGATCCGGAAGATGCTGAGGCAGCTGCATCGCGACGTCGAGCTGGTGCTGGAGCGCGCCGGCAAACTGGAGACCCATTTCGACCAGGCGCGGCGCGATGTCGAGGGGCTGACCACGGCGGCGGAGCGCGCCGGCAAGCGGGCGGCGCGGCTGGACAATTTCGACTTCGAGGAACTGGCGCCGGACGAGCAGTCGCGGGTCGTCGCGCTGCACTCGCCCGAGGGGCAGGGCTGACCGGCCCGGGCCGGCCCGATCGTGCGCTTCCGCGCGCTTTCATCCCGAAAGTTGCCAGGCGACGCGTCGCCTCCGCCGGATCGCGTAAGGCAGGGGTGGGGCATGCGTATTTTGGACGAGAAGAAGCCCGGACACTCATTGCGCTCGGCACGGGTCTCGCGCAGGGTCGGGCGGGGGAGGACTTGCCATGGGTGACGCGTTCTTTCGGCCGGTCTCGGGGATGGAGTTGCCGCGGTTCGCCGGCGTGCCGAGCTTCATGCGGCTGCCGGTCGTGGGGCCGGGCCATCCGCGGTTCGGCGAGGTCGATATCGGGCTGATCGGGGTGCCCTGGGACAGCGGCACGACGAACCGGCCGGGGCCGCGGCACGGGCCGCGGCAATTGCGCGATCTGTCGACGATGATCCGCGCCGAGAACGGGGCGACGGGGGTGCGGCCCTATGAGCTGGTCAATTGCGCCGATCTTGGCGACGTGGGGCCGAATCCGGCGGACATCCAGGATTCGATGGCGCGGATAACCGCCTTTTATCAGGGGGTTGCCGCCGCGGGCATCCTGCCACTGACCGCGGGCGGCGACCACCTGTCGAGCCTGCCGATCCTGCGGGCGCTGGCCGCCGGCGGGCCGGTGGGAATGATCCATTTCGACAGCCATACGGATTTGTTCCACAGCTATTTCGGCGGGCAGATGTACACCCACGGCACGCCGTTCCGGCGCGCGGTGGAAGAGGGGCTCCTGGACCCAAGGCGCGTGGTGCAGATCGGCATTCGCGGCACGGCGTATGACCGCGAGGACCGGGCGTTCGGCGAAAGTGCCGGCGTGCGGATCGTGCCGGTCGAGGAGTTCTTTGCCCGCGGCGTCGAGGACGTGATGGCCGAGGCGCGAGAGATCGTTGGCGATGCGCCCACCTACGTCAGCTACGACATCGACTTCGTCGACCCGGCCTTCGCCCCCGGCACCGGCACGCCCGAGGTCGGCGGGCCGTCCTCGTTCCAGGCGCTGCAGGTGGTGCGACTGCTGCAGGGCGTCGACATCGTCGGCGCCGATCTGGTGGAGGTTTCGCCGCCCTTCGACCAGACCGGCGGAACGGCGTTTCTGGGTGCGTCGATCCTGTTCGAGATGCTCTGCGTGATGGCAGAGGCGAGGGCCGGACGGGGCTGAAAATCGACGTATGTATCACGTCGGTATTACGTCGGTATCGCGTCGGTCTTCTTGCCCGGTTCGCGGCCCCTGCGTTGGGCACCTTTAACGGGTCTCCGTCCGCCCGGGTTCCTCCGCCGGGCGATTTCGGCTATGATCGGGGCACGGATTTGAGCCAGTCATTCACGAGAAGGAGTTCGCCGATGCGCCGCGTCCTGACCGCTGCTTTCCTATGCCTTTGCCCCGCCATCGCCCAGGCCCAGGGCCAGGTGACGCTGGAGGGCTGGTTCATCGCCTTCGAGCCCTGCGAGGCGTTCCAGTCGAAGAACAAGAAGACCAATCCGGGCGACATCGTGACCGAGCCGATGCGCGCCTACGGGATCATCGCGCTGAACAAGGCGGGCGGGGATTTCTTTCAGGTGCGGATGCCGGACGCGCCGGTGACGGCGGCGCGCTGGGTGCATGTCTCGTGCGGTGCGCATGTGGTCGAGGCCGGAACCGAGGTCATGCCGGCAGGTCCCGGCGACGCGCCGGTCACACCCGAGCCGGGAGCGGAATCGGCCGACAACCTGCTGGCGCTGAGCTGGCAGCCGGCGTTCTGCGAGACGCGCCCCTCGAAGGCGGAATGCCAGGCGCTGAACGACGGGCAGCTGCCGATCACGGAGACGCAGCTGTCGATCCACGGGCTTTGGCCGCAGGCGGGCAATTTCTGCGGCGTGCCGAAGGCGCTGAAGGACCTCGACGACGCGCGGGCCTGGGACCGGCTGCCGGCGCTCGACCTCGACGCCGAGACGCGCGAGGCGCTGGAGGTGGCGATGCCGGGGGTGGCGAGTTTCCTCGACCGCCACGAATGGATCAAACACGGCACGTGCCACAAGGGCGCGGGCGGGGCGGACGAGTATTACGACGACACGCTGCGGGTGCTGGATGCGATCAACGGCAGCGCGGTGGGCGCGTTCCTGGCCGGTCACGTCGGCGCCGAGATCGAGACCGCGGACCTGCGCGAGCTTTTCGACCGGGAATTCGGTGACGGGGCCGGAGGCGCGGTGCAGGTCCAGTGCACCGGCGACGGCGGCCGCGTGCTGATCCAGGAACTCAGGATCGCGCTGGCCGGGGTGATCGGCGAAGAGGGCGATATCGGGCAACTGATGCGCGACGGCGACCGGCAGTCCCTGGGGTGCCCGCGGGGCATTGTCGACCCCGCGGGGCTGCAATAGCCGCTATTCGGCCGGCGCCGGGTGCGGCGCGGGCCGGGCCAGCGCACCGCGGATCACGACGAAGGCGAAGACCGCCATCGAGGCCAGCGCGAGGAGCGAGCCGATCTTGGCCAGCGCCTCGCCGGTGCCCTGGATCGCCATGACGATGCCGGGGACGAGCAGGGCGACGGCGGCGACGCTGAGCGCGTAGTGCAGCCGGGCGAGCATGGTGGCCGCGGCTGCGGGGCTGAGCGCGTAGTAGGTGCCGAAGACCGCCATCGCGACGAAGCCGATCAGATTCAGGTGCCCGTGCGCTGGCGACAGCGTGTGGTCGTGGCTGGCCGACATCTGGATGCCCCAGGCCATGCCGATCAGTGCGAAGACGGCGGCGGTTGCGAAGTAGAGCGCGGGAAGTGGTTTCATCTCTGGTCCCTCGGGTTTGGTGTCTGTTTGCGGTCGGGCGCGGTGTGTGCCGGGCCGGGGCGCGGCGCGCCGGTTGCGGCCTGCAATTCCTCGTCGCTGCCCTTGAACCCGGCGCCACCGGCGACGAGCCCCGCCCGCGAGACCGGGCCGGCCCCGGTCAGCAGATCGAGCGCCAGCGCGGCGGCGGCGAGCGCGGCGAGGGCCGCGAGGCGGCGGTTTGCAGGCCGGGTCACTGGGGCCGCCCGAGCGGCGGGCCGGTGAAGCTGAGGTGATGGCGCGCGCCGGATTCGGCGACGGCCTCCATGTCCTCGGGGATGCGGAACCCGCCGGCGGCCATCTCGGCGAAGAACCCCTCGAATCCGCCAGGGGTCAGGATCACCAGATGGCGCGCGGGCACGTCGCTGATCACGCGGAAGGCGTGTTCCTTGCCGCGCGGAACGAAGACGGTCTCGCCCGGGCCGCGCACCAGGCTTTCGCCCTCGAGCCAGAACTCGCAATCGCCGGACAGCATCACGAAGGTCTCGTCGGCATCGTGATGGATGTGCCGCGGCGGGCCTGAGGCGGGCGGCGAGACGATGTCGACGATCGACATGGCGCCGCCGGTGTCGGCGGTGGCGAGGATCGTGCGGTACTGCGTCCCGAGCCAGTCGATGGCGCCGGGGCCGAGGATATGGTCTTTCATCGTTTCCTTCCCAGATGGGTGCAGGCGTCGGAAACGAAAGCGCTTTCGTTGCGGTCGAGGCTAGCCTAGGGTGCGGAATAAGAAAAATCGATTGTTTGTATCGGAGGTATTGGTAGCGTGAATTTATACAGCTTCGACCTGAACCTTTTGAAGGTGCTGGATGCGCTGCTGAGCGAGGGATCGACGGTGAAGGCCGGCGCGCGGATCGGGCTGTCGCAGCCGGCGGTTTCGGCCGCGCTGGGGCGGCTGCGCCATGCGCTGGGCGACGAGTTGTTCCTGCGCCGGGGGCAGGGGCTTGAGCCGACGGATTTCGCCCGCGGCCTCGCGCTGCCGCTTCGCGCGGCGCTGGACGGGCTGGAGGCGATGCTGAGCGGGCCGGGGGTCTTTGATCCGGCGACGGCGGAGGCAGGGTTCAGGGTGTCGGGCAGCGATTTCTTCGCCGAGATGCTGATGCCGCAGCTTGCCGACCGGGTGTCGCGGCTGGCGCCGCGGATGCGGGTGCATCTGGTCGACCTGGTGCCCGACAGCTATGTCGACACGCTGGAGCGCTACGAGGTCGATATCGCGCTGATCCCGGCGACCGATTTGCCGGACTGGGTGGAGGCGCGGCCGGTCTTTCGTTCGGATTTCTCGGTGATCGCGCGCGCCGGGCACCCGCGGCTGGCACGGCTGGCGCCGGGCGGACAGGTGCCGCTCGACCTGTTCTGCGATCTCGGCCATGTGCTGTTCTCGCCCGAGGGCAACCTGCGCGCCATGGGCGACGCGGCGCTGGCGCGGGTCGGGCGCAGGCGGCGGGTGGTGACGACGATGCCGGTATTCTCGGGGGTCTACCGCGCGGTGGCGGAAAGCGACCTGATCGCGCTGATCCCGAAGCAGCTGGCCGAAAGGATCGCGCCTGTGGCGGGGGTGGAGATCTATCGCCCGCCGATGCGGATCGAGCCGGCGCTGATCGTGATGATCTGGCACCGCCGCGCCTCGGCAACCCCGGCGCACCGCTGGCTGCGCGACCTGATCGCGGACATCCTGCTGCCGCTGAACGAGGGCCACGGGCCCCTGCCGGGCACCGGCTGACCCGCGCCGCCGCGTCAACCGTGTGTCGACGATCGGTTGATGGTATCCGGTGCGGGAGGCGTGGTTTGTCTTGACGCGGCCCGAACCTCGGGGTCCCGCTTCGGCGGATAACCGGGCAGGGCGCCTCGTGCGGTCCGCAGGAACGGCCCCGAAGGCGATCAGTCGACGTATTTCACCTTGCCGCTTGCCAGCAGGTCACGGATTTCGGCCGGAATTCGCAAGCCGTCCTGCTTTTCTGCGTCATGCTCGGCCTCGAGCCGCCGGACGGTATCCAGCATCGCGATCACCGCGTCGATCCGGGCGAACGGCACCACGACGACGCCTTCGGGATCGGCGACGATCATGTCGCCGGTCTCGACACACTGCCCGCCGATCTGGATCGGGAACCCGACGCGGCCCGGTCCGTTGCTGAACGGCGACCCCGGGTTCAGCCCGGTGCACCATGACGGCAGTCCGACCTTCGCCAGTCCCGGATAGTCGCGCATCGGCCCGTCGGTGACGAAGCCCGCCGCGCCGCAGTTCCGCATCATCGCCGCGACCCGGTCGCCCGCCGCGGCGCAGCCCTGGTGGCCCGCCACCGTCGCGACGACGATGTCGCCGGTCCGGATCGACCCGAGCGCGCCGAGCAGTGCCAGGATGTCCGCCGGCCCGCAATCGACGGTCAGCGCCGGTCCGGCAGCCTGGTTCGGGACACCGTCGCCCACGGGCTTGATCCCGGGCGCCAACACCCCGCCACCATACATCGCGTCCACGACCCAGCCGGCCGGAACGCCCTGGAAGGCGGCGATCTGCGCCGCGCTGGGCCGGCGTGCCGGGCGCTTGACGGTCAGAAGTGGCGGTTCCTGGATCATGCTGGGCTCCACTGGCAAGGCATCCCGGCGACGTTGCCACGAAGGCCCGGCTGCGTCCATCGCGCAGGCCACGCGCGGCCGGTCAGGATGTGGGCAGGTTCCAGCCGCAGGACACCGGCGGCAGCAGGCCGGGATCGACCACGCTGAAGCTGACCTCGTAGATCAGCCGGCCACTGGCCGAGGCGCGAAAGGTCCAGGTGCCGGGCAGCAACTCGTAGCGGTGCTCGAACGAGTAGCCGAGATAGCTCTTGTCGGCGTCGGAAAGCGTGGTGATCCAGCTTTGCCGCGTCACCCCGTTCGGTCCCATCGGCGGGTGCACCGACTCTATGGTGACGGGCCCGGCATGTTCCGGCCGGACCCGGACATGCACACCGAAGCCGACGCCGATCTGCGCCGGAACCATGTGGCCGCGGCGGATGAAGCGCGGCAGCGTGTCGACCAGCAGGATTTCCCCCGAGATCGTGTCCTTCGCCTCGGCCGAGGCGACGGGTTCGAGCGCGCAGAAATAGCCGAATTCGAACTCGGCCGTGCCGGGCGTCGACACCCCGGCGCGCGCCAGGGTGGCGGCGAGGATCAGAACAAGGGGTAGTAGCCAGCGCATGGTGCCCCAGCATAGCGGCCAGGCGCGGCGGCGGCACGAAAAAGGCGCGCCGGGCGGCCCGGCGCGCCGTTGTTGCGGAAATCCGCCGGTGTCAGCCGATCGCCACGGCCTTCACGTCGTCGTCGATATGGCCGAGATACTGCTCGAAGTTCTCGGCGAACATCGCGACCAGTTTCCTGGCCTGCGCATCATAGGCCGCGCCGTCGTCCCAGGTGCGGCGCGGATCCAGCAGGATCGAGGCGACACCGGGCACGGCGACCGGCACCTCGAAGCCGAAATTCGGATCCTTGCGGAACGCCACATCCGCCAGCGACCCGTCGAGCGCGGCGGACAGCAGCGCGCGCGTGGCCTTGATCGGCATCCGGCTGCCGGTGCCAAAGGCGCCGCCGGTCCAGCCGGTGTTGACCAGCCAGCAGGTCGCGCCGTGCTTGGCGATCTTCTCGCGCAAGAGGTTGCCGTAAACCTCGGGGCGCCGCGGCATGAAGGGCGCGCCGAAGCAAGTCGAGAACGTGGGCTGCGGCTCGGTCACGCCGCGCTCGGTGCCGGCGACCTTCGAGGTGAAGCCCGACAGGAAGTGGTATTCCGCCTGCGCGGGGCTGAGCCTGGCGACCGGCGGCAGCACGCCGAAGGCGTCGCAGGTCAGCATGATCACGTTCTTCGGATGCCCGCCGATCGCCGATCCCGAGGCATTCGAGATGTAGTTCATCGGATAGGCGCAGCGCATGTTCGCGGTGAGCGAGTCGTCGTTGAAATCGAGTTCCAGCGTCTCCTTGTCGTAGACCATGTTCTCGATCACCGTGCCGAACATCGAGCACGTGGCGTAGATTTCCGGCTCGGCCTCTTTCGACAGGTGGATCGTCTTGGCGTAGCACCCGCCCTCGAAGTTGAAGGTGCCGCGGTCGGACCAGCCATGCTCGTCATCGCCGATCAGCACGCGGGCGGGGTCGGCCGACAGCGTGGTCTTGCCGGTGCCCGACAGGCCGAAGAACACGGCCGTGTCGACCGGGTTGCCGGGCGCGTGGTTGGCCGAGCAATGCATCGGCATCACGCCCTTTTCCGGCAGCATGTAGTTCAAGAGCGTGAACACCGACTTCTTGTTTTCGCCGGCATATTCGCTGTCGGCGATCAGGATCAGCCGCTTGTCGAAGTTCATCGCGATCACGGTTTCCGACCGGCAGCCGTGGCGCTTGGGGTCGGCCTTGAACGTGGGGCAGTTGATGATCGTGAATTCGGGAACGTAGTCGTCCAGTTCCGCCCGGGTCGGGCGGCGCAGCATGTGGCGGATGAACAGGTTGTGCCAGGCCAGTTCGTTGATCACCCGCACGTCCAGGCGATGCGCCGCGTCGGCGCCGGCGAACAGATCCTGCACGAAGTAGTCGCGCCCCTTCATGTGCGCCAGCATGTCCGCGTGCAGCCGGTCGAACGCCTCGGGCGTCATCGCGGCGTTGTTGTCCCACCAGATATGCGGCGCGACGCTGGGCGTCTTGACCACGAACTTGTCCTTGGGCGAACGGCCGGTGTGCTTGCCGGTGTTCACCAGCAGCGTGCCGCCGCGGCCCAGCTTGCCCTCGCCCCGGGTCAGCGACGCCTCGATCAGTGCGGGTTCCAGCATGTTGTAATAGACGTGACCGAGCCCCTCGATACCCTGGTTGGCCAAGCGATGATCGGGGTTGACCCGTCCGGTTTCCATGCTGCGTCTCCCCGCCGGGCGCGTCCGGCGTCCTGGTGTCAAGCCATTCGGCAGGGCACCGCCGCGCTGCCGAACCGGGGCGCGCGCCGCCCCCCGTGCGAGGCCTATAACACGAGGATTTTAAACGCGAACAGGACCGAAACGCACAGTTAGCGCAACCAAATGCAAGTTAGCGCAACCAAGGCGGCGGCTTGCTTATCAATGATGCGAAGTGAGGCAAATTAGTCATTGGTTACCATTTTTCGCGTCTGATTTCCTGCGTGTTCACAGGTGATTCGCACTTAGCTGTTGATTCCAAACGCGGGAATGGGAAGAATGTTGCAAAAAACAGGCAGCAAACAGAGCAGTACAAGGAAACCTCCCATGTCGAGGATAGCGCTGGTCGACGACGACAGGAATATCCTGACGTCCGTCTCGATTACCTTAGAGGCCGAGGGTTTCGAGGTCGAAACCTACAACGACGGACAGGCGGCGCTCGACGCGTTCAACAAGCGTCTCCCCGACATGGCCGTGTTCGACATCAAGATGCCGCGGATGGACGGCATGGACCTGCTGCAGCGGGTGCGCCAGAAGTCCTCGATGCCGGTGATCTTCCTGACCTCCAAGGACGACGAGATCGACGAGGTGCTGGGCCTGCGCATGGGCGCCGACGACTACGTCAAGAAGCCGTTCAGCCAGCGCCTGCTGGTGGAACGCATCCGCGCGCTTCTGCGCCGGCAAGAGGCGATCGACAGCGGCGAGACCGGCGAGGGCGAGGCCACCAAGATCATGGTGCGCGGCAACCTGACGATGGACCCGTTGCGCCATGCGGTGACCTGGAAGGGCGAGGACGTGTCGCTGACGGTGACCGAATTCCTGCTGTTGCAGGCGCTCGCACAGCGGCCCGGCTTCGTGAAAAGCCGCGATCAGCTGATGGACGTCGCCTATGACGATCAGGTCTATGTCGACGACCGGACCATCGACAGCCACATCAAGCGGCTGCGCAAGAAGATGCGGTCGGTCGACAGCGAGTTCTCGGCGATCGAGACGCTCTACGGGATCGGGTACCGCTATAACGAGGAATGATGACCCTCGCGTCCGAAATCGACGTGCGTGACGCCAGGCCGGTCCGGGACAACGATCTTGTGCTGGGCGACGACTGGGTCACGCCGCAGCCGGACAGCGACCCTCAGGAACGGGCGCGGCGCCGCGGCCGCGGCATCATCGCGATTAACCGTTCGCCGCTGGCGCGCAAGATCATCACCTTCAACCTTCTGGCGCTGATCGTGCTGGTTGCCGGCGTGCTGTGGCTCAACCCGGTGCGCGACAACCTGGTGCTGCAGCGCGAGGCCGGGCTGGTGGCCGAGGCGCGGCTCGTCGCCGACGTCTTCGAGGCGCAGCTGCCCGAGTCCGCGCCGGTGAACCTGGTCACCGGCGACGGAATCGACGTGGTCGACACGCTCGCCGGGCTGAACCTGACCTTCGGCGTCGAGGTCTACGTCTTCGACCGGGACAGCCGGCTGGTCGCCTCGACCGTGGGCCAGACCAGGCGCGACCTGACGGCGGGCGGACGGCGCGACGGCGACCGGAACACGGTGCTGACCGACCTGCTGAACTGGACGTGGGATTCGCTTTCGGGCCTGTTCGCCAGCCAGAAGCAGGCCGCGGACCCGGTCAGCATCGAGGATCAGCTGCGCCCGATGCTGCGCGGCACGCTCTCGGGCGAGGTGCAGGTTCGCAGCGGCGTGCATTCCGACGGCAGCACGGTGTTCTCGGTGGCCGTGCCGATCCAGCGCGGCGCCGAGGTTGCCGGCGTCGTCGCGATTTCCAGCCCCTCGGGCGAGATCGACGAACTGGTGCGCAGCGAGCGCGAGCAGGTCCTGCAGATGTTCGTGATCGCGATCCTGGTCTCGATCGGGCTCAGCCTGGTGCTGGCCTCGACGATCGCCAATCCGATCAGCGACCTGGCCGCGGCGGCCGAGTTCGGCAACGACAGGAATTCCAGCATGCGCAGCCCGGCACGGGTGCGGATACCGGACCTGAGCGGCCGGCCGGACGAGATCGGCCGGCTGTCCAGCGCGATCCGCGGCATGGTCGGCGCGCTCTACGAGCGCATCGACTCGAACGAGCAGTTCGCGGCGGATGTCGCGCACGAGATCAAGAACCCGCTCGCCAGCCTGCGCTCGGCGATCGGGACGTTGCGCGTCGCCACCCGGGACGACCAGCGCGAGCGGCTACTCGAAGTGATCGAGCACGACGTGCGCCGGCTCGACCGGCTGGTCAGCGACATCTCGAACGCCTCGCGCCTGGACAGCGAACTGGTCAAGGAAGAGGAAGAGGCCTTCGATCTCTTGCAGATGCTGCGCAACCTCACCGACTTCCTTGGCAACGAGGCCAAGGAGAAGGGGATCGAGTTCATCGCCGACCTGCCGTCCGAGCCGATCCGGGTCAGCGGGCTGGAGGCGCGGCTGGCGCAGGTCTTCGTCAACCTGATCTCGAACGCGATCTCGTTCTGCGAAGATGGCGACGCGATCCGGGTCTGGGCGCGGCGGCGCGAGAACCGCGTGCTGGTGGTGGTCGAGGATACTGGCCCGGGCATACCCGAGCAGGCGCTGACCAAGATCTTCCAGCGGTTCTATTCGCAGCGGCCCGAGGGCCAGTTCGGCAACAATTCCGGGCTCGGCCTGGCGATTTCCAAGCAGATCATCGAGGCGCATTCCGGCGTGATCTGGGCCGAGAACATCCGCCCGACCGACGCCGACGTGACCTCGGAACCGCTCGGCGCGCGCTTCGTCGTGGGCCTGCCGGTCTGAACCCGCCGCCGCGCCTGCGGCGGCATGACCTTTCCGCAGCGCCCGCGGCCCCGGCCCGGGCCATCACGGGGACACCGACATGCGGCTGCATGCGAGTTGCGTCGCGGTTGAGGGGCGGGGCGCGCTGATCCGCGGCGCCTCGGGCAGCGGCAAGTCGGCGCTGGCGCTGATGCTGATGGCGATGGGCGCGCGGCTCGTCGCCGACGACCAGACGCTGGTCTCGCTCGCCGACGGCTGGCCCACCGCCTGCGCCACGCCGGCGCTGGCCGGCCGGATCGAGGCCCGCGGGCTCGGCATCCTTCTGGCCGAACCGCTGGCCGCCGTCCGCCTCGCCGCCGTCGTCGATCTGGACCGCACCGAGACCGAGCGCCTGCCGCCCGAGCGCACCGCGGATATCCTCGGCCAGCCGTTGCCGCTGTTTCACAAGGTGGAGAGCCCGCATTTTCCGGCCGCGCTGCTGCAATATCTCAAGGGCGGAAAGGCGCTGTGCTGATGACCGAGACCCGGACCCACGAAGAGCCTTCGGGCCACCGCCTCGTCCTGGTGACGGGGCCGTCCGGCGCGGGCCGGTCGACCGCGGTCGACGTGCTCGAGGATATCGGCTTCGAGGTGATCGACAACCTGCCGATGAGCCTGCTGCCGCGGCTGCTGGACGGCCCGCCGCTGGGCCGGCCCCTGGCGCTGGGCCTCGACGTGCGGAACCGGGATTTCGGCGTCAACGCGTTGCTGGACCTGATCCGCCGGCTGGCCGCCGACCCGGGCGTCACGATGGAGGTCCTGTACCTCGATTGCCGCGCCGACGTGCTGCTGGCGCGCTATTCCGAAACCCGCCGCCGGCACCCGATGGCGCCGTCCGAGGCGCCGGAACTGGGCATCGAGCGGGAATTCGACCTGCTCGCCCCGATCCGGGCCCAGGCCACCGTGCTGATCGATACGTCCGAGCTGACTCCGCACGATCTGCGCGCCGAAATCCAGCGCTGGTTCGGTGCCGAGCCGGAGGGCCGGCTGTCGGTTTCGGTGCAGTCGTTTTCATACAAGCGCGGCGTGCCGCGCGGGGTCGACATCGTGTTCGACTGCCGCTTCCTGCGCAATCCGCACTGGGACGCGTCGCTGCGTCCGCTCGACGGCCTGGACCCCAAGGTGCGCGCCTATGTCGAGGCCGACCCGCTTTGCGGAAAATTCTTCAACAATATAGTCGAAATGGCCGAATTGTTGCTGCCCGCATTCCGCGACGAGGGCAAGACGCACCTCACGATCGGGCTGGGATGCACTGGCGGGCAACACCGCTCGGTCGCAATGACGGAGAAGCTGGCGAATACGCTTGCAAAGGCCGGTTGGCAGGTCTCTATAAGACACAGGGAACTCGAGCGGCACGCCCGATCCGTGCCGCCGCACGCGGTGGGGTAGTCAAGGTGATCGGAATCGTCATCGTGGCGCATGGCGGCCTGGCAGAGGAATACCTCGCCGCCATGGAGCACGTCGTCGGGCACCAGAACGGCATCCGCGCGATCGCGATCGAGCCCGATCACGACCGCGGCAAGAAGCAGTCCGAGATCTGTGCCGCCGCCGACAGCGTCGACACCGGCGACGGCGTCGTGGTGGTGACCGACATGTTCGGCGGATCGCCCAGCAACCTGAGCCTGCGGGCCTGCACGCCGGCGAACCGCAAGATCATCTACGGCGCCAATCTGCCGCTTCTGGTCAAACTGGCCAAGTCCCGCCACATGAGCGTGCCCGACGCGGTGGCCTGCGCGCTGACCGCAGGCCGAAAATATATTGACAGTTTCGACGGCGCCATGAATTGACTTGGGCCCATGTCTGCCCCGATCATCCGCATATTGAAGATCGTCAACGAGAAGGGCCTGCATGCCCGCGCCTCGGCAAAGCTGGTCGAGGTGGTCGAATCGCATGATGCAAGGGCCACCGTCCGCAAGGACGGGCTGGACGCGTCGGGCGACAGCATCATGGGGCTTTTGATGTTGGCAGCCTCGAAAGGAACCTCTATTGAGGTTGAAACCGAAGGCGCCGAGGCCGAAAGGCTCGCAGACGCGCTCGAGGCATTGGTCGCCGACCGGTTTGGCGAAGAGATGTAGCGCTGTCTTTGGGGAGGCGGACCGCTTTGGTCGACAGCAGCACTCAGCGGCGGCCCGCCACGGTGCGGACCAGGCGCGCGCCGGCGCCGCGCGGCGGCGACGAAGGCGACGTTCTGACCACGCACCAGACCTACGACCGCCGCCGGCTGACCTATTCCAACACCTTCGACAGCCCGTGGAAGCGCCTGACGATCCGCGGCATCGAGTGGCTGACCGGCAAGATCAGCGTCATCCGCATGCTGCGCGAGTACAACCGGCGTGAAACCCCGACACGGGCGAATTTCTGGCATACCGCGCTGGACGTGATGCGGATCGACATCCAGACCCCGCCGGACCAGGTCGCGCGGGTCCCGGCCGAGGGTCCGGTGCTGATCGTCGCCAATCATCCGCACGGGCTGGTCGACGGCATGGTGATCGCCGACATCCTCAGCGACATCCGGCTGGACTTCAAGATCCTCAGCCGGGGCATCCTGACCGGGATCGACGAGACCGCCGCGAGCTTCATGATCTCGGTGCCCTTCCAGCACGAGGAAGACGCACAGCGGAAGGGCATCGAGATGCGCGCCGCAGCGATGGAACAGCTTGCCCAGGGCGGCGTGATCGTGCTGTTCCCGTCGGGTGTGGTCGCGGCGTCCGAGACCATGTTCGGCCCGGCGGTCGAGGCGGAATGGAACGTCTTCACCGCCAAGATGATCCGCCGGTCCGGCGCCACCGTGGTGCCGATCTACTTTCCGGGCGCGAATTCGCGCTGGTACCAGATCGCCAACAAGGTTTCGGCCACGCTGCGCCAGGGTCTTCTGCTGCACGAGATCGTGGTGGCCTGCAACCGGCCGCAGAAGCCGGTCATCGGCAGGCCGGTCGACCCGGCCGAGCTGGAAAAGCGGATGAGCGACCCGCGCGCCTGCATGGCCTGGCTGCGCGCCAAGACTTTGGCGCTGAAGGACGACCCGGACGCCTGAGGCAAGATGACCCTCGCCGGAAACGCTCAGCGCGTCGGCACCGGCACCTCGCCGCGATAGTCGTAGAACCCGCGCTCGGTCTTGCGGCCGAGCCATCCGGCCTCGACGTACTTCGTCAACAGCGGGCAGGGCCGGTACTTGGTGTCCGCCAGCCCGTCATGCAGCACGTTCATGATCGCCAGGCAGGTGTCGAGTCCGATGAAATCCGCCAGTTCCAGCGGTCCCATCGGGTGGTTCGTGCCGAGCTTCATCGCCTGGTCGATCGACTGCACGTTGCCGACGCCTTCATACAGCGTATAGACCGCCTCGTTGATCATCGGCATCAGGATGCGGTTGACGATGAAGGCGGGGAAGTCCTCGGCGCTGGCCGCCGTCTTGCCAAGCCGCTCGACCACCGCAAGACAGGACCGATACGTCGCGTCGTCGGTCGCGATACCGCGGATAAGCTCGACCAGCGGCATCACCGGAACCGGGTTCATGAAATGAAAGCCCATGAACTTTTCCGGCCGGTCGGTGCGGCTGGCCAGCCTGGTGATCGAGATCGACGAGGTGTTCGAGGTCAGGATCGTGTGCGGTCGAAGATGCGGCACCAGATCCTCGAAGATCGCCTGCTTGATGGTCTCGCGCTCGGTCGCGCTTTCGATCACGAGGTCGCTTGCACCCAGATCGGTCAGCGTCCGCGTGGTCGTGATGCGCCCAAGCGCGGCCACTTTCTCGGCCTCGGTGATCTTGTCGCGCGCGACCTGGCGGTCCATGTTGTGCCCGATCAGCTCGATCGCGGATGTCAGCGCGTCCTCGCTGATGTCGTTCAGCAGGACGTCGTAGCCCGCCAGCGCCAGAACATGGGCGATGCCGTTGCCCATCTGGCCGGCGCCGACCACGCCCACACTCACGATTTCCATGCGCCAACCCCTCGGAATGTCTGGCGGACAATATGCGGCGGCCAAGCCGGCGCGCAAGGGCGAATGACCCGGCGGATTTTCCGCAAATCGCCGCTTTATCCAGTTGGAAACCTCTGTCTGCGAATCTCGGCCCCGGGTGAAAATCTGTGAAGGTGGGTGGATATGACCTATGACGGCCCGGGCCAGACGGCCCTCGATTACTATCCGTGCCGGTACGGCGCTTCCAAGCTTCTGTTCCGCGGACCGAAGCGCAAGCTCGAAGGCGACTACGTCGCCTATCTCGGCGGGATCGAGACCTACGGCAAATTCATCGAGGTGCCGTATCCGGCGCTGATCGAGCAGGAGACCGGCATCAAGTCGGTCAATCTCGGCTGCGTCAATGCGGGCGTCGACGCCTATATCGGCGACAAGCATCTGGTCGAGATCTGCGACAAGGCGCGGGTCACGGTGATCGAGATCACCGGCGCGCCGAACATCTCGAACCGGTTCTATGCCGTGCATCCGCGGCGCAACGACCGGTTCCTGCGCGCCTCGTCGCTGCTCAGCACGATCTACCGCGAAATCGACTTTACCGAGTTCAACTTCACGCGGCACCTGCTGTCGTCGCTGGCCGAGGTCTCGCCGGAAAAGTTCGTGATGGTCGAGAAAGAGCTGCGCGACGCCTGGGTGGCGCGGATGACCTCGCTGATCCAGCAGATCGGCGGCAAGGTGGTGCTGCTCTGGCTGTCCGACCATTCGCCGGACGATCCTTCGCCCGGCTTCGACGCGGAAACGACGCCGATGCTCGTCGACCGCAGGATGCTGGACGCGGTGACTTGCAGGGCGTCGCAGGTGGTCGAGATCGTGGCGGCGCCCGACGAGGTCGACGCCGGCCTGCACGAGATGCTGTTCGGCCCGCTGGAACAGCCGGCGGCCGAGGAAGTGATCGGCCCCGTCGTGCACCGCCGGGCGGCGGCGGCGCTGGCGCCGGTGATCCAGGCCCTGGCCTAAAAACGCGAAAGGCCCGCCGCACGGGCGGGCCTTCACAAGCCGTGCGGGCGGCTCAGAGCTTTTCGACCAGTTCGGGGACGGCGTCGAACAGGTCGGCGACGAGGCCGTAATCGGCGACCTGGAAGATCGGCGCCTCTTCGTCCTTGTTGATCGCGACGATGACCTTCGAATCCTTCATTCCCGCCAGGTGCTGGATCGCGCCCGAAATGCCGACCGCGACGTAGAGGTCCGGCGCCACCACCTTGCCGGTCTGCCCGACCTGCCAGTCGTTCGGGGCATAGCCGGAATCGACCGCCGCCCGGCTTGCGCCCACCGCGGCGCCCAGCTTGTCGGCGAGCTTCTCGATCAGGTGGAAATCCTCGCTCGACCCGACGCCGCGCCCGCCCGAGACGACGATCCCGGCCGAGGTCAGTTCAGGCCGGTCGGACGCGGCCACCTTGTCCTCGACCCATTCGCTGAGGCCCGGGTTCGCGGCGGCCGAAATCGTCTCGACCGGGGCGGCGGCCTGCTCGCCGGCCGCGTCGAAGGTCGAGGTGCGGATCGTCACAACCTTCTTCGGATCGGAAGACTTCACCGTCTGGATCGCGTTGCCGGCATAGATCGGCCGCTGGTAGGTGGCGCCGTCGACCACGCCCGAGACGTCCGAGATCACCATCACGTCCAGCAAGGCCGCGACCCGGGGCATCACGTTCTTCGCGTCCGTCGTGGCCGGCGCCATGATGTGTTCGTAGTCGCCCGCAAGACCGACGATCAGCGCGGCGGTCGATTCCGCCAGCCGGTGGCCGAGCGAGGCGTCCTCGGCGACCAGCACCTTGGCGACGCCGGCGATCTTTGCCGCAGCCTCGCCCGCGGCGGCGGCATGGGCGCCGGCGCACAAAACCGTCACATCGCCGAGCGGCGCGGCGGCGCTCACCGCCTTGGCGGTGGCGTCCAGCGACAGCTCGCCGTTGTTCACTTCGCCCAGAAGAAGAACAGCCATCAGATCACCCCCGCCTCTTCCTTGAGTTTCTGCACCAGCTCGTCGACCGAGCCGACGATCACCCCGGCCTTGCGCGCCGCGGGCTCTTCGGTCTTGAGAATTTCCAGCCGCGGCGTGACGTCGACGCCGTAATCGGCCGGCGTCTTTTCGTCGAGCGGCTTCTTCTTGGCCTTCATGATGTTCGGCAGCGAGGCATAGCGCGGCTCGTTCAGCCGCAGATCGACGGTGACGATCGTGGGCATCTTGACCCGGATCGTCTGCAGTCCGCCGTCAACCTCGCGCGTGACGACGGCATGATCGCCCTCGACGTTGACTTCGGACGCGAACGTCGCCTGCGACCAGCCCATCAGCGCCGCCAGCATCTGGCCGGTGGCGTTCATGTCGTTGTCGATTGCCTGCTTGCCGCAGAGCACCAGGCCGGGGGCCTCGTCGTCGAGCACGGCCTTGAGGATCTTCGCCACCGCCAGCGGCTCGATGTCGGTGTGCACGTCATCGGCCGCCACCACCAGGATCGCCCGGTCGGCGCCCATCGCCAGCGCGGTGCGCAGCGTCTCCTGGTTCTGCTTGACGCCGATCGAGACGGCGACGATCTCTTCGGCCTTGCCGGCCTCTTTCAGGCGGATCGCCTCTTCCACGGCGATCTCGTCGAACGGGTTCATCGACATCTTGACGTTCGCGAGATCGACACCGCTGCCGTCCGCCTTGACGCGGACCTTCACGTTGTAGTCGATCACGCGCTTGACGGGCACAAGGACCTTCATGCGTGCTTCTCCTATGGATTTCGTGCCGCGCGGGGAACGGCCGCGCGTATGAATCTCGGGCGTTAGTTAGCGTAGCGGTTGCCGGGAAAACAGTGCAAAATCGACGCGGTGTGGACGACGGACGCCACGTTTATCGGCGGATCGCGTGCGAGGGGCAGGCAGCAAGCGCACGCGATCCGCCGCTGACGCGGGAGTAAAGAAAAACTGCAGATGTCGGAATCGGAAATCGTCCGGCTGATCGAAGCCACCGACGAAAAGAACTTCACGCCGTCCGAAGACGCGCGGGAAGAGTTGGTGAAATACGGGCCCGACGTATTGCCGTATTTCCTTGAGCATTATCCGAGGCTGCGGACCTGGCGCGGCCGGACGGCGCTTGTCTACACGGCGATGAAGTTCTCGCGGGTCTCGCCCATGGCGCGCGAGTTGGGGCGCATGGCGCTGGCCGACCGCAGCGGACAGGTCCGGTACTTTGCCTGCATGCTTCTCGCGGTGTCGCTCGACCGGGACAGCCTGCCGGCGCTGCGGTCGGCGCTGGATCATCCCGACCCACGTACCGTCGAGGATGCGCGCGCCGCGATCGATGCGATCGAACACGGCGACCACAACCTGTTCCTGAGCCGTGGCCACACCGGGAAAGTGAAGTTGGAAATCGGCGGACTGCTGACCTGAAGGCCTGGACCGTGCCGGATCGCGGGCAAGGCGTACATGCCCGGCGGCGCGGCAATTGACGTTCAAGCTAACGGTTTGCGCCCGGTACCCACAGGACGTCGTCCCTGCCGCTGTCATTCGCCATCCGCGCCGCGCAGAAGAACCAGTCGCTCAGGCGGTTGAGGTATTTCACCGCCGCCGGGTTCACCGGTTCCTCCGCGGCCAGTTCCACCGTCAGCCGCTCTGCCCGGCGCGCAACGGTGCGGCACAGGTGCAGATGCGCCGCCAGCGCCGACCCGCCGGGCAGGACGAACGACCGCAAGGGTTCCAGCGCGGCGTTCATCGCGTCGATCTCGCGTTCCAGCCGCGCGACCTGGTCATCGGTGACGCGCAGGGGCGGATGCTCTGCCTCGGCATCCTTGTCGATCCCGGGGCGGCAGAGGTCGGCGCCGACGTCGAACAGGTCGTTCTGGATCATGGAAAGCTGCGCGTCGGTCCCGGCTTGCGCATGCAGCCGCGCGAGCCCCACCGTGGCGTTCACTTCGTCGACGGTGCCGTATGCAGCCACCCGCGGCGCGTGCTTGGGGACCCGCGCACCGTCGCCCAGCGCGGTTTCGCCGGCATCGCCGGTCCTGGTGTAGATTTTCGACAGAACGACCATCATTCTCCTCCCATCCGGCGGAAGAACACGAAGGCGAGGATCAGCAGCACCGCCAGCGCCTGGGCGGCGATGCGGTAGCGCATGATCCGGTTCGCGTGCTTGCGGTTGAAATCGCCGCCCCTGGCGAAGCCGCCGATGCCGATCATCAGAATGACCAGCACGACCAGCACCGCGATGGCGACGACGACGAACAGCGGGTCCTGCCACATGGCGCGCTCCTAACCCCGGGGTCCCGAGCGATGTAACGGGGCGGCACGGAAAAGCGAAGGTCAAATCGCCGCCCCCGCCCCCTAGGACAGCCGGCGTATCACCCAGTCGGCACCGCGTGTCGGCAGCAGGCGTTTCAGAACATAGGCCGCCTGCGCCAGTTTCGTGACCCTGTAGCGCGCGCGCGGCCGCGGGCTTTCTAGCGCGTGAACCAGCTTGGCGGTGACGTGACCCGGCGGCACTTCGAGCCAGGCATTCGGGTTCTTCCCGTCCCATTTCTTCAACAGGTCGCTGCGGTACCTGTCGGCGATCGCCGATGTCTCCCAGTCGATCCAGCGCGCGAAGTTCTTTTGCGAGTTCCGGCCGAATTCCGTGGTAATCAGCCCCGGCTCGATCAGCGAGACACGGATCGGCGTACCGTGCAATTCGATCCGCAGCGTGTCGGTCAGCCCCTCGAAGCCGTGTTTCGTGGCCACATAGGCGCCGCGCCAGGGATAGGCCACAAAGCCCATCACCGAGGTGCAGTTGACGATCCGCCCGTGGCCCTGCGCGCGCATCGCCGGGATCACCAGCGTGGTCAGGTGGTGCGGGCCGATCAGGTTGGCCTGCAGGATCGCCTCGAACGCGGCGCGCGGCAGGTCCTCGACCGCGCTGGGGATGCCGTAGGCGCCGTTGTTGAACAGCGCGCCCAGGGTGCCGCCGGTGGCCTCAAGCACCTCTGCCACCGCGGCCTCGATGCTGGCCGGGTCCTCGTGGTCGATCCGCGGGCTTTCGAAGCCCTCGCTTTTCAGCCGCTCGCAGTCGGCCGCCTTGCGGCACGCGGCAAAGACCCGCCAGCCGCGGCCGCGCAGCGCGTGCGCCGCGTCACGGCCGATGCCGGAGGAACACCCGGTGATCAGAATGGATTTCCCGCTGGGCTGCATCTAGGATCGCCTGACCTGAACGGAGCGCGACATGACAGAGCACAGGGCAAGCTGTCAATGCGGGGCACTGCGTGTCACCGCCGATGCCGACCCGGATTTCGTGATTGCCTGCAACTGCCGTGCCTGCCAAAGACGCACCGGCTCGCCGTTCGGCGCGACGGGATATTTCCGGCGTGAAAGCCTGGCGATCACCGGGCCCGACAAGGCCTGGGCACGCAAGGCCGACAGCGGGCGCGGCATCGAAAACCACTTTTGCCCGACATGCGGCACCAGCCTCTACTGGACCCTCGAAATGCGTCCCGCGCATATCGGCGTCGCCTATGGATGCTTTGACGCCGCGCTGCCCGAGCCGGCACGCGCGATCTGGACCGAGGAACAGCACGCATGGGTCAGCTTCCCCGAAGCCTGGCCGCATTATCCGAAAGGCACGCCGGAATAGGGATACCGCCGCGCCGCGTCAGCGGCCGCGCGGCCCGCGCCCGGTCTCAGCCCGGATCGGCGGGTGCGAGGAAACGCGCGGCCATGAAGCCCACGGTGCCTGTCGACAGGTCGCGGATCTGCAGCCAGCCCTCGGCAGCCTCGGCCACCAGTTCCGCCTTGTCGCCGCGGCTCAGCCGCCCGACGATGTCGCGCCCGGTCGACGGCCCGGCGCGCAGGTTGACGCTGTTGCCGGTGACCTCGAGGATCTTCGTCTCGTCCGCTGACAGGACCGGGCGCGCGGACGGCGCCGAGATCACGCGCGGGGCGGGCAGCGGGTTTTCGGCGCCGGGCTCTATCGGCGCGATGCCGTTCAGCGCTGCGGCAGGCCGCACCACGGCCAGTTCCAGGGGTTCGCGGGTTTCGTCCGATGTCTCGGGTGCCGCCTCGGGGGCGACGGCGAGCTCGACGGCGGTTTCGGGCGCGGGTTCGGCGACGAGTTCCGGCGCGGGTTCCGGTGCGATTTCGGGCGCGATTTCAAGCGCGATTTCGGCAACAGGTTGCTCGAGGGGCCGAGGCGGCGCGGGCCTGGGCCGTGGCACCACGACCGTTTCGGGCAGATTGGCCTCGCGGACCGCGGCCTCGATCACCGCCGGCTTGATCACCGTCGCCGCTGTCGTCGGCTCTGCCGACGGTTCGGCCGGTGCTGGCGCAGCCGAGGCCGGCAACGGCGCGGCGGCGATTTCGGTCTGCGTCGCCGATCCCGTATCATCCTTGCCCCAGACCAGCATCGCGGCCACGATTCCCGCCGCCAATAGAAGGGTCAGTCTGATCATCTTGTGGAACCTTTCCTGTCGCCGGACCGGGAATAGGGGAAGACGGCGCAGAACTGGCGGGGAAATGCCTTGCGTTTTCCCCTGTCCCGGACGGATAGCACGCGTATCCGCCGATCTCGCAGTGGATTTGCCCAAGCCAACATGCCCGGCGCCTCCGCGATCTGAACCCAATCACCGTCGTGCCCGAAGGGTCCCCCATGGCAGGGGGGCCGGTCAACATGTTTTCGCGGCTTGTTCTGAAGATGCGGCGCGCGTATCACATCATCTATGACCGACGCGACGGACAACCCCAACATTCAGCCCGCCGAGATCGCCGAACCGCTGCGGCGCGCGATCGGCGAGCGCTATCTGACCTATGCGCTCAGCACGATCATGCACCGCGCCCTGCCGGACGCGCGCGACGGGCTGAAACCGGTTCACCGCCGCATCCTTTACGCGATGCGCGAGCTTCGCCTCAGCCCCTCGGGCGGGTTCCGCAAGTCGGCGAAGATCTCCGGCGACGTGATGGGCAACTACCACCCGCACGGCGACGCCGCGATCTACGACGCGATGGCGCGGCTGGCGCAGGATTTCAACGTCCGCTACCCGCTGGTCGACGGGCAGGGCAATTTCGGCAACATCGACGGCGACAACCCGGCGGCCAGCCGGTACACCGAGGCGCGGCTGACCGAAGCGGCCGAGGCACTGCTGGACGGGCTGAACGAGGACGCCGTCGATTTCCGCGACAACTACGACGGCACGCTGACCGAGCCGGTGGTGCTGCCGGCGTCGTTCCCGAACCTTCTGGCGAACGGCGCCAGCGGCATCGCGGTGGGCATGGCGACCAATATCCCGCCGCACAACATCGAGGAATTGTGCAATGCCTGCCTGCACCTGATCAAGACGCCGGACGCGCGCGACGATACGCTGTTGAACTTCGTGCAGGGTCCCGATTTCCCGACCGGCGGCGTCATCGTCGAGCCCCGCGAGTCGATCGCCCAGACCTACCGCACCGGGCGCGGCGCGTTCCGGCTGCGCGCGCTTTGGGACAGCGAGGACCTGGGCCGCGGGCAGTGGCAGATCGTCGTCACCGAAATTCCCTACCAGGTGCAGAAGGGCAAGCTGATCGAGCGTATCGCCGAGCTGATCCAGACCAAGAAGATCCCGATCCTCGCCGATGTGCGCGACGAAAGCGCCGACGACGTCCGCGTCGTGCTGGAGCCGCGGTCCAAGAACGTCGATCCCGACGTTCTGATGAACATGCTCTACCGCAATTCGGACCTCGAGGTGCGGTTCAGCCTGAACATGAACGTGCTGATCGACGGACGCACGCCCAAGGTCTGCTCGTTGAAAGAGGTGCTGCGCGCCTTCCTCGACCACCGCCGCGAGGTGCTGCAGCGCCGCTCGCGGCACCGGCTGGACAAGATCGACCACCGGCTGGAGGTGCTCGAAGGCTTCATCGTCGCGTTCCTGCACCTCGACCGCGTCATCGACATCATCCGCTACGACGACGACCCCAAGGCGGCGCTGATGCGCGAGGACTGGTCGCGCCACTTCACCCGCGCCACGTCCGAGGCCGATTACGGTTCGCCGCCGCCCGGTGCCGGCGAACTGTCCGAGGTGCAGGTCGATGCCATTCTGAACATGCGGCTGCGCAGCCTCCGCCGGCTGGAAGAGATCGAGCTGAAGCGCGAACGCGACGAGTTGATGCGCGAGCGGGCCGAGCTTGAGGACCTGCTGGAAGACGAGGGCCTGCAATGGGCCCGGATCGCCGAGCAGATCCGGGAAACCAGGACGCAGTTCGGCAAGGATTATCCGGGCGGCGCCCGGCGCACCCGGTTCGCCGAGGCGGCCGAGGTCGAAGAGGTGCCGCTGGAAGCGATGATCGAGCGCGAGCCGATCACCGTGGTGTGCTCGAACATGGGCTGGATCAGGGCGATGAAGGGCCATATCGCGCTGGACCAGGAGTTGAAGTTCAAGGACGGCGACGAGGGGCGTTTCATCTTCCACGCCGAGACCACCGACAGGCTGCTGATGTTCGGCGCGAACGGCCGGTTCTACACGCTCGCGGCCTCGAACCTGCCCGGCGGGCGCGGCATGGGCGAGCCGGTGCGGCTGATGGTCGATCTGCCGAACGAGGCGGAAATCGTGGCGCTGTTCATCCACCGGCCGGACGGCAAGCTGCTGGTCGCCTCCGGCGCGGGCGACGGCTTTGTCGTGCCCGAGGCCGAGATCGTCGCGCAGACCCGGTCGGGCAAGCAGGTGCTGAACGTCAAGGAAGGCGTGCGTGCGGTGGTCTGCAAGCCGGTCGCCGGCGATCACGTCGCCTGCGTCGGCGAGAACCGCAAGGTGCTGGTCTTCCCGCTGGACGAGTTGCCCGAGATGACCCGCGGCAAGGGCGTGCGCCTGCAGCGTTACAAGGACGGCGGGCTTTCGGACGCGACAACGTTCACCCTGGCCGAGGGGCTCAGCTGGAAGGACCCTGCAGGCCGCACCCGCACTGAGACGACGCTGGCCGAATGGACCGGCAAGCGCGCGGGGTCGGGCCGCATGGCGCCGCGCGGCTTCCCGCGGGACAACACGTTCACCTGAGCCGATGTTCGCCCCGGCCCTGCAGACGGAATTCGCAGGACGCCGCGGCAGGCTGTTCTGGCTGGCGCTGAGGACCAGCGTGATGACCGTGCTGACGCTGGGCCTCTACCGGTTCTGGATGAAGACCAGGCTCAGACGCTATTACTGGTCTTCGGTGCGGCCGGGCGGCGTGCCCTTGGAATACGTCGGCGAGCCGCTGGAAAAGCTGCTGGGCTTCCTGATTGCCGTGGTGTTCCTGGCGTTCTATATCGGCATCGTGAACCTCTTCCTGATGTTCGCGAGCTTCGCGATCCTGCACGGCAACATGCTTGCCTATGTGCTGTCCTTCGTCGGCGTCATTCCGTTCATCTTCTATGCACAGTACCGCGCGCGCCGCTACATCCTGGCCCGCACCCGCTGGCGCGGCATCCGTTTCGGGCTGGAACCCGGCGCCTGGGGCTATGCCTGGCGCGCGCTGGAGCACTGGATCCTGACGATCCTGACGCTGGGCCTGCTGTGGCCGCGCATGACCTTCAAGCTGGAGAAATACCGCACCGACCGCACCTTCTTCGGCACGCAGCGCATGGACCAGGGCGGGACCTGGACGATGCTTTACCCGAAATTCGTGACGCTGGTTCTGGGCATCGCATTCTGCGCGCTGCTGATCCTCGCCGCGGTCGGCGGCATGACCGTCGCGCTCTGGGGGCTTGTGGTGGGCGTGCCGTGGGTCGGCTACGGCCTGGTCCGCTACCGGGTCGAGGCGTTCCGGCTTCTGACCGACCACAAGACCGCGGGCGAGATCGGGTTTCGCGCCAGCCCAAGCGCGGCACGGGTGTTCCGCATCCACCTGTTCGGCGGGCTGCTGCTGGCGGTCGCGCTGCTGCTGGCGATGGTGGCGCTGGCCTTTGCCGCCGCGTTCGCCGCGCAGGCGCTGTTCGGCGAGGCCGACATATTCAGCGACCTCGACCGCATGGCTCAGGCGATCCCCGCATGGTTCAGCGCCACCGCCGGCGTCACGCTGTATTTCGCGTTCTTCATCCTCTGGGGCGTGCTCGTTCACGTGCTGATCCGCCTGCCGCGCGCCCGCCACTATGCCGAGACGCTCGAAATCACCGGCGCGGGCGGACTGCCGGCGATCCGCCAGCGCGCCCGCGACGAACACACCGAGGCCGAAGGCTTTGCCGAGGCGCTGGACGTGGGGGCGGCGATATGAGCCTGTTCCGGCTCGACGGCGCGCTCGACCGGGTCGAGGCTTTCGCCGATTTCTTCGACGGGGACTGCGCCGCCGTCCGCCGCGTCGCGCTGGGCATCGACGAGGACGGACCCGCGCCGGCACTGGTGATCCTGGCGCCCGAGGAACCGCCGCGGCGCTGGCCGCTTGCCGACATCCGCGCCCTGCCGGACCAGGCGGCGGCGACCGAACTGATGCTGGCGCGGGCCGGCGATGCGGTCTCGCGCCTGATCCTGCGCGACGCGGGCCTCTGCGCCACGCTGGCGCGGCGCTGCCGCAACCTGCGCCGCCGTCCGCCGGCCGGGGGCAAGCGGCGCATCGCGGCCTGGGCCGCCGCCGCCGTCGCCTCGGTCGCGCTGATCGTCTTCATCCTGGTGCCGGTGATGGCGAACCAGCTCGCCGAATACCTGCCGCCCGAGGGCGAGAAGGCGCTGGGCGACACCACGTTTCAGCAAATCCGCCGGGCGCTGGACGAGACCGGCCTGGAGCCCTTGCGGATCTGCGAGGATGCCGAGGGCGTCGCGGCGCTCGGCCGTATCGCAGCGCGGCTGACGGCGCGGACCGAGTTGCCCTATCCGGTCGAGGTGCACGTGCTCGACCACGACATGATCAACGCCTTCGCGCTGCCGGGCGGGCGCGTGGTGTTCTTCCGCGGGCTGATCGAACAGGCCGACAGCGCCGACGAGGTCGCCGCGGTCCTCGCGCATGAACTGGGCCATGTCGCGCGCCGCGACCCGGCGCGGATCGCACTGCGCTCGGCCGGGTCCGTGGGCGTGCTGGGGCTGCTTCTCGGCGATTTCGCGGGCGGGTTCGTCGTTCTGTTCCTGACCGAACGCCTGATCGAGGCGACCTATTCCAAAGAGGCCGAGGCCGCCGCCGACATCTTTGCCCACGAAGCCCTCGCCGCTGCCGGCATCCCGCCCTCGGCACTGGCCACGATGTTCCGCCGGTTGCAGGCCGAGGCCGGCGACGCGCAGGGATTTCTCGCGCATTTCGCCTCGCACCCGACGCTCGGCGACCGCATCGCCCGGGCCGAAGCCGCCGGCGCGGCGATGACCGGCGCGCTGCGGCCCGCGCTCGGCGAAGATGCGTGGCGCGCGCTTCGCCGCATCTGCCGCTGAGCCGCCGGTTGCGCTCGGGACGCGGCTGCGATACCGACGGCGCGGTCTGCAAGGGGAAAGGTCCATGAAACGCGCGCTTACCGGTCTTCTCTTGCTTGCGCTCGGCTTCGCGGTGTCCGCCTGCGACCCGACCCGCGACCTGAAGGACCCGCCGGTCGACCTGGGCAATTTCAAGCTTGGCCACAACATCGTCGTCGTGCGCGACCCCGGCGTCATTCCCGGCTCGCGCAAGGCGACCGAAGAAGAATGGCAGGCGGCGCTTTCCAAGGCGGTCGCCGACCGCTTCGGCCGGTACGAGGGCACGCGGCTCTATCACCTCGGGATCAGCGTGGACGCCTACAACCTGGCCCCCGTCGACATCCCCGGCGTCCCGGCGCCGAAATCCGCGCTGGCGGTCACCGCCAACATCTGGGACGACGCCAAGGGCGCGAAGCTGAACGAGGACGGCAAGGCGATCACCGTGCTGGGCGTGTTCTCCGGCGCCGGCATCCAGCCCACGAAGGAGGTGCAGCTTGCCAACCTCTCGGCGCTGGCGGCGAAGGCGGTCGAGGACTGGCTGGTCGAGAACCCGCAATGGTTCGTCTTCGGCACGCCGGGCGAGGCCGCCGCGCCCGCCGAAGCTCCGGACGCCGGCAGCCAGGGCCGAACTGGCGCTTGATTTTCCGACGCCCTGCGGCTAGCTAGCCCGCGGTGTAGATCCGGGCCGGTCCGGCCCCAGAAAACAAGGCGCCTGGAGAGATGGCAAAGGAAAAGTTTGAAAGAACGAAGCCGCACGTGAACATCGGGACGATCGGTCACGTTGACCACGGCAAGACGACGCTGACGGCTGCGATCACGAAGTATTACGGGGACTTCAAGGCCTATGACCAGATCGACGCGGCGCCCGAGGAGAAGGCGCGCGGCATCACGATCTCGACGGCGCATGTGGAATACGAGACCGAGGCGCGGCACTACGCGCATGTCGATTGCCCGGGCCATGCCGACTATGTGAAGAACATGATCACGGGCGCGGCGCAGATGGACGGCGCGATCCTGGTGGTGAACGCGGCCGACGGGCCGATGCCGCAGACCCGCGAGCACATCCTTCTGGCCAAGCAGGTCGGCGTTCCGGCGATGGTGGTCTACATGAACAAGGTGGACCAGGTCGACGACGAGGAACTGCTGGAGCTGGTGGAGATGGAGGTGCGCGAGCTTCTGTCGAGCTACGAGTTCCCCGGCGACGACATCCCGATCATCAAGGGCTCGGCGCTGATGGCGATGAACGGCGAGCAGCCGGAGATCGGCGAGAACTCGATCCGCGAGCTGATGAAGGCTGTGGACGAGTACATCCCGCAGCCCGAGCGCGCGGTGGACCAGCCGTTCCTGATGCCGGTCGAGGACGTGTTCTCGATCTCGGGGCGCGGCACGGTTGCCACGGGCCGGGTCGAGCGCGGCGTGATCAAGGTGGGCGAGGAGGTCGAGATCGTCGGCATCCGCGACACCAAGAAGACCACCTGCACCGGTGTCGAGATGTTCCGCAAGCTTCTCGACCAGGGCCAGGCGGGCGACAACATCGGCGCGCTGCTGCGCGGCGTCGACCGCGACGGGATCGAGCGCGGCCAGGTGCTGTGCAAGCCGGGCTCGGTGAAGCCGCACACCAAGTTCACCGCCGAGGCCTACATCCTGACCAAGGACGAGGGCGGGCGGCACACGCCGTTCTTCTCGAACTACCGGCCGCAGTTCTACTTCCGCACGACGGACGTGACCGGCTCGGTGACGCTGCCCGAGGGGACCGAGATGGTGATGCCGGGCGACAACGTCAGCTTCGAGGCCGAACTGATCGCCCCGATCGCGATGGAGGAAGGCCTGCGCTTCGCGATCCGCGAAGGCGGCCGCACCGTCGGCGCCGGCGTCGTCGCCAAGATCATCGAGTAACC
>JBFKQC010000025.1:0-48317 GCA_041627895.1 Rhodobacter sp.
CACCCCGTGCCCCGGGAGGCGCGGCGCGCCACTTCGGGGATCCGCGCCTGCTGCGGCCGGGACATGCGTGTTTCCGACGACGAACCGGGGACCCGCCCGGATACGCCGCGTCGCGATTGACGGGTGCGTCATGCACCTTTACCTCTCGCCCGGACGCCTCGGGGCACGGATCGAAGGGGAAGGGCATGGCCGAGATCGAACGCGAGTCGATGGAATACGACGTGGTGATCGTGGGCGCGGGGCCTGCGGGGCTGTCGGCGGCGATCCGGCTGAAGCAGCTCGACGCCGACCTGAATGTCGTCGTGCTGGAAAAGGGAAGCGAGGTCGGCGCGCATATTCTGTCCGGTGCGGTGCTGGACCCCTGCGGCCTCGATGCGCTGATCCCGGACTGGAAGGACAGGGGCGCGCCGATAACCGTGCCGGTCCGAAAGGACAATTTCTACCTGCTGGGCGAGGCCGGCAAGGTCCGCATTCCGAACTGGCCGATGCCGCCCCTGATGTCGAACCACGGCACCTACATCGTTTCGATGGGCAATGTCTGCCGCTGGATGGCAGAGCAGGCCGAGGCGCTGGGCGTCGAGATCTTCCCCGGCATGGCCTGTTCTGAACTGGTCTATGGCGAGGATGGCGGCGTCAAGGGCGTCGTCGCCGGTGAATTCGGCAAGAACCCCGACGGCACGCCGGGGCCGCAATACGAGCCCGGAATGGAGCTGCATGGCCGCTACGTCTTCATCGGCGAAGGGGTGCGCGGCTCGCTCGCAAAGGAACTGATCGCGAAGTACGATCTTGCCCGCGACGCCGACGTGCCGAAATTCGGCATCGGCATGAAGGAAATCTGGGAAATCGACCCGGCCAGGCACCGCGAGGGCACGGTGACGCACACGATGGGCTGGCCGCTGGGCCGGAACGCCGGCGGCGGGTCGTTCATCTATCACCTCGACAACAACCAGGTCTATGTCGGCTTCGTCGTTCACCTGAATTATGCCAACCCCTACCTGTCGCCGTACCAGGAATTCCAGCGCTTCAAACATCACCCGATGGTCGCGGACCTGCTGAAGGGCGGCAAGCGCGTGGCCTATGGCGCGCGGGCGATCAGCGAGGGCGGGTATCAGTCGATGCCGAAGGCGGTGTTCCCGGGCGGCGCGCTGCTGGGTTGCTCGGTCGGGCTGGTGAACGTGCCGCGGATCAAGGGCAACCACAACGCGATGCTCAGCGGCAAGGCGGCGGCGGAAGCGGCCTGTGCCGCGCTCCGGTCGGGGCGGTCGGGCGACGAACTGACCGACTACGACGCCGAACTGCGCAGCGGGCCGGTGGGGCGCGACCTGAGGCGGGTGCGCAACGTCAAGCCGCTGTGGTCGAACCGCGGGATGTGGACCTCGCTGATCCTCGGCGGCTTTGACATGTGGACTAACACGCTGGGCTTCTCGCTGCTCGGCACGCTCCGGCACGGCAAGACCGACGCCGAGGCCACCGGGAAGGCCTCGGCCCACCAGCCGATCGACTATCCGAAACCGGACGGGGTGCTGAGTTTCGACCGGCTGACCAACGTGTCGTTCTCGATGACCAACCACGAGGAAAGCCAGCCCGCGCATCTCAAGCTCAAAGACCCGGAGGTGCCGATCAAGGTGAACCTGCCCGAGTTCGCCGAACCGGCACAGCGCTACTGCCCGGCGGGCGTCTACGAGGTGGTCGAGAAGGACGGCAAGCCCGAGTTCGTGATCAACTTCCAGAACTGCGTGCACTGCAAGACCTGCGACATCAAGGATCCCAGCCAGAACATCGTCTGGACCGTGCCGCAGGGCGGCGACGGCCCGAATTATCCGAACATGTAGCGCCCGCGCCCGCGGCCGGCCGCGTCGCGTCCGGACACGTTTCGAGCGCCTTGCCCGCACCGGTTGAACGGCGCGGCGCCCGGGTGCATTATCCTTCCATTGGAAATCAACAGGGCATTCAGGAAGGGCAATTCGATGTCGAAGGTCATCATCGGGATTCACGGGCTGGCGAACAAGCCGCCCAAGGACGCGCTGACGGATTACTGGAAAAGGGCGATCGCCGAGGGGCTGGCCAAGACCTGCGGGGTCGCGGCGCCCGAGGTCGAGTTCGACCTGGTCTATTGGGCGGACCGGCTGTACCAGACCCCTCTGCACGAGGATCGCGACTACGACTTCGACGACCTCTACAACACCGAGCCCTATACCGAAGGCGCCGCGAAGCTGACCGAGTACCGCGACGGTTGGCTGGACGAGGCGCGCCGGATCGGATCGACCGTGGTCGGCGGCGCGACCGATTTCGTAAAGCACACATTCGGAGTCGAACGGCTGGCCGACTGGGTGCTGGCGCGCAAGCTGAAGGATCTGGCGTTCTACTACGACCCCGACCGCCGGATTCCCGACCGCTCGGACCCGCCGAAGAAGGTGCAGGCGCGCCAGGTTCTGCAGGGCGAGCTCAGAACCGCGCTCGAGGCGCACAAGGGCAAACGGATCATGCTGATCGCGCATTCCATGGGCACGATCATCGCGTATGACGAGTTGCGCGATTACGGCCGCAAACATAATGATTTCGAGGTCGAGCACTTCGTCACCATCGGATCGCCGCTGGGCCTGCCGCACGTGCTTGGCAAGATCGTCGAGGAACGCGAATATTCCGGCGCGCCCGACAAACGCGTCCGCACGCCCACGGTTGTCGCGGGAAGCTGGAAGAATTTCGCCGACCGGCGCGACCCGGTGGCGCTCGATTCACACCTTGGCGACGATTACGGCCCGAATGCCCGGGGCTGCCGGGTCGAGGACGACCTGGTCGACAACGGCTACAGGGGACTGACCGGCGAGCCGAATTACCACAAGTCCTACGGCTACCTCAGGGCGCCGGAGTTGTCGCGCCATATCAACGCGTTCCTGCAATCCTGACACCGCGCCGCCGGGCCCCGGCGGCCCGGAGATGTTACAATTGCGCGGGACAATTCACGACTTGATGGCCCCCGGATTGCCTCGACGGGCCGGGCGGTCTAGTTTGCTGCACATCCTGAAGAGAGGCAGCCGACGTGCAGTTCCAGACGCCCCTGAAGCTTCTTTCCGTCCTCACCCTGGCGCTTGGCTTTGCCGCGCCCGCCCTGGGACAGGGCCTTGCCGGGTCATACCTTGCCGCGCGCCACGCCAGCGCATTCAACGACTATCGCGCCGCGGCGGATTACTATGCCCGCGCCATGGTTGCCGATCCGGGCAACCCTGCCCTGATGGAAAACGCGATCATGGCCTATATGGGCCTCGGCCAGATCGACCGCGCGATCGCCGTGGCGCGCCGGCTGACCTCGCTCGGCGCGACCAGCCAGATCGCCAACATGGCGCTTCTGGCCGACAACTTCCGGCGCGAAAACTTCGATGCGGTGATCCGCGATATCGACGCGGGCCTGTCGGTCGGGCCGCTGGTCGACGGCCTGTTGCGCGCCTGGGCGCAGCTCGGCGAAGGCCGCATGTCCGAGGCGCTCGAGAGTTTCGACTTGGTCGCCGAGACCCAGGGGATCGAGATATTCGGCCGCTATCACAAGGCGCTGGCGCTGGCGATGGCGGGCGATCACGAAAGCGCCGAGGAAATCCTGTCGGGCCGGGCCGACGGCGCGCTGCAGCTGACCCGGCGCGGCATCGTCGCCTTCGCCCAGATCCTCAGCCAGCTGGAACGCAACGAAGACGCGCTGGAACTTCTGGCCGCCTCTTACGGTGCTGATCTCGATCCGGCGCTGGCCGAATTGCGCGACTACCTGCAAGCCGGCGTGTCGGTGCCATTCTTGTCGGTGCGCAACGCCAAGGACGGCGCGGCTGAGGTGTTCTTGGTGGTCGCCAGCGCGCTTAACGGCGAGGCGTCCGACGGCTACACGCTGCTTTACAGCCGGGTCGCCGAGTACCTGCGCCCGGGCCACGTGGACGCGATTCTGCTCAGCGCCGCGCTGCTCGAGGAACTGCAGCGCTACGAACTGGCCACCGAGACCTACAACAAGGTGCCGCGCGATCATCCCTCGTTCGACGCCGCCGAGCTTGGCCGCGCCGAGGCGCTGCGCAAGTCCGGCAAGACCGAGGCCGCCATCGAGGTGCTGGAACAGCTCGCCCGCGCGCGGCCCGACAATCCGGCGGTGCACATCACGCTTGGCGACACGCTGCGCGGCCTGGAACGCTACGACGAGGCGTCCAAGGCCTATGACCGCGCGATTGCGCTTTACGAGAATCCGCAAGCCCCGCAGTGGCTGGTGTTCTTCGCACGCGGCATCACGCACGAGCGCGAAGACCGCTGGGAACTCGCCGAGGCCGATTTCCGCCGCTCGCTCGAACTGAACCCGGGCCAGCCGCAAGTGCTGAACTACCTCGGCTATTCCTTCGTCGAGATGGGCATTAACATGGACGAGGCGCTGGCGCTGATCGAAGAGGCGGTCGCCGAGCAGCCCGACAGCGGCTACATCGTCGACAGCCTGGGCTGGGTGCAGTTCCGCATGGGACAATACGTCGACGCGGTGAAAAACCTGGAACGCGCGACCGAACTGATGCCGGTCGATCCGATCGTCAACGATCATCTGGGCGATGCCTACTGGGCCGTCGGCCGCAAGATCGAGGCCGAGTTCCAGTGGAAGCGGGCGCTGTCCTTCGACCCCGAGGAACAGGACGCCACGCGCATCCGCCGCAAGCTCGAGGTCGGGCTTGACGTCGTGCTGCAGGAAGAGGGCGCGGCGCCGATCCGGGTGACGGCACAGGACGGCTGATCGCGTGACCGATGTCACCTGGGCGCGCGTCTTCGCGCCCGCCAAGGTCAACCTTGCCCTGCACGTCACGGGGCGGCGCGAGGATGGCCATCATCTTCTCGATACGCTCGTGGCCTTCGCCCCGGTCGGCGATCGGCTGTCCGTGACCGCGGCGAACACGCTGTCCCTGACCGTTGAAGGGCCAGAGGCCGCGGGCGTCCCGGCCGACATGGACAATCTGGCGCTGCGCGCGGCCGCGATCTTTGCCGGCGAGCGCGGCTTTGCCCTGACGCTCACCAAGCATCTGCCCGCCGCCTCGGGGATCGGCGGCGGCTCTGCCGATGCCGCGGCGGCGCTGCGGGCCGTCCTGGCGCTGCGCCCCGGCTGGACCAACGCGCATTGGCAGGCCCAAGACGAGGCGCTCCGCCCCTTCGCCGAGGACATCCTTGCGCTTGGCGCCGACGTGCCGATGTGCCTGCTGGCGCGGCCCTGCCGCGCGCGGGGGATCGGTGAAAGGATAGAGTTCGTCGACCTGCCGCCGGTTCCTGCGGTGCTGGTGAACCCGCGCGTGCCGGTGTCCACGCGCGATGTCTTCGCGCGCCTGGACCGGCCCAACAATCCACCGATGCCCGCGTCGCTTCCGGATCTCGCCGATACGGCCGGGCTGATCGGATGGCTTCGCAGGCAAAGAAACGACTTGCAGGCCCCGGCCATGTCCGTCGCACCGGAAGTCGGACATGTGCTGACGGCGATCGGTGGGCAGCCTGGCTGCGGGCTTGCCCGCATGTCGGGGTCGGGCGCGACCTGTTTTGGTCTCTTCGCCGACGAGGACGATGCCAGGCGTGCCGCCGGCGCGCTGTATCGGGACCGCCCGGACTGGTGGGTCGCAGGTGGCGTGCTGGGCGATCAGCAGGCCGGCGCGATTCCCGAAATCAGCTGATCCGCGCCACCACGTAATCGGCCAGATCGTGCAGCATGTCACGCAGCTCGCCCGGCGGAAGCGTCAGGATCGCGCGCTTGGCCTTGTCGGCCCAGGCGATCGCGTCGGCGCGGGTCGCCTCCATCGCCCCGTGCTTCGCCAGCAGCCGCAGCGCATGCTCCAGGTCACCGTCGCGCTGGTCGCCCTTTTCGATCACCCGCGCCCAGAACGCGCGCTCCTCGGCATCGGCCCTCGCCACCGCCTTGATCACCGGCAGCGTCAGCTTGCGCTCGCGGAAATCGTCGCCCACGTTCTTGCCTGTCGCCGAGGCGTCGCCGCCATAATCCAGAAGGTCGTCGACGATCTGGAAACTGATCCCCAGCGCATCGCCGTAATCGAACAGCGCGCGCACCCGGTCCTCTGCCGCGCCGGCGATCACGCCGCCCACCTCGGTCGCGGCCGAGAACAGCGCCGCGGTCTTGCCGCGCACCACCTTCAGATAGATCGCCTCGTCCGTCCGCAGATCCTGCGCCGCGGTCAATTGCAGTACCTCGCCCTCGGCAATTGTCGCCGCGGCATCGGACAGAATGCGCAGGACGCGCAAATTGCCGGTTTCGGTCATAAGCTGGAACGAGCGCGCGAACAGGTAGTCGCCCACCAGCACGCTCGACTTGTTGTCCCAAAGCAGGTTCGCCGTCGGCCGCCCCCGCCGCTGCGCGCTTTCGTCGACCACGTCGTCGTGCAGCAGCGTCGCCGTGTGGATGAACTCGACCGTCGCGGCGAGATGCACGTGATAGGGCCCGCCATAACCGCACATCCGGGCCGTCGCCAGCGTCAGCATCGGGCGCAGCCGCTTGCCGCCTGCCTCGACCAGATGCGCCGTCACTTCCGGGATGCGCGGCGCATGTTCCGAGGCCATGCGTTCGCGGATCAAGGCATTGACCGCCTCCATGTCGCCGGACAGCGCCTCGCTCAGCCTCTCGTGCGGTTTGACCTGCGCCTGATCCAGTCCCATCACCGTCCCGTCAGCCCCCTCGACAAAGCCGCCGGCTTGCCCCTAGATCAACCGGATGAAAGAGCTTCTGCGCAGCAACGACCCGACCGTCCTCGCCTATGCCACGGCGCTCCTCGAAGGCGAGGATATAGACTGCTTTCAGATGGACGTCCATATGAGCGTCCTGGAAGGGTCGATCGGCGTTCTGCCGCGGCGCCTGATGGTGCGCGACGAGGACCTCTGGCGGGCCGAGCGCGTGCTGCGCGACAACGACATCGACCCGGGCCGCTAGGGTGGCGGCGGGGCTGACCCGCGACGCCTTCCTTGGCGGGCGGCTGCGGATTTGGCAGCCCGAAAAGGGCTTTCGCGCCGGGGTGGATGCGGTGTTCCTCGCCGCGGCGGTGCCGGCGGAACCCGGGCAATCGGTGCTGGAACTCGGCTGCGGCGTCGGCACGGCCGCGCTTTGCCTGATGCGCCGCGTCGCGGGCCTTGATGTGACTGGGCTGGAGTTGCAGGCGGAATACGCCGACCTTGCGCGCCGTAATGCCGCCGAAAACGGGCAGGCATTCGGCGTCGAGACCGGCGACCTGCGCGCGATGCCCGCGGCCCTGCGTGCGCGGCAATTCGACCATGTCATCGCCAACCCGCCCTACCATGATCGCGCCGCGGGAAGCGCCGCGCGGGATCCGGGCCGCGAAATTGCGCTCAGCGGCGAGGCGCCGCTCGCCGACTGGCTCGACGCGGGTGTCAGGCGGCTGGCGCCCGGCGGTCTGCTGACCGTGATTCAGCGCGCCGACCGACTGCCCGACCTTGTCGATGCCTGCGACGGCAGGCTGGGCGATCTGCGCATATTGCCGCTGGCGCCGCGCCGCGGTCGCAGCGCCGAGCTGGTGATCTTGCGCGGCCGCAAGGGCGCCCGCGGCCCGTTCCGGCTGCTTGCGCCGGTGGTCCTGCACGAAGGCGACCGGCACGAGCGCGACGCCGAAAGCTATGCGCCCGGGGTGCAGGCGATCCTGCGCGACGCGGCAGCAATTCCCGTCGACTGGCAATAGCGCGGCGGCAGGTTAACGTATCGTTTACGTCTCTTCGTAACACTCGCGTGACAAAGGCGTCGTTTTGTGGTGCACTGGCCGTACCCACGCAAGATAGGAGGACGATGATGAACTTGAGTTCGCATTTGCAGGAACTCCGGAAGAAACACGAATCCCTGTCGGCCATGGTGGAAGACGCGCAGCGCTCGCCTGGCTACGACGACCTCCAAATCACCGAACTCAAGAAGCAGAAGCTTCGTCTCAAGGAAGAGATCCATCGCCTGACGGCGAGTTGAGAACCTGACGGCCTGCCCGCGGCCGCCGCGGGCCGGGCCAAACGCACGGCAACGGCGCTAACGATCGATTCGTGGTGCATCTGCGAATGTCCGGTCGTGGTTCATGTCGTGGACCGAGTTCATTCCCTGCAGCAGCCAGGCCTCGAAGGCCGCGACCGCGGGGAGCGTTTCGGCGCCCTTCTGGCAGACGAAGCGGTATTGCGCCGGCATACGCAGCGCCAGCGGGAACGGCGCGACCAATGTGCCGTCCTTCAGCGCATCATGTGCCAGCGTCAGCCGGCCCAGCGCGACGCCCGCACCCGCGATCGCCGCGTCCAGGGCATGATCGCCTTGGCTGAACCTCGCTCCCCCTTCCGGTGCCGGGCCAATCCCCGCGGCATGGAACCAGGCCGCCCCGTCGGCGGGCGGATCGACATACCGCATGTCCTCGGAATTCAGAACCGCCACGCCTATCGCACGGCGCACGAGGAACGCTCGCGCGCGATCCGCGACGCGGTGCGCTGGATCTTCCTGCGCGACGCGCGCTGATCCCGCCGCCCAATCTAAGAAAAAGGCCGGCCGCCGGGGCCGGCCTTTCCGCATTACGCGCGCGTTCAGACGAAGAACTGCGCGCCGTTGGCCGAAATCGTCGAACCGTTGATGAACCCGGAATCGTCCGAGGCCAGGAACACCACGCAGCGCGCGATTTCCTCCGGCTCGCCCAGGCGGCTGGCGGGAATCTGGCCGATGATCGCCTCGCGCACCTTTTCCGGCACCGCCATCACCATCTCGGTCGCGATGTAACCCGGGCAGACCGCGTTCGCCGTGATCCCGGCCCGCGCGCCTTCCTGCGCCAGCGACTTGATGATGCCCAGATCGCCGGCCTTGGTGGCGGCATAGTTCACCTGCGCGAACTGGCCCTTCTGGCCGTTGACCGACGAGATCACGATGACGCGGCCGAACTTGCGCTCGCGCATCCCCGGCCAGACCGGGTGGATGGTGTTGAACACGCCGGTCAGGTTGGTGTCGATGACCTCTTTCCACTGCTCGGGCGTCATCTTGTGGAACGGCGCGTCGCGGGTGATGCCGGCATTGGCGACGACCACGTCGATCGGGCCCAGGTCGGCCTCGACCTTGGCGATACCGGCCTTCGAGGCCTCGTAGTCGGCAACGTTCCACTTGTAGGTCTTGATGCCGGTCTCGGCGGTGAAGGCGGCGGCCTTTTCGTCGTTGCCGGCATAGGTGGCGGCGACGTCATAGCCTTCCGCCTTGAGTGCCTTGGAAATGGCTTCGCCGATGCCGCGGCTGCCGCCGGTCACGAGGGCTACTCGAGCCATGTTGTCTCTCCTTTGTGGAATTGGGGAAGGATGGGTGAGATCACCCATCCTGCGAGTTGCTTTCCGCTCAGCGCTCGACGCACATGGCGACGCCCATGCCGCCGCCGATGCACAGCGTGGCCAGGCCCTTCTTGGCGCCCGAGCGCTTCATCTCGAACAGAAGCGTGTTCAGGATCCGCGCGCCCGAGGCGCCGATCGGGTGGCCGATGGCGATCGCGCCGCCGTTGACGTTCACCTTCGAGGGATCCCAGCCCATGTCCTTGTTCACCGCACAGGCCTGGGCGGCGAAGGCCTCGTTGGCCTCGACCAGGTCCAGGTCGTCGGCCTTCCAGCCGGCCTTGTCCAGCGCCTTGCGGCTGGCATAGATCGGGCCGACGCCCATGATCGACGGGTCGAGCCCGGCAGTGGCATAGCTGACGATGCGCGCCAGCGGTTCGATCCCGCGCCGTTCCGCCTCGTCCGCCGACATCAGCAGAACACCCGCCGCGCCGTCGTTGATGCCGCTGGCATTGCCCGCGGTGACAGAGCCGTCCTTGGTGAAGGCGGGGCGCAGCTTGGTCATGTTGTCCAGCGTCGCGCCGTGGCGGATGTATTCGTCCTTGTCGACCACGATGTCGCCCTTGCGGGTCTTGACGGTGAACGCGATCACCTCGTCGTCGAACTTGCCGGCCTTCTGCGCGGCCTCGGCCTTGTTCTGGCTGGCCAGCGCGAATTCGTCCTGCTGGTCGCGGTTGATCTGCCATTTCTGGGCGACGTTTTCCGCGGTCTGGCCCATGTGGTAGCCGTTGAACGCGTCCCACAGCCCGTCCTTGATCATCGAGTCGATGAACTTGGTGTCGCCCATCTTGGTGCCGGCGCGCAGGTGCGCGACGTGCGGCGAAAGGCTCATGTTCTCCTGTCCGCCCGCGGCGACGACGCCGGCATCGCCAAGCTGGATGTGCTGTGCGCCCAGCGCCACCGCGCGCAGGCCCGAGCCGCAGACCTGGTTGATGCCCCAGGCGGCGGATTCCACCGGCAGGCCGGCGTTGATATGCGCCTGGCGGGCCGGGTTCTGGCCCTGGCCGGCCGACAGAACCTGGCCGAGGATCGTCTCGCTTACATCCGCCTTTTCGATTCCGGCGCGCGCGACCAGAGCTTCCAGCATGGCGGCACCCAGGTCGTGGGCCGGGGTGTTGGCGAACGCGCCGTTGAAGCTGCCGACGGCGGTGCGTGCGGCAGAGGCGATTACGACATTGGTCATGGCATTCCTCTATCCATCAGGTCCTGTCCAGCGGAACCATACTGGCCACGGCGAGCAGAGAACAGGGGGCGGTCCCGCGCAAATCATTGTGTGCCGTTGTATACGCTGCGCTGCAGCAAGGCAAACGGACACTCTGCCACATCGGCTATGCGCCTGGGACATGGCTGCCGGCTGTCAGCCCGCGCGGCGGGCGGCCTGGCTCCAGTGCGGGCGGATGGTCGGGGCGCCGAAAAAGAACCCCTGCAAGCAGTCGATGCCGATTTCGGTCAGGAAATCCGCGTCGGCCGCATTTTCCACGAATTCGGCGACCGTAAACATCTCGAACTGCCGGCCGATCATGACCAGCGCCTGGGCCAGCACCTGGTTGTCCGGCGAGTCGTGGATGCCGCGGATGAACTGGCCGTCGATCTTCAGGATGTCGAAATAGAAGTCGCGCAGGTAGCGGAACGAGGTATAGCCGGCGCCGAAATCGTCGAGCGCGAAGGTGATGCCGCGTTTCTGCAGATCGGCCATGAAGACCTGCACAAGGTCGGGGATCAGCATGGCGGATGATTCGGTAATTTCCAGGATCAACCGCTCGGCGACCGTGGGTTCGCGGCTGAGGCCGAAATTCAGCGTCTCCATCCAGCGCGGATAGCCGATGGAGCGGGCCGACATGTTGACCGACAGGCGCAGGCCAGGGTTCTCTGCCAGCGTCTCGAGCCCGAGCTTCAGCGCCAGGCAGTCGATCTTGCGGCCAAGCTCGGTCGATTCGATGACGCCGATGAAGTCGCCCGCGGGAATCACCCGCCCGGTCCGGTCCAGCACCCGCACCAGCCCCTCGTAGAACGCCGTCCTATCCGGCCGCGCCGCCTGCACCACGGGCTGAAACGCCAGCAGAACATCCTGACGCGCGATCGCCGTCTTGACCATGTCGAGCGTTTGACCGTCGCGCTCGTTGACGGCGATCGTCAGCGGATCGTTGACGACCGGCGGCGCGGACCCCGCGTTGCCCTGCTTCGAGTGGCGCATCCCGAACTCCGTGACTTGCCGGGCGATCATGGCCGGAGAGGTCTGAAGGACGCGTAAATATTCGTGTTTTGTTCTAATTGTGCTAAAACCCGACTCGAATGGCTAAAGCATTGCGGGAAGGTGGGAAATTGACGGAACGGTGCAGCTGGTGCGGCGAGGATCCGCTTTACGTGGCCTATCACGACACCGAATGGGGCGTGCCCGAATGGGACAGCCGCGCGCTTTGGGAAAAGCTGATTCTCGACGGCTTCCAGGCCGGACTCGCCTGGATCACCATCCTGCGCAAGCGCGAGAATTTCCGGGCCGCGTTCGACGGTTTCGATCCCCACGCCATTGCCGGCTGGGGCGAGGCAGAGATCGCGCGGCTGCTTGCCGATCCGGGCATCGTGCGCCACCGCGGCAAGATCGAGGCCGCCATCGGCAACGCACGCGCCTGGGCAATGATCGAGGCGCGGCAGGGCTTTGACAGGTTCGTCTGGGATTTCGTCGACGGCCGGCCGGTGCAGAATGCGTTTCGCAGCATGGCCGAGGTACCGGCCGAGACGCCGCTGTCGCAGGCGATGTCGAAAGAGTTGAAACGCACGGGATTCCGGTTCTGCGGGCCGACGATTGTCTATGCCTGGCTGCAGGCCTGCGGCGTGGTCAACGACCACCTCGTCGGCTGCCCGCGCCATGCCGAGGTGGCGCGCATCGCGCAGGATGCGGCGATCTAGCTCTGCGGGGCGATCATCGCGCGGATGATTGCCGTCGCGCTGTCGCTCGACCAGTCCGCATCACCCCGCAGCCGCGCGATTTCGCGTCCCCCGGGGTCCAGGATCACGCTGATCGGCAGGCCCAGCACCGCCATCGAGCGCGCCAGCGCCTGTTTCGGGTCGCGGTGCATCGGCAAGGCATCGACGCCGACCTCTTCGAAGAACCGCCGCATGCCAGCGGGAGAATTGCGCCCGGTCGCGATCGTCACCACCTCGAACCGCTCGCCGCCCAGGTCCTTTTGCAGCGCGTTCAGCGACGGCATCTCTTCGCGGCAGGGGGCGCACCAGGTGGCCCAGAAATTCACCAGCACGTGCTTGCCGCGGAAATCGGCCAGCGTCATCTCGCCGCCATCGGCGTTTTCGAAGGCGGCGGCGCTGACCGGCTGCGGCTCGGCGTGGAAGATCAGCTTCTTCATGTCGCCCTCGCGCAGCGCCACCAGCACCGGATCGGCACCGGCGACGTTTGCGCTGAGCGCCAGCGCGGTGTAGAGGACGGCGGCGCGGATGATCCGCATGTTTCCCTCCTTCGGGGCATCGTCATGACCGACCAGAGCCAGAATGCCATGTGGGGCGGACGCTTCGCCGCCGGGCCGGACGCGATCATGGAGGCGATCAACGCCTCGATCGGGTTCGACCGCCGGCTCGCGTCGCAGGACATCGCAGGCTCGCGCGCCCACGCGGCGATGCTGGCCGCGCAGGGCATCATTACCGATAGCGACGCGCAGGCGATCCGGGAAGGCCTGCTCACGGTCTTGTCAGAGATCGAGGCCGGCACGTTCCGGTTTTCCACCGCGCTGGAAGACATCCACATGAACGTCGAGGCGCGGCTGAAGGACCTGATCGGCGACCCCGCCGGGCGGCTGCACACGGCGCGGTCCCGTAACGACCAGGTGGCGACCGATTTCCGCCTGTGGGTGCGTGACCAGGGCGACGCGGCGCTGGAAGGGCTGGCGGCGCTGCAGCGCGCGCTGCTGGCGCAGGCCGAGGCGGGCGCCGACTGGGTGATGCCTGGCTTTACCCATCTTCAGACCGCGCAGCCGGTGACCTGGGGCCACCACATGCTGGCCTATGTCGAGATGTTCGGCCGCGACGCCGGCCGGTTCGCGGACGCCCGTGCACGGATGAACGAAAGCCCGCTGGGCGCGGCGGCGCTGGCGGGCACGTCGTTTCCCGTCGACCGCGAGGCGACCGCCCGCGCGCTGGGCTTCGACCGGCCGATGGCGAACTCGCTGGACGCGGTCGCCGACCGCGATTTCGCGCTGGAATTCCTGTCCGCCGCGGCGATCTGCGCGATGCACCTCAGCCGGATGGCCGAAGAGCTGGTGATCTGGTCCTCGATGCAGTTCCGGTTCGTGGCCCTCAGCGACCGGTTCTCGACCGGCTCGTCGATCATGCCGCAGAAACGCAACCCCGACGCCGCCGAACTGGTGCGCGCCAAGATCGGACGGATCCTCGGCGCGATGGTGGGCCTCTTCACGGTGATGAAGGGGCTGCCGATGACCTATTCGAAGGACATGCAGGAGGACAAGGAACAGGTCTTCGACGCGGCCGATTCGCTGATGCTGGCCCTGGCGGCGATGGAGGGCATGGTGCGCGACATGACCGCGAACCGCGACGCGCTGGCCGCCGCCGCGTCGAGCGGGTTCTCGACCGCGACCGATCTGGCGGACTGGCTGGTGCGCGCCCTCGGCCTGCCGTTCCGCGAGGCGCATCACGTGACCGGCGCGCTGGTGGCGAAGGCCGAGCGCAAGGGCTGCGACCTGCCCGACCTGACGCTGGCCGATATGCAGGAAGTGCACCCGCAGATCACCGATGCGGTGTTCGACGTCCTGGGGGTCGAGAACTCGGTCGCCTCGCGCACCAGCTTCGGCGGCACCGCGCCGGTCCGGGTGCGCGAGCAGATCGCGCGGTGGAAGGAGAGGCTCGGATGAAGATCGTTGCCCTTTTCGCGCTGTTCCTGGCACTTGCCGCCTGCGGCGTCGACGGCCCGCCGGTGCCGCCTGGACAGGACAACCCGCGAACCGTCGACCCGGAAGAGCTGCGCGAAGGCGGGCTGTTCTAGGCGATGTCGCCGCTGCGCTTGATCTACCTCGCGCTCGCCGTCTGGGGCACGGTGCATCCGATGTCCTATGTCGTGGCGCATCTGCGGGCCGAGGGCACCGGGCTGGGCGGGCTGGTCGAGGCCTGGTACGCCACCGCCGCGGCCGCGGGGCTGGCATGGGACCTGACGATTGCGGCGATCGCGCTGACGGTCTGGGTTCTGGCAGAGACCTGGGTACGGAAGAACTGGCTGGCGCTGATCGCGATCCCGGCGACATTCGGCATCGGGTTGGGCTGCGGGCTGCCGCTGTACCTCTTTCTCCGGACCCGGCCGGCAACCTAGCGGAGCCGCTTCGCGGCGCTCGATCCTTTGCGCCGCGCCTTGCGCGTCGCGGCAAGTGGGGGCCGGCCCCCCACACCCCCCCAGCCCCCGCTCACCGGGGTATTTCGGACGCGATCAACGAGCCTTGGCATTGCAAACGGGCGGCGGGCTGATATGAGGCTCGGGTCGCGCGGACGGGGTTGAGCGATGGACCATTTTCTCTATCGGGACGGTGTGCTGCACGCCGAGGACGTGCCGGTGCCCGAGATTGCCGCGGCGGTGGGCACGCCGTTCTACCTGTATTCCACGGCGACGCTCGAGCGGCATTTCCGGCTGTTCGACGAGGGGCTTGCCGGGCTCGACCACCTGGTCTGCTTTGCGGTGAAGTCGAACTCGAACCAGGCGGTGCTGCGGGTGCTGGCGGCGCTTGGTGCGGGCATGGACGTGGTCTCGGGCGGCGAATATGCGCGGGCGCGGGCGGCCGGGGTGCCGGGCGATCGGATCGTGTTTTCCGGCGTCGGCAAGACCGCGGACGAAATGCGCCTGGCCCTCGCGGGCGGGGTGCGGCAGGTCAATCTCGAGAGCGAGCCCGAAATGGCCGCGCTAAGCGCCGTCGCCGCGCAGATGGGGGTGACGGTGCCGGTTTCGGTGCGGGTCAACCCGGATGTCGACGCCAGAACGCACGAGAAGATCGCCACCGGCAAGTCCGAGAACAAGTTCGGCATCCCGATCGGCCGTGCGCGGCAGGTCTATGCCGAGGCCGCTTCGCTGCCCGGGCTGGAAGTGGTCGGCATCGACGTGCATATCGGCAGCCAGCTGACCGACCTGGCGCCCTTCGAGGCTGCGTATGAGAAGGTCGCTGAACTGACTGGGCAACTTCGTGCCGACGGCCACGACATCCGCCGGCTGGACCTCGGCGGGGGCCTCGGCATCCCCTACGAGCGCTCGAACGTCGCGCCGCCCCTGCCTACCGAATATTGCGACCTGATCCGGCGCACGGTCGGGCATCTGAATGCCGAGATCGAGATCGAGCCGGGGCGGCTGATCGCCGGCAATGCCGGCATCATGGTCAGCCGCGTGATCTATGTGAAATCCGGCGAGGGTCGGGATTTCCTCATTCTCGACAGTGCGATGAACGATCTGATCCGGCCGTCGATGTATTCCAGCTATCACGAGATCGTGCCCGTCGATGAACCCGAACCCGGCGCCGATCTGTCGCCCTACGACATCGTCGGCCCGGTCTGCGAGACCGGCGACACCTTCGCCCGCGCCCGGCCGATGCCGCCGGTCGCGGCGGGCGATCTGGTGGCCTTCCGCTCGGCCGGCGCCTATGGCGCGGTAATGGCCAGCGAGTACAACACCCGGCCCCTGATCCCGGAAGTCCTGGTGAAAGGGGATCAATTCGCCGTCATACGGGCACGCCCGACCTTTGACGAAATCATCAATCGCGATATCATCCCTGAATGGCTCTGAGCGCGGGACCTGCGCCGCGAGCGAATGGCATGGGTGCATGATCAAGGCCGAAACCCCGACCGACACCGCCTTCAGGCACTTGCGCTGGCCCTTGCGGCTGACGCGGCTGGGCATGGTGGCCGAGCGCGTGACGCGGGCCTTCTGGCCGCTCTGGAGCATCGTCCTTGTCGTGCTCGCGGCACTTATGCTGGGGCTGCACGAGATCGCGCCGCTCGAAATCGTCTGGAGCGCGGCGGTGGTCTCGGCGCTGGGTGCGCTGGCGGCGCTGGTTCGGGGCGCGCTGGCATTCCGGATGCCGCGGCCCGAAGAGGCGCTCGACCGCCTGGACCGCACGCTGCCGGGCCGCCCGATCACCGCGATCGCCGACACCCAGGCGATCGGCGCGGGCGACAGCGCCTCGGAAGCGGTCTGGAAGGCGCACGTCGCGCGGATGGCGGCACGGGTCGCGGGCGTGCGGCCCGTCGAGCCCGATCTGCGCATCTCGTCGCGGGATCCTTATGCGCTGCGCTACGTCGCCGTACTGGCCTTTGCAATGGCGCTGCTGTTCGGCTCGGTCCTGAAGGTCGCCACCGTGGCCGAGATGGCGCCGGGCGCCTCGGGCGGCGCGCTGGCCACCGGACCAAGCTGGGAGGGCTGGATCGAGCCGCCGGCCTATACCGGCAAGCCCTCGCTCTATCTCAACGACATCACGCAAGGCGCCTTCGCCGTGCCCGAGGCGAGCCGCCTGACGATCCGGCTTTACGGCGAGGTGGGCGAACTGACGGTGGCCGAGACGGTGTCGGGCCGCGTCGGCGAGGTGCCGGGCGCGGCGGACGCCTCGCAGAGCTTCGAGATCCTGCAATCGGGATCGCTGATCATCGACGGGCCGGGCGGACGAAGCTGGGAGATCGACGTGATCGACGACCAGCCGCCCACGATCATGGCCGTGGGCGCACCGGAACGCGGGCTGAGCGGCGAGATGCGCCAGCCGTTCCAGGCCAGGGACGATTACGGCGTCGTTGCGGGACACGCGGAACTCACGCTGGACCTCGAAGCGGTGGACCGCCGCTACGGCCTGGTGGCCGAGCCCGAACCGCGCGAGGCCATCGTGCTGGACCTGCCGATCACGATTTCCGGCGACCGGACCGAGTTCGAAGAGACGCTGATGGACAACCTCAGCAAGCATCCATGGGCGACGCTGCCGGTGGCGCTGACGCTCTTTGCCGAGGATGCGCTGGGGCAGGAGGGGCGCTCGGAAACCGCGAGCGCGATCCTGCCGGGGCGGCGGTTCTTCGACCCGCTCGCCGGGTCCATCGTCGAGATGCGGCGCGACCTTTTGTGGAATCGCGGCAACGGGCCGCGCGTGGCACAGGTGCTTCGCGCGATCAGCCACCGGCCCGACGACGTGTTCCGCAGCGAAACGGCGTATCTGAAGCTGCGCGTGGCGCTGAGACGGCTGGAGCTGTTCAACGACTACGGCATCACCACGGCCCAGCGCGACGAGATCGCCGAGGCGCTCTGGGACGTGGCGCTGATGATCGAGGACGGCAACCTGGCAGATGCCCGCGAACGGCTGCGACAGGCGCGCGAGCGGCTGCAAGAGGCGATCCGCAACGGTGCCACCGACGAGGAAATCGCCGAGCTGATGCAGGAGCTGCGCGAGGCGATGCAGGACTACATGCGCCAGCTTGCCGAACAGCAGCGCCAGGACGGCCAGCAGAACGCCCAGAACCAGCAGAACATGCAAGAGATCACCGGCGACCAGTTGCAGCAGCTTCTGGACCGGCTGCAGGAGCTGATGGAACAGGGCCGGATGGACGAGGCGCAGGAGCTTCTCGACCGGCTGGCCGAGATGATGGAGAACATGCAGGTCACCCAGGGCCAGGGCCAGAACCCGGGCCAGCAGGCGATGGAGGGGCTGGCCGACACGCTGCGCCGCCAGCAGGGGCTCAGCGACGAGACCTTCGGCGACCTGCAGGAGCAGTTCAACCAGGACGGCCAGCAGGGCGAGGGACAGCAGCCCGGCCAGCAGGGCGAGATGGGCCAGAATGGGCAGCAGCCGGGCCAGCAGGGCGAATTCGGCGAGGGCCGTCAATTCGGCCAGGGGCCGGGGCAGGGCCAGAACGGACTGCAGCAGCCCGGCCAGGGCGATGCGCCGGGGCTGAGCGAGGAAAGCCTCGCCAACCGCCAGCGCGCGCTGCGCCAAGAGCTTGACCGCCAGACCCGCAATCTGCCAGGTGCCGGCACGCCCGAGGGCGACGCCGCGCGCGACGCGCTGGGCCGCGCAGGCGAGGCGATGGACGACGCCGAGGACGCCTTGCGCGAGGACGACCTCGCCGGCGCGCTGGACAGCCAGGCCGAGGCGATCGAGGCGCTGCGCGAGGGCATGCGAAACCTCGGCGAGGCGCTGGCCCAGCAGCAACAGCAGCCCGGCCAGCAGGGCGACGCGCTGGGCAACCAGATGGCCAACCGCCCGCGCGATCCACTGGGCCGCGAGGCCGGCAACAACGGCCAGATCGGCACCGACGAAGAGCTGTTGCAGGGCGACGACGTCTATCGCCGGGCGCGCGAGCTTCTCGACGAGATCCGGCGCCGGTCGAGCGAGCAGACCCGGCCCGAGGCGGAACTGAACTATCTGAAACGGCTGCTGGAACGGTTCTGATCGGCGCCGGGGCGCCGCGTTCCGCGAAATCGGGATGAACGCAGGCCGGGGCGCATGATCGCATGACCCGGTCGGCCCATGCTCGCCGCACGCTAGGCGATCGCGCGGCTTCGGCGCCTCTTAGGTGCTGGCCTCCTGCCCGATGAGCCCCTGGATCCAGACGATCCCGGCGTCGAGCCCGGCATTGACCTGTTCGCGCACCCCGTTGGCCCATTCCACGTAGCGGATCATGTAGGGCTCGGACTCGGGCACCGCCGCGACGATCTGCGGCGCGAAGGCGTAGACCAGAACGCCGGTCACGAAGACCAGCATGACCAGCAGGAATGCGGTGCGGAACCCGCTGCGGCGGCGCCTCACCTCGGCCGGGCTGGCCACGGCGCCGTCGCCGGCCTCTTCCTCGCGCTCGTCGGTGCCGCGCAGCGACGAGTTGATCTCGTCGACATCCGGCAGCAGGTCCTTGCGAGAGCCGGTTGCGGCAGCGGCGCCGGCCGGCGTGCCGGCGTCCTCGGCTTCGGCGCCGTCCTCCAGCCCGCGCATCCGCGCCATTCGCGCACGCGCGGCAACGGATCGCTCGGCGGACTCCTCCGCTTCCTCGAGGCCCAGATCGGGCTGCGTCTCCAGCCCCTCGGCCTCGGCCCGGCGGGCATCCGCCTCGCGCTGGGCCTCTTCGCGCAGCACGCCTGCGACGTCCGGGTCCAGCCCGCGCCGCTGCGGCTTCTCTTCCGCCTGCTCGTCGGCGGTATCCGTTTCGGCCGCTTCCTCGGCGGCGTGCCTTACGGCTTCCTCCAGGCTCGTCTCGACGGGCTCGGCCGCCTCGTCGCCGAGTTCCTCGGCCAGTTCGCTGTCAAGATGGGCCGGCCGCTGGAACCAGGTATGGCCGCAATTCGAACATTGCACGTCGCGCCCCTGGTCCGGGATGACCGCGTCGTCGACCTCGTATTGCGCCCCGCAATTCGGGCATATCAGCCGCATACCGCCACCTGTCCGCTCGCACGTCGTCTGCGCGCGTTTCCTGCCCCAGTTTCCATGCTTGTAACAGTAAGGTTGCGCATTTCAAACCTTTTGCACAGGGGTGCGATTGAAACGCCCGCCCGGGTGGGGCAGAACGGTCGCAGGCGGGCGGGTCCGGGGGACGCAGGTGATCGAGCTGAGCGACGTATCCTACAGCTATGGCGGGGGCGAACTGCTCAGCGGGATCGGCCTGACGCTGGGCCCCGGATCGTTCCATTTCCTGACCGGCCCCTCGGGCGCCGGCAAGACCACCTTTCTCAGGCTCTGCTATGCCGATCTTCTGGCCACGGCGGGGCGGATCGAGCTGTTCGGCAAGGACGCCCGCGCGCTGGACCGCGACGAGATCGCCCGCCTGCGCCGGCGCGTGGGCGTGGTGCACCAGGATTGCCAGTTCCTCGATCACCTGTCCGTCGCCGAGAACGTGGCGCTGCCGCTGACGGTGTCCGGCCGAGACGTCGAGGCCGAGCGGCAGAACCTGACCGACCTGATGGGCTGGGTCGGCATGTCGGGGCAGATGGACGCGCTGCCGCCGGAACTGTCAGGCGGCGAGCGCCAGCGTGCGGCGCTGGCCCGCGCGGTGATCATGGACCCGGACATCATCATCGCCGACGAGCCCACCGGCAACATCGACTGGGAGATGTCGCTGCGCCTTCTGACCCTGCTGATCGAGCTCAACCGCATGGGCAAGACGGTGCTGATCGCGACCCACGACCTGAACCTGATCCGCACGGCCAAGGCGCAGGTCGCGGCACGGGTCCTCAGGATCAGGAGCCGCCAGATCCAGCTTGCGGGGGCCGATCTGTGAGCGTCGCGGGCGATCTTTTCGCGGTGCTGCGCGGCGATACCGAGGCCGACCGCGTGGTGCCGCCCTCGGGGTTCACCGCGCGGCTGACCGTGTTCACCTCGGCCGCGATGGCGTTCCTGGCGGTCTTCGCGCTGGCGCTGTCGCTGGCGACCGGCCGTCTGGCCGAGCGCTGGTCGTCGGAACTGGCGCGCACGGCAACGGTGCGGGTCTCGGCCCCGGCGGGGCAGGCCGAGACCCAGGTGCGCGCGGTGCTGCGCGTGCTGGAAACCACTCCGGGCGTCGCCGAGATGCGCGAACTGGAGGCGGCAGAACTGACCGCGCTGCTGGAACCCTGGTTCGGGCCGGACCTGCCGCTCGACGCGCTGCCGATCCCGCGCATGGTCGAGGTGATCGAGACCGCCGAGGGCTATGACGGCGAGGGGCTGCGGCTGCGGCTGCAGGCCGAGGCGCCGGGCGCGGTGCTGGACGATCACACCCGCTGGCGCCGCCCCTTGGTGCGCGCCGCAGACCGGCTGCGTGCGCTCGGCATCGTCGCGACGGCGCTGATCGCCGCGGCGACGGCGGCGATGATCACGCTGGCCGCGCAGGCCGCGCTGGCGGCAAACGCGCAGGTGATCCGCGTCCTGCGGCTGGTTGGCGCGCGCGACGTCTACATCGCACGCGCCTTCGTGCGCCGCTTCACCCTGCGCGCGCTGGTCGGGGCCGCGGCGGGCACCGCCCTCGGCATGGCCGCCATCGCGCTGCTGCCGCGCGCCGGCGAGGCCGGCGGCTTCCTGACCGGGCTCGGCTTTCAGGGCGCGCACTGGTTCTGGCCGCTGGTGATCCCGCCGCTGGCCGCGTTCGTCGCTTTCTGGGCCACGCGGCTGGCCGCCTTCCGCGCGCTGAAGGAGCTGATGTGATGGCCCATCCCGTGCAATGGCTGCGCTCGGTCGTGTTCAACACGCAGATGTACCTGATGATGTTCCTGATGGCGCTGTTCTTCACGCCGCTCGCCGCGCTGTCGCGCGACTGGGCGTTTCGCGGCGTGCACACCTATTGCGCCTGGGTGCGCTGGACCGCGCGCTGGATGATCGGGCTCAGATCGGAGATTCGCGGCCAGGTGCCGGCCGACGAGGTGCTGATCGCCTCGAAGCACCAGTCGTTCTTCGATATCATCATGCTGGTCAGCGTGTTGCCGCGGCCCAAGTTCATCATGAAGCAGGAGCTCAGGCGCGCGCCGATCCTCGGCTGGTACGCGCTGCGCATCGGCTGCATCCCCGTCGACCGCGGCAAGCGCGGGCAGGCGATCAGGCAGATGGTCGAGGACGTGGGCAAGGGCCGCACCCGGCCGGGACAGTTGATCATCTATCCCCAGGGCACCCGCGTGGCGCCGGGCGCGTACCGGCAGTACAAGGTCGGCACCTCGGTTCTGTACCAGCAGTTCGGCCACGACTGCGTGCCGGTCGCGACCAATGTGGGGGTGTTCTGGCCGCGCCGCGCGGTGCTGCGCAAACCCGGTGTCGCGGTGATCGAGTTCCTGCCGCGGATTCCCGCGGGCGAACCGCCGGAGGCGTTCCTCGAAGGGCTGGAGCGCACCGTCGAGGGCGCTTCGAACCGGCTGATGGCCGAGGCGGGTTTCGAGATGCCGGGGTGACGGACATCGACACGATCGAGGCGCTCGATGCGCTTTACGACGCGCCGCCCGTCAAGGCGTCGCTCGACAAGGTCGCCGACCGCCTGACGCCGCTCTATGCCCGGTGGATTGCCGCGTCGCGGTTCTGCGTGCTGGCCACCGTCGGACCCGAGGGCACCGATGCCAGCCCCCGCGGCGACGACCGGCCCGTCGTCGAGGCGCTGGACCCGCGCACGCTGGCGCTGCCCGACTGGCGCGGCAACAACCGGATCGACAGCCTGCGCAACATCGTCCGCGACGGGCGCGTCAGCCTGATGTTCGTCGTGCCGGGCTCGGCGAACGTCGTCCGGGTGAACGGCCGCGCGCGGCTGTCGGCGGACCCGGCCCTGACCGGCCGGTTCGGACGCGCCGGCCGGCAGCCGCGCAGCGTGATCCTGATCGCGGTCGCCGAGGTCTACTTTCAATGCGCCAAGGCGATCATGCGCGCCGGGCTCTGGTCAGGCGAGGATTTGTCCGGCAGTGTCCCGACGGCGGGCGAGATGATCCGCGAGGCCGATGCAAGCTTCGATGCAGAAAGCTACGACGCTGCTTATGCGGACCATGCCAGGCGCCGGATGTGGTGATCCGGCACCGCGCGCCGCAAGCAGGTCCGGCGCTTGCGGTCAACTCCCCAAAAACGGCGAGGTGAACGGGCCGCGCGCCAGCGTTAACCTTTTCTTCACGATGTTGAACAGGATCGCCTAAGTGCCGCCGCGTCCGAAGAAGTATGCCATCTCGTTCCCCGTCACGATCTGGTACATGCCGGAAAGCGGCGAAATCTGCATCGCGCGCCCGACCGACCGCGACTTCTTCACCACGATCCACCCCGATCCGGATTCGCTGCACGGGCACCCGCATCTCTACCGCCAGCTTGCCCGAGCGTTGCGGCAGGGCGGTGCCCCGCATCCCAAGCTGCTGCCGCGGGTGAACTGAACCTCAGGCGGCCAGCCCCTTGGCGCCCATGCCGAGGTATTTCTTGCGCCGGTCCTGGATCAGACTGCGCCGTTTGGCACCGTCGAATTCGGCCAACAGGGCCTCGATCGCCCGGCCCACGTTCTCGACCGCGGTCCTGCGGTCGCGCTGCGCACCGCCCACCGGTTCGGGAATGATCCGGTCGATCACGCCGAGCTTCATCAGGTCCTGCGCCGTCAGCCGCAGCGCCTCGGCGGCCTCGCGCATCTTCTCGGCATCCTTCCACAGGATCGAGGCGCAGCCCTCGGGCGAGATCACGCTGTAGATCGAATGCTCCAGCATCGCGACCCGGTTCGCCGTGGCAAAGGCCACCGCCCCGCCGCTGCCGCCCTCGCCGATGATCACGCTGATCAGCGGCACGCCGATTTCCAGGCATTTCTGGGTCGATCGCGCGATCGCCTCGGATTGCCCGCGCTCCTCGGCGCCCTTACCCGGATAGGCGCCGGGCGTGTCCACCAGCGTGATCACCGGCAGCCGGAAGCGGTCGGCAATGTCCATCAGCCGGATCGCCTTGCGATAGCCCTCGGGCCGGGCCATGCCGAAATTGCGCTCGATCCGGGTCTTGGTGTCGTGGCCCTTCTCGTGGCCGATCACCATCACCGGGCGATCCTTCAGCCGCGCCAGACCGCCCATCACCGCATGGTCGTCGGCAAAGTTGCGGTCGCCGGCGAGCGGCGTGTACTCGGTGAACAGCGCGTCGATGTAGTCGCGGCAATGCGGCCGGTCGGGATGCCGCGCGACCTGGCATTTGCGCCAGGGCGAGAGGTCCTTGTAAAGCTCGCGCAGCATGTCCGCCGCCTTCTTGTCCAGCGCGGCGGCCTCCTTCTCGACGTCCATCTCCTCGTTGGCGCGGGCAAGCGCGCGCAACTCCTCGGCCTTGCCCTCGATCTCGGCAAGCGGTTTCTCGAACTCGAGGTATTGCATCCGCGGCGGCTCTCCGGTTGTGGTGCGGCGGTATATGACCCTGCCACCCGCCGGATGCAACGGCAAGGTGGCGGGGAACTTCCGCCCGAAGGTGTCCGATGCGACCGGTTTTGGCCGGCCGTCCACACCGACGCTGAACCGGGTGCCCGGTGCAGCGGCCGGGCGCGAGCCTAGGCGCGGCCGGCAAAGAACATGTTCGTCTGGCTCTTTATCGGAAGTTCCCGCACCTCGGAAAACCCCGCGCCGCGCAGCAGAGACATCGTCTTTGCCGGCCCCATGCAGGTACCCAGCCCCGGGCCGCCTTGGGCCAGCGACTGCGTCATGCAGTGAAATAGGCTGAAACCGTAATAGACCGTCCCAAGCGAATGGGCGTTGTCCGCCAGGCGGTCGCCCGCCCGCGGTTCCATCACCATGATCGCGCCGCCCGGCGCCATCCTGCGGCGGATTTCGGCCAGGGTGGCCTCGGGCTCGGGGAGATCGTGCAGGCAGTCGAACATGCCGGCGAAATCAAATTCCGTATTCGGTGCGACATCCGTGATCACGCCCTCGATGAAATCGACCCGCTTCGCCCCTGACTCTGCCGCCGCCGCGCGCGCCTGCGCCACGGAATTCCCGTCAGGGTCGAACCCGGTGATCCGCGCCTCGGGATAGGCCTCGGCAAGGGCAAGCGAGACCCTGCCGACCCCGCATCCGATATCGAGCGCGCGACCGCCCGCGGCGAGGCGCTCGTCGATTTCGGGCAACTGCTTCATCCAATAGCCTGCCAGCCGGTTGCGGTACGCTCCGCCATTCATAAGGTCGAGCGCCTCGATCCAGTCGTCGTCGAAGTCCTGGAAATGCACACCACCGCCCTCGCGGAAGGCGCGCGCCACTTCCGGCGCCTGGCTTAGCAGCGACGGTCCGGCCAGGAACAGCCCGCCCATGAAGTGGTCGGTGCCTTCAGAGGCAAGCAGGAAGGCATGTTCGGCCGGCAGGGCGAAAGTGCCGGACTGCTCGTCATGCTCCAGCCATCCCGCGGCGGTCATTCCGTTCAGCCATTCCTCGACATAGCGCGGCTGCAGCCCGGTCGCCTCGGCCAGCGCCCCGGCCGAGACCGGCGCGCCCGCCTTCATCGCCTCGAACAGCCCCGCCTTCAGCCCCAGATATCCCATGCCGATCGCCATGGCGCCCGCCATGTCCCGATAGACCGCGTCCGCAAACGCGCCGATACGTTCCTTGTCCATGAGTGACCTCCCCGGTCGGCGCCGGAGGCGGCGCGCCCCCGGATGCGCCGCGCGGGCAGCATATCAGGGCCGCCGGGTCTCGTCCCTTTGGTAGATTGACACACCTGCGCCAGACAGATTGGCGCCGCGGCCGCCGGCCGGCTGCGTCCGGGTCAGACCGAGCGGGTCAGACCGAGCGGGTCAGTCCACCGTCGATCCGGATATTCTGTCCGGTGACATAGGCCGCAGCGTCGGACGCGAGATACGAGATCAGCGACGAGACCTCGGAAGCGTGACCGTAGCGGCCCATCGGAATGCGGGCGCGGCGGTCCTCGGCTTCCGGCAGGCTGTCGATGAAGCCGGGCAGGATGTTGTTCATCCGCACGTTCTGCGCTGCGTACTTGTCGGCAAAGAGCTTGCCGAAGGCGGCGAGCCCGGCGCGGAAGATGCCCGAGGTGGGAAACAGCGGGTCGGGCTCGAAGACGGCGAAGGTCGAGATGTTGACGATCGCGCCGCCGCCCTGCGCGGCCATGATCGGCGCGACGATCCGCGTCGGGCGGATCACGTTCATCAGGTAGACGTCCATGCCTTTGTGATAATCCTCGTCGGTCATCTCCAGCACGTCGCCTTTCGGCCCGTGGCCCGCCGAGTTCACCAGCACGTCAACGCGGCCCCATTTCGCCAACGCCTTGTCGACCAGCGTCTGGTGGTCGGCGGTCTCGAGGTTGCTGCCGGTATGGCCCACGCCGCCAAGCTCGGCCGCCAGCGCCTCGCCCTTGCCAGAGGAGGACAGGATTCCGATCTCGAACCCGTCCGCGCGCAGCCTGCGCGCGGCATCCGCGCCCATGCCCGAGCCGCCGGCAGTGATCAGGGCAACCTTGGTCATGTGTACTTTCCCGGTTTCATCGGGGCGACACTGCACGGTCGGGGTGCCGGATGCAAACAACCGACCATGCTCGCGGGGGGAATGGCGCTAGTAAGCCCGTTGCGGACTTCCGGGCACCTTGTCAAAGGCATGCCTCATCGGCTCTCGACTAACAGCCGCGCGATTGTTTTTGTGTTATGTTTATTCCGGTGAAGGAGAAACCGATGGCCGGTGCCCTGTCCCGTGAGGAAGCCAAGCAGTGGTGGCTTCGCTGTATAAGCTGCTCGGAAGCCTCTGCGACGTTGATCAATCGCGACGCCGGCGTTGAAGCACCGCTGTTCGAGCAGGCGCTGCACCTGTTCTCGGGCGGCTTCATGCACCAGGGTCACGCCTGTGGGCACCTTTGGGGCGCGACCCTGAGCGCCGGACTGCGAGCCGGAGAGAAATTCAGTGGGCCTGACGCAAGATCGGCCGCGGCGCTCTATGCGGCGCACCGGTTGGTGGGCGCCCTGTCCGAAGACGATTGGGCGTTCTCCTGCCGCGAAAACACCGGCTTCGATCTCACCTCGCTCGGCGGCCGCCTGAAATACTTATGGTCGGACCGGCCTAGGGCCTGCGGGCGCAAGGCGTTGGCATGGGCGTCCCAGGCAAACTCCGCCATAGACACCGCGTTCGCCGGCTTTGATCCGCAAACCGTGAACACGCCTTGTGCCAACTGCGCCGTGGCCTGCATGTCCGAGGTTGCCCAGGTCGGCGGCCTCGGCGATGTCGATGCGACCATGGTTGCGGGATTCGCGGGCGGGCTTGGCCTTTCGGGGAATGTCTGCGGCGGGCTTGCTGTCGGCGTATTCGCGCTCTCGATCACGCATTACCGGTCTCGCGACCCGGACAACCGCGACACCCAGTTCCGCGCGGCGGTTCAGGAGCTGAACCTGGTGAACCACGGACTGCGGAAACTGCCCGCCCACCTGCTTCGCGATTTCAGGGCGAATTTCGGCAGCGAGCTGTGCGAGAATATCATCGGGCGCAGGTTCGACGGGATCGAAGACCATTCGCGCTATGTCGCAGGCGGGGGCTGCCGAGACGTTTTTCAGTTCGTGAAAGACTGGCTGGTCGAACGCGGGCGCCCGGCGGATGAACCCGGTCCTCGCTCTGCAGGACCAACGGGTGAATAGAAAGTATTGAATGTCCGCGACGTCCCGCCGAGCCGACCTTTGCAGGCGCTCCTCAACCGCTGCCGATCATCTCCGATTGCCGCACGATGACCTCGGCCTGGCGGATCGAGGCGATGTCGACCAGGCGGCCCTTGTAGACCGCCGCGCCCGCGCCGTCCTTCTTGGCCTGCTCCATCGCCGCGAGGATTTCGCGCGCCTCGGCAACCTGCGCCTGGGACGGCGTGAAGACCTCGTTGGCCAGCGCCACCTGCTTGGGGTGGATCGCCCACTTGCCGACCATGCCGAGCGTGGCCGAGCGCCGCGCCTGGGCGCGGAACCCCTCGTCGTCCGAGAAATCGCCGAACGGTCCGTCCACCGGCAGAACACCGTGGGTGCGGCAGGCGGCGACGATGGCGGTCTGCGCCCAGTGCCATGGGTCGGACCAGTGCCGCTGCCCGTCGTGCAGCATGTAGTAGTTTTCCTGCGTGCCGCCGATCCCGGTCGTCTGCATCCCCATCGAGGCCGCGAAATCCGCAGCGCCCAGTGACATCGCCTGCAATCGCGGGCTGGCGGCGGCGATTTCCTCGACATGGGCGATGCCGGCGGCGGTCTCGATGATCACCTCCAGCGTGATCGGCCGCCGCCGCCCTTTCGCGGCCTCGATCGCCGTCACCAGCGCGTCGACCGCATAGACGTCAGCCGCATTGCCGACCTTCGGAATCATGATCTGGTCCAGCCGGTCCGAGGCGTTTTCCAGCAGGTCTATCACGTCGCGGTACCAGTACGGGGTGTCCAGCCCGTTGATCCGCACGCTCAGGTACTTGTCGCCCCAGTCGACATCATGCGTCGCCGCGACGATGTTCTTGCGCGCCTGCGGCTTGTCGTCCGGTGCCACGCTGTCCTCGAGATCGAGGTTGATCACGTCCGCCGCCGAGGCCGCCATCTTCTCGAAGATCGAAGGCCGCGAGCCGGGGCCGAACAACTGGCAGCGGTTCGGGCGGGACGGCGGGCTGGGTTGCAGCTTGAAGGACATGGGCGGGCTTCTCGGCAAGTTTGTTTCGCAATTCGTCCGGGCCGAGGTAGATTATTGCGCCCCGCGCCGCAAGGCGATTTTGCAGGTGCAGAAAAATCCGGACCGCGAACGGGTTGCCCGAACTCCGGCCGCGTGACCGGGAACTGCCGCCAAGTCGGCATTCGAACGAAGATGACACCGGAAAATTGTGGAATGTCGGGGAAATCATCCGAGATTTGCCGTTCTGACGCACGAATTCCGAAGGATTTCGCGGGCGAGGCGGGCGATACTGCCGAACCACCAGAGGAGACGCGCGATGATCGAGACACCGTATCTGCTGTTCCTGGGCGACGCGCCGGACCAGTTGGCGGCGAAGGTGGCGCAGGGGATCCGGGACTGGCGGCCGGAGCACGCCGTCGGCCAGTACCGGATGGAAGGCTGCCGGGCCGACCTGCGGCTTGCCGACATGGACCTGGCGCAGGCGAAGGCCGCCGGCGCGCGCACGCTGGTGATCGGCGTGGCGAACCGCGGCGGGGTGATCGGCCAGGCCTGGAAGAAGGTGCTGGTCGCGGCGCTCGAGGAAGGCTTCGACCTGGCCTCGGGGCTGCACAGCCTATTGCGCGATGAACCCGATCTCGTGGCCGTCGCCGAAGCCTGCGGGCGCAGCCTGCACGACGTTCGGGTTCCGGAGGTCAAGTATCCCATCGCCAACGGCGTCAAGCGGTCGGGCAAGCGCTGCCTCGCCGTCGGCACCGACTGTTCGGTCGGCAAGATGTACACCGCGCTGGCGATGGACCGCGAGATGCAGGCGCGGGGGCTGAAGGCGACGTTTCGCGCCACCGGCCAGACCGGCATCCTGATCACCGGCGACGGCGTGCCGCTGGACGCGGTGATCGCCGATTTCATGGCTGGCTCGGTCGAGTGGCTGAGCCCCGACAACGACCCCGACCACTGGGACCTGATCGAGGGTCAGGGCTCGATCTTCCACGTCTCGTATTCGGGCGTCACGATGGCGCTGATCCACGGCGGCCAGCCCGACGCGCTGATCCTGAGCCACGAGCCGACGCGGCCGCACATGCGGGGCCTGCCGGGATACGACATGCCGACGCTCGAGGCGCTGCGCGACACTGTGCTGCCGCTGGCGCGGGTGGCGAACCCGGCCTGCGAGGTGGTGGGCATTTCGGTCAATACCGCCGCGCTGGGCGAGGACGAGGCGCTGAGCTATCTCGGCGGTGTCGAGAAGCGCATGGGCCTGCCGGCGGTCGACCCGTTCCGGCAGGGGGCGGGGCGGCTGGTGGACGGGCTCGAGGCGATGTAGCCGGCTTTCGCCGCGCCTTCGGCGCGACGACCGGCCCGGGGGGCGCTGCCCCCCGGGACCCCCCGGAGTATTTCCGGCCAGATGAAGGAGCCTGAGTGTGAGCCTTGCAGTCGAACGCGACGTCTTCCGGCTTGCCGATGCCTTCACGATCTCGCGCGGATCGCGGACCGAGGCGCGCGTGCTCACGGTTCGCTATCAGGACCAGGGCGCGACCGGCCGCGGCGAATGTGTGCCCTATGCGCGCTATGGCGAGTCCCTGGACAGCGTGACGGCACAGATCGAGGCCGTGCGCGGCGTCTTGACGCCCGAATCGATCCACGACCTGTTGCCCGCCGGAGCGGCACGAAACGCCGTCGATTGCGCCTGGTGGGATTGGGCGGCCAAATCGCGGGGCCTTCGGGTCTGGGAGATGATTGCAGGTATATCGGCGCCCAGGCCCGTCGTGACCGCGTTCACCCTGTCGCTGGACACGCCGGAAAGGATGCGCGCGGCCGCCGCGCGCCATGCCCGCCGTCCGCTGCTGAAGGTCAAGCTCGGCACGCCCGACGACATGGCCCGGCTGGAAGCGGTGCGCGCCGGCGCGCCGAAGGCGCGGATCATCGTCGACGCCAACGAGGGCTGGACCGCCGGGATCTACGCCGATCTCGCGCCGCATCTGGTGCGGCTGGGGGTGGAACTGGTCGAACAGCCGCTGCCCGCGGGCGCCGACGATGCGCTGGCCGAAATCGCCCGGCCGCTGCCGGTCTGCGCCGACGAGAGCTGCCACGACCGTGCCACCTTGCCGGGACTGAAGGGCAAGTATGACATGGTGAACATCAAGCTCGACAAGACCGGCGGGCTGACCGAGGCACTGGCCCTGCGCGACGCCGCCCGCGCCGAGGGCTACGGCATCATGGTCGGCTGCATGGTCGGCTCGTCGCTGGCGATGGCGCCGGCGGTCCTGCTGGCGCAGGGGGCCGAGGTGGTGGACCTGGACGGACCGCTGCTGCTGGCCGAGGACCGCGAGGTGCCGCTGGTCTACGACGAGGCCGGCGTGCATCCGCCCGAGGCGGGGCTATGGGGATAGGGCAAGGGCGGCGATCGCGGCGAAACCCGCAGGGTCTGCCAGCATCAACTCGTGTCCGCGGTCGGGATGGCTGTGCACGATGACCCCGGCGGCCGCCAGCTTGGCGGGATCGGGCAGGTTGCCGTCCAGGCGGGCCTCGGGATCGGCCAGCCTCGTGCCGCCGAAGATGAAGTGGCGCGGGATGCCGAGGGCCAGGATCTCTTTCTCGAGTCCTGGCCGCAACGCGATCAGCGCTAACGCCATATCGTGCAGTGCGCCCGGGCCCATGCGCTGCCAGCTCGCAAGGATGAAGTCGTCCACCGCGTCGCCGTCCCGGGCGCCTTGCCGCAACTCCTCCAGCATCCCGGGCAGGCGCTCGTTGCGGAACGCCTCGCGGCCGACGGCGCCCATGTAGCGGGTTATGTGCCCGCCGCCGGTCAGAAGGTTGCCCTCGGCCAGAACCAGCCGAGTAACCAGATCGGGCCGGCGCAGCGCAAGCTCGCAGGCGATCGCGCCGCCCATCGAATAACCCAGAATCGCGCAGGGCCCTCAGTTCAGATGGTCGATCACGGCCGCGACGGCGTCGGCGTGGCCGGGGATCGACAGGCCCGGCACCGGGTCGCTTTGCCCGGCGCCGAGCGGGTCGATCATCAGCGACTGGACAGCCGGAAAGGCCGGATCGGTGGCCGTCGCAAGGAAACTGCCCAGCGCCGGAAACCCGATGCCGGGCAGCAGGACAACGACGGGCCCGGTCGCGCCGATCTTGTGCCAGCGGACGAATGCGTCGTATTGCGGCAGGAAAAGGCTGGGCATGGCGGTATTCCGGGTTCGGGTTCGTGTGAGCGCGTGCGGCGCGGCATTGTCGAACGGGCCTTGACCCCATCATTCGAACCGATTGACAAGAATTCAACTCACCAAGGAGCCCCTCCATGACCCGCACCGTCTATGTCAACGGAGATTACCTGCCAGAGCACGAGGCCAAGGTGTCGATCTTCGACCGCGCGTTCCTGTTCGCGGACGGGGTCTATGAAGTCACCAGCGTCCTCGGCGGCAAGCTGATCGATTTCGACGGCCACGCGGCGCGGCTGGCGCGCTCGCTTGCCGAACTCGACATGACGCCGCCCGTCAGCCACAACGAATTGCTGGAAATCCACCGCGAACTGGTGGCGCGGAACGGCGTCGAGGACGGGCTGGTCTATCTGCAGGTCACGCGGGGCGCGGCGGCCGACCGCGATTTCGCCTTCCCCGACCCCGACGAGACCCCGCCCACGCTGGTGCTGTTCACCCAGGCCAAGCCCGGGCTCGCCGACAGCCCGCAGGCGAAGAAGGGCATCAAGGTGATCTCGATCGACGACATCCGCTGGGGCCGGCGCGATATCAAGACGGTGCAGCTGCTCTATCCGTCGATGGGCAAGATGATCGCCAAGAAGGCCGGCGCCGATGATGCCTGGATGGTCGAGGACGGGCACGTCACCGAGGGCACCTCGAACAACGCCTATATCGTCAAGGGGCGCCGGATCATCACAAGGCACCTGTCGAACGACATCCTGCACGGCATCACCCGCGCCGCGGTGCTGCGCTTTGCCCGCGAGGCACAGATGGAGGTCGAGGAACGCCCCTTCACCATCGACGAGGCCAAGGCCGCCGACGAGGCCTTCGTCACCTCGGCCTCGACCTTCGTGATGCCGGTGGTGGACATCGACGGCGTGGCGCTGGGCGACGGGCGACCGGGGCCGGTGGCGAAGCGGCTGCGCGAAATCTACCTCGAGGAAAGCCGCAAGTCGGCGGTCTGAGCGCACCGCCCGGCCGCGCCTCAGGGGCCGTCGCAAACCCGCCGGCATTGCTCTATAAGGGGCGCAAGGCAACGCGTCCGCGCGGGCGGGCGCGGATTTGAGGAGTGACGATGACCTTTGACGATGTGATTGCCTTTGTGGCGGCCGAAGCGAGCGGGCAGACGCTCGTTCTGATCCTGATCGCGCTGTTCTTCCTGCTTTGCCTGTTTCTCGGGGTGCGGATCGTGCCGCAGTCGGAACAGCACGTGGTGGAACGTTTCGGGCGGCTGCGCTCGGTCCTCGGGCCGGGGATCAACTTCATCGTGCCGTTCTTCGACCGGGTGCGCCACAAGGTCTCGATCCTCGAACGCCAGTTGCCGACCGCCAGCCAGGACGCAATCACCTCGGACAACGTGCTGTTGCAGGTCGATACCAGCGTGTTCTACCGCATCCTGCAGCCAGAGCGCACGGTCTACCGGATCCGCGACGTCGACGCGGCCATCGCCACGACCGTGGCAGGCATCGTTCGGGCCGAGATCGGCAAGATGGAACTCGACGAGGTACAGTCGAACCGGGCGCAATTGATCTCGACGATCCAGGCCAGCGTCGAGGACGCGGTCGACAATTGGGGGATCGAGGTGACGCGGGCGGAGATTCTCGACGTCAACCTCGACCAGGCGACCCGTGAAGCGATGCTGCAGCAGCTCAACGCCGAGCGCGAGCGCCGCGCACAGGTGACCAAGGCCGAGGGCCAGCGCCGGGCGGTGGAACTGAACGCCGATGCCGAGCTTTACGCCGCCGAACAGGCCGCCAAGGCGCGCCGCATCCAGGCCGATGCCGAGGCCTATGCCACCGAGGTGGTGGCCAAGGCGATCCGCGACCACGGACTCGAGGCGGCGCAGTACCAGGTGGCACTGAAGCAGGTCGAGGCGCTGGGCGAGGTGGCCAGGGGCCAGGGCCAGCAGACCATCATCCTGCCATCAAGCGCGATCGAGGCCTTCGGCGAGGCGTTCAGCCTCTTGAAGGGGCGCGGCTGATGTTCGGCCTGTCGACCTGGTGGGTCTGGATCGCCGGGGCGCTGGTCTTTGCCATCCTCGAGACGCTTGCGCCGGTCTTCGTGTTCCTCGGTCTGGCGGCGGGCGCGGCCGCGGTGGGCGTGCTGATCGCGCTGGGCGTGGGCTTTGGCGGGTCGGTGGCGCTGAAGCTCGTTGTCTTCGCCGCGGTGTCGCTGGCCACGACCCTGGTCCTGCGGCACTTCCTTGGGACCCGCCGGGGCGAGACCAAGACGTTCAAGGACGACATCAACGGCTAGCGCGACGCGCCCGGTCGGCAACAGGTTGGCCTTTGGCCCGGAGCGGACAGAAAGAACCCTCTCGCGGATGGCCCGTCGACGGGGCATGCCGGCCGCCTGTCGACAGGCGGCACGCGCGCGGTCGACCGCGCGCAGGAAAGCCGCGTCGACGCGGCTTTCGCCATGGGCAATCACAGCATCAGGCCACCCGCGGCCCCTGTGGCACCGTGAGGGGTGATCCCGCGCGGCTTTGGCGGCCATTGCTCCGCACCGCGCTCAATACCTGAACGTCAACAAGACCTTGCGCCGCCCGTCCCGGCCCCGCGGCAGCCGCGGCGCCCCGACGGCAACCCGCCCGCGCGCTCAGTTCAGCCCCAGCAGCCCCCGCAGGCTGTTCCGCCCTCCGACCACCGAGCGGATCATCGACAGCTTGTACGACGTCGATCGCTTGCTGTGCATGATTGTGTAGATCGCGGCGACCTGGCTCTGGTCCAGGTCGTCCACGTCGACATCCTTCACGTACAGGTGCAATTGCTGCCCCACCAGCGCGCGCAACTGGTTCTTCGGCGCGTCGGCCCGGGCGGCGCCGGCAGCCATCAGGACTGCGAGGAAGACGGCGAAAAGGCGGGACATGGCTGATCCTCCGATGCGGGCGAGTCTACGCCGAACGCGCTGCCCGCGCCAAGCCGCCGATCGCCGACGGGGTCAGGATGGCTTTTCGCCCACGTTCTCGGCAAACGCTGTCTCGAAGGCCGCCTGCTTCTCGGCATCGGCCTCGGTCTGATAAGCCGCCTTCCACTCGTCGTAGGGCATGCCGTAGAAGGCTTCGCGCCCTTCGGCCTTGCTCATCTCGATGCCGCGCGCGTTCGCGGCTTCCTGGTACCAGCGGCTCAGGCAGTTGCGGCAGAACCCGGCCAAGTTCATCAGGTCGATGTTCTGCACGTCGCTGCGCTTGTCCATCAGGTGCTCGCGCAGGCGGCGGAACGCGGCGGCCTCAAGCTCTATGCGGGTCTGGTCGTCCATGACGGGTCTCCTTGCGGTCGCTTCAGACTTGGAAGCTTTGCCGCGCCGCTTCAAGGATCGGCGCCAGCCGTTCGGCCCATTCGCGCTGGCCCGCCTCGGTGGCGATCAGGTCGTGGCGCAGTTCGATCAAGGCGTTCGGGCGGCCATGATGCAGTGCGTGGCGGTCGACGCTGTCGCCGTAAAGCGCACCGGAATAGGGCTCGTTCTCGCCCACGCAGATTTCGGGGTCCCGCGCAAGCAGGTCGATCAGCGGCCGGGCAAAACGCGCGTCGTATGCGTAAAGAACGCCCACATGCCACGGCCGCGGCGTGCGCCCGTTCAGCCGCGGCGTGAAGCTGTGGATCGCCAGATAGACGCTGTCGTCGGGGCGGCTGGCCGCAAGCGCCTCGACCGCCAGGTGATAGGGCCGGTAAAGCAGATCGAGCCGGCGCTCGCGCTCGGCCGCGTCGACCCTGCGGTTTCCCTCGATCACCGTGCCGTCGTAGAGCTGCATGATCAGCGTCGGGTCGTCCTCGCCACGGTTCGGGTCGATCACCAGGCGCGAGAAGGTCGACAGGATCGCCGGCGCGTCCAGCAGATCCGCCAGGTGCCGGGTCACGCCCGCCGCGCCGACGTCATAGGCGATGTGGCGGCCCATGTCGGCCTCGCCCAGCCCCAGGTCGCCGCCGCAGATCATCGGCGGCACCGTGTTGACGGCATGGTCGCAGGTCAGGCACCAGCGCCCGGGTCGCCCTGCGCCCACCACCTCGAAGGCGGCAAATGTCTTGGTGGTTTCGTCTTTCATCGCGCGGTCTCCATACGCCTCCGCGCCGGAATGTGCCAGTTGTCACGTCACCCGAATTGCGCCATAGAGATCGCGGCCCACCGACAAGCAAAGAAAAACGAACAAGGAACGAGGCATCCGATGAGACGGCTTCGCAATGTCAAGATCGTCGCGACGCTGGGCCCCGCGTCGAGCAGCTATGAAATGATCCGGGCGCTGTTCGAGGCCGGCGCCGACGTGTTCCGGCTGAACATGAGCCACGGCAGCCACGAGGATTTCATCGGCCGGCTCAATGCGATCCGCCGGATCGAAGAGGAAACCGGCCGCCCGATCGCGATTCTGGCGGACCTGCAGGGGCCGAAGCTGCGCGTCGGCACCTTCGACAACGGCAAGGAAGAGCTCGAGGACGGCCAGTCCTTCCGCTTCGACCTGGACGAGGCGCCGGGCGATGCCAGCCGGGTCTGTCTGCCGCACCACGAGATATTCGACGCGCTGGAACCCGGCGCGACGCTGCTGGTCAACGACGGCAAGATCCGGATGAAGGTCGGTGCCTGCGGCCGCGACTTCGCCGATTGCACGGTGATCGCCGGCGGCGAGATTTCCGACCGCAAGGGCGTGAACGTGCCCGACGTGGTGCTGCCGCTGGCGGCGCTGACCGAAAAGGACCGCACCGACCTTGAATTCGCCTGCGAGGCCGGGATCGACTGGCTGGCGCTTTCCTTCGTGCAGCGCGCCGCGGACGTCGAAGAGGCGCGCGCGCTGGCCAGGGGCCGTGCCGCGGTGATGACCAAGGTCGAGAAACCCGCCGCGGTGCGGGTCTTCGAGGAAATCCTCGCCGCCTCGGACGGGATCATGGTGGCGCGCGGCGATCTGGGCGTCGAACTGCCGGTGCAGAACGTGCCGCCGATCCAGAAGCGGCTGATCCGCAAGTGCCGCGCCGCGGCCAAGCCGGTGATCGTCGCGACCCAGATGCTGGAATCGATGATCTCGTCGCCGATGCCGACGCGCGCCGAGGTCTCCGACGTGGCGACCGCGATCTACGAGGGCGCCGACGCGGTGATGCTGTCGGCGGAATCGGCGGCCGGGCAATACCCGGTCGAGGCGGTGACGACGATGCACAACGTCGCGCGCGAGGTGGAAAGCGATCCCACCTACCGCACCGTGATCGAGGCCTCGCGCGGCGCCGACAAGACCACGGTGGCCGACGGCATCGTCTCGGCCGCGCGCGAGATCGCGGAAACCGCGGATATCCGCGCCATCGCCTGCTTCACCCAGTCCGGAACCACCGCGCGGCTGGTGGCGCGCGAGCGCCCGCAGGTGCCGATCATCGCGATGGCGGCGCTGATGTCGACCGCGCGGCGGCTCTGCCTGACCTGGGGCGCGCATTGCGTCAAGACCGACGAGATGGGCCGCTTCAAGGAAGCGGTGGTGCGCGCCGTGCGCGCCGCGCTGGCCGAGGAACTGGCCCAGAGGTCCGACCATATCGTCGTGACCGCGGGCGTGCCCTTCAACGAGTCCGGCACCACCAACATCCTGCGCGTCGCGCCCTGCGACGAGCGGCTGATCTACCGCGCCGAGCCGGAGTGAGTTCGGGATGCTGCGGCAGGACCTCTTCCTGGTGATCGGCATCATCCTGGTGGGATTCTCGATCCCCACGATCCTGGGCGCGCTGTCCGACAGGCGCTCGCCCCGCGCCGCGGCCATCGTGATCCTGATCGGCGGCTCGCTGGTGCTTTTGGCGCTCAGCCAGAAACCCGGCGGCTATACCCTGACCGAGGTGCCCGAGGCCTTCGTCAGGGTCGTGGCCTACTTCTTTCGCTGAAAATCGGCTTGCCAGGCGGCGCGGTCCGTCCTATACGCCGCGTCTCGAACCGCGCGTCCGGCCAGGTGGCATGCCGAGTCGCGCCTTGAACCGCCTGTGACAGGAGACGGAAATGCCCAAGATGAAGACCAAGTCGAGCGCCAAGAAGCGCTTCAAGGTGACGGCCACGGGCCGTGTGAAGGTCGCCCAGGCCGGCAAGCGCCACGGGATGATCAAGCGCACCAGGAAGTTCATCCGCAACGCGCGTGGCACCACCACGCTTTCCGCCCCGGACGAGAGGATCGTCAAGGGCTTCATGCCGTACGATCGTTGAGGAGGGACTGAGAGATGCCGCGCACCAAAGGGGGCACCGTCACCCACGCCCGCCACAAGAAGGTGATCAAGGCCGCGAAGGGCTATTATGCCGCCCGGTCGACCAACTTCAAGACCGCCAAGCAGGCGGTCGACAAGGCCAACCAGTACGCCACCCGCGACCGCAAGCAGCGCAAGCGCAACTTCCGCGCGCTGTGGATCCAGCGGATCAACGCCGCGGTGCGGTCCCACGACGAGGCGCTGACCTATTCGCGCTTCATCAACGGGCTTTCGCTCGCCGGGATCGAGGTCGACCGCAAGGTGCTGGCCGATCTCGCCGTGAACGAGCCCGCCGCGTTCGGTTCGATCGTCGAAAGGGCCAAGGCCGCGCTGGCGTAAGACGCCATAGAGCGACAGGGGATGCCGCGGGGTCAGAGGCCCCGCGGTTTTGCTGTGTGCGGCGGGTCGATCGATGTGTGCCTTCGGCACGAGTCATCCTCCCCGCTGCCGCCTCCGGCTTCGCGGGGCCCGCCGCCCCCTTCGGCCCGGGCGCGCATCGTCGGGCGACAGCGGGGGCCGCGACCGGGGAGGGCAATTCGGGCCAGGATGAACGCGCCTTTCCCGCCGCTTGCATTCAGCAGGTCGGGTCGGTAGCAGAACGGCGGTGAATTCGGAGCCTGAGATGGACGATCTTCGCGAGAAATACCTGGGCGCGATCGCCGGGGCCGCGGACGAGGCGGCGCTGGAGGATCTGCGCGTCGCCGCAGTGGGCAAGAAGGGCGAGGTCGCGCTGAAGATGCGCGAGCTTGGCCGGATGACCCCGGAAGAGCGCCAGGTCGCCGGGCCCCGGCTCAATGCCTTGAAGGACGAGATCAACGCCGCGCTCGCCGCCAAGAAGGCCGCGCTCGCCGACGCCGCGCTGGACGAGCGGCTGCGTACCGAGTGGCTGGACGTGACCTTGCCCGCACGCCGCCGCCCGGCGGGCTCGGTGCATCCCGTTTCCCAGGTCACCGACGAGATCACCGCGATCTTCGCCGATATGGGGTTTGCCGTCGCCGAGGGGCCGCAGGTCGAGAGCGACTGGCACAATTTCGACGCGCTGAACATCCCGGCCGAACATCCGACGCGCACCGAGATGGATACGTTCTACATGGCGCGCGCCGAGGGCGACAACCGCCCGCCGCACGTGCTCAGGACCCACACCTCGCCGGTGCAGATCCGGGCGATGGAACTGGCCGGCGCGCCCTTGCGCGTGATTTGCCCGGGCCGGGTCTACCGGGCCGATTACGACCAGACGCACACGCCGATGTTCCACCAGATCGAGGGGCTGGCGATCGACCGCGACCTGTCGATGGCGAACCTGAAATGGTGCCTCGAGGAGTTCTGCCGCGCCTTTTTCGAGGTCGACGAGGTGGAACTGCGCTTTCGCGCGTCGCATTTCCCGTTCACCGAGCCTTCCGCCGAGGTCGACCTGCGCTGTTCCTGGGAAGGGGGACAGTTGAGGGTCGGCGAGGGCGACGACTGGATGGAGATCCTCGGCTCTGGCATGGTGCACCCGTTCGTGCTGCGCGCGGGCGGCATCGACCCCAACCAGTGGCAGGGCTTCGCCTTCGGCATCGGCATCGACCGGCTGGCGATGCTGAAATACGGCATCCCGGATCTGCGGGCGTTCTTCGATTCAGACCTGCGGTGGCTGAGGCACTACGGGTTCGCGTCGCTGGATGTGCCGAGCCTGCAGGGGGGATTAAGTAGGTGAGGCGGGACATCGGGTTGGTCAAGGCCATTCTGAAGGAAATGGCGGACAGCAGCTATAATCATTTGGAAGCCCGCCTGGCCCTTTCAGATGGCCCTCTTGAGAAAGGTACCGACACGGAACGCGGCAAAAAAAATCAAAGACGCGCGGAGCACATTCGATGGATGTTGGACGCTGGCTTACTCGCGCGCCTTGGACCAAAGCATGTCCGTATGACGGCAGATGGTTGCGAATTCCTCGAGAACTCTGAAAACGCGGGCGTCTGGAACGAAACCAAAATGCTAGTCGCTTCCGAGGGTGGAAGTTTCGGTTTGGAGATCGTTCGAGAGTTCATGAAGGCCTATGCGCGAAAGCTCATCAAAGAAAAGACGGGTCTAAATTTATGAAATTCACCCTCTCCTGGCTCAGGGACCATCTCGACACCACCGCCTCGGTGGACGAGATCGCCGAGGCGCTGACCGATCTCGGCCTCGAGGTCGAAGAGGTCGCCAACCCCGCTGACCGGCTGCAGGCGTTCCGCACCGCGCGCGTGATCGAGGCGAGGCCGCACCCGAACGCCGACCGCCTCAGGCTCTGCCGGGTCGAGGCCTGGCCCGACGGCCCGGACGGCAAGCCCGAGGAAGTCCAGGTCGTCTGCGGCGCACCGAATGCGCGGACGGGGATGGTCGGGGTGTTCGCTCCCGCGGGCACGCATATTCCCGGCACCGGCGTCGACCTGAAGCCCGGCGTGATCCGCGGCGAGGCGTCGAACGGCATGCTGTGTTCCGAACGCGAGATGATGCTGAGCGACGACCACGAGGGCATCATCGACCTGCCCGAGGACACCGCGCTTGGCGTCCGCTTCGTCGACTGGCTGGCCACGCACGAGCCGGCCAAGGTCGACCCCGTGATCGAAATCGCGATCACGCCGAACCGGCAGGATGCGCTGGGCGTTCGCGGCATCGCGCGCGATCTCGCGGCGCGCGGGCTCGGCAAGCTGAAGCCGCACGAGGTGACACCCGTGGCCGGCAAGTTCGACAGCCCGATCAAGGTGCGGATCGACGACGACACGAAGGAAACCGGTTGCCCCCTGTTCACCGGGCGGCTCATCCGCGGCGTGACGAACGGGCCCTCGCCCGCGTGGCTGCAAGCGCGCCTTCGCGCGATCGGGCTTCGCCCGATTTCCGCGCTCGTGGATATCACCAACTTCTTCACCTACGACATGAACCGGCCGCTGCACGTGTTCGACGCCGACATCGTCAGGGGCGATTTGCGCATCCACTGGGTGACCGAGCCGGCGACGATCCGCGCGCTCGACGACAAGGACTATACCGTCGAGCCGGGGATGATGGGCATTTCCGACGAGGCGGGCCTTGAAAGCATCGCCGGCTGCGTCGGGGGCGCCCGTACCGGGGTGACCGAAAGGACGGTGAACGTGTTCCTCGAAAGCGCGTACTGGGACCCGGTGACGATTGCCGCCACGGGGCGCAGGCTTAAGCTGAACTCGGACGCCAAGTACCGCTTCGAGCGCGGCGTCGACCCGGCCTTTACCCTGCCGGGGCTGGAGGCCGCGACGCGGATGATCCTCGAGCTCTGCGGCGGCGAGCCTTCCGGCGCGGTGATGGACGGCGCCGTGCCCGCGACCGACCGGGCCTACCGGCTCGACCCGAAGCGGGTCGTCTCGCTGGTCGGCATGGAGATTTCCGAGGCCGAGCAGCGCCAGACGCTCACGGCGCTCGGCTTCCGGATGGAGGGCGACATGGCGCACCCGCCCACCTGGCGGCCCGACGTGCGGGGCGAGGCAGATCTCGTGGAAGAGGTCGCGCGGATCGCGTCGTTGACCAGGCTCCAGGGCAAGCCGATGCCGCGCCCGCGGCCCGGCGTGCCGAAGCCGGTGCTGACCGTGACGCAGCGCCGCGAAAGCGCGGCGCGTCGCACCTGCGCGGCGCTCGGCTATCATGAATGCGTCAGCTACAGCTTCATCGACCAGGCCTCGGCGCGTTTGTTCGGCGGGGGCGGCGACACGACGCGGCTGGAAAACCCGATTTCCAGCGAGATGAGCCACATGCGCCCCGACCTGCTGCCCGCGCTGTTGCAGGCCGCGTCGCGGAACCAGGCGCGCGGTTTCGCCGATTTCGCGCTGTTCGAGGTCGGCCCGGCGTTTCACGGCGGCGAGCCCGAGGAACAGCACGTGCAGGTGACGGGGCTGCTGGTCGGTCATTCCGGACCGAAGGACGTGCACGGCGAACGCCGGGCGGTCGACGTCTACGACGTCAAGGCCGATGCCGAGGCAGTTCTGGCCGCGCTCGGCGCGCCGGCGCGGGTGCAGATCCTGCGCGGCGGTTCCGGCTGGTGGCATCCGGGCCGGCACGGACGCATCTGCCTCGGGCCGAAGAAGGTGTTGGGTGTCTTCGGCGAACTGCATCCGAAAATCCTGCGCGAGATGGACGTGAAGGGCCCGGCGATGGCGTTCACGATCTGGCCCGCCGAGGTGCCCGAACGGCGCGCGGCGCTCGCGACACGGCCGGCGCTGGATCTGCGCGACCTGCAGGCGGTCGAGCGCGACTTTGCCTTCGTCGTCGACGCGGATGTCGAGGCCTTGACGCTGGTCAACGCCGCGCAGGGCGCCGACAAGGCGCTGATCGAAGAGGTCCGCGTGTTCGACGAGTTCGTCGGCGGCAGCCTCGGCGAGGGCAAGAAGTCGCTGGCGATCACGGTGCGGCTGCAGCCGGTCGACAAGACGCTGACCGACGACGAGATCGAGGCGGTGGGTGCCACGATCGTCGAGAAGGTCGGCAAGGCGACCGGCGGGGTGCTGCGGGGGTAAACGCAGCCCGCCTTGACCGAATCGCACCTGCACCAAGCGGCCTCGGGCTGCGGTTCGATCCCTGCCCTGCGGGAACGGCGGCCAAGGGTCAGCGCGGACCCGCCCGCGGCGCGGCATCGCCGGCGCGGGTCGCTCGCGGGCGCCGACATCGGCCAAGGGAAAGACCGGCGACCCTCTTCGACGACACGCCATCCAGCCGCTGCGACGGCCCTGAGCATTTGATGCAAAACCGGCAGAGACAGGCGGCCCCGCGCCCCGGAAAGTAACGATTTCTTGGCGCCTCTGCCGCACCATGCCGCCGGTCGGGAAGCATTGCGAAAAGGGGTGCATCATGCATATGGCCATGCACAGCCACGGGCACTGGCCCGGGCACAATCATTCCATGCCGCCGAACCGGGGCGAGCGCCTGGTGGCGCGCCACGATCAGAACGACGACGGTCGCCTCAGCGCCGCGGAACTCGAAGGCACGCGGCTCGGAAAGCGGCTGAGCGTCGACCGCTTCGCGCGGCTCGACGGCAACGGCGACGGGATGCTCGAAGCCGGCGAGCTTGGCCGGGCGCGGCCGGGCGGGGCCGAGGGCCCCAGCGTTCTGGAACGGGTGATGATCGCGCGTTTTGCCGATCACCTCGCCGAAGCGCCGGACGAGGGCAGTCTCGGCGAGGACATCGCCGAGGCGGTGATCGCCCGGCTCGACCGGGACGGCAGCGGCGCGCTGAACTCCGAAGAGATCGCCGGCACCCGGCTCGCCGACAAGATCGGCGCCGGGTTCTACGATCTGGACGCCGACCGCAACGGCGCGTTGGACATGGCGGAACTGGGCGCCTTCGTCGAGCGCGAATTCCTTGGCGTGACCTTCGGCGAAGAGCCCGCCGACCCAGGTACGGTGCCGGACGACCCGGCCGGCGAACCGGCCGCCGGCGAGGCAACGGCAGCGGCATTCGCGCCGGCCGATGCCGTGGACGAGGCGGCCGGGCCGCCGGACGCGGCGCTCGCGCCGGTGCCCGATGACGCCGCGACGGTGGCCCAGCCGGCGCTGGATGCGTCGCCGGCCGCGGAATATGCCGAGCAGATACGGGCGTCGTTCGAGGCGGCGCTGCAAATGCTCCGGGACGGCGCGGATGCGCGCTCTGCCCATGACGTGGTTCAGGCGCTCTATGGCGAGGTGAAGACGATCCTGGGCGACGCCTGACCGGCACCGGCCTGCCGTGAGTCCTCGCGGTCAGGCCGGCTGACGCCATGACCGTGGCCGCGGACCGGAAGCGTCGCGCGGCGCGCGGCCGAAGGCCCGGCGCGGGACGCTGTGACATCGCGGCGGGTGCACGCGCGGCGCGCGGCGCCTATACTCGGCCCCGGACATGCGCGGGGCGAAGATGACGGATAGATTCACTGACCGGCTCGACGCGGGCAACCGGCTGGCCGAGGCGGTCGCGGCGCTGGGGCTCGCCGACCCGGTGGTATTGGCGCTGCCGCGCGGCGGCGTTCCGGTGGCGGTGCCGGTCGCCGCGCGGCTGGGTGCGCCGCTCGATGTGGTCTTCGTGCGCAAGATCGGCACACCCGGAAACCCGGAACTGGCCGCCGGCGCCGTGGTCGACGGCACCCCGCCCCAGACCGTGTTCAACGCCGACATCCTGCGCCACCTCGGGCTTTCCGAGGCCGACCTGCAGCCCGTCGTCGACCGCGAGCTTGCGGTGATCGCCGAGCGGCGCCGCGCCTATCTCGGCGACCGCGCGCCGGTGCCGCTGAAGAATCGCGATGCCATCGTCGTCGACGACGGCATCGCCACGGGCGCCACGATGCGCGCGGCACTGCTGGCGCTCGGCAAGGCCGGCACCCGCAGCCTGACACTCGCCGTGCCGCTGGCCCCCGGCGACACGCTCGCCACGCTCGAGGCGCTGGTCGACCACCTTGTCTGCCTGACCACGCCCTCGCCGTTCTATGCCGTGGGGCAGGGCTATCTGCGCTTCGACCAGACCTCGGACGACGAGGTGATCGCCGCGCTGGCCGGCTGAGCCCTTGCCGCCGCCGCCCGGCATGCCATGCTGGGCGCAAAGGAAAGGATCCCCGATGGCTCTCAACGTCTATCTCTCCGGCGAAATCCACACCGACTGGCGCAAACAGATCATCGAAGGCGCGGCCGGGCTGGACGTGGCCTTCAGCGGTCCCGTCACCGATCACGGCGCCAGCGACGATTGCGGCGTCGCGATCCTCGGGGCCGAGCCGGACAAGTACTGGCACGATCACAAGGGCGCCATGGTCAACGCGATCCGCACCCGCAAGGGGCTGGCCGATGCCGATGTCGTCGTGGTGCGCTTCGGCGACCAGTACCGGCAGTGGAACGCGGCCTTCGACGCCGGCTTTGCCGCGGCGCTCGGCAAATCGCTGATCATCCTGCATGGCCCCGACCACAGCCATGCGCTGAAAGAGGTCGACGCCGCCGCGCTGGCGGTCGCCGCAGAGCCGCACCAGGTGGTCGAAATCCTGCGCTACGTGCTGACCGGCGCGCTGCCGGGACAGGGCATTCCTGCATAGCGCGAGTCTGTGATATACTATTCTCGCATTTCGATTTGCGGGATTGATCATGTCCGTTTCAGAGCAATCGGGTCAGACGGCGCCCGAGCCGTCGAACGGCGCCGCGGCCGGCAACTGGCGCACTGTCGCGGTGGACTGGATGGAGACGCTGCGCAAGGCGCTGTTCAACGGGCTGGTGATCCTGGCGATCCTCGCGATCATCTGGTTCATGTATCTCGACATCAGCCGCAAGCCGGTGATCATCGAGGAATTCGGCCTGCCCGAACCGCTGGAACAGCGCGGGTTTTCCGGTGCGGTGGCGGCGCAGCGGGTCTGGGACGCGATGAGCGCGATCCAGATCGCCGCGCGGACCGAGAAGGAGACCCAGTCGCTTTTGTCCGAGACCCGGCAGCTAGACGTGGTCGAGCCGGGCACCGGGCTGTCGCTGAAGAATCTGACGCAGATGGTGCGCACCGCGCTTCGGATCGAGCCCACGCTGATCGCCGGCGAGGTGATCTGCGCCACCGAGGCCTGCGAATGGGACGCGCTGTCGCTGCGGCTGCGGGTGTTTTCCGAGGGCCGTATGCACATCATCGACAGCGGCGCGCTGGCCGGCCGCGAACCCGACCAGGTGTTCCGCGACGTGGCGCTGAAGGCATTGCGCATCGTCGATCCTTATGTCGTGGCGGCTTATCTCTTCGGCGAGAAGGGCGGGCTGGCGGAATCGGAACGCCTGGCCACCCGGCTGGTCGATACCGAGCATCCGCAAAGCGCCTGGGCGGCGAACCTGCTGGGCAACCACGCCTTGTTGCGCAAGGACTACGCCGCCGCGCTGGATTGGTTCGACCTGTCGGTCAGGCTGGCCGCGACCCGCGGCGAGCGCGGCTTTGCCCTGCCGCATTACGGACGCGGCAACAGTCTTTTGGCGATGAAGGAGCATGCCGAAGCGATGGCCGCATTCGACCGCGCGATCGCGCTGGACCAAGGGTTCGCCGCGCCGCATTTCGGCAAGGGTCAGGTCTATCTCGAGCAGGAAGAGCCCGAGCGCGCCGCCCGTGCCTTTGCCCGCGCGACCGCCCTGAAACCGGCCGAGGCCGCGTATTGGAGCGCGCTGGGCAAGGCGCTTGCGCGGATCGAGGGCGCCGAGGCGAACGCGCTCAAGCATCTCAAGCGGGCGGTGCGGATGAACGGGCGGTCCGCGGCGCTGCGGACCGAACTGGGGGAATTCCTGCTCGATGTGGGGCAATACGACGAGGCGGTCGACCAGTTGAAGCTCGCCACCGTGATCGACGCCGACTGGGCGCTGGGCTGGGACCGGCTGGGCAGCGCCCTGACGCTGGTCGGCGAATTCGGCAGGGCCACGGCGGCGATCGAGCGGGCGCGCACGCTCGACCCGAACCTGGACACCGATTTCGCCGCGACCGTGATCGGCCGGGTGTCGCGGATCTGGGCCAGCAACTGACCCGGCAGGCCGCCGGCCTCGTCGCCGCCGGCGTCCCGGGGATCGCCCGCCGGTTTTTCCCCGCGAATTGGGGGCGCCGTGCTGCGTCCGCTGTGATATGGGCTGGCGCGGGCGTGCAGAGAACGCGCCCGCGAACAGGAGCAAGGGACCGGAAATGTTGCAGGAATTTCGCGATTTCATCGCCAAGGGCAATGTCATGGACATGGCCGTCGGGATCATCATCGGCGCGGCGTTCACCGCGATCGTCAAGTCGATGGTGGACGATCTGATCAACCCGATCGTCGGGCTGTTTCTGGGCGGGGTGGACTTCACCGACCAGTTCGTCGTGCTGCGCGGCGAGGGCCAGTTCGCCTCGCTCGAGGCGGCGCGCGAGGCCGGGGCGGCGGTGTTCGCCTATGGCTCGTTCATCATGGCCGTGATCAACTTCCTGATCATCGCCTTCGTCGTCTTCATGCTGGTGCGCTACGTCAACAAGGTGAAGGACGCGGCGACCCGCAAGGAAGAGGAAGCGCCGGCCGAGGCCGCGCCCGCGGGGCCGACCGAACTGGACCTGCTGACGGAAATCCGCGACTCGCTGGCCAGGCGCTGAAGCGGGGCAGGGGCGGCCCGCTGCGCGGGCCGTCTTGCGATCCGTGTCCGGGGTGTGTTGATCGCGCCCCGGAAACGGATTGTTACGGATCGCGGATGTAGGGACGGTCCGGGCCGCGTGCTATGTTCCCGATCCCGTATTCGTGAATTGGAGCCCGGTCATTGCGTCTGGTCGGAGCGATCCTGGCGGCGGGGCTGATCGCCTCGGCCGCCATTGCCGAACCCCGCCTGGCCGGGGCGCATGGCCATCCCGGCGGGGCGCATGGCGTCCGCCAAGGCTGGGTGCTGGTGCCGCCGCCGGCGGAAAGGACCGGATGGGTCGTCGTGGAACCGCGCGCCCGGCCCCGGGCGATGCCGGTCGACGCGGCGCCGTATGCGTCTGTGGTTTCCCATGAAATCGGCGCGCTCAATCTGCGCGCGGGGCCCGGCACCGGATACAAGGTCATCGGCGGCTTGCCGCCCGGCGAGCGCGTCAAGGTGCTCCGCACGGCCGGGCGCTGGTCGCATGTGAAGCGCCGGTCGGGCGCCCGGGGCTGGGTCTTTTCGGCCTATCTGCGGCGATAGCGAGGGATCGCGCGGCGGCGAGGTTCCGCGCGGCCGGGCGCGCGCGGAACCGGGTCGGGCAGATTGCGTCCCGCTTCAGGCCTTCAGCGCCAGGTGCGCCGACAGGACGTCGATCCCCAGCGCCTTGCCCACGGCATAATAGGTCAGGTGCCCGGCATGGACGTTCAGGCCGTTCAGCAGGTGCGGGTCGTCCTCGCAGGCCTGCCGCCAGCCCTTGTCCGCCAGCGCCAGCAGAAACGGCATCGTCGCGTTGCCCAGCGCGATGGTCGAGGTGCGCGCCACGGCGCCGGGCATGTTGGCGACGCAGTAATGCATGATGCCGTCGACCTCGTAGATCGGGTCCTCGTGCGTGGTGGCGCGCGAGGTCTCGAAACAGCCGCCCTGGTCGATCGCGACGTCGACGATCGCGGCGCCGGGCAGCATGGTGCCGAGGTCGGCGCGGCTCACGAGCTTGGGCGCCGCCGCGCCGGGGATCAGCACAGCGCCGATCACCAGGTCGGCCCGGGTGATCAGTTCGGCGGTGTTGCCCTTCGAGGCATAGCGGGTCTTGAAGGCATGCCCGAAAACGTCGTCGAGATAGCGCATGCGCGCCAGCGACATGTCCAGCACGGTCACGTTGGCTCCCATGCCGGCAGCGACCCGGGCGGCGTGGGTGCCGACGACGCCGCCGCCGATCACCACAACGCGGGCCGGGCCGACGCCGGGCACACCACCCATCAGCACGCCGCGGCCGCCATTGGCCTTCTGCAGCGTCCAGGCGCCGACCTGCGGCGCCAGCTTGCCCGCGACCTCGGACATCGGCGCCAGCAGGGGCAGGCCACCCTGGGCGTCGGTCACGGTTTCATAGGCGATCGCCGTGCAGCCCGAGGCCAGCAGGTCGCGGGTCTGGTCCGGGTCGGGCGCGAGGTGCAGGTAGGTGAACAGCAACTGCCCCTCGCGCAGCATCTTGCGTTCGGC
>JBFKQC010000026.1:0-48237 GCA_041627895.1 Rhodobacter sp.
CCGCGCCCCCCCCCCCCCCCCCCTCGCCGCGCCGCATTGACAGCCGGATCGCCCTTTGCCAACGATCGGCGCGTCGGAGGAACGGGATGCAAGGGCCGCAGGCGATCTCTCTTTGGCAGGCTTCCGCGGCGGAAGACGATGTCGCGGCGCCCCTGCCGTCGTCCTGCGACACCGATGTCGCAATCGTCGGCGGCGGCTATACCGGGCTTTCCACCGCGCTGCACTGCGCCGAGGCCGGGCTGGCGGCGCATGTCCTCGAAGCGGAACAGGTCGGTCATGGCGGCTCGGGGCGCAATGCCGGGCTGGTCAATGCCGGCATGTGGCTGCCGCCGCAGGACGTGTGCGCCAAACTCGGCGCCGAACGCGGCGACCGGATCGTGCGCGCGCTGGGCGAGGCGCCGGCCTATGTGATGTCGCTGATCGAGCGCCACCAGATCCGCTGCGAGGCGACGCGCACCGGCACGATCCACGCCGCGCATGCGGCCTCGGGTCTCGCCGACCTGAGGCGCCGGCGCGAGGCATGGCACCGGCTCGGCGCCCCGGTCGACTTGCTGGACGCCGAGGCCGTGGCCGCGATGACCGGCAGCCGCGCCTATGTGGGTGGCCTGCTGGACCACCGCGCGGGCACGATCAACCCGATGGGCTATGCCCGCGGGCTGGCCCGCGTCGCCCGCGCCGCCGGCGCCACGATCAGCACCGGCGTCCGGGTCGAACGGCTGCAGCGCGAGGGCGACCGCTGGCGGCTCGTCACCGGCCAGGGCACCGTCACCGCCAACCGCGTGATTCTCGCCACCAACGCCTATACCGACTCGCTCTGGCCCGGGCTGTCGCGGGTCTTCTACACGATCCGCTATTTCCAGGTCGCGACCGAGCCGCTGGGCGACCGGATCGCCGCCATCCTGCCGGACGGCCAGGGCCTTTGGGACACCGCGCCGATCATGACCTCGATCCGCCGCGACACCTTCGGGCGGCTGATCGTCGGCTCGATGGGGCAGGCGATGGGCCGGCTCAGTACGCGCTGGGCGGCCCGCCGGCTGGCGCGGCTGTTCCCGTCGCTCGGCCCGGTCCGGTTCGCGGACGCCTGGCACGGCGAGATCGCCATGACGCCCGATCACCTGCCTCGCATCTTCCGGCTGGCCGAAGGGCTGTACACGCCGATCGGCTATAACGGCCGCGGCATCACCACCGGCACGATCTTCGGCCGCGCGATGGCCGAACTGCTGGCCGGCGGGCGCGAGGCCGACCTGCCCCTGCCGCTCGGTGCGCCGGTGCCGGTGCGGGGGCGTGCGCTTCGGCAGGGCTTCTACCGGGCGGTCTTTGCCGCCAACCAGGCGCTGGGGGCGATCTGAGATGCGTATCGGCGTCGACATTGGCGGCACCTTCACCGACGTGGCGCTGGAGCACGCGCGCGGGCTGGCCACCGCCAAGGTGCTGACCGATTACGCCGAGCCGGAGCGCGCGATCCTTGACGGGATCGAGGCCGCCACTGCCGGGGCCGGCGTGGCGCTGGCGGACATCACCCAGGTGATCCACGGCACCACGCTGGTGACGAATGCGCTGATCCAGCGCGAGGGCGCGCGCACCGCCTTCATCACCACGCAAGGCTTTCGCGACGTCATCGAGATGCGCACCGAAAGCCGGTTCGAGCAATACGACCTGAACCTCGATCTACCGCCGCCGCTGGTGGCACGCGCGCACCGCTACACGCTGGCCGAGCGCGTCGCCGCCGATGGCAGCGTGCTGAAGCCGCTCGATCCCGCCGAGGCGTCGGCGCTGGCGGCGCGGCTGGTCGGCGGCGGGTACAAGGCCGTCGCCATCGGCCTGATCCACGCCTATGCCAACCCGTCGCACGAGCAGGCCGTCGCAAAGGCGGTGCGCGCCGCGATGCCCGGCGTCTCGGTCTCGCTGTCCTCGGTGGTCTCGCCGCAGATGCGCGAATTCGAACGCTTCAACACCACGATCGCCAACGCCTATGTGCAGCCGATGATGGCCGCCTATCTCGACCGGCTGGTGCGGCGGCTGCGCGCGGCCGGTATCGCGGCGCCGGTCTTTCTGATGCATTCCGGCGGCGGGCTGATCGGGGTCGAAACCGCCGCGGAACAGCCCGTCCGCCTGCTTGAATCCGGCCCCGCGGGCGGCGCGATCTTTGCCGCGGGCTTCGCGCGGGCGCACGGGCTGGACAAGGTGCTGAGCTTCGACATGGGCGGCACCACCGCGAAAATCTGCCTGATCGAGCAGGGCGAGCCGAAGACCGCCAGCACCTTCGAGGTCGCCCGCACCTACCGCTTCAAGAAAGGCTCGGGCATGCCGGTTTCGACGCCCGTCGTCGAGATGGTCGAAATCGGCGCGGGCGGCGGCTCGATCGCTTCGGTCGACGCGCTGGGCCGCATCCAGGTCGGCCCGCGTTCGGCGGGGTCCGAGCCGGGGCCGGCCTGCTATCAGCGCGGCGGCAACGCGCCCACCGTGACCGACGCCAATCTCTGCCTCGGGCGGCTGGATGCCGAGAATTTCGCCGGCGGCGCGATCCCGCTTTCGCCGAAGGCCGCGCGCGAGGCCATCGCGCGCGATCTCGCCGGGTTCGACGCGCGCGAGGCGGCCTTCGGCATCACCGAGATGGTCGACGAGAACATGGCCAACGCGGCGCGGGTCCACGCGGTCGAGAACGGCCGCGACATCGAGGCCTTCACCATGGTCGCGTTCGGCGGCGGCGCGCCCCTGCACGCCTGCCGGCTGGCGGAAAAGCTCGGCATAGACCGCGTACTGATCCCGCCCGGCGCGGGCGTGGGGTCCGCAATCGGATTCCTGCGCGCGCCGTTCAGCTACGAGGCCAGCCGCGGCCTGTTCCAGCGCCTAGACGCCTTCGACGCCGACGCGGTCAACGCCGCGCTCGACGCGCTTCAGGCCGAGGCCGCGGCCTTCGTCGCGATGGGCGCGGGCGATGCCGCGACGACAGGGCGGCTGACGCTGCACATGCGCTACACCGGGCAGGGCTGGGAGATTCCGGTGGTGCTGCCCTTCGCCCGGTTCGGCCCCGGGGACGTGCCGCGGATCCGCGCCGCCTTCGAAGAGGCCTACCGCCAGCTGTTCGGACGCATCATCGCGGGGCTTGCGGTCGAGATCACCAACTGGTCGCTCGCCGTCGCCACCGCGCTGCCGCGGGTCGCGCCGGTCGCGGCCCACACGGCGGGCAAGCCCGTCGAAGGCACCGCCCGGCGACGCTTCTTCGACGCCGGACCGCGCGACACCGTCGACGCGGCAGAGCTCGGCCGTGGCGCCATGGCGTCCGGCACCGAGCTGCAGGGACCGGCGGCGATCACCGAGGCCGAGACCACGACCATCGTCACCTCGGCCTTCACCGCCATCGGCCAGCCCGACGGCTGCATCCTGCTGCGACGGAAACGCCCATGAGCATCGACTTCCAGATCATGTGGAACCGCCTGATCGCCGTGGTCGAGGAACAGGCGACGACGCTGGTGCGCACCGCGTTCTCGACCAGCGTGCGCGAGGCGGGCGATCTGTCGGCGGGGCTCTTTGACCGGCAGGGCCGGATGATGGCGCAGGCGGTGACCGGGACGCCGGGCCACGTCAACGCGATGGCGGAATCGGTCGGGCACTTCATGGCGGCGATCGGCCTGCAGAACATGTTTCCCGGCGACGTGTACCTGACCAACGATCCCTGGCTCGGCACCGGGCACCTGCACGACATCACCGTCGTCACCCCGGTCTTTCGCGGCGCGGTCCACGTCGGCTTCTTCGCGTGCACCGCGCATGTGGTCGACGTGGGCGGGCGCGGCTTCGGCCCGGACGCTGGCGAGGTCTACGAGGAAGGCCTGCAGATCCCGATCATGAAGTTCGCCGAGCGCGGCGAGGTCTCGGAGATTCTGCTTCAGCTGATCCGCGCCAACGTGCGCCAGCCCGACCAGGTGGTCGGCGATATCCATTCGCTGGCGGCCTGCAACGACGCCGGCGACCGCCGGCTGCAGGCGATGATGGACGAATTCGCCATCGACGACCTGCAGGGGCTGGCGGAGTTCATCTTCGCGCAATCCGTGGCGGCGACCCGCGCCGCCATTGCCCGCGTGCCCGACGGGACCTACGACAACCGGATGCGGGTCGACGGGTTCGAGGCGCCGGTCGACATGTGCGTGCGCCTGACCGTGGCAGGCGAGCGGCTGAGCGCCGATTTCGCCGGCACCAGCGGTGTTAGCCGGTTCGGCGTCAACGTGCCGGTGGTCTATACCCGCGCCTATGCCTGCTATGGCCTGAAATGCGCGATTGCGCCGGACGTGCCGAACAACCATGCCTCGCTGGCGCCCTTCGAGATCACCGCGCCCGCGGGCTGCATCCTGAACGCGCGCCGCCCGGCGCCGGTCTCGATCCGCCACGTGCTCGGCCACCTGATCCCCGACGTGGTGCTGGGCGCGCTGCACCTTGCGATGCCGGGCACGGTGCCGGCCGAGGGCGCCAGCGCGCTCTGGAACATCCAGATCTCAGCCCGCGCGGTCGACCCGGATGCGGGCCTGCCGCCGGCGGAGCTTCTGATCTTCAACTCCGGCGGCACCGGCGCGCGGCCCGGCAAGGACGGGCTTTCGGCCACCGCCTTCCCATCGGGCGTGCGCACCATGTCCAGCGAAGTGACCGAGCATGTCGGGCCGATCGTCGTCTGGCGCAAGGAACTGCGCGAAGGCTCGGGCGGGGCAGGGCGCCAGCGCGGCGGGCTGGGCCAGGTGATCGAGATCGAGGCGCGCGACGGCTATCATTTCTGGTTCAACGCCATGTTCGACCGCATCGAGCACCCGGCGCGCGGCCGCGAGGGCGGCGGCCCGGGCGCGCCGGGCGGGGTGGCGCTGGCCGACGGCACCCGGCTGGCCGGCAAGGGCCGGCAGAAGGTCGAGGCCGGCCAGCGGCTGGTGCTGTCGCTGCCGGGCGGCGGCGGCTACGGCGATGCGCGCGAGCGCGCGGCAGAGGCCGTCGCCCGCGACGTCGAGGCAGGATACATCACCGCAGCCCAGGCGCGGCGCCTCTACGGTGCCAAGTGAGACCAGGTTTGGTGGAGCGACCGGAAAGCCGCGCGATATCCTGTGCGCGCGGTCCGTTCAGGAAATCTTCGTCCTTCCCCGTCCACCCGCCCCTGGAGCCGGGTGATTGTTGACGAAATCGGATGGGCGGTCTTGGCCTGGCGCTGTGGCCATGGGGCCTGACGCGACCCGCGCGCTCGCCTGCCCGTGGGGTGGCGATCCGACATTTGCGCGACGCGATTTATCGTGCGGTAGCCGAACGACTTCCGAGCGGTGCCCCTGACGAGAGAAATCGCCGGCCCGCCGGGACGGGCAGGCGATCGCGCGGCGCCTTCAGCTTGTTTCCGCGCGCGTGGGCGCTTTGGCCGAACCGCGACACCAGGGCAACTTCGCCGGTTTCCGCCAAACGTCATACCGCGCTAGTTTCCAAGTGATTCGGTGAACAATCCGTGACTGACGGGGGAAAGACCCTGTCCGCCATCCGGGCGCCGTCCGCAATGAAGGAGACATCGCCATGACCGACCGACCCATCGCCCTGATCACCGGCGGCGCGCGCGGCATCGGCCTGGCCTCGGCCGAGGCGCTGGCGGAAGAGGGCGCACGGATCGTGCTGGCCGACATCGACGGCGCGGCGGTGCGCGAAGCGGCCGGGACCCTGGGCAATGACGCGCGGGGCATCGTCTGCGACATGGGCGACCCGGCGCAGGTCGCGGCGCTGTTCGACGAGGTCGAGGCGGATCTGGGCCCGGTCGCCAAGCTGGTGAACTGCGCCGGCATTGCGATTCCGGGCGATTTCCTGGAAACGCCGCTTGACGAGTTCCGCAAGGTGATCGACGTCAACCTAACGGGAAGTTTCCTGGCGCTGCAGCGCGCCGCGCGGACCATGGTGGCGCAGGGGATTGCCGGGGCGGCGGTCAACATGTCCTCGATCAACGCCCAGGTGGCGATCCCGACCATCGCCAGCTACTGCGCCTCGAAGGGCGGCGTGATGCAGCTGACCAAGGCCGCGGCGCTGGCGCTGGCGCCACATGGCATCCGCGTCAACGCGGTCGGCCCGGGCTCGATCGACACGGCGATGCTGGCTGGGGTCAACGCCGACCCGGCCGCAATGGCCCGGGTGATGTCACGCACGCCGCTGGGGCGCATCGGCACCCCGCGCGAGATCGGCGACGTGGTGGCGTTTCTCCTGAGCGACAAGGCCAGCTACATCACCGGCGAGACGGTCTATGTCGACGGCGGGCGTCTGGCGCTGAACTACACCTGCTGAGGCGGGGAAAGCTTGCGCAGCTAGCGGATACGGTCAAAGCACCGGCCCGGGGGCAGATCGGGCATTCCGCGCCAAACGGCCCGGGGCGCGCGCACCATTGCGGCGGCGGCAATATCCGATTAATTCGGTCAACTGAATTCGGCGGCATCCGACGGGGTGGTTCCGCGCCGTGGGGATGTGGCGGGCAATGCAGATGATCCGGAACAGGCGCAAACGCGCGGGCCGCTGGCTCGCGCCCGCCGCGCTGGCCGTCGCGCTGATCTGCGCGATGCCCTACGTCGCGGTGCTGCTGGCGGCCTTCTCGGGCGGTACCGAGACGCTGCAGCACCTCATGCAGACGGTGCTTCTGCGCTATACCGGCGCGACGCTGGCCCTGGTGGTGCTGGTCGGCCTCGGCACCTTCGCGATCGGCACCGGCGCGGCCTGGCTGGTGATCATGACCGAGTTTCCCGGCCGCCGCTGGCTGGAGATCGCGCTGGTGATCCCGCTCGCCTTCCCTCCCTACGTGCTGGCCTATGCCTACACGCATCTTCTCGATCACCCGGGCATCGTGCAGTCGACCCTGCGCGCGGTCACCGGCTGGGGCCCGCGCGACTACTGGTTCCCGGAAATCCGCTCGCTCGGCGGTGCCGCCGCGATGCTGGTGCTGGTGCTCTACCCCTACGTCTACCTGCTGGCGCGCGCCGCCTTCGTCGGCCAGTCCGCCACCACCTTCTTTGCCGCCCGCGCGCTGGGCCGCAGCCCGATGCAGGCGTTTTTCGCGGTTTCGCTGCCGATGGCGCGGCCGGCCGTGGCGGCGGGCGTGCTGCTGGCCGCGATGGAAACCATCGCCGATTTCGGCACGGTCAGCTATTTCGGCGTGCAGACCTTCGCCACCGGCATCTACACAAGCTGGTTCTCGCTGGCCGACCGGGCCGGCGCCGCGCAGCTTGCGCTCGGGCTTCTGGCCTTCGCGCTTTGTCTCGCGCTGCTCGAACGCCAGAACCGCGGCGCGGCGCGCTACCATTCCGGCAAGCGGCAAGAGGCGATGGGCCGCCTGCCACTCGCGGGCACGCGGAAATGGGCCGCGCTGGTGCTTTGCCTGCTTCCGGTGCTGCTTGGCGTGGTGATCCCGGTGATCGCGCTCTCGGCGATGGCGTTGGGGTCCGAGCAGGATCTGTTCAGCCGCCGCTATATCGGGTTCGTCCGCAACTCGCTGACGGTCGCCAGCGTCGCCGCGGTCGTCACCGTCGCGGCGGCGCTGCTGGTGGGCTCGTTCCACCGCATCCAGCCCGGGCGACGCTCATTTGCCGCGCTTTACGCCGCTCGGCTCGGATACGCCGTACCGGGCGGCGTGATCGCCGTGGGCCTGCTGGTGCCCTTCGCCGCCTTCGACAACGCGCTGGACGCGGCCATGCGCGAGACCTTCGGCATCTCGACAGGCCTGTTCCTCACCGGCTCGATCTGGGTTCTGGTCATGGCCTACGTGATCCGCTTCCTCGCCGCCGCGATCGGCGCCTACGAGGGCGGCATCGCCGCGGTCAGCCCGAATGTCGACGCCGCCTCGCGCGTGCTGGGCCGCGGGGTCTTCGGCACCTTGCGGCGCATTCACGTGCCGCTTCTGACGCCGAGCCTCTTCACCGCCGCGCTGATCGTCTTCGTCGACGTGATGAAGGAACTGCCCGCGACGCTGATCATGCGGCCCTTCAACTTCGACACGCTGGCGGTACAGGCGTTCCGGCTGGCCTCGGACGAGCGGCTCGAAGGCGCGGCGGTGCCGAGCCTGGTGATCGCCGCCATCGGGCTGTTCCCGGTGATCCTGCTTTGCCGCCAGGTGGCCCGGCGCCAGCGCTGAGCGCGAACGCCGCAAGTGGCGCCGCCCCGAGCGGACGGTGCAAGGACACCGGCGCGACGCCGCACGCTGCCCGAACCAAAGGAAAACGGCCCGCCACCGAAGCGACGGGCCGCCTGGCGATGTTTCGTGTCCGGTCTACTTGACCAGCATGCTGTCGCGCAGCATCCGCGCCTCGTGCGCCTTCAGCGTCTGGCGTGCGGCGGCATAGCTCTTGCGGCCGCGGGCGTCGCGCAGGCTCGGGAACAGCTTGAAGATCTCGTCGCGCTGGTCCTGGTCGATGCCGTTCAGCGAATAGTCGCCGGGCTGGAAGCTTTCAGTCCAGGTACCGTCGCCCAGGATCACCTGATGGCGCTCGAACATCACGTGGATGTACTCGACGCCGATCGTGTCGACCTGCTGGATGCCCGGCTGGCCGACCAGGTGCTTGGCCGCCACCAGAACCTCGCGCTCGTCGAACAGGATATGCGTGTCCTGGTTCGCGATCAGCATCCGGTGGTTCGGCGAGACCATCATGTCGCGCTCCGGCAGCCCGTTGCCCAGTGCACCGGCCCGGATCAGGATCGGCCGCAGCTGCGGGTCGCGGATCAGGTCCTGCGCGGTCAGCTTCTTCTTGCCGATCCAGTGGATATCCTGCACCCCGTCGTCGCGGGTGATCACCCGGTCGCCGGCGCGCAGCGCCTCGACCGCCACCTCGCCGCGCGGCGTGGCGATCGCCGTGCCGGGCGTGAAGCAGATGATCAGCTTCTCGATCTCCTTGAAGATCAGCGTGCCCTCGATATTGCCGTCGGCGTCGAGGAAGTTGACCTTGCCCGAAGTCGAGTCGCCGTCGGCGTCGACGGTCTCGTCCACCACCTGCAGCTTACCCAGGCCGCGCAGGTCCAGCGTGTCGACATCGTTGCCGGTGGTGCCGCCGTCGATCACGTCGCCATAGGCATCCTCGCGGACGTTGATGAAGAACTCGTCGGCATCGGCCTCGCCGAACATCGTGTCCGCGCCCTGGCCGCCAATGATGTCGTCCTTGTTGTCGCCGCCATAGATCAGGTCGTCGTCGATGCCGCCGTCCAGCGTGTCGGCGCCGCCGCCGCCAAAGATGGTGTCGTCGTCGTCCTGGCCGAAGACCAGGTCGTTGCCGGCGCCGGCCTCGATCCAGTCCTTGCCGTTGTTGGTCACCAGGTCCGGGCTCAGGCCGCCGGTATCCTCGTCGGTGATGTTGATGATGTCCGGGAAGGCCGGGTCGAGCCCGCCATAGATCGTGTCGTTGCCCGCGCCGGACTTGATCGTGTCGGACCCCTCGCCGCCGACGATGTAGTCGTCGCCCCACTTCGAGGTGATCTCGTCGTTGTCGAGTCCGCCGTCGATCACGTTGTTGCCGGCGCCGGCCTCGATCGTGTCGGCATCGTCGCCGGTGATGATCGTGTCGTCGCCGTTGCCGGTGATCACCAGGTCGCGGTCGTCGTTCGGGTCGGTATCGGCGGTGAAGATGCCGGGATAGCCCAGATCGGGGCGCGGATCGCCGCCCGAAGTGTCGATCAGGTTGTTGCCGTCCATGTCCTCGACGACATCGCTGCCGTCGCCGCCGATGATCGTGTCGTCGCCCTCGCCGCCGTCCAGCGTGTCGTCGCCCTCGCCGCCGTCCAGCGTGTCCTCGCCCTGCTGGCCGTAGATCTCGTCGTCGCCGTCGCCGCCCATGATCGAGTCGTCGCCGGGCACGCCGAGAACGCCGTTCACGTCATAGGCGATGTCGGTGATGTTGATCCCGGTGTTGTTCGAGCCGTCCTGATAGTGGATCACCTCCCACTTCACCACCGGGCCCGGGATCGTGACCAGGACCGAATGCTCGGGGTTGTCGTCGTTGGTATAGTTGTTGTCGATGCTGGTCGCGGTGTCGTTGCCCGCCACGCCGTCGGTGTCCGACAGCGACAGGCCGGATCCGGCATCCGACAGCACCACCGTGATCATGTTGCCGGCCGCATCGTAGGCGCGGACATGGATGCGCCCGTCGCCGTCGATGTCGTTCACGCGGAACTCGACGTTCTCCAGCGGCACGTCCGATTCCCAGCGGTACTTGGCGCAGTTGCCGTTGCCGTTCAGCACCGATTCCAGCGACGCGTTCTCGTTGACCGCGGGATCGAGGTCGTCGGTGTTCTGGGTCGTCGTCTCGTACTGCGTGTCGACGCCCGAGCTTTCCTTCAGGATCGAGAACGTGATGCTGGCGTTGCCGGTGTCCTGGGTAAAGCCCGAGGCCGCGTTGTTGTTGCCGAAGTTCGGCGCCTCGTCCCATTCGAAGATCTCGCGGGCCGAGCCGCTGCCGACGCTGTCGCCATAGATCGTGTCGTCGCCGCCCGCGCCGTCGATCGTGTCGCCGCCGCCGTTGCCGAAGATCAGGTCGCCGTCATTGGTGATCTTGTCGCCGCCCTGGTTGGTGGGCGGGTTCGAATCGTCATAGCCGAGCTCCATCACCTCGGCGAAGGCCTCGCCGTCCACCGTGCCGTCCGGCCCGTGCGGGTCCTCGCAGATGTCCGGGTCCTCGATATTGCTGACCGCGACGATCTTCTCGATCTCGTCGAACTTCACCGTGGTGCCGTCGGCAAGCGTGACCAGGCCGTCGTTGTCCTTGATGCCCAGGCTCGTCAGGTCCAGCTTGTCGCCCGCGTTCAGCGTGTAGACCTTGCCATCGACCAGCACGTCGACCTTGCCCTCGACATAGAGGATGTCGTTGTCCTTGGCGCTGCCGCTTGCGCTGCCGCTGCCGCTCGCGCTGCCGCTGCCGCCGGTGCCGCTGCCGGTGCCGGACCCCGATCCGGTGCCCCAGCCGGTGCCGCTGCCCGTGCCCCACCCGCTGCCGCTGCCGCCGGTGCCCTTGTCGCCGAACACATAGTCGTTGCCGCCGCCGAGGCCGACATAGAACTTGTCGTCACCCTTGCCGCCGATCATCGTGTCGTTGCCTGCGCCGCCATAGAGCGAGTCGACGTCGCCGGTTCCCGATCCGCCCAGCAGCACGTCGTCGCCCTCGCCGCCGCACAGCAGGTCGGACCCCTTGCCGCCCTTCAGCGTGTCGTTGCCGGCACCGCCCGCAAGCGTGTCGTCGCCCGAGCCCGAGCCGCCCAGCAACAGGTCGTTATCTTCGCCGCCATAGATCAGGTCGTCGTCCTTGCCGCCGTCCAGCTTGTCGTTGCCGCCAAGCCCAAAGATGACGTCGTCGCCGTCGTCGCCGTCGATCGTGTCGGCGAATTCAGTGCCCATCAGGACGTTGTTGCCGGAATCACCCTTGAGCGTTGCCATGCCAAACCCCTCTCCGTGCATCCACCCCGATGCAGCGATCGTTAAAGCCCCAGTTCCACAGAAACGCCGCGGCAGACACGGCGCGAAACTGCTCCAACTATGGCAATTCCGTGCAATTCTGCGAACAGGATTCTGGCAGAAAAGTGCCGCCGGTCCGTGCCCCGGCCGCCGACGCGGCGGTGCCCGTGCCGGCGTCGCGGCGCGGGCGAACGGTCGGATGCCGCAGGCAAAGTCTCGGTTAACATATTGGTAATCATGAATTAATTCTGAACGCCAAGGCGCCGCGTCGCGGATGCCGGCAGGCGGGTCCCGACGAGTTCCGGGACGCGCCAACCGCTTCGGATCGCGAATGCCGGCCCGGTTCGCGGGCCGCCGGAAGCGCCGTTTTTGTTTCTGTTGCCCAGACAATGAAATGGCGCCGGGCGCTTTTGATAACGTGGACTGACAATCAGGCGCCCGGCACGCCGATTCGATTCCTTCAAAGTTGCCCGGAAAATGCCATAATTCCGGCCGACTCCGCCGCTAGCGCATGGCCGCGTCCGGCAGCCGCGCCGCCGGGCGCCGAACGAGGCCGGAACAGAGCATGAACCAGAACGCGCCCAGCCCAGCCGCCGGCACCGCCGTCGCCGCCGAGACCGCGGCCGCGGCCCGCCCGCCGCGGCGGGCGCTGCCGCCGGAACAGGTCGCGCGCATCGCCGAGGCGCATTTCGGCGAGCCGGTGATCCGCATCACCGCGCCGGGCGGGCGCAGCCGCGACAGCGTGCGGGTGCATTTCTCCGCCTGGACCGCCATCGCCTCGCGCCGCGAAAACCCCAGGCGGATCGAGCGCGAGGCGGCGTTCCTCGCCGCGATGTCGCGCGCGGGCGCGCCGGTGCCGGAATTTCTCGGTGCACCCGAGGGCGTCTTGTTCCAAAGCGATCTCGGCTCGACCCGTCTGACCGCCGAACTGACCCGAACCGACGGTTCGGCGCGCGAGGCGCTGGTCGCGAGCGCCTTCGAAAGCCTCTGGCAGATCAAAGACGCCGCGAGGTCGGCGGGATTTCTCGCCGAGGCGCCGCCGATCGCCACCGGCGATGCCTGGCTGCGCCGCTTCGTGGGTCAGCCCGCCAGGCTGGCCGAGGTCTTCGGCCGGCCCGCCCCGGACTTCGACGCCGAGGCCGCCGCCGGCCGGATGAAGCTGCCGGCCCAGGTCTTCATCAAGTGGGACGCGCGCCCCGGCAACGCCTCGCTCGGCCCCGACGGCAAGGTCCGCTGGTTCGACTGGGAGGATTACGGCCGCCGCGGCGGAACCGAGGATTTCGCCTTCCTGATCGGCGACGAGTTCTGGCCGGTCGGTGCCGCGGAAAGCCTGCGGATCTTCAGCGCCGGCGCGCGCATCGACCCCGACCGGGCCAGCCGGCAGCTTGCGCTTTTCGCCACGTTCTGCGTGCTGCAGCGCCTGCGTTACATCCGCGAGCAATGGAAAAGGCACGGCTGGATGCGCGAAGACCGCGCCCGGCGCTACGACCGGATCGGCACGGTGCCGGACCTGATCGCGCCGCTCACAGCGCGCGGCGCGCATCTCGCCGATCTGTTGCCCGAAACCCGGCCGCTGGCGCGCTGGATCGGCGATCTGGCCGATCCCGGCCTCTGGAGACATGATACGAAAGAGGATTGAACGAGGCAGCTGCCGCCGCGGCCCAGCAGGCATGGTTCATTCCGGATTGTCCGCCGAAAGCCCCCGAACGCGTGCGTTCCTCGGGGAGAATCCCGTGCCCCGGTCGCCCGGGTCCCGGGTCGGCGTCGGGGCCCCCGTCCCGTCGCCGCCGTCTGAACCATGCCGCTGTGTCGCGGCGCCCCCACCAGATGCCGCCAGTATGCGCCGAACCGCCCCGGTTGGAACTTTTTTCTGCCCGAATGCGCCACGCTTCGCCCCAATTCCTGCCACATTTCGGCGCGAAGCGGGCCGGGTGTTCAACCCCTCGGGGATACTGGCTGTGTCCCAGTTGGCGACAATGACCGGTGGCCTTGGCGCGACGTCCCAATGAATGTTGAACGCAATCTCAGTCATCGGGCGGCAGGGTGGCAAGATTGTCTCGGATTCAAGCACAAACCAACTGCCGCAATTTCGCGGAATGATTGCGTCCGCCTTGCCGGACGGGCAGCGCGCGCGTTGCGGACAAAGCGCGCCGCGCCAGCCCATTGTCGCCGGTGCGCGAACCGACCGCCGGCGCGCATCGCCGCCTGGGGCAGGGAATCGCGGCGCCGGGGGGCACGACGGCGCCCGGCGCCTCAGTCAGAGCCGCGGGGCGGCGGGTACTGCATCCGGTGCAGCACGTCGTCCCAGCTGACCGTGTTGCGGACGAATTCCTGCGCCGCGTCGCGCGGCGGGCTGTAATCCCAGCTCGTCCAGGCGCCCGCCTCCATCGCCGCATGTACCGCGCGGCGCCGCTTCTGCGTCGCGATCACGTTTTCGCGGATCGCCGCGCCGTCCCAGCGCCCGGCCACCTCTGCGGCAAAGGCAGAGGCCGGCCCGGCATGCGCCGGGTCACGGGCGAGGTTCACCCTTTCCATCGGGTCTTGCGCCACGTCGAACAGCTGCGGCGGATCGGCGTCGCAATGGATGTACTTGTAGTCCCCCCGCCGGATCATCAGCATCGGGTGGCTGGCGATTTCGGCGCAGTACTCGGCAAAGACCTCGCGGCCATCCTCTGCCCCGCCGCAGGCCAGCGGCCAGAGCGAGCGGCCGTCGACCGGCATCGCGACCTCGCCCGCACCGCTGCCCGCGATGTCGAGGAAGGTGGGCAGCAGATCGACCAGCGACACCGGCTCGGCGACGACGCCCTGCGCCACCCCCGGCCCCGCCATGACCAGCGGCACGCGGGCGGAATGCTCGAAGAAGTTCATCTTGTACCACAGCCCGCGCTCGCCCAGCATGTCGCCGTGATCGGCGGTGACGATCACAACCGTGTCGTCGTAAAGATCGGCCTCCTGCAGCGCCCGGACGATCTCGCCGACCTTGCTGTCGAAATAGCTTACGTTGGCATAATAGGCGTGCCTTGCGTTGCGCACCTCTGCCTCGGACACCGCCACCCGGTCGGCCTCGATCCCCTTCATCAGCCGCAGCGTATGCGGGTCCTCGGCGGGGCCGGTGGCGGGCATGTCGATGGCGTCGTGGTCGTAAAGGTCCCACCATTCGGGCCGCGCGACGTAGGGATCGTGCGGGTGGATGAAGCTGACCACCATGCAGAACGGCGAGGCGCCGGACATCCGGTAGTCGAATATCCTGCGACGGGCGAAGAACCCGACCTCTTCGTCGTATTCGATCTGGAACGTGGTCGCCGCGACGCCGGCCTGCCGCACCGCGTCCATGTTGTGATACCACTTGTCGATCCGCTCGTCCGGCAATTCCCAGTCCGGCGTCCAGGCATGGTCGGCCGGGTAGATGTCGGTGGTCAGCCGTTCCTCGAAACCGTGCAGCTGATCGGGCCCGACGAAATGCATCTTGCCCGACAGGCAGGTGCGGTAGCCCGCGCGCCTGAGGTAATGCGCGAAGGTGGGGATGCTGGCCAGGTGCTCGGCGCCGTTGTCGTAGGCCGCGATCCGGGTGACAAGCTGGCCGGTCATGAAGGAAAACCGCGACGGCGCGCAGAGGGGCGAGTTGCAATAGGCCGCGTCGAAGCGCGCGCCGGTGGCCGCGAGCGCCTCGATATGCGGGGTCCGGACCAGCGGATGGCCGTAGGCGCCAGTGAATTGCGGGGCAAGCTGATCGGCCATGATCAGGACGATGTTGGGCGGTTTGGGCATCCTGTCCGTTTCCTTTTCTGTCCGGCGCCGCCGCGTCACAGCCGCATCTGCTGAACCTGCGCGGATAGCCCGCCGTCCAGCACCCAAAGCTGCCCGCTGGCATAGCGCGCCTCGTCCGAGGCCAGCCACAGCACCAGGTTCGCCATGTCCCCGGGCGTGCCGATCCTGCGCATGGGATGAATGTCCCGCGCTTCCTGCCTGACGTCCGAACCCTTGCCCTGCACCGCCTCGTGCGCGCGAAAGAACCGTTCCAGCATCGGGGTCTCGACGAAGCCCGGGCAGATCGCGTTGACGCGGACGCCCTCGGGCCCGTGATCGACCGCCATCGCGCGGGTCAGCGCATGCACCGCGCCCTTGGTGGCGCAATAGGCGGCCAGCCGCGGGTCGGCGATATAGCCGTCGTACGAGCCGAAATTCACGATGCTGGCGGTGTTCCCGCCCGCGGCAGCACGGCGCATCAGCGGCAGCGCGTGTTTCGAGACCAGGAACGTGCCGGTGACGTTGACCGCGAAGATGCGGTTCCATTCCTCAAGGCTGGTCTCTTCGGTAGTCTTCTCGATCTCGATGCCCGCGGCATTCACCAGAACGTCGAGCCGGCCGGCCTCGTCGCCGATCCGCGCCATCGCGGCCGCGGCCTGATCCTCGCGCGTGACGTCGAGCTGCAGGAACGCGGCGCCGCCGGTATCCTCGCCGCCGAGCGTGCCGCCGAGCGAGCGGTCGCCGGCATAGACCCGCGCGCCCTCGCGCAGGAAGCGGTCGCAGATCGCGCGCCCGCAGCCGCCCCACGCGCCCGTGACTAGCGCAACCTTGCCCTCCAGCCGCCCGGCCATCAGCCGCGACCGGCGGCCTGGGCATAGGCGTCCAGCACCAGCCCGTGGAAATGGTGCACCGCGTGCTCGGACTTGCCCGACCCGCCGGGATCGTGAACGATCCGCCCTTGCGTGAAGGCCGGGGTCTCCATGCCGCGCTGCACCGATTCCACCAGCCCGATATCTTCGACCTGCAAGACCTCGTCGAGATAGCGGATCGCGTCCAGTTCCATCGCATCGGGCTCGGGCGTCTCGAGGAAGAAGTCGTAGGTTTCCAGCGTCCGGTCCGGCCCGGCGGGGATGATGTTCAGAACGATCATGCTGGATCGCCCCGGATAGCGCATCAGGCAGGTGGTGGGCCAGAGCCACCAGACCGCGTGGGTGCGCACCGTGGCGTTCGACACGTCATAGGCGGTGTTCGCACCCCTGCCGGCATCGGCCATGTGGCTGGAATAGATGCCGTGGGTGGTGACGCGGTAGCTGTCCATGTCGACCAGATCGCAGAAATCCTTGTGCGCCGTCGGGCAGTGGTAGCATTCCAGGAAGTTGTCGACCACGTTCTTCCAGTTCGAGCGGATGTCGTAGGCCAGCCGGTGGCCGAAGGTCAGCCTGTCTATGTCCGGCGCCCAGTGCCGGATCTCGGTTTCCAGGTTGCCCGACTGCGCTGCGAGGCGCGGTGCATCCGGGTCGAGGTTGACGAAGACGAAGCCGCAGAACTCCTCGACCTGAACCGCGTCCAGGCAGATCGTGCCGGGGTCGAAATCGGGCAGGCCCTCGGTGTGCGGCGCCCGCGCGAGCGTACCGTCAAGCCGGTAGGTCCAGGCATGATAGGGGCACATGATCCGCGTCGTGGTGCCCGCGCCCGACAACAGCTGATGCGCGCGGTGCTTGCAGACGTTGTAGAACGCCCTGAGCGTGCCGTCGCGGTCGCGCACCAGCGCGACGGGGCGGCCGGCGATCTCGGTGGCGAGATAGGCGCCCGGCGCGGCGAGCGCCTCGACATGGGCCACCCATTGCCAGGACCGGGCGATGATCGCGTCCAGATCGGCGCGGTACCATTCCGGCGCCGTGTAGGCCTCGGCCCGCAGCGACAGCGACCGCGCGGGATCGGGGTCATAGCCCGCCCCGATGGCGGCGAATTGCGCCGGTGTCGGTCGTTCGGTCATGGACCTTCTCCCATCGCTTGCCCGCGCGCGGCGTCGCGTTCCCGCGTTCCGGACCAAACTAGGCCGAGGATCGCGTCCAGGTCACGCCCGATCTGGCCCGTCCGCGACCCCGCGCTGCCGGTTTTCTGCAAATCGTGTGGTGACACGGGCGCGCAAATCGGCTGATACTTGCCGGCAAATGTCAGACAAAGAACCGGGAGAGAAACCATGAAATTCCTGACCACCACCGCCGTCGCCGCGCTCGTCGCCGGCGCGGCCGCCGCCGCCGAGATGGGCGCCGTGGACGAGCCGATCCGGCTCGCGATCAACGAGTGGACCGGCCAGCACGTCACCACCCATGTGGCCGGCGAGATGCTGAAGGCCGCGGGCTATGAGGTGGAATACATCACCGCGGGCATGATGAACCAGTTCCAGGCGATCGCCGATGGCGACATCACCGCGACGCTGGAAATCTGGTCGTCGAACGTGTCGGACGAATACGCCAAGAAGGTGGCCGAGGGCACCATCGTCGAACTGGGCGATCTGGGGCTCGATGCGAAGGAAGGCATCGCCTATCCGGCGCATGTCGCCGATCTCTGCCCCGGCCTGCCGGCCTGGGAGGCGCTGAACGACTGCGCGCAGGCCTTCGCCACGGCCGAGACCATCCCGATGGGCCGGCTGGTCGACTATCCCGCCGACTGGGGCACCCCGGGCGCCGACCGGATGACCGGGCTGGCGCTGCCGTTCAAGGCGGTGCCGGCAGGGTCCGAGGGCGCGCTGATCGCCGAGCTTCGCGCCTCGACCGAGCGCAAGTCGCCGCTCTTGATCACCTTCTGGCAGCCGCACTGGGCGATGTCGGCCTATGACGTGCAGTTCGTCGACCTGCCGGTCGGCAACGAGGACTGTTTCAACGATCCGGCCTGGGGGCCGAACCCGAACGCGGTGAACGACTGCGACTTCGCGCCGAGCCGCATCTTCAAGGGCGCCTGGTCGGGGATGGAGGCGAAGTGGCCTGCGGCCTTCGAGATTCTCTCGAACTACGAACTGGCGGTCGAGGACCAGCAGCCGATGATGGGCTTGATCGACGTCGACGGCGGCTCGGTCGAAGAGGTCGTGGCAGAGTGGATGGCCGCCAACGAGGCCAAGTGGCGGCCGGTGGTCGACGCGGCGACGAACTGAGTTGCCGCACGCCGCGATAGCCGAAGCCCCGGGCCGCGGGCCCGGATCGGGTCCGCCCGCCCCCCGGGCGGGCGCGGGACCCGCGTCTGCCCTGGCCGGGCGCGGTCCTTCCCGCCATTGCCGGCCGGCGCCGGACCATGGCTGACGACCCGGCCATCCGCGTCGAGGGCCTGTGGCAGGTCTTCGGCGCAAATCCCGTCGCGGCGCTCCGCGAAGCGCGGTCGATGGGCGGCGGCACCAAGGAGATCGCCGCGCGGCTGGACGAGCGCGGATACATCGCCGCCGTGCGCGAGGCGACATTCGACGTGGCGCCGGGCGAGCTTTTCGTGATCATGGGGCTTTCGGGGTCCGGCAAGTCGACGCTGATCCGCGGCATCTCGCGGCTGGTCGAGCCGACCGCGGGCCGCGTCGCGATCGAGGGCGAGGATATCCTCGCCGCGTCCCGGGCCCGGATGACCGAGTTGCGGCGCACGCGGATGGGCATGGTGTTCCAGCATTTCGGCCTGTTTCCGCACATGACGGTGCTCGACAACGTGGCCTTCCCGCTGAAGGTCGCCGGCATGGGAAGGAAGGCGCGCCACGACAAGGTGCGCCCGATCATCGAGATGGTGGGGCTGAAGGGCCGCGAGGCGTCCTATCCCCGCGAGCTTTCCGGCGGCCAGCGCCAGCGCGTCGGCATCGCGCGCTCGCTCGCCGGCGACTGCTCGGTGTGGTTTCTGGACGAGCCGTTTTCCGCGCTCGACCCGCTGATCCGGCGGCAGTTGCAGGACGAGTTCCTGGAAATCCGCGAGCGGCTGAACACCACGATCCTGTTCATCACCCACGACATCGCCGAGGCGCTGAAGCTCGCCGACCGGATCGCGATCATGCGCGACGGCGAGATCGTGCAGATCGGCACGCCGGCGGACATCGTGCTGCGCCCGGTCGACGGCTACGTGCGCGAGTTCGCGCGCGACGTCGCCAAGGGGCGGCACGCGCGCGTCGCCTCGGTGATGCGCACCGAGGGCATCGAGGCCGGCCCGGACGACCCGGGGCTCAGGGTCGACATGACGCTGGAGGACGCGCTGGCCTCCTGCATGAAGCTCTACCAGCCGGTGCCGGTGCATGACGGCGACGGCAAGCTGGTGGGCATGGTGCACCCGCAGGACCTCGCCGCCGCCCTGCAGGTCGACGAGGCATGACCGCGCTGGAGATGCCCGCGCCCCTGGCGAGGATCGCGCCGGGCCCGGGCGCCGCGGCCGCGCTGCTGACCGCGCTCGTGGGTGCGCTTTGCCTGGCGCTGGAACCGGTGGCACCATGGCTGGTGAAGTTCCCCGCCGCCTGGACGGTGCCGGCGACCGCCTGGGTCGGCGACGGACTGACCTGGTTCCTCAACGGCATCAAGCCCGGGGCGCGGCTGTTTTCCGACCTGGTGGGCTATCCGATGGCCTGGGCAAACGCGGCGCTGGCGGACACGCCCTGGCCGCTGGTGATCGGCGCCGTGACCGCGCTCGGCTGGTATATCGGCGGGCTCGGCATGGCGGCGCTGGGGTTCCTCGGCTTCGGCTTCGTGCTGCTCTCGGGCTACTGGGACGAAAGCATGAACACGCTCGGCCTGGTCGCCGTTTCGGTGCCGCTGGCGCTGGTCGTGGGCGGCGCGATCGGGGTGCTGGCCAACGAGTATCCGCGGATCAAGGGCGCGGTGCAGGCGGTACTGGACGTGATGCAGACGGTGCCGACATTCGCCTATCTCACGCCGCTTCTGCTGCTCTTCGGCTTCGGCCCCGTGGTCGGCCTGATCGCCAGCGCGATCTACGCCGCGCCGCCGATGGCGCGCAACGTGATCCTCGGGCTAGAACGCGTCGATCCCGAGGTGCGCGAGGCCGCGGTGATGTCCGGCGGCACGCGCTGGCAGCAGCTTTTCCTGGTCGAGGTGCCGTCGGCCGGCCAGCAGATCATGATCGGCGTCAACCAGTGCCTGATGGCGGCGCTGTCGATGGTGATCATCGCCGCGGTGATCGGCGGCTTCGACGACATCGGCTGGGAAGTGCTGCTGACCATGCGCAAGGCGCAGTTCGGCCAGGCGTTCCTGGCCGGGCTTGTGATCGTGGTCTTCGCCATCGTGATCGACCGGATGTCGGCCGCGCTCGCCACCGAGCGGCAGCGCCACGACCCGCGCGTCACCGGCGCGATCGTGCTGGCCTTCGTGCTGTTCACCGCAATCGCCTGGGCCTGGCTGCCGGGCATGTCGTCGTTTGCGGTCTTCACGCCGGTGGCGGAACGGGTCGACGCGGCGCTCGGCGCCTTCACCGCGGCGAACGGCGAGGCGCTGAACCAGTTCAAGAACGACGCGATGTTCTTCGCGCTGCTGCCGCTCAGGATCGGTCTCGACGAGGCCGTGCTGCCCTTCACCTGGGGCTTTCAGTGGACCGGCGCAATGAGCCTCTGGCTGTTCGGCATCGCGGCGCTGGCCGCCCTTGCCCTGGCCGCGCTCGGCCGGCCGGGTCTGGGGCTTGCCCTGCTGATCGGCGCCGGGATCATCGAGACCGGCATCGCCAACCTGCCCTGGCCCTTCGTCTTCGTCGGGGCGGGCGCGCTGGCCTGGGTCGCCAAGGGGCCGCGGCTGGTGATCTTCGTCACGGTCCTGCTGTCCACGATCCTCTTCTCGGGGCTCTGGGAGCGGGCGCTGCTGTCGCTTTACCTCTCGGGGGCCAGCGTCTTTGCCTGCGCCGTCGTGGGCGGGGCGCTTGGGCTTCTGGCGGCGGTGTCGCCGATGGCCTGGCGCGTGCTGCGCCCGATCTGCGACATGCTGCAGACGATCCCCTTGTTCGTGTTCCTGATCCCGGTGCTGATGTTCTTCCAGATCGGCGAGTTCAGCGCGTTCCTGGCGATCTGCGCCTATGCCATCGTGCCGATGATCCGCTACACGCGGCACGGGCTGGTGACGACGCCGCCGGACCTGCTGGAGGCCGCCACCGCCAGCGGTGCCACGCCCTGGCAGATCCTGCGCGACGTGCGCGCGCCCTACGCGGCGCCGACGATCCTGCTGGGGCTGAACCAGACCATCCTTTACGCTTTTGCGATGCTGGTGATCGCCGCGCTGATCGGCACCACGGGGCTGGGCCAGTCGATCTATCTGGCGCTCGGTCAGGCCGACGTGGGCCTCGGCATCTCGGCCGGCGCGGCGATGGCGATCCTGGCGCTGGTGGCCGACCGGCTGGTGCAGGCCTTCGCCGAGGAACGCCGCAAAGCGCTGGGGCTGTGAGCCGCGACTGGGCGCCGGTCGCGCTGGCGGCCTTCGCGGCAACGATCTGGGGCGTCTGGTGGGTCCCGATCCGGTTTCTGGAAGGCCTCGGGCTGCACGGCGCCTGGGCCGGGATCGCGATGAACGGCGGCGCGGCGCTGGCGGCGCTGGCGTGGCTGGGGATCAGCGGCGAGCGGCTGCGGCTGGGCGCCCACGCGCTGATTGGTGCGGGGCTGGTGGGCGTGGCCGTCAGCGCCTATTCCACCTCGCTGACCCAGACCGGCGTGGTGCGCGCGGTCTTGCTGTTCTACCTCGCGCCGGCCTGGTCCAAGCTGATCGAGTGGGCGTTCCTGGGCCTGCCCTGGCGCTGGACGACGACGCTGGCGCTGGCCGCGGCGCTGGCGGGCGCCTTCCTGGTGCTGGGCGGCGAGGTGACGGGCGGCGTGCTGAACGGCGGCGACGTGCTGGCGATCGTGTCGGGCCTGGCCTGGGCCGCCGGTGCCGCGATGGTCTTTGCCGGCGGTTCCGCGAATGCCCGTGCGCTGACCGCGGTGACCGGGATCGCGGCGGTCCTGTTCGCCTTGCCCTTCGGGATCGCCGCCGGCTGGCCCTCGGCGGGCAACGGCCTGGTGGCGGGCGCGGGCGCCGGGGTCCTGGGCGGAGCGGCCTATGTGCTGCCGATCCTGATCATGACGCTCTGGAGCGCGCAGCGCCTTGCGCCGGCGACGCTGACCTTCCTTCTGACCGCCGAGATCCTCTCGGGCGTGATCTCTGGCGCCATCTGGTCGGGCGAGCCTTTCGGCGCGATGCAATTGGTCGGCAGCGTCCTGATCGTCCTTGCCGCGATGAGCGAGGTTTTGTCGGGAACCCGCAGGCAGGCCGCGAAAATGCGTTGAATTCGCCCGGCAGATCGCCAATCTGGCCAGAGCCGCGACGGCGCGGCAGAGATGTCAACCTCGGGCATGGCGCCTGGTCGCTCGGGACGTCGCGGGCGGCGGAAAGCCGAAATTGGGGGGAATCATGACGAAGGTGGGTGTGATCGGGCTGGGCGACATGGGGTCCGGCCTGGCGAAGAACCTGATCGAGGCGGGCTATGACGTTGCCGGGCTGGACCTGTCGCCCGAGCGGATGGCGGCCTTCGCCGAAATGGGCGGGGTGGCCTGCAAGACCGCGGCCGAGGTCGGCAAGGGCGCCGAGGCCGTGTTCGTGATGGTGATTAACGGCGACCAGGCGAAGGCGGTGATCCTGAACGAGGGGCTGGCCGCGACCATGACCGCGGGCTCGACCGTGCTATTGACCGCGACGATCAAGGCGAGCGAGGCGCGCGCCATCGCCGCGGGGCTGGAGGATACCGGCATCGACCTGGTGGACTCGCCGGTTTCCGGCGGCTTCCCCGGCGCCCAGGGCGGCACCCTGACGATGATGGCGGCCGCGCCGGCGGAGGTCCTGAAGCGGGTGCGCCCGATCATGGAGGCGGTCAGCGGCACGATCCACCATGTCGGCACCGAGGCGGGGATGGGCCAGACCGTGAAGGCCTGCCTGCAATCGCTGATCGGCTCGATCTTCTCGGCGACCTTCGAGGCCAGCGTGCTGGCCGCCAAGGCCGGGGTTTCGGGCGAGGCGCTGAGGAACGTCTTCGCCACCTCGTCGGCGGGCAACGGCATCACCAACGGCGCGCTGGACAACATAATGAACCGGCGGTTCGAAAAGACCGGCAGCCACATCAACACGATGTACAAGGACCTGACGATCTCGATGGACCTGGCGCGTGAGCTGGGCGTGCCGCTGTTCACCGCGTCGATGGCGATGCAGCTGTTCCAGGCGGGCCGCACGAAGTACCCCGACGGCGACAACCAGATCGTCACAAGGGTGCTGGAGGACATCGTCGGCGCGAAGCTGGCGCCGTGAAACTGGGCGTGATCTGCGACGGCATCAGCCGCGACCTGAAGCACGCACTCGACGTGATGGACGAGTTCGGGCTGGACCATGCCGAACTGCAATTCGTCTGGGACAAGGAGGTCGGCGACCACTCGAACGACGAAATCGCCGGCATCAAGGCGCTGGTGCAGGGCTACGGCAAGCCGGTCTCGTGCCTTTCGCGCCACGTCTTTGCCGGGCTCACCGTGGCGAACCGGCCCGGCGACGAGGCGCATGGCCGCCACATGGACGCGCTGAAGCGGGTGATCGCGATGGCGCATGAGCTGGACTGTCCGCTGGTCCGGATCATGACCAACAAGAAAGAGCAGATCCTCTGGGGCAAGGGCGGCGCCGAGAAGTGGAACGTTGCGCACGGCGCATGGGACGCCACGCTGCCCCTGATCGCGCCGGCGGTGGACCTGGCGCGCGCCGAGGGCGTGACGCTGGTGGTCGAGACCGGCAACGGGACGATGGTGAATTCGTCGTGGACCGGCCGCAAGCTGATCGACGACCTGAACGCCGGCGACGTGCTCAAGGTGCTCTGGGACCCGGCGAACAATTGCTGGTGCCACGAACTTGCCTGGCCCGACGGCTACGAGACGCTGCGCGGCGGGTATCTCGGCCACGTCCACATCAAGGACGTGCTGGTCGACACGCCGAAGGCGACGCTGGAGGTGCGCGAGATGGGGCAGGGGCAGCTTGGGCCGCTTTTCGCGCCGATCGCCGAGGCCATGCGGGCCGACGGCTATGACGGCGTGATCAGCCTCGAGTCGGTCTACCACCCGGGCGACGGCGATTTCGAGGCCGGTTTCCGGCGCTGCATCGGCCCGTTCCGCGAGATATTCGGCTGACGCGAAAATGTTTCGCATGCGAAACAAATGACCGTACGGTCAAAAATTCATCATTGTTATCAAATGGTTAAATTATAGGGCGCGTCGAGGGAGGGCCAATGCGCAGGGCGTCCGATTGGAATGCCCGCGAGGTGATGTGCGCCGAGAGGGGTTCGCGGGCCGCGAGGGACACGCCGGCGGCGCTGCGGCAGGGCGGGGGGAAGTCCTGACGAAACCGGGCCGTCGTGGATGGCATCTGTCGCCGGTCGGGCGTTTCCCTCGGCGCGAGACAAGGCCGAAGGCCGCCGCGCCATCGCCGACCCGCCCCAACGGGCGGCGATTGGGTGGGGTCGGCGCTTCGGTCCGAAGTTGCTCGGAAACCGCGAGATAAAGCGCACTGATCGGCCGTCGGTTCGCCACCCCGCGGGTCGGCGATGGCGCGGCTTCGCGCTGGGCGGCAATGCACGCCTTGGCCACGGCCGGCCGCTTCCGGCAATGTTCGCCCTCGCCTAAGCCTCGATCTCGTCGCCGATCGCCTCGGTCGCCAGCCCGTCGAGCCGCGGCATCAGCGACAGCAGCGACCTGGTGTAGGGGTGCTTCGGCGCGGCGAAAAGCGTCTCGGTGTCCTGCAGTTCCACCAGCTGTCCGTTCTGCATCACCGCCACCCGGTCGCACATCTGCCGCACCACCGGCAGGTCGTGGCTGATGAACAGCATGGTCAGGTTCAGATGCTGCTGCAGATCCTTCAGGATGTTCAGGATTTGCGCCTGGATCGAGACATCCAGCGCGCTGGTCGGCTCGTCGCAGATCAGGAACCGCGGCTGGGTGGCGAGCGCGCGGGCGATCGAGATGCGCTGGCGCTGGCCGCCGGAAAATTCGTGCGGGTATTTCAGCCCGGCGGCGGCGCCGAGGCCGACGCGGTCCAGCAATTCGTCGACCCGGTCGCGCAGCGCCTTGCCCTTCAGGATGCCGTGATGGCGTGCCGGTTCCGCGACGATGGCATCGACCCGCATGCGCGGATTGAGCGAGGAATAGGGGTCCTGAAAGATCATCTGGATCTGGCGCCGGTACCAGGCGAGGTCCCTTTGCCCGGTGATCTCGTGCCCGTCATAGCGGATGCTGCCGCCGTCGACGGAATAGAGCCCGGCGATCATCCGGGCGATGGTGGACTTGCCGCTGCCGCTTTCGCCGACGATGCCGAACACCTCGCCCTGACGGATGTCGAAGCTCACGCGGTCGACGGCGGTCAGATAGCGCCGCCGCGAGGGGATGAAGCTGCGCCTTTGCAGGAAGCGTTTGGTCAGGCCCTCGACCTCGTAAAGCGGGCGGGCGGCGTCGACATTGGCCTTTTCCCAGTTCCGCGCCAGATCGGCGATGTGGAACTCGGTGACCCGCCCGCCGTAGGAGATCAGCGGAAAGCGGTGCAGCTTGACGGTGGGCCGCGGCACGGCGGCGATCAGTGACTTGGTGTAGGGATGGCTCGGCTTGCCGAGCACCAGCTTCGTGGCGCCGGTCTCGACCACCTGGCCGCGATACATCACCGTCACCCGGTCTGTGGTGTCGGCGATCACGCCCATGTCGTGGGTGATCAGGATCACGCCGACCTGGCGCTCGCGCGCCAACTCCTTGATCAGGTCGAGAATCTGCGCCTGGATCGAGACATCCAGCGCCGTGGTGGGCTCGTCGGCGATGATCACGTCGGGTTCGGAACAAAGCGCCAGCGCGATCACGACCCGTTGCCGCATGCCGCCGGAAAACTGGTGCGGGTACTGGTCGAGCCGCAGCTGCGGTTCCGGGATGCCGACGCGGGTCAGCAGGTCGAGCGCGCGCTGGTCGGCCTCTTTGTCGGACACGTCGAGATGGGTCTGGATCGTCTCGACGAGCTGTTCGCGGACCGTGAAGAGCGGATTGAGCGAGGTCAGCGGGTCCTGGAAGATCATGCTGATCTCGCGGCCCCGCAGGCTGCGCATGGCGGCGCGGTCGAGGCCGGATATCGCGCGGCCCTTCAGGCTGATCGTGCCGCCGGTTATTTCGCCGGGGCGTTCCAGAAGGCCCATGACCGCGGCGCCGATGGTGGACTTGCCGGCGCCGGATTCGCCCACCAGCCCGTGGATCTCGCCCGGTTCCACCGTCAGGTTGGCCTTGTCGACCGCCACGAAGGTTTCGCGGCGCATCGGGAAGGCGACGGTGAGGTCAGAGATTTCGAGAAGCGGTATCATGGCGTTTCCGTCCCGCCGGCGGCGATCGCGGCGAGGCGTTCGCGCAGGTCCTTGTGGCTGTCCCCGACGAGGCCGAGGCGGGGGTGGCGCGAAATGCCCGACGTGGTGCGCGCCGCCTCTGCCAACGCCAGGTCCGCGTGCTGCCGCGCCGCGGCGGCGTCGCCCGCATGCGCCCGCGTGACGGCCTTGACCGCATGCCACCTGAAGCCGTCCATCGGGAACAGCGTGGCCGCCGGCGGCCGGCCCAGCATCGTCTCGACCTCGGCGTAGCGGCCTGTCAGCCGGTGCTCGGCCACGAACACGGCGTATTCCATCTCGCCGCCCACCTTCAGCGTGTCGTTCCCTGCCTCTTCGGCAAGCAGGTCCTTGTAGGCCGCGGCGGCCGCGTCGACACGTCCAAGCGCCACCAGCGCGGTGGCCCGTGCAAGGCGGACGCGGACGTCGTCGAAATCGTCCTTGCGGGTATCGAAGTAGAATTCACAAAGCTCCAGCGCGCCTTCGGGTGCGGAGTTCGCAAGCGATATCGCCTGGATCGCGATGTACTGGTCGCGCTGGCTGCGCGCGCGCGAAAGCTTCGCCATGAAGGCGTCGCGAATCTCGGCGTTCCATTCGGTGTTGCGGTACCAGTCCACGGCTTGCCTTACCTGAGCTTCGGGTTCAGCGCGTCGCGCAGCCAGTCGCCGAGCAGGTTCACCGACAGCGCGAGTGCCAGCAAGGTGCAGGCGGGGAAGAACAGGATCCACCATTCGCCGGAGAACAGGAAACCCTGGCCGATGCGGATTAGCGTGCCGAGCGACGGCTGCGTGGGCGGGGCGCCGACGCCGAGGAAGCTGAGCGTCGCCTCGGCGATGATCGCCAGCGCCAGCGAAATCGTGGCGATCACCAGCACCGGCGACAGCACGTTGGGCAGGATGTGGCGCAGCATGATCGAGGCGCCCGAACGGCCGATCAGTTGCGCGGCGGCGACGTATTCCTTTTTCTTCTCCACCAGCGTCGCGCCGCGCACCACGCGGGCGAACTGCACCCAGTCGGACAGCCCGATGGCGAGGATCAAGACCCAGATCGCCATCTGGTCGCGGTATTCCACCGGGGTGAATCCCTTGGCGATGCCGAAGATCAGCATGGCGACCAGGATCGCGGGGAAGGTCAGCTGCACGTCGGCGATGCGCATGATGATGGTTTCGGTCCATCCCCCCCGGTAGCCGGCGACGAGCCCCAGCGTTACGCCGATCACCATGCCGAGAAGCACCGCCGCGAAGCCGACGAAGAGCGATATCCGCATCCCGTAGAGGATCGTCGAGTACACGTCGCGCCCCTGGTCGTCGGTGCCGAGCAGGAAGCTGTCGCCGGTGAACGCGTTGGCCTGCCCCGGCGGGGTGAAGCCGTTCATCAGGTTGAGCGTCGCCGGATTGAACGGGTCGTGCGGCGCGATCAGCGGGGCGAGGACCGCGCCGACGACCAGCACCGCGACCACGATGAACGAGACCATCGCCACCGGCGAGCGGCGGAAGGACCATGCCAGATCGCTCTGCCAGATCGCGGTCAGCCTGGGGGCCAATGTGCGGCGCTGGACGGGGGTCGTGTCGGTCATCGCGTCATTCCGGTCCGTTCGTGCCAGTCGGCGAGGCTTTCGTCGGGGTAGCCGTCGAACGTCCTGTCGCCGCCGCGCAGGCAGGGCTCGGCCCAGTTGGCACGGCTGCCGAGCATCAGGTGCGTGCGCTCGGGCGGCAGCGGCAGGTCGGTGTCGATGGCGGAGGCGTGCGGGTGGATCAGGTCCGGCCAGCCGGACGACCAGACCCAGAGAGCCGAACCGCACCTGCCGCAGAAGGCGCGCTCATGGTCGGCGCTGGAACGGTACCTGCGGATTTCGGCCCCGCCCTCGACGGTCAGGGTTTCGGCCAGCGCGCCGAGGTTGATCGCAAAGCCCCCGGCGCCGGCGGTCTTGCGGCAGATCGAGCAGTAGCAGAGGTTGAAGGGCACCGGGTGAGGCGCCTCGACGGCAAAGCGGACGGCGCCGCAATGGCAGGAACCTTCGAGCCGCATCAGGTGGTCCCCCCGTCGCCCCTGAGCCGCGGGTCGATGGCGACGTAAAGCAGATCCACCGCCAGGTTGATCCCGACGAACATCACCGAGATCAGCATCAGGTAGGCCGCCATCACGGGAATGTCGACGAACTGGATCGCGTTGATGAACAGAAGTCCGACGCCCGGCCACTGGAACACCGTCTCGGTGATGATCGCAAACGCGATGATCGAGCCGAGTTGCAGCCCGGTCACGGTGATCACCGGCACCAGCGTGTTCTTCAGCGCGTGGCGGAAATTGACGACACGTTCGGAAAGCCCCCGCGCGCGGGCGAAGTTGATGTAGTCCTGGCGCAGTACCTCCAGCATCTCGGCCCGGACCAGGCGCATGATCAGTGTCATCTGGTAGAGCCCCAGCGTGATCGACGGCAGGATCAGCGCCTTCAGCCCGCTCGCGGTCAGAAAGCCCGTGGTCCAGCCGCCGAGGTCCACCACCTCGCCGCGGCCGAAGCTCGGCAGCATGTCGAGTTCCACCGAGAACACGTAGATCAGCAGAATCCCGATCAGGAAGGTGGGCAGGCTGACGCCGATCAGGCTGACGGTCATGATGATGTTGCTGGCCCAGCCGTCGCGCCGTATCGCGGTGAAGACGCCGAGGACGATGCCGAACAGGATCGCGAAAAAGCCGCTGACGGCGGCAAGCTCCAGCGTCGCGGGGGCGCGTTCGGCGATGATGTCGGACACCGGGCGGCCCTGGCGGTAACTGACGCCGAAATTGCCCCGTGCGGCGTTTTCCAGGAACCGCCAGTACTGCACCGGGAACGGCTGATCCAGGCCGAGTTGGCCGCGCAGGCGCTCGATATCGGCCTGCGTGCGTTCCTGGCCCAGCATGTTGTCGATCGGATCGCCCACGAAGCGGAACATCGAGAACGCCACGAGCCCCACGACCAGAAGGACGATGAACGACTGAAAGACGCGGCGGATGATATAGTTGAGCACGTGATCCCCATGTTCGCCGGGATCAGGGTGGCGTGGCGGCCCGGTGCCGTCAAGCGGCGTGGTGCCGGCAGAGGAACAAGTTGCCCTAGCCGGGCGACGGGATCGCCGGGCGCAGCGTGATCACGTAGTAGGCGGTGCCCCATTGCTCGGTGGCGCTGAGCGTCAGGTGGAAGCGTTCGATCATCGTGCCGCGGATCGCGAGGCTGATTGCGTCGCGCACGGTGCCGGCCCGCAACAGCGCCTCGGGGCGGTCGGGCGGGTCGAGGTCGATGCCGGAAAACGCGAACAGGTCCAGTTCGGACCCCTGGTAGATCTGGCGGCCGAACATCTCGCGCGCGGCACGGTTGGCGTAGCGCACGACCTGCCCGGCGTCGACGATCAGCACCGGGTCGGGGATGATTTCCAGCCCGGGCCGCAATTCGTTGTCGGCGACGTTCGCGACGGCGAATTGCACGATCTCGCCCGTGGCGCCGGCGAGCGGCACGATCAGCCGCTCCCAGTTGCGGGCGAAGATCGCGCCGGGCGGCTCGTGGATCGTCTGAACCCAGTCGCGGCGCGTCAGCGCGGCCGTGTAGACCGCGGCGAAGAAGGTGCTGATATGGCCGCCGAAACCCTCGGTCGTGCGCCCGGTCATCGACATGCCGCGAATCTCGGCGATGGCGTCGCCGTAGTGGCGGTAGCGGAACCGGGCGCCGCCCGCCTCGACGTCGATCAGCATCATCCAGTCGTGCAGCCCGGCGAAGGCGTCCATCCGGAACGCCGCGGCCGGCACGCGACCCTCGGCGTCGCGGAGCGCGCGGCAAAGCGCGTGAAAGCGGCGCACGATCGGGTTCTGCAGGTCGCTCTCGGCCGGCGACCAGCGCAGGACCGGGCCGCGGCTGCCTGCCGCCTCGAACAGCGCGCGCAGACCGTCGTCGGCCCCGCGGCAGAGGCTGTCGGCCAGCGCGTCGACCTCGGCGCGACGTGCTGCCGGGTCGTCGTTGTTGGAGTCGGGTTCGGTTCGTCCGGTCAAAAGGTGCCTGAAAGAAGCAGGTTTACAGCACGACGATATCAAATCGCGGACAGCATGTGCGGGAATTCGTTAACAAAGTGTTGCGGCGGCCGTTTCCGGCCGCCGCGCGCCCGGCGCCCGGGCCTAGTTCACCGTCACCCAGCGCAGGATGAAGAAGTCGTCGGGCCGCTGGGTCAACTCGATATTGTCGCGCGTGCCCCAGACCAGCGGCTGCACGTAAAGCGTCACATAGGCGTGCTCGCCCTGGTAGGCCGCCGTCACCTCGTCCAGCATCGCCTGGCGCTTTGCGTCGTCGATCTCGGACTGGATCATCGGCAGAAGCTCGTCGATCCGCGCGTTGGAATAGTCGCCGAAATTCCACGACCCGAGGCGCTTTTCCTCGTTCGGGGTCGAGGCGAGGAACCGGATCGGGTGCTCGTGATCGAAGGTCCCGGGCGACCAGCCGAGCAGGTACATGTCGAAATTGTCCTCGCGCAGTTCGGGCCAGTAGTTGCGCACTGGCATCGCGTCGAGTTCCGCCTTCAGCCCGATCTGCGCCAGCATCGAGACCACCGCCTGACAGACCGCCTCGTCGTTCAGGTAGCGGTCGTTCGGGCACTTGAGCCCGAACGAGAAGCCGTCGCCGTGGCCCGCCCCGGCCAGCAGCGCCTTCGCCGCCTCGACGTCATAGCCGGGCCGCGTGTCGTTGGCCGCCGAGAAGCCGCGCATCGCCGGGCTGACAAGCTGGCTCGCCGGCTCGGCGTTGCCGCGCATGATCGTCTGCAGGATCGCCGGCACGTTGATCGCGCGCGCCACGGCCTCGCGGACGCGCGCGTCGCGGAACGGATTGGGCTTGCCCGCGTCGGCGCCGTATTTCAGCGTCTCGGCCTGGTGCGCGAAGCCCAGCATGATCACCCGGGCCTCGATACCCTTGATCACCTTCATGCCGTCGCGTTCGGCCAGCCGGACGGCATCCTGGATCGGCACCGGGTTGATCAGGTCGACATCGCCGGAAATCAGCGCGGCCACCGCGGTGGCCGGGTTCTGGATCGGGGTGAAGGTTGCCTGGGTGATGTTGTGTTCCGCCTCGCCCCACCAGTCCGCGAAGGGCGCCAGCACGGTTTGCAGCCCCGGCTGGCGGTCGGTGACCATGAAGGCGCCGGTGCCGTTCGCGTTCAGCGTCGCGGCATTGCCCTGTTCCTTGTCGGGCAGTTCGGCGCCGCGCTGGCTGGTCCACCCGGCATCCATGATCATCCAGTTCGCGATCGAATCCGGAAAGATCGGGTTCGGCGCGGCGGTCATGATGTCGACGGTGAAGTCGTCGACCTTGACGACCTCGCTGACCGGGGCGAACCAGCTGCGCACATCCGCGGCCTCGGACGAGGCGCGGTTGTAGGAAAAGATCACGTCGTCGGCGTCGAACGCGCTGCCGTCGTGGAAGGTCACGCCCTGGCGCAAGTGAAACCGCCAGCCCGCGCCGTCGCCGATCGGCTCCCAACTGGTGGCCAGCGCGGGCTCGATCCGCATGTCCTTGCCGCGGCGCACGAGGCCCTCGTAGACATTGTTCAGGAACCCGAGGACCGGGGCGGAGTTCACCGCGTGCGGGTCCATCGTCTGCGGGTCGGTGGTGCCGGCCCACTTGAAGCTTTCCGCCTGGGCCGCGCCCGCAAGGACGAGCCCGAGTGCGGTGAAGTATGTCAATCGTCGCATGAAATCTCTCCCATTCCGCCGGTTGCGCCCGGCCTTTCCACAGCCAACCCGCAAGGCCCCGGGCGGTCACGTCACGATGCCGTGAGGTGGCCGCCACTGTCCGGTATAACCGCGGCGGGGCCGTGACGCCAAGCCGGGATGACAGGCGGCCGCCTTGCGTGAGATACTGCGGCATGGGCCGGCGAGGGGTGTGTCATGGGCCTGCGAAGGGGTATCGGGGATCTGCGGGCGCCGGGGCTCTGGCGTGCCGGGCCGGGTGCGGGCCGCGCGGTTCTTTTGTCGCTTGCCATCGCCCTGGGCGCGGACGCCGGCGCCGCCCCCTTGGAATGCACCGGCGCAATGGTCACCGTCGCGGCGCCCGGTGCGGCGCTGGCCGAACGGCTTTGCGCGGTGGCGGCGCGCGCCACGGCGCAGTTCCACGTCTGCGGCATGGTGCAGACAGAGCCGGTGCATGTCGAGGTGCTGGACTGCCCCTTGCCGGGCGATCCCGACTGTGCCGGCCGCTGCGATTGCCGCGGGAACCGGATCGCGCTGGCGGTGCCCGGCCGGATCATCGAGGCGCTGGGCGAGGGGCACCCGTTCGCCGCGATGCCCGCGGCGGACCTGTACGACAGCCTTCTGGTGCACGAGCTTGCGCACGCCTTCGCCTACCAGACACGCGGCGGCCCGCTGACCAGCGTCGCCGCGACCGAGTACGTGGCCTATGCGATGCAGTTCGAGTTCCTGCCGGCCGCGGTGCGCGATGCCTTCGTAGCGGCGCACCCGGTGGCCCGCCCGGTGCGGCCGGTGGCGCTGAACGACGTCATTCTCGCCTTCTCGCCGGGGATATTCGCGGTCAAGGCGTGGCTGCATTTCCGCCAGCCCGGAAACGGCTGCGGCTTTGTCCGGGGATTGCTGGACGGCACGGTTTCGCTTCCGCGGCCGAATGTTCCGTGATCCCCCGCCGCGGCGCCCGCGCCCGCAGCGCGGGTCCATGCCCGGCGGCGGCCGATGCCCGATTGCGATGTCCGCGCATTTGCAGAGGCACGGTCGGGGCCGGCGCGGGCTTGACCAAGATCATATCGCTTCGGCGCAAGACCTGCCTGAATCCAGGTGTGAAACGCGAAACGGATATCCCGGCATGACCGCACTGGAGCCCGAAAAGCTCTGCCTGAGATGCGACCCGGCGAAGCTGCCGTTCCGGTCGACGGCGGAGCTGGACGACCACCGCGACCTGATCGGCCAGGACCGTGCGCTGGACGCGATCCGCCTTTCGGCACGGATCGCGCACCGCGATTTCAACCTCTTTGTCCTCGGCTCTCCGGGCACCGGCCGGCATTCGGCGGTCAAGGCGCTGCTGCGCGAGCAGGCCGCGGCGCGGCCGCTGCCCTCGGACTGGGTCTATGTCAACAACTTCGAGGCCGCGCACAGGCCGAAGGCGCTGCGACTGCCCTCGGGCACGGCGGCGGCGTTCCGCGAAGAGATGCAGGCGCTGGTCGACGACCTGGCCAACGAGATCCCGGCGCTGTTCGAATCCGAGGAATACCAGACCCAGCGCCGCGCCATCGAACAGGAACTCGGCGAGACGCAAGAGGCCGCGATGTCCGATTTCGCCGACCGCGCCAAGGCCGAAAGCGTCGCGCTGTTGCGCACGCCGATGGGGTTCATGCTGACCGCGATCCGCGACGGCCAGCTGGTCAAGGCCGAGGACTACCAGAAGCTCGGCGACGACGAGCGCGCCGAGATCGACGCGAAGATCGAGCGGCTGCAGGAGGAACTGGCGACGGTGCTGCGCCAGGCGCCGAAGCTCGAGAAGGAACACCGCAAGCGGGTGGAAGAGCTGAACGCGGCGATGGCGGAGCGGGCGGTTTCGGCGCGTGTTGCCGAGGTCGACAAGGCGCTGCAGAAGATCGCGCCGATCGCCGAGCACCTGGAAGCGGTGCGCCAGGACATCATCGCCAATGCCGAGCTGTTTCTGCAGGCGAAATCCGGCGGCGGCGAGGGCCCGTTTCCCGAGGCGATCCGCAAGTTCCACCGCGAGGCCCCGTTCGACCGCTACGTGGTCAACGTCATGGTCTCGCAGAACGGCGAGGCCGGCGCCGGCGCACCGGTCGAGACCGAGGACCTGCCCACCCTCGACCGGCTGGCCGGCCGGATCGAGCATGTCTCGCACATGGGATCGCTGGTCACGAACTTCACGATGATCAAGCCGGGCGCGCTGCACCGCGCCAATGGCGGCTATCTGGTGCTGGACGCGCGCCGTGTCCTGTCCGAGCCCTTCGCCTGGGATGCGCTGAAGCGGTCGCTGCAAAGCCGGTCGATCACGATCACCTCGATGGCAGAGCGGCTGAGCCTGGTGTCGACCACTTCCCTGGAACCCGATCCGATCCCGCTGGAGGTGCGCGTCGTGCTGGTGGGCGACCGTCTGCTGCACGCGCTGCTGGTGATGCTCGACCCGGATTTCGGCGAGCTTTTCAAGGTGCAGGCCGATTTCGAGGACTCGGTCGAGCGCAGCGATGACACGCTGGCGCTGTTCGCGCGCATGGCGGGATCCTTCGCACAGCGCGACGGGCTGCGCCCGGTGACAGCGGCGGGGATCGCCCGCCTGCTGGACGAGGCGGCGCGGCTGGCCGACGACACCCGCAAGCTGTCGCTCAGGCTCGGCGCGCTGTCGGACATCCTGCGCGAGGCCGACCATTATGCCGCCAGCCGCGACAGCGCCGAGATCGAGGATGACGACGTTGCCCGCGCCGTGCTGGAAAAGGACCGGCGCGCCTCGCGGATCAGGGACCGCATGCAAGAGGCGATCGCGCGGCGCACGGTGCTGATCGACACCGAGGGGGCCAAGGTGGGCCAGATCAACGGGCTGTCGGTGATCGGGTTCGGCGACTACAGCTTTGGCCGACCGTCGCGGATCACCGCCCGGGTGCGCATGGGCGCGGGCAAGCTGGTCGATATCGAGCGCGAGGTGGAACTGGGCGGCCCGCTGCATTCCAAGGGCGTGATGATCCTGTCGGGCTATCTGACCGCGCGCTATGCGCTCGACGTGCCGTTCTCGCTGCATGCGAGCCTGGTTTTCGAGCAAAGCTATGGCGGGGTCGAGGGCGACAGCGCGTCCTCGGCCGAGCTTTATGCGTTGTTGTCGGCGCTTTCGGGGCTGCCGATCCGGCAGGACCTGGCGGTGACGGGTTCGGTCAACCAGGCCGGCGAGGTTCAGGCGATCGGCGGCGTGAACGAAAAGATCGAGGGCTTCTTCGACACCTGCGCCGCGCGCGGTCTGACCGGCGGACAGGGCGTGCTGATCCCGGCGGCCAATGTCGAGCACCTGATGCTGCGCCGCCGCGTGGTCGAGGCGGCAGAGGCCGGCCGGTTCCGGGTGATCCCGGTCCGCACCATCGACGAGGGGATCGAGACCCTGACCGGCGTGCAGGCGGGCGCGCAGGAGGCGCCGGGCGGCTTTCCCGAGGGTTCGGTCAATGCGCTGGTCGAGGCGCGGCTGCGCGGCTACGCCGAGGCGCGGCGCGCGTTCGGCCGGTCGGCGCTGGACGCCGCCGACCGGCGCGGGGCGTGAGCGCGATGCCGCCGCCCGCCCGCCGTATCCTGATCGGTGCCGGCAGTTTTGCCGATGCGCGTGCGGCGCTGCGCCTGGCAGAGCGGCTGGCCGGCGACCTGGCGGCAGAGCTTGGCGGGATGCTGGTGGAGGAGGCGATCCTCTACGAGATCGCCGATCTGCCGAAGCCGAGGGTGATCACCTCGAGCGGCACGATGATCGTGGCGCCGTCACGGGCCAGGCTGCGCACACTCGTCGAAGGCGACGCGCGGGCATTCCGCGAGACGCTGTCGGCGCTGGCGCGGTCGCGGAAGTGGTCGTTCGAGCGCCGCCGGGGCGAGTTGATCAGCGGGCTGTGCCAGGCGGCGCGGGGCTGGGACCTGTTGCTGCTGGGCCACCGCGAGACGCAGCGCCTGCCGGGGCGTGTCGTGCTGATCGCGCCGCCGGAGGGCGCCGGAGAGGCGGCCGCGGGCCTTGCCGGCGACCTGGCCGCGGCGCTCAGGACCGATGTCGTCGCCCTGCGCCTCGGGCCGGAACAGCCCGGCGGCACCGCGCAGGGTTCCGAACATCTCGGCGGCGAGGACGCGCTGTTGGCGCGGATCGGGCGCATCCATGCCGCGGCCGTGGTGCTGGACCTTTCCGCCGGGCCGCTGAGGACCTACGACCAGCTTCGCCGCCTCCATGCCGCGGCGCGCTGTCCGCTGGTTGTGCTGGGGGCGGGGCAGGGCGAGCCGTCGCTGGAGCACGCCACCCAGATCCCGCCCGCGCCCGGATCGGCGACTTGATCTGAGACAAGGCGTGGTCCGGGCTGCGGTCTAACCTGATTGCCTCTGGCCGTGCGAACGGCCGCGAGCGGCAAAAGGGAGGACGGCTTGGACAAGAGGGCCACCACCGGACCCGAACTTGTCGCCGCCAGATCGCGCGATCTGGCGATGTCGGCGATCAAGGAAATGTCGATCCTCGGCGCGAAGGTGCCCGACGCGGCCTCGCTGGCCTGGGGGCTGCCGTCGTTCCGGACCCCGGCGCCGATCCGGGCCGCGGCGGCCGAGGCGCTGGAGAATGACCCGAAGGCCGGGATGTACGCGCTGCCGGGCGGGCTGCCCGAGTTGTGCGATGCTGCCGCGCGCGAGTACGATCGCCGCACCGGCATCCGCGTCGACCCGGAGCGGCAGGTGATGATCACCTCGGGCAACATGGAGGGGCTGCAGACGCTGTTTCACGCCCTCGTCGACCCCGGCGACGAGGTGATCGTGACCGATCCCGGCTTTGTCTCGCATATCAGCCAGATCGCGTTCAACGGCGGGGTGCCGAAGTTCTGGAAGATGGACGAGGCCGGCGGCTGGGACCTCGACATCGCGGCACTGCCGGGGCTGATCGGGCCGCGCACCAAGGCGATCGTGCTGGTCACGCCGTCGAATCCCACCGGCGCGATCCTGTCCGAGGCGGCGCTGCGGGCCGCGGCCGAAATCGCGCGGGCGCATGGGCTGCTGATCATCCTCGACGATCCCTACAGCCACTTCACCTACGACAACCGCGACCGGTTCTTCGATCTGGCCTCGGTGCCTGAATTCGCGGATTACGTCGCCTATCTCTTCACCTTCTCGAAGGCCTACGCGATGAGCGGCTGGCGCGTGGGCTACATGGTGGTGCCCGGGTGGCTGCGGGCCGAGGCGGTGAAAATCCACGACCTGACGATGATCTGCACGCCCAGGATCAGCCAGATCGCGGCGCTGGCGGCGCTGGCGAACGAGCCGGCGCACCTGGCCGAGTTCGAGCGTATCCTGGACCGCCGCCGCGCGCTGATCTGCGAGCGGCTCGACCGGCTGGCCCATGTCTTCGACTACGTGCGCCCGCAGGGCGCCTATTACGTCTTTCCCCGCATCCTCGCGGATCACGCGAGCGCGGTGCAATTCGCGCGCGACCTGTTGGACCGCGTGCATGTCACGGTGACGCCGGGCAGCGCCTTTGGTCCCTCGGGCGAGCATCACGTGCGCATGGCCTATTGCGTCGCCGACGACGTGATCGACCTGGCCTTCGACCGGATGGAGGCGCATTTTGGCACCTGACGCCGAGACCCTCAGCTACGTGCACGGCGCGTCCGACACGCCGCTGATCGGCCTGACCGTCGGCGCGTTGCTGGACCGCACCGCCGCGCGGTTCCCCGACGGCGAGGCGCTGGTCGTGCCTTATCAGGGCGTGCGCTGGACCTATGCCCGGCTGAAGCACGAGGCCGACGCGGTCGCTGCCGGGCTTCTGGGCCTCGGGCTCGAGCCCGGCGACCGGATCGGCATCTGGGCGCCCAACATGGCGGAATGGGTGGTGCTGCAATTCGCCACCGCCAAGGCCGGGCTGATCCTGGTCAACATCAACCCCGCCTACCGGGTGTCGGAACTGGAATTCGCGCTGAACCAGGTGGGCGCCAGGGCGCTGGTCGCTGTGCCGCGGTTCAAGTCGAGCGACTATCTGGCGATGCTGGGCGATCTGCTGCCGGAACTCGCGTCCGCAAGGCCCGGCGAATTGCTCGCGGCGCGCGTGCCGAGCCTGCGCCGGGTGATCCTGCTTGGCGACGAGGCAACACCGGGCACGTCCCGGTACGACGACACCAGCCGCGCCGCGACGCCCGAGAGCCGCGCGCTGCTGGGCGATCTGTCGAGCACGCTGCAATTCGACGACCCAGTCAACATCCAGTTCACCTCGGGCACCACCGGGCGGCCGAAGGCGGCCACGCTCAGCCATCACAATATCGTAAACAATGCCTTTTTCACCGGCCGCCAGATGAAACTGGCCGCGGCCGATCGTATGTGTATTCCCGTCCCGATGTATCACTGCTTCGGCATGGTGCTCGGCACGCTGGCCTGCGTCGCTTATGGCGCGGCCATGGTATTCGCCTCTGCCGGATTCGACGCCGAGGCGACGATGGAAACGGTGGATGCGGAACGCTGCACCGCGCTGCACGGCGTTCCGACCATGTTCATCGCCGAACTCGATTCGCCCGGCTTCGCCGACCGCGACCTGACGAGCCTGCGAACCGGGATCATCGCCGGCGCGCCGTGCCCTGCCGAACTGATGAAACGGATCATGGGCGAGATGCACATGGACCAGATCACCATTGCCTACGGCATGACCGAGACCGGCCCGGTCAGCACCCAGACCAGCGTCGACGACCCGGCCGACCGGCGGGTCGAGACCGTGGGCCGGGTGCTGCCGCATACCGAGATCAAGATCGTCGACGACCGGGGCGGCGTCGTGCCGCGCGGGGTGCCGGGAGAATTGAAGACCCGCGGATACTCGGTGATGCCGAAATACTGGAACGACCCGGAAAAGACTGCCGATGCGATCGACGAGGCGCGCTGGATCGCGTCCGGCGATATCGCGGTGGTCGATGCCGAGGGCTATGTCCGGATCGTCGGACGATCCAAGGACATGCTGATCCGCGGCGGCGAGAACATCTTTCCGCGCGAGATCGAGGATTTCCTCTACACCCATCCGGCGGTCGAGCAGGTCGAGGTGATCGGCGTGCCTGACGAGACATACGGCGAAGAGGTCTGTGCCTGGATCAGGCTGCGCGAGGGGCAGGCGGCCACTGCCGGGGATATCCGCGACTTCTGCAAGGGCCGGATCGCGCATTTCAAGATCCCGCGCTACATCCGCTTCGTCGACGAGTTCCCGATGACGATCACCGGCAAGGTACAGAAGTTCGAGATGCGCCGGATCATGGCGGACGACCTGGCGCGGGCGAAGGAGGCCGAGGATGCCTGAGCCGCTCGGATTCCTGGATGCCGCGGGCAAGGTCCTGCGCGACCTGCCGGACTTTGCCCGCGATGGCGAGACGCTGCGCGCGCTATATATCGCGATGGTCCGCACGCGCACGTTCGATGCCAAGGCGATCGCCTTGCAGCGCACCGGGCGGCTCGGCACCTATGCCTCGAGCCTCGGGCAAGAGGCGGTCGGCGTCGGCGTGGCCGGCGCGATGACCGGGGACGATGTGTTCCTGCCGTCCTTCCGCGAGCATGGCGGGCAACTCTGGCGCGGCGTGACGCTGGAAGAGATGTTCCTTTACTGGGGCGGCGACGAGCGCGGCAACGACTTCGCCGGGCCGCGGCAGGATTTCCCGGTCTGCATCCCGGTCGCCTCGCAGTTCCCGCATGCGGCCGGCGTAGCGCTGGCGATACAGCGCAAGGGCCGGCCCGGTGTGGCGGTCGCCGTCGGCGGCGACGGCGCCACGTCGAAGGGCGACTTCTACGAGGCGCTGAACGTCGTCGGGGCGTGGACCCTGCCGGCGGTCTTCGTGATCAACAACAACCAGTGGGCGATATCCGTGCCGCGCAGCGACCAGACCCGGGCCGAGCGGCTGTCGGACAAGGCGGTGGGCGCCGGGCTGCCCGGCGAACAGGTCGACGGCAACGACGTGATCGCGGTGCGCGAGGCGGTGGGCCGCGCGCTGGTGCGGGCAAGGGCGGGCGAGGGCGGAACGCTGATCGAGTGCGTCAGTTACCGGCTTGGCGACCACACCACCGCCGACGACGCCAGCCGATACCGCGACGAGGCCGAGGTCAGTCCGCACTGGAAGGAGGAACCGCTGATCCGCCTGCGCGCGCATCTGGTGGCAGAGCACGGCTGGGGCAAGGCCGACGAGGAGGGCCTGCTGCGGACCGCGGGGGCCGACGTCGACGCCGCCGCCGAGGCCTATCTGGCCACCGCGCCACAGCCGCCGCGGGCGATGCTGGACCATCTTTATGCCGCGCCGCCCGCCGAGCTGGCGGCGCTGGCCGAGGTGCTGGGCGATGGCTGAACTAACGATGATCGAGGCGATCCGGGCGGCTCTTGGCCGGGCCCTGGCCGACGACGCGGACGTGATCCTGTTCGGCGAGGATATCGGGATCGATGGTGGGGTGTTCCGCGCCACCGACGGGTTGATCCAGCGCTTCGGCTCGGCCCGGGTGCGCGACACGCCGCTGAGCGAGACGGTGATCGCGGGCATGGCCGTGGGGGCGGCGGCCTCGGGGCTGCGGCCCGTGGCCGAGGTTCAGTTCATGGGCTTTCTCTATTCCGCCATCGACCAGTTGGCGAACCACGCGGCGCGGCTGAGGAACCGCACCCGCGGGCGGCTTTCCTGCCCGATGGTGCTGCGCGCGCCCTATGGCGGCGGGATCAGGGCGCCCGAGCATCATTCTGAAAGCGCCGAGGCGATGCTGGCGCATATCCCCGGGCTGCGCCTGGTGATCCCGTCGTCGCCGGCGCGCGCCTACGGGCTGTTGCTGGCCGCGATCCGCGATCCCGACCCGGTGGTGTTTCTGGAACCGAAGCGGCTTTATCGCGCGGGCAGTGAATCGGTCGAGGATGACGGGCGCGCGCTGCCCATCGGCGCGGCGCATGTGCTGCGCGAAGGCGCGGACGTGACGCTGGTGAGCTGGGGCGCGATGCTGACCGAAACCAGGGCCGCCGCCGAGGCGCTGGCCGGGGACGGAATTCAGGCCGAGGTCGTCGATCTCGCGTCGCTGAAGCCGATCGACCGCGCGACGATCCGCGCCTCGGTCGAGAAGACCGGCCGCTGCGTGATCGTGCACGAGGCGCCGCTGACCGCCGGGCTCGGCGCCGAGATCGCGGCCGATCTGGCCGAGCATTGCCTGACCAGCCTGCTGGCGCCGGTGCGGCGCGTCGCGGGGTATGACACGGTGATGCCCTATCCGCGGCTCGAGGCGCACTACATGCCGGGCACCGACCGTATCGTCGCGGCCGTACAAGACGTGATGGACTTCGCATGACGACATTCGTGCTTCCCGATCTCGGCGAGGGCCTGCAAGAGGCCGAAATCGTCACCTGGCATGTCTCGGAGGGCGATCACGTGATTGCCGACCAGCCGCTGGTGTCGGTCGAGACCGACAAGGCGGTGGTCGAGGTGCCGGCGCCCTATTCCGGCACCGTGGCCAAGCTGCTCGCCGCCGAGGGCGCCATCGTGAAGATCGGCGCGCCGCTGGTCGAGATCGAGACCGGAAAGGCCAAGGACGCGGGCGCCATCGTCGGCTCGCTCGGCGGAACCGAGCCGCCGCCCGCCGCGCCGCCGCGGGCGCCCGACCCGCGGGCGCCGGCGCCGGCGCCGGGCAAGGCGGCGCCCGCCGTGCGACGGCTGGCCCGCGAAAGGGGTGTCGATCTCGGCGCCGTCACCGGCACCGGGCCGGGCGGCGCGATCCTGACCCGCGACGTCGAGGCGGCGGCCTCGGGCATCGCGGGCGAAGAGTTGCGCGGCGTGCGACGGGCGATGGCGCAGGCGATGGCGGCCTCGCATGCCAGCGTCGTTCCGGCGACGGTGACGGAGCGCGCCGACATCTCCGCCTGGTCCGAGACCGAGAAACCGACTCCCCGGCTGGCCCGCGCCATCGCCGCAGGCGCCGCGGCCGAGCCTGCGCTGAACGCCTGGTTCGACGGTGTGCGGCGGCAGCTTCACGCCACGGTCGATCTGGCGCTGGCCGTCGACACGCCGGACGGGCTGTTCACGCCGGTCCTGCGCGACGCCGGGAATGCATCGGAGATCGCGGACCGGGTCGCGGCGCTGCGGCGCGCGGTCGAGGATCGCTCGATCGAGCGCGAAGCGATGAAGGGCGCCACGATCACGCTGTCGAATTTCGGCATGATGGCGGGCGAGTTCGCGTCGCTGGTCGTCTTGCCGCCGCAGGTGGCGATCCTCGGCGCGGGACGAATTTCCGAGTGGTGTCTCGCCCTGGGCGGCAAACCGGCGCCGCGCCGCGTGCTGCCCCTGTCGCTGACCTTCGACCACCGCGCGGTGACGGGTGGCGAGGCGGCCCGGTTCCTCGCCGCGGTCAAGGCGGACCTGGAGCGCGAAACCTGACCAAAGGGCGATGAATGATTGAGATCTTCGAACTGGCGGACGATCTGGGCCCAGAAAAGGTGGTTCACATCTGCGATGCCGCGGTCGGGCTGCGCGCCATCGCAGTGATCGACAACACGGCGATCGGGCCGGCGATCGGCGGGGTGCGAATGGCGCCCGACGTCACGGTCGCGGAATGCGCCCGCCTGGCGCGTGCGATGAGTCTGAAGAACGCGGTGGCCGGGCTGCCCCATGGCGGCGGCAAGTCGGTGATCGCGGCCGACCCGGCGATGGCTGCGCCGGACAAGGAACGCCTGATCCGTGCCTTCGCCCGCGGGATCGAAGAGCTTGCCGGCTACGTGCCCGGCCCCGACATGGGCACCGACGAAACCTGCATGGCCTGGGTCCGCGACGAGATCGGCCGTGCCGTCGGCCTGCCGCGGGTGCTGGGCGGCATCCCGCTGGACGAAATCGGCGCGACCGGGTTCGGCGTCGGCGTCGCCGCCAAGGCGGCGGAGGAGTTCAGCGGCGTCGCGCTGAAAGGCGCGCGGGTGGCGATCCAGGGCTACGGCGCGGTCGGGCGGCACGCCGCGCGGCACCTCGAACGGGAAGGCGCGCGGATCGTCGCGGTGGCCGATTCGCGCGGCACCGCGATCCTGCCCGGCGGCTTCGACCTGTCGCGCCTCGAGGCACTCAAGGTGGCGGGCGGCTCGGTCCTCGATCATCCCGGCGCCGGCGCGCTGGGCCGGGACGAGGTGATCACCGCCGAGTGCGACATCCTGGTGCCCGCGGCACGGCCCGACATCATCGACGCGGGCACTGCCGGCGCGGTCCGCGCGAGGCTGATCGTCCAGGGTGCGAACATCCCCGCGACCGCCGAAGCGGAGGAAAAGTTGCACCGCCGCGGCGTTCTGGTGATCCCTGATTTCATCGCCAACGCGGGCGGCGTGATCTGTGCCGCGGTCGAATATCGCGGCGGCACCGAGGGCCAGGCGATGACCGCCATCGCCGAAAAGATCGGCCGGAATGTCGGGCAGGTGCTGGCAGAGGCGCGCGCCAGGGATTGCCCGCCGCGCGACGCCGCGAATGCGCTGGCCCAGACCCGGCTGCGCGCCGCGATGGCATACCGGCGATCCGCCTGAGCCGCGTTCTTCCCCGGGGCAGGGGACCGGCGAAACCGCCGCCGCGGCGGATCTGTGGTTGACCCTTGCGCCGGCGGGCTGTTCTGTCTGCGGCCGGGACCGGCAGAATGGGATGGCGCGGCGATGGGACTGGTGGACGTGGCAACGGCCTTGCGCGCCCGGGCGCTGGACCGGCTGCTGCCGCAGCGCTTCGTGTTCCATCACGTGCCGAAATGCGGCGGCACTTCGGTCGGGCGAGCGCTGCGCAGGCGATACCTGCTTAGCCAGGCGACCGTGACGCCGGAGGACAGCTTTCGCGCGTTCGAGGCATTCACCGGGCGCAGCGACCGCGAGCGGATGCTGGTCGACGTGCTGGACCTGCGCGAGCAGATGCTGCTTTATCACATGTTCCGCGACGTGCGCGGCCTGTCGCTGCACGTGCGCTTTTCCGAAGCCGCCTACAGCCGGTTCGCCGACCGCTACAAGTTCGTCACCATCCTGCGCGAGCCGGTGGCGCGGTTTCTGTCGCACTACAACTGGAGCCACGGGCGGGACGGCGCGCATGCCCGGATCGACGAAGGGTTCGGCGCGTTCCTCGGCACCGAACGGGCGCGGCGTATGGGGGCGAGCTATGTCGAGTATTTCTGCGGCCTGCCGAAGGATGCCGACATCCGCTCGGGCCAGGCGATCGGGCGGGCGATCGACAATCTGGCGCGGTTCAGCGTGGTCGGCTTTCTGGACGACCTGCCGGGGTTCCGGGCGGCGCTGAGGCGCACGTTGCGGGCAAGGGTGCGGATCGGGCACGAAAACCGGACGGCGGAGGGGCGGCGAAGCATCTCGGCCCCCGCGCTGTCGGACGCCGACATGGCCCGGGTGCGCGAGCTTTGCGCGCCGGATCTCGCGGTCTGGGAGGCGGCGCAGGCATTCCGTTCCGCACCCGGTTGATTGTTTCCGGTGGGTAGACCATCGGCCTGTGCGGGCGGGATTGTTCACGAATGCAGCGATCGACGATCGCATGTCTGGACAATCCGCCGCCGCAGGCGCTAACTGGGAACCGGCGCTAAATGTCTGGTCTCATTGATATTTCGGGCCGCTTTTGGTCGCACTCCGATGTGCCGTCCCTGGCCCGAGCGACGGTCTGGACGGTCCTGCGATAAGCGTGCGATAGGTGTGGGGTTTCGGAGCGGTCGATGGTCGAGTCGAACGATGTTGCCGCGGCGCCTTCGCTGAAGGGCAACGTGGTCTACGCGATGTCGGGCAGGGTGGTCTTTGCGCTGACCCAGTTCGGCATCCTGTCGGTGGCCGCCCATCTCGGCACGCCCGAGGATGTCGGCGCGCTGACGCTGGCCTCGGCCATCGTGACACCGCTGTTCTTTCTGACCTCGATGGGTATGCGCGAGGCGCATGCGGTCGACGATCTCAGCCGGTTCACGCGGCCCGATTACGTCAGCCTGCGCATCGCCGGCGGTCTGGTGGCGGTGCTGCTGAGCGTCGCGATCGTGATGATCTACCGCTCGCCTGCCGGGTGGCAGGTGCAATCGGCGGCCATCGCGTTCGCGCTGGTCAAGTTCTTCGGGGCGCAGTCGAGCCTGAACCACGGCATCTTCCAGCGCGCGGAACGGCTTGACTATGTCGCGCTGTCCAATGTCTGCCGCGGCGGCTCGGGCCTGCTGTTCTTTGCCGCGGCCTTCGCGCTGACGCGCGATCTTGCGCTGTCCCTCATGTTCGAGGCCGCGGCGTCGTTCCTGACGTGGCTGCTGCTGGATCGCGCGCTGCTGGCGCGGCTCGACGCAAGGACCGCGATGGCGGACCTCAGGCTGGTGCGCGTCCGCACCGTGGCGGCGCTGGCGTGGTGGGTGCTGCCGGTGGGTGTGTCGCTGTGGTTCCTGCGCGCCTCGGTCAGCGCGCCGCCGCTGGTGCTGGAACGTCACGCGGACCTGGCGACGGTCGGCATCTTCGGCGCGCTCGCCTATGTGCACACGGCCCTGTCGATGCTGTCGGGCGCCATGGGCAGCGCCTCGTCCGCGCGGCTGAGGCGGTACTACCGCGACGGGCGCCGCGCGCGGTTCACCGATCTTGTGATCAAGCTCTGCCTGTTGTCGGCCGCCTTGGGGGCGGTCGGCGTCGCGGTTGCCTGGCTGGCCGGGGGCGCGATCCTGGGCGTGCTGTTCGGCGAGGCCTACCGGCAGCGAGAGCTGTTCACGGTGATCGTCGCGGCGTCGTCGGTCAGCATCGCGGCGGGGCCGATGGTCACGGCGCTGACCGCCGCGCAGGCGTTCCGGCGGCGGCTGGCCAATTCTGCGACGATCTTTGCCGTCGCCGTGGCGGCGGCGCTGCTGCTGATCCCGACGCATGGCGCCTTTGGCGCCGCCTGGGCGCTGGCGGCGATGACCACGGCGCATCTCGCCGTCACCGCGCTGTCGTTCCGGCGCATCCTGGCGCGGATGCCGGCCGAAGGGGGCGGCGGATGAGCGCGCCCTTCAAGCACTATGCCAAGTCGCTGATCCGTGGCGGCGCAAGGGTGCGGATGCAGGTCAGGAAGATCGCCGAGGCGCGGCGCGCGCTGGGCGTGCTCGAGGCCGCCCGCGGCCCGCTCGACCGGCGCCTGTACGGGCTTTGCGACGCCTATGCCCGCGATCGGCTGGGGTGGAGCGGCTATGCCCCCTGGCTGAAGGTCTATGCCGCCGTGCAGCGCGCGTTCCACGACGGCTGGCTGCCCGAGAACTACTATCTGGCAGAGGTCCTGCCGCGCGTGAACGGCGAGTATCACCGCATGGCGCGGCGCCGGGGCGCCAATGCCAGGCTGTTCGGGGCAGAGGCCTTTCCGGACCTGGCCTACAGCGTGAACGGGATTTTCTACGACACCGGCTATCGCGTGATTCCCGCCGCCGGGCTTGCGGGCTTTCTGGCCGAACGCGCCGACGAGGTGGTCTTCAAGTCGGATCACTCGGGCTGGGGCGACGGCATCCGGTTCCTGCCAAGCGCCGGGATCGAGCCGGACCGGCTGGCTGCGCTGGGCAACGGGGTGGTGCAGCGGCGGCTGCGGCCGCATCCCGTCTTCGACAGGTTCGACCTGCCGTCGCTGGCGACGTTGCGGATAGGCACGGTCGTGCCCGCAGACGGTGTGCCGCAGGTGCGCGCCTGCTACCTGAAACTGGGCCGCGCCGGGGTATCGCATATCGTGGCCCGCGACCAGTTGCGGGTGGCCGTCGACTGGACCAGCGGCGAACTGGCGGGCGAGGGCTATCTGTCGGACTGGCGCCCGGTCGCGAAGCATCCCGACACCGAGGTCGCGTTCGGCGGTCTGTCCCTGCCGCGGATCGGCGACTGCGTCGCGACGGCGCTGCGTCTGCATGCCGGCCTGCCATTGCCGCGCTATCTGTGCTGGGACCTGGTGGTCGACGACGAGGACCGGGTGCAGGTGCTGGAATGGGAAGGCGGCGTCGTCAGCTTTGCCGAGGCAGTGCAGGGACCGTGCTTTGCCGATCTGGGCTGGGGCGAGGCGGGGCGGTGACCGGGCGGCCGCATATTTTGTTCGTCGCGAACGAGGTGCTGGGCTGGGGCACGTATTCGCGGCAACTGGCCGCGGTCCTGGCCGCGCGCGACGACCTTCGCGTCTCGACCCTGCGCTGGCGTCCCGGGCGGTGGAGCACCGCGTTGCTGCGCCGCCACAACCTTGGCGGTCTCGCGCGGGTCTGGCGCCGGGTCGACCCGATCGCCGCCTATCGCGGGCCGCTCGGCGCCGCGATCCGGCGCGAGGTCGCGCGGCTTGGTCCCGATCTGGTGCATTTCGCATCGCACTGGCCCGCGGCTGCGCTGGCCTGGCAGCCCGGTACGCCGCCCTTCACCGCCGCGCTGGACTGTACCCGCGGCAACATCGACACGCTGAAGGCGCGGGCGGTCTGGTCGCGGCGGCAACGCGCACGCGAGGCAGAGCTGCTGCGGCGCGCGGCGCGGGTCTTTCCGATGAGCCGCTGGGCCGCGGGTTCGCTGACCGGCGACTGCGGCGTGCCGGCGTCGCGCGTCGAGGTCTTGCCGCCATCGCTGGATCTGTCGCGGTTACGACCGCCGCGCAGCCATGACGGTCTGCCCAACATCGTCTTCGTCGGCAACGATTTCGCCCGCAAGGGCGGCGCCCGGCTTTGCCGCTGGGTCGAGGGGCCGCTGGCGGGCACCTGCCATCTGCACATCGCCTCGGCCGATCCCGCCGCGCGGGTGCAAGGCCGCCACATCACCGCTCATGGCCGGCTGGACCATGGCGAATTGCTCGGCCGACTGCTGCCGGAAATGGACATTCTCTGCCTGCCGACGGCGCTGGACATGTCGCCGCATGTCCTGGCCGAGGCCGCCGCCGCCGGGCTGCCCGCGGTGGCGAGCGATCTGGGCGGAATCCCCGAACTGGTGATCGACGGCGAGACCGGCCTGCTCGCCCCGCCCGGCGACGACGGCGCTTTCGTCGCGGCGCTGCGGCGGCTGATCGGCGATCCCGGGCTGCGGCGGCGGATGTCCGGCGCGGCGCTGCGGCACGCCG
>JBFKQC010000027.1:0-46647 GCA_041627895.1 Rhodobacter sp.
AGAGGAGATCAAGAACCAGACAATCCGGCAACGCCGCTTGCAGCATCAGACCGCTGCCGCCTAAACTCGAACAGAAACCGAACCAGAGCCTCCGTTACAAAACGGCCCCAGAAGTCCGAAAAACCCTGACGACGGACACCATTTCAATACGTGGGCTACGCCGTTGTGATGGGTGCGCCAGGGATCACAGTCGACGCGGATCAAGACTGGCTTTGCGATGTCAAATTCGCATTTCACATACGCAGAACCATCTGGTCCACGATAAGTGCCGGAATCTGCATCGAATGACATGTCATTGAGTTCTTGCATCACAGGATTCCCCAAAATGGCTTTTCACTGGGTTGTGAGAAATCGAAAGCGGCAGCTCTTGCTGAATTTCGACGAGCGGTGTGGGTGTAGATCAACAGGCTCTCGTCGGAGCTCCAACCGCCCCAATACTTCATCTGTTGCCTCGCTCGCTCCCGGTCAGAGGAATTGGCCAGGCGATCGGCCGCAGCGTAGATTCGGTTGAAGAAGGAGTGGCGAGCCCTGTGCCACTTGAACTCAATTCCCAAATCGCACGAAACCACTTTCGCGACTCGCTGGGCGCTGCTTCTTGCCAAAGGCGAGCCGGTGTTCGAGATGAAGAGATATGGGTGGCTAAAGTTGATGCGCCTACGTTCCCGGCCAGTCTTGGCGCTCACCGCCTTTGTGAACCGGTATTCCGCAACGTATTTTGAGAACAGGTCGGGGAAGCTGCTGTTGGCGAAATAGGTTCCGAGGTCTCGGGAAAGTGTTTTGGGCCTCGGGGAATATTGACCTCTCGGATCGGGCGCGTCGTCGCGTTCTTCGACGCGAACGATCTTGATGTATTTGGCCTCCCTGGTTGGGAGATCGACCATTCGAAACGCGAGCATCTCGCTGATGCGGAGTCCATATTCGATGGACATGCGCCACATGACGTAGTTCCGGAAGTTGGCTCGGTTATCCGCGTCTCTGTTGTGGCTGAAGGCAAGAGATCTGAAGTATTGCTCGATCTCGAGGATTTCTTCCTCGGTGTAGTCCTCAGCGAACTCGCGGTAGGGAACGTTGCTTTGGGCGTCCTTCCAGAACTCCTTCTGGACCGCCCGGACATCGACCAAACGGCTGTGATGACCGTGCCGGACAAGTGCATAGCGTGCGCACCAATCCTCAAACTGTGCTGCGCCTCTCATGATCGCATTCACAGTCTCGGTTTTTTGCGATGTTAGGTGTCCGGAGTTGTCAGCAGCCCTCTGCGTGAGCCATCGCTTGAAACTGCGAATTTGAGGCTCACTTAGCGGCTGCCCCTTCATCAACTGGGCCGTGGCAAGTCCGTCGGCTTCCTGGTCCCATGAGAGTAGAGCGGCTACATGCTCCAGCGCCTTCTTTATTGTTGACGGCGCATGAGAACATGATGCGAGATGTGACTCGTAAATTCCTCCCAGCAAACTCGACGAATGTGTTCGCCTGTCAATGAGGAGGTGCCTCTGCCTATGTCCTTCAACGCGCGTTGAAATCTGAAATCGCAAAACACCACTTTTCGGCACTGTAAACTCCTCGCACGCCTGGATGGACTGCTACCGTATGAAAACATTGGCCTTTTCTGAAAAACCAAAATTTTTCATTTTTGGGTGCGAGATGAGAAACCCACCTTCTCAGATTAGCTGGTTTCTCTGATGTTCGTCTTGGGAGCGAAAAAGCCTGCCAAGTCAGCGACTTGGCAGGCCATTGCTGTCCTTCAGGATTGCAGCAGGGGTTTACTCTCTGTTTCCTAAGAATGACAGCAGGAACATGAAGAGGTTGATGAAGTCGAGATAGAGGTTCAGCGCCCCCATGATCGCCGACTTGCCAAGCCACTCGGCATCCATCGCATGCGCGTGCTGGATGTAGTCGTTCTTGATCCGCTGGGTGTCGTAGGCGGTGAGCCCGGCGAAGATCAGCACGCCGAGGATCGAGACCGCGAAGTGGATCGCGGGCGAGCCGAGGAAGATGTTGACGATCGAGGCCACGATCAGGCCGATCACGCCCATGATCAGGAACGCGCCCCAGCCCGAGATGTCCTTCTTCGTCGTGTAGCCCCACAGCGACAGCCCGGCGAAAGCGATCGAGGTCACCAGGAAGGTCTGCGCGATCGAGATGCCGGTGAAGGCCGCGAAGATCCAGGAAATCGACAGGCCCATCGCCGCGGCGAAGACGTAGAAGAAGGTCTGCGCGCCTGCGGCGGAAAGCCGGTTGATCGCCGCGCCGAACGCGAAGACCATGATCAGCGGCAGGAACATCGCGATCCAGCCGAGGATGTTGGGCTGCAGCGTGATCGGGTCGCGGAAGATCGACAGCAGCACGTCGCTGGTGCCGACCGCCCAGGCCACACCGGCAGTCACCAGAAGACCCACGGACATCGTGCCGTAGACCTTGTTCATGTGGGCCCGAAGGCCCTCGTCGATCTCGGCCGTACGGACGCCGATCTGCGCCGCGCGGGCCGTTTGATAGTCAGCCATGTATCGCCTCCAAGAATTCCACGAGGCGGCGCGAGCCGCCCTTGCCCCTGAATATCGGCAAGGACGGCCCGTAATTCAAGGTTTTCCCGGCCTCTGGCCGACCAAAAGGCCCGGGCTTGCTCAGCGGCGCCAATGCGCCGGCGCGTCCCAGGCGGGGCGCTCGGATTCGCGCCGGGCCTCGTCGCGGGTCAGGCCGATGTCGCGCAACAGGTGATCGTCGAGTTCGGCCAGCGAGCGGCGCTGGCGCCAGAGCGCCTCGATATTCAGCAGGCGGTCGAAAAACGTCGCGCGGTCAGTGGGTTGCGTGGAGAGGCCGAATTTTTTTTGGCTGCGGGTGGTCATGGGACTGATCCTTTCGGTTTCGTGAACCTTTCGCAGGGTTTCATCAAATTGCTTGATGTACATGGCGGAATGTGGTTCATTCTTCAAATGAATGTTTTTGAGGTGATCCATCAGGAGATGTGATATGCCACGAAATCTGGACCTGACCGCCCTGCGCTCGTTCGTCACCGTTGCGGAAACCGGCGGGGTCACGCGGGCCGCAGGGTTTCTGAACCTGACACAATCGGCGGTTTCGATGCAGCTGAAACGGCTGGAAGAGGCGCTGGGGCTGCAGCTTCTGGACCGGTCGGCGCGCAGCGTGTCGCTGACCGCGGCGGGGGACCAGTTGATGGGCTATGCCCGGCGCATGGTCGATCTGAACGACGAGGTGCTGTCGCGGCTGACCGATGACGACTACAAGGGCGAGATCGTGATCGGGGTGCCTGAGGACATCCTCTATCCCGGCATCCCGCAGGTGCTGAACCGGTTCCACGCCGAGTTCCCGCGGATGAAGGTGCAGCTGGTGTCGTCCTACACCAACGAGTTGAAGTCGCTCTACGGCAGCGGCGCGGTGACGCTGTACCTCGCGACCGAGGACGAGGCCGAGCCGGGCGGCGAGACGCTGGCGGTGCTGCCCCTGCGCTGGATCGGCGCGCCGGACGGGCGGGCGTGGCGGCACCGGCCGCTGAGGGTGGCGTTCTGCAACAAGTGCCGGTTCCGCCAGCCCGCCTTGCGCGCGCTCGACAATGCCGGCATTCCCTGGGAGATGGCGATCGAGTCCGGGTCGGACCGGGCGATCGAGGCGACCATCGGCGCCGATCTGGCGGTCGGCGCGATGCTGGAGGGCCATCACGCACGGCGCACCGAGCCGGTCGCCCATGGCGGGGCGCTGCCGGAGCTGAGCGAGCAGCAGATCAACCTTTACGTTCCAAAGGACACCGGCAACCGGGCGCTCGTGGCGCTGGCAGACCTGATCCGGCAGGCCTATGCGACGCCGGTGGCGAAAGAGCTGCTCAGGGCCGGATGATCACCTTGCCGGTGGCTTCGCGGCGGCGCAGCAGATCCAGCGCCTCGGCTGCGCGGCCGAGCGGCAGGACGTGGCTGATATGCGGTTTCAGCCGGCCGGCTTCGTACCAGCGGAACAGCGCGGCGATGCTGGCGGCCATCGCCTCGGGCGCGAACCGCAGGTAGCCGCCCCAGTTCAGCCCGATCACGTCGAGGTTCTTGACCAGCAGGTGATTGGCCGGGATCGGCGGCACCTCGCCGCTGGCGAAGCCGATGGTCAGGATGCGGCCCTCGGGGTTCGTGGCGCGGAATGCCGCGGTGAACTGCGCGCCGCCCACCGGGTCATAGACCACGTCCGCCCCGCCGAGCGCCCTGACCGCGTCGCGGATATCCGCCGTGGCGCTGTCGATCAGGTGATCGGCGCCGGCGGCCTGCGCCACGGCCAGCCTGTCGGCGCCGCGGGCGCAGGCGATGACCCGGGCGCCGATCAGCTTGCCGATCTCGACCGCGGTCAGCCCGACGCCGCCCGCCGCGCCGAGCACCAGCAGCGTCTCGCCCGGTTCCAGCCGCGCGCGGCGGGTCAGCGCGAGGTGGCTGGTGCCGTGCGCGATCAGCAGCGCCGCCGCATCGTCGAACGGCATCGCGTCGGGCAGCGCCACGGCGCGCGCGGCCGGAAAGACGCCGTACTCCGCCATGCCGCCCCGGCCGGAATAGACCGCGACGCGGGTGCCGGGGGCGGGCGCGGTCACGCCCGCGCCGAGCGCGGTGACGGTGCCGGCAAGCTCCATCCCCAACGTGACCGGCGGGTCGGGGCGGTCCTGATAGCGGCCCTCGATCATAAGAAGATCGGCGAAGTTGACGGCCGAGGCGGCGATGCGCACCTGCACCTCGCCGGGGCCCGGCGCGGGCACCGGAACCTCTCGCAGCGCCGGTTCGGCGCCGTAGCCGTCGATCAGAAACGCCTTCATCGCGCGCCTCAATGCCCCGAACGCGGGCACCCCGGCAAGCCGATTCCCGGCGCGCCGGGGGCGTGGCGTGCGGCAAGAGGGTGACGTTACGTAAACTTCGTGGATTTTCCGGCCGATCCCGCGACAATCGGAACATACAACCCTGTGTTGAGTGTCCGTTGGGCGACACTCACCCGCGGCTTTTTCCTTTTCGCGCGCTTTTTTCCCAGGAAAGACAGGGCGTTGCCGATACCTACCTAAAAAGACAGGTTGAGCGAATTCGAAGCGACATGGTTTCTGTCCCTACCTTCTGAAGTTGTAAGGAGTAAACGAATATGAAGCATCCGGTGGATGTTCATGTCGGCAAGCGGGTCCGCCACCGCCGGTGGATGGTCGGCATGACACAACAACAACTGGCCAGCAAGGTCGGGATCAAATTTCAGCAGATCCAGAAATACGAAACCGGGATGAACCGGATCAGCGCGTCGCGGCTGTGGGATATCGCCGAGGCACTGTCGGTTCCGGTGAGCTTCTTCTTCGAAGGGATCGAGGAAGGCGCCGACGCGCCCGAGGCCCGCGGCGACGCGGTGCCCGGCGACATCCTGGCCGACAAGGAAGCGTTGGAACTCGTCCGGTCCTATTACCAGATTCCCGAAGTGCAGCGCCGCCGTCTGTTCGAACTGGCGCGCGCGATCAGCGAGGACGCCGCCTGAGGCGACCTTGACGGCGGACGGCGCAGACCTTACCGCCCCGGAAACGGGAGAGCGATGCGGTGATGTCTGCGGCGGATGTGAGTAACGAGTTGCGCGGCGTGCTGCTGGGCACGGCGCATCGGTTGGCAGATGCGGCCCGCACGGCGATCCTGCCGTATTTCCGGACGGATGGCCTGCGGGCCGACAGCAAGGCGGGGCACCGCTTTGACCCGGTCACCGCGGCCGATCGCGACGCCGAGGCGGCGATGCGCGCGGTGCTGGCAAAGGCCCGCCCCGACGACGGCATCCTGGGCGAAGAATTCGCTCCCGCCGCGGGGACCAGCGGGCTGACCTGGGTTCTCGACCCGATCGACGGCACGCGCGGGTTCATCTCGGGCACGCCGACCTGGGGCGTGCTGATCGCGGTGTCGGACGCCGATGGTCCCATCTTGGGCGTGATCGACCAGCCCTATATCGGCGAGCGCTTCGTCGGCGGGCTCGGCATCGCCGAGTTCGTGGGGCCGGCGGGCCGGCGCGCGCTGGCGACGCGCGCGACCGACCGGCTGGAGCATGCGACGATCTTCACCACCTTTCCCGAGGTCGGCACGCCCGAAGAGGGCGCCGCCTTTCACCGTCTGGCGGCGCGCTGCAACCTGACGCGCTATGGCATGGATTGCTATGCCTATGCGCTGGTGGCGGCCGGGCAGGTCGACCTGGTGGTCGAGGCCGGGCTGCACGCCTACGACGTCCACGCGCCGATCGCGGTGATCGAGGCCGCGGGCGGCGTGGTCAGCGACTGGCGGGGCGGGCCGGCCCATGGCGGGGGCAGGGTGCTGGCGGCGGCGAACCCGGCGCTGCACCAAGCGGCGCTGAAGGCGCTGGGTGCTTGAGGCAGGCCGCCTGATCGGCTAGGGTGCGCCCGCCACGGCGAGTCCTTGCCCGCTTCTGTCGCCGCGCGCCTCCGATCACAACCGAACGGGCCCTTGCGACGCGGAGGGTCATGTGACGGAAATTCTTATCAAAAACGCCGATATCGTGGCGACGATGGACGACGCGCGGCGCGAGCTTGCGGGCGCGGACGTGCTGTTGCGGGACGGGCAGATCGCCGCCGTGGGTCACGGGCTGGCCAGTGCCGGCGAGATCGTCGATGCCGCGGGCTGCGTGGTGACGCCCGGCCTGGTGAACACCCATCACCACCTGTTCCAGACCCTGACCCGCGCCGTGCCGGGGGCGCAGGACGCGCTGCTTTTCGGCTGGCTGACAAGGCTTTACCCGATCTGGGCGCGGTTCGGGCCGGAAGAGATGCGGGTTTCGGCCACGGTCGGGCTGGCGGAACTGGCGCTGTCGGGCTGCACGCTGAGCTCGGATCACCTGTACCTCTATCCGAACGGCGCGCGGCTTGACGATACGATTCAGGCGGCGGCCGAGGTCGGGCTGCGGTTTCATCCGACCCGCGGCGCGATGTCGATCGGCGAGAGCGCGGGCGGCTTGCCGCCGGATTCGCTGGTCGAGCGCGAGGCGGATATTCTCGAAGATTGCCAGAGGGTTGTGGATGCGTTCCACGATCCGCGCCCGGGCGCGATGGTCCGTGTCGGCATCGCGCCCTGCTCGCCGTTTACCGTCAGCCGCGACCTGATGCGCGATGCCGCGGTTCTGGCCCGCGACAAGGGGGTGATGCTGCATACGCATCTTGCCGAGAACGACGAGGATATCCGCTACAGCGAAGCGAAGTTCGGCTGCAGGCCGGGGCAATATGCCGAGGATCTGGGCTGGACGGGCGCGGATGTCTGGCACGCGCATTGCGTCAAGCTGGACGGGCAAGAGATTGATCTCTTTGCGAAATCCGGAACCGGCGTGGCGCATTGCCCGTGCTCGAACTGCCGGCTGGGGTCGGGGATCGCGCCGGTGAGGCGGCTGCGTGACGCGGGCGTGCGCGTCGGTCTGGGGGTCGACGGGTCGGCCAGCAACGACGCGGGCAACCTGGCCGCCGAGGCGCGGGTCGCGATGCTGTTGCAGCGCGTGGCGAACGGCGCCGGCGCGATGAGCGCGCGCGAGGCGCTTCAGATCGCCACCCGCGGCGGCGCCGAGGTGCTGGGCCGCGATGATTGCGGTGTGATTTCAGAAGGTTACAGGGCGGACCTGGCGATCTGGGACGTCAGCGGCATCGACAGCGCCGGGTCCTGGGACCCCGCGGCGCTGTTGCTGGCGGGGCCGACCAAGGTGCGCGATCTGTTCGTCGAAGGCCGCCAAGTGGTGCGGGACGGGCAGCTGGCGACGGTCGATCTGGCCCAGGCGGTGGAGCGCCAGACCGCGCTCGCGCGGCGGCTGGCGGCGGGCTGAAAGCCCGCGAAAATCGACGTCGGTATTACGTATGTATTGCGTCGGTATCGCGTCGGTGGAATTCCCGTCGCGTGAGGTTTGCAAAGCTGCAAAAGCGCCCGCCCGAGGGGCAATCGGGCGCTCGCGCGGCGGCCTTCGGCCTTGTTCCGCGCGGGAAGAAGAACCGGGTCTTTTTCTCGGTGACAAATCCGCATCCCGCGCCCCCGCGGCGGGCACCGCGCGTCAGGCGAGGGGCTTGCCTGCCACCCAGACCTGGGCGATGGCGCGGTCGTCGCCCATCATGATCGTCGGGAAGAGCGCCTCCCACAGCGTTTCGGCGCGGGCGGCGCGCTGGGCGATCGCCGGGGTCGAGGCGAGGTCGAGGGCGATCAGGTCGGCCTCGATCCCGACGGCGAGGTTGCCGATCCGGTCGTCCATGCGCAGCGCGCGGGCCGAGCCGGCGGTGGCGAGCCAGTAGAGCCGTGCCGGGTGCAGCGCGGTGCCCTTGAGCTGGCCGATCTCGTAGGCCGCGGCCATGGTGCGCAGCATCGAGAAGGACGAGCCGCCGCCGGTGTCGGTGGCCAGCCCGATGCGCTGGCCTTCGGCCATCAGCCCGGCCATGTCGAACAGCCCCGAGCCGATGAAGGTGTTGGAGGTGGGGCAATGCACCAGCGCGGCGCCGGTCTCGGCCAGCCGCGCGCGTTCGCGGCCCGTGAGGTGGATCGCGTGGCCATAGAGCCCGCCGGGCCCGAGCAGCCCGTGCGCCTCGTAGGTGTCGAGATAGTCGCGGGCCTGCGGATAGAGGCCGAGGACCCAGTCGATCTCGTCGGTCTGCTCGCTGAGGTGCGTCTGCATCGGGCAGTCGGGGTGCTCGGCCCAGAGCGCGCCGAGCGCGGCAAGCTGGTCCGGCGTCGAGGTGGGCGAGAAGCGCGGCGTGATCGCATAGCTCAGCCTGTCCTTCCCGTGCCAGTGCTGCAGAAGCCGCTTGCTGTCGTCGTAGGCCGATTGCGCGGTGTCGCAGAGGCCCTCGGGGGCGTTGCGGTCCATGCAGGTCTTGCCGCCCACCGCCCGGAGCCCGCGGCGGTCCGCCTCGGCGAAATAGGCGTCGACGCTTGCGGGGTGGATCGTGCAGTAGCTGCACACGGTGGTGGTGCCGTTCGCCAGCGTCAGGTCGAAATAGCGCGCGGCGATCTCGGCGGCATGGGCCGGGTCGGCGAAGCGCATCTCTTCGGGGAAGGTGTAGGCGTTCAGCCAGTCGATCAGGCGCTTGCCCCAGCTCGCGATGATCGCGGTCTGCGGATAATGCGCATGGGCGTCGACGAAGCCCGCGGTGATCAGCGCGTCCTTCATGTCGGTGACGGCGGCGTCGGGGTGGGCGCGGCGCAGATCGTCGGCCGGGCCGAGCGCGGCGATCCGGCCGTGCTCGACCAGCAAGCCGCCGCGGGTCTCGTGGCGGGCGGCTTCGTCCGGGGGCGTGTGGAACGGATCGGCGGTGAAGCCGAGCGTCTGTCCGAGAATCAGCGTCTTGCCGGTCATTTGCGGGTCCCCTCCTGCCGTCCGCCACGATATTCGCCGCGCGGCATCCGGTAAATTGCGGAGCGTCCCCTTTTCTGATGAAAGACCTTCACGATTCTCCGCAAACCCGCCGGGAGGACAGCCGATGGCCGAGACACCAGAGCGCGACGAGACCCGGGAGGACGAGGAGCGCGAGGACCGTTACGAGCTGAACCCGGGCGCGGTCGCGGCCATCGTCGAGGCGGCCGAGGCCTACGATGCCGAAACGCTGACCGCGCTGCTCGAACCGCTGCACGCGGCCGACATCGCCGACCTTCTGGAACAGGTCGATCCCGAGGACCGGACCCGCATCCTGCAGGTCTACGGCGCCGAGATGGACGGCGAGATCCTTTCCGAGATCGACGAATCGATCCGCGAGGAGGTGATCGAGGCGCTGGCGCCCGAGGTGCTGAACGAGGCGGTGCGCGAGCTCGAATCGGACGACGTGGTCGACCTGATCGAGGACCTCGAGGAAGAGCAGCAGGAAGCCATCCTCGAGGCGCTGGAGGACAGCGACCGGGTGGCGGTGCAGCAGGCGCTGACCTGGCCGGAATATTCCGCCGGCCGCCTGATGCAGACCGAGATCGTCGCCGCGCCGGAACACTGGACCGTGGGCGAGGCGATCGACTATCTGCGGGCGCGCGACGATCTGCCCGAGGATTTCTACCACGTGATCCTGGTCGATCCGGCCTACAAGCCGGTGGGCAACGTCACGCTGGGCAAGATCCTCAGCCACCGCCGCGAGGTGAAGCTGAAGCACATCGTGGAAGAGACCTTCCACACCATCGAGGCGACCGAGGAAGAGGGCGACGTCGCCTATGCCTTCAACCAGTATCACCTGATCTCGGCGCCGGTGGTGAATGCCGAGGGCCGGCTGGTGGGCGTGATCACCATCGACGACGCGATGATCGTGCTGGACGAGGAGCACGAGGAGGACATCCTGCGCCTCGCCGGCGTGGGCGAGGAAAGCTCGCTGTCGGACCGGGTGATCGCGACGACCAGGCGGCGGTTTCCGTGGCTTGCGGTGAACCTGGTCACAGCGGTACTGGCCTCGCTGGTGATCGCGATCTTCGAGGATGCGATCGCGCAGATCGTGGCGCTGGCGGTGCTGATGCCGATCGTCGCCTCGATGGGCGGCAACGCGGGCACGCAGTCGCTGACCGTCGCGGTGCGGGCGATCGCGACCAAGGACCTGACGGGGTCCAACGTCTGGCGGGTGATCCGGCGCGAGGCGCTGGTGGGGCTGGTCAACGGGGTCGCCTTTGCCGTGATGATGGGCATCGTCGGCGTGATCTGGTTCGGGTCCTGGGCGCTCGGCGGGGTGATCGCGACGGCGATGGTGATCAACCTTGTCGTGGCGGGGCTGGCCGGGGCGGGCATCCCGGTGATCCTCGAGCGGCTCCGGATCGACCCGGCGCTGGCCTCGGGCGCGTTCGTGACGACGGTGACGGACGTGGTGGGCTTCTTCGCCTTCCTCGGCCTCGCCGCGCTGGTGCTTCTGTGACCCTGTCCGGGGCCAAGGACGCGGCCCGCCGTGCGGCATTCGGGCGGCGGAAGGCGGCGCATGGCGCGGGGCTCGACGCTGCGGCGCAGGAGGCGCTGCGCCAGGCGCTGGCGCCCTGGGCCGGGCGGGTGCTGTCGGGCTACATGCCGATCCGGACCGAGGCCGACCCGCTGCCGGTGATGGCGGAATGGCGCGCGCCGGTCGGTGTGCCGGTGATCCTGGGGCGCGGGCGGCCGCTGGCGTTTCACCGCTGGCGGCCGGGGGCCGAGATGGTCGAGGGTCCGTTCGGCGCGCTGGTGCCGGCGGCGGCCGAAGAGGTGGTGCCGGAGGTTCTGATCGTGCCGCTGCTGGCCTTCGACGCGCGGGGCTACCGGCTGGGCTATGGCGGCGGCTTTTACGACCGCACGCTGGAGCGGCTGCGCGCGGCGGCACCGGGGACGGTCGCCATCGGGTTCGCCTATGCCGCGCAACAGGTCGCGGACCTGCCGGCCGAGGCCACCGACCAGCGGCTCGATGCGGTCGCGACCGAGCGCGGGATCATCCGGTTCGGCTGATCCCGAAGCGATGTCCGGCTGTGCGCGGGCTCAGCCCTCGCCGCAGGCGCCTCCGTCGCCGTCACAGGGCGAATCGTTGCCCCTGTCGGGATGCGGATCGGTGGCGCGGCCCTTGTCGTGGGCGTGGTTGGCGCCGCGGCCGTGATCGATTCCGTTCAGGCTGGGCTTGCCGCCCTTGTCGGCGAAGGCGGTGCCCGGTGCCGACAATGCAAGCGCGGCGAACAAGGCGACCGCACCCGGGATGTGCCGCATCAACATGGTAATACTCCCCTCACTAAGGTCTCGACTATAGCACACCCGCCCCGGCGCGGTTTGATTCGGGTCAATCGAGCGGCAGGCCGGCCGATGTTCCGCCTTGCCCTGACGCGGTGCGCGCCATAGGGCTGGGGCCATGAGAATACTGTTTCTGGGCGATGTCGTCGGCCGGTCCGGCCGCGAGGCGATCGGCGCGCACCTGCCGCGGCTGCGCGCCGAGTGGCGGCTGGATTTCGTCGTTCTCAACGCCGAGAACGCCACCAACGGCGCCGGTCTGTCGGCGGCGCATGCCAGGCTGCTGCTGGAGGCCGGCGCCGATTGCCTGACGCTTGGCGACCACGCCTTCGACCAGCGCGAGATGCTGCAGTTCATCGAGACCGAACCGCGCATCCTGCGCCCGCTGAACTACGCCCGGGCGGCACCCGGCACGGGCGCGCGCCTGTTCGAGGCCACGCGGGGCCGCAAGGTGCTGGTGGCGCAGGTGCTGGGCCAGGTGTTCATGAAACGCGCCTTTGCCGACCCGTTCTCGGCCGTCGACGAGGTGCTGAAGCGGCATCCGTTGGGCGGGCAGGCCGCCGCCACGCTGGTCGAGATGCATTGCGAGGCGACGTCCGAGAAGATGGCGATGGGGCATTGGTGCGACGGGCGCGCCAGCGCGGTCGTGGGCACGCATACCCATGTGCCCACCGCGGACGCGATGCTGCTGCCGGGCGGCACCGCCTATCTGACCGATGCCGGCATGTGCGGCGACTATGCCTCGGTGATCGGCATGGACAAGGCCGAGCCGATGCGGCGGTTCATCACCGGCATGTCCGGCGGGCGGTTCACTCCGGCGGGCGGCGCGGCGACGCTGTCGGGGCTTTACGTCGAGACCGACGACGCCACCGGCAGGGCGACGCGCGCCGCGATGGTGCGCGATGGCGGCCTGTTGCAGGCCGCGGCGCCCTGAGGCACGGCGGCGGCGGGGCGGCCTGACGCTGCGGGCGCCTGCGGCAGAGGTATCTGGGACCGGATGAAGAGCGGAGCCATGACACGGGGCGAGCGGGCGGCGCTGATTGCGCTTCTGATCCTATTCGGCGCGGGCTGGGGCGCGACCCAGCCCTTCGCCAAGATCGCGGTCAGCGAGGGCTACCGGCCGCTGGGGCTGATCTTCTGGCAACTGGTGATCTCGGGTGCGCTCTTGGGCGCGGTGCTGCGGCTCAGGCGGCGGCCGCTGCCGCTTGGGGCGCCGCAGATGCGCATGTACCTGGTGATCGCGCTGATCGGCACGGTGCTGCCGAATTCGGCGAGCTACCAGGCCGCGGTCTATTTGCCGGCGGGGATCCTGTCGATCACCATTGCGATGGTGCCGATCTTCGGCTTTCCCATCGCCCTGGCGATGGGCAACGAGCGGTTCGGCTGGGTGCGCTTCGCCGGGCTTCTCTGCGGGATGCTGGGCGTGGTGATCCTGATCGGCCCCGAGGCCAGCCTGCCCGAGCGCGCCATGGTGGCCTTCATCCCGCTGGCGCTGGTGGCGCCGGCGTTCTACGGGCTCGAGGGCAACGTGGTGGCGAAATGGGGCACCGGCGGGCTGGGGCCGATCCAGTTGTTGTGCGGGGCGTCGGTCGTCGGCGCCGCGATCGCCCTGCCGCTGGCGCTGCTGTCGGGGCAGTTCATCGACCCGCGCCCGCCCTGGGGCGCGCCGGATCTGGCGCTGATCGCCAGTTCGGCGATCCATGCGCTGGTTTATACCGGGTATGTCTGGCTGATCGGGCGGGCGGGGGCGGTTTTCGCCGCGCAGGTCGCCTATCTTGTCACCGGCTTCGGGGTGATCTGGGCGATGCTGATCCTGGGCGAAAGCTATACTGCGTGGGTCTGGGCGGCGATGGCGGTGATGTTCCTGGGGCTTTTCCTGGTGCAGCCGCGCGGGTATCAGGCCGGTATGCCCGGCTCGGTGCCGGGCCGGGAATCGCCCTGAACGGGATCGTGCGCGCAGATGGACCTTCTCAACCTTTCCGAGACCGGCTCTGCCGTTCTGGCCCTGACCGTGGTCGCGGTCATGTTCGTGCTGTTCCTGCGCGAGGTCTATCCGCCCGAGGTGACGGCGATGGCGGGCGCGGCGGTGCTGCTGACGCTGGGTGTCCTGCCCTACGGCGACGCGCTGGAGGTGTTGTCGAACCCGGCGCCCTGGACGATCGCGGCGATGTTCATCGTGATGGGGGCGCTGGTGCGCACCGGCGCGCTGGAATGGTTCACGCGGCTCGCCGAGTCGCGGGCCGACACCAATCCGGGCCTCGCGATCGCGGCGCTGTTGGGGCTGGTGGTCGTGGCCTCGGCCTTCGTCAACAACACGCCGGTCGTTCTGGTGATGATCCCGGTCTTCGTGCAACTGGCGCGCAAGCTGAACGTCCATGCCAGCAAGCTGTTGATCCCGCTCAGCTATGCCGCGATCCTGGGCGGTGTGTGCACGCTGATCGGGACCTCGACCAACCTGCTGGTCGACGGTGTGGCGCGGGCGCGCGGGCTGGAACCCTTCACCATCTTCGAGGTGACGCCGATGGCGGTGGTGCTGGTCGCCTGGGGCGCGCTTTACCTACGCTTCGTCGGCGCACGGCTGCTGCCCGAGCGCGACAGCATGGCCGACCTGCTGAGTTCGGGCCGGTCGAAGATGAAGTTCTTCACCGAGGCGGTGATCCCGCCGGATTCGAACCTGATCGGGCGCGAGGTTCTGGGGGTGCAGCTGTTCAAGCGCGAGGGCGTGCGGCTGATCGACGTGGTCCGCGGCGACATCTCGCTCAGGCGCAACCTGCAGGACGTCAAGCTGCAGGTCGGTGACCGGGTGGTGCTGCGCACCGCGATGACCGAGATTCTCAGCCTGCAGCGGAACAAGTCGCTGAAGCGCGTCGACCAGGTGTCGGCGGTCGAGACCACCACGGTGGAGGTGCTGATCACGCCGGGCGCCAAGATGGTGGGCCGCCGGCTGGGCGATCTGCGGCTGCGCCGGCGCTATGGCGTCTATACGCTGGCGGTGCACCGCAAGAACCAGAACATCGGCCGGCAGCTGGACGAGTTGCGCATCCAGGTGGGCGACACGCTGCTGCTGGAGGGCGCGCCGGCGGATATCCAGCGGCTCGCCTCGGACATGGAACTGGTGAACGTCACCGAGCCCTCGGACCGCGCCTATCGCCGCAGCCATGCGCCGCTGGCGCTGGCCGCGCTGGCCGGAATCGTCGTGCTGGCGGCGCTGGGCGTGGCGCCCATCCTGCTGCTGTCGGTGCTTGCGGTGACGGCGGTTCTGCTGACCCGCTGCATCGACGCCGACGAGGCGTTTTCGTTCATCGACGGGCGGCTTCTGGCACTGATCTTCGCGATGCTCGCCATCGGCGCCGCGCTGGAGGCGTCGGGCGCGGTGCGGCTGATCGTCGAGGCCATCGCGCCCTATCTCGGCGGGCTGCCGCCGTTCCTGATCGTCTGGGCGTTCTACCTGCTGACGAGCGTCCTGACCGAGCTGGTGTCGAACAATGCCGTTGCCGTGGTGGTCACGCCGATCGCCATCGGCCTGGCGGACGCCATCGGCGTCGATGCGCGTCCGCTGGTCGTCGCGGTGATGGTGGCGGCCTCGGCCAGCTTTGCCACGCCGATCGGCTATCAGACCAACATGCTGGTCTACGGCCCGGGCGGCTACCGCTTCGCCGACTTCCTGCGGGTGGGCATCCCGCTGAACATCAGCGTGGGGCTGATCGCCTCGGCGCTGATCCCGTATTTCTGGCCCTTGTAGCGTTGCGGTCGTCCGCGGCCTGCCGGCGCAGCCAGGCGATGAAGCGGCGCACGGCGGCGCGCTGCGGGCCGGGCCGGGTTTCGAGATGGAGGGTGCCGAAGCCGGGCTCGCAAAAGATCTCCACGAGGCGCCCGGCCTCGATGTCGTGCTGGACCAGCGGGCGCGGCGTATAGGTGACGCCGTCGCCGCGGCGCACCGCCTCCATGATCAGGTTGCCGGGCATGTGCGAGATCATCAGCGGGCGGTCCAGCGCCATGCCGCGGCGGACAAACCAGCGCGCGACCTCGTCGGTGCCGAGCTCTTGCAGCCAGGGAAGCCCGACAAGGTCGGCCGGGCGTGGCGGGTTCTGGCCGCCGATCAGGCCCGGCGTGCCGACGATCAGCAAGTCCAGCTCCATCAGCACGTCGACCGGGGTCTGCGGCGCGGTGCGTTCGCGGTAGCGCATCGCCACGTCCAGCCCGCCGGCCGCGAGTTCGACCACTTGTCCGGTGGGATTGAGCAGCAGCGTGACGTCGGGATTGCGGCTTTGGAAGTCGGGCAGGCGCGGCAGAAGCCAGCTGACGGCAAAGGCCGGCGACATGGTGATCCGCACCGGGCGCTGGCGTTCGTCTTCGCGAAACTCCGCCACGCCGCGGGCGATCCGGTCGAAGCCCCGGGCAAGGTCGCGGGCCAGCCGCTCGCCCTCTGGCGTCAGCCGGATGCCGCGGCCCTCGCGGGTCACGAGCGCCGCGCCGAGGTTGTCTTCGAGGGCGCGGACTTGCTGGCTGATCGCGGCGTGGGTGACGTTCAGCGCCGTTCCGGCGGCCGAATAGCTGCCGGACTCCGCCAGCGCGGCAAATGCCCTTAGCGCGTTCAGGGAAGGAAGCGATCGCCAGTCCATGCGTTAGAAATTCTAACAGTACGGCAGGATAATTGAATCGCTTTCTTCGGCTTCATGGCAAATCATCGACCGGAAATGCCGGAAGATCGCGGGACGGGATGCAATGACCGAAAAGAAAATCTTTCACGAAGGCGGCTGCAGGTGCGGCGCGGTGCGCTATCGGGTGAGCGGGGCGCATACCTATGCCGGGATCTGCCATTGCGACGATTGCCGCCGGGCGACGGGCGGCGCCTATGTGCCATGGTTCGGCTGCAAGCCGGGACAGCTTGAAGTGACCGGGGGCAGGATCGCCGAATGGCAATCCTCGCCCGGCATCTGGCGCGGGTTCTGCGGCGCCTGCGGCTCGCCGCTGAGTTTCCGGGGCGCGGGCTGGAACGACGTTGCGCTGACCATCGCCTCGCTGGACGATCCGAACGCGATCACGCCGGACTCGAACGTCTATCTGCGCGAGCGGCTGCATTGGGTGACCTGGAACCGCGAGATGCGCAACTACGACGGCTTTCCCGGCGAAGTGAAGGAGGACAGATGATGGCCAGGACTTATTCTTATGCCTGTGCGGATTTTCCGGGGATGGCGGCGTGCCCGGCGCATTTCCACACCGAGACCCGCGAAGAGCTGTTCGAACTGACCAAGCAGCACGCGATCCTCGCGCATGGCGAGAACCCCGACGACTGGTCGGCGGAGGACCTGCAGACGGTCAGGGACCTGTTCCGGGTGGAGGAGTGATGCGGCGATGCTGGTCCGCACGCTGGACGAGGTGATGGGGACGGCCGGCGAGGCGCACGGGCCGAAGTGGCATTCCATGCGGCTTCTGCTGGCCGGCGACGGGATGGGCGTGACGCTGACCGACTCGATCCTCGAGCCCGGGTTCGAGATGGTGCTGTCGCAGAAGCGGCATCTCGAGGCCTGCTATTGCCTCGAAGGCGCGGGACAGGTCGAGGAACTCGACAGCGGACGGGTCCACGCGATTCGCCCCGGCACGCTGTATGCGATGGACAACCACGACCGGCACCGGATCACCGTGACCGAGCGGATGCGGCTGGTCTGCACCTTCGTCCCGGCCTTGACCGGCGACGAGGTCCACGACGCCGACGGTTCACTCTGAGCGGTTCTTTCGCAGGATTTCCTCGGCCATGCGCTCGATCTCTGCCGGGTCGAACTTCCAGTCCTGGATGAAGTGGTCGCGGTCGAGCGCGCCGTTCAGGCAGGCGAGGTGGCAGTAGAGCATCGCCTTGGGGCCGGTATCCTCGGACGAGAGGTTCCTGAGCGTCATGCTGAAGACGTCCTTGCCGGCGATCTGCTGGCCGCAGAAGCCGCATTCGGGCAGGTATTCGCCCATCGCCTGAAGCTCGGGCGAGGCGTAGTCGAGCGCCGGGTTCAGCCGGTCGATCAGCTCGCTCAGTTCGCGCCGGAAGGCGGTGCCGTCATCCTCGTCCCAAAGCGCCATGAGTTCCGAGCGCTGGCTGGCGATGGCCGAGACCCAGTTGCGCGCGGCCTCGGTCAGCTTGAAATCCGGTTCGCCCAGCCGCTCGCACAGCGCGCGCATCTCGGCGGTCGACTGCGCGACGTGCCGGCCCATCATGCCGGCGACCAGTTCGGCCGCGGCCTGCGCGGCCTGGCAGAGATCGGCGTCGATCTCGTCGCCGGTCTGCAGGGCCGCGTCGTCGAGCGCGCGGCGCAGGTCGTCCACCGCGTCCACCGTTCCCACGAAATCCAGCGCGGTGTCGTTGTCGTAGCTGCCCGGTCCCCAGGTGCCCATCGTCGCCTCCTACAGCGGCCAGAACACCAGAATCGCCGGGATCGACACCGCGACCACGATCACCTCCAGCGGCAGGCCGGTGCGCCAGTAGTCGCCGAAGCGATAGCCGCCGGGGCCGAGGATCAGCGTGTTGTTCTTGTGCCCGATCGGGGTCAGGAACGCGCAGGAGGCGGCGATCGCCACGGCCATCAGGAACGGGTCGGGCGAGACGCCCAGCGACTGCGCCATCTGGATGCCCACGGGGGCCGCCACGATGGTGGTGGCGGTGTTGTTCAGCACGTCCGATAGCGTCATCGTGACGACCATCAGCACGGTCAGGATCGCCCAGGCGGGAAGCCCCTCGGTCAGCCCGACGAGCGAATTGGCGATCAGTTCGGTGCCGCCCGAGGTTTCCAGCGCCGCGCCGAGCGGGATCATCGAGCCCAAGAGCACCACGACCGGCCACTCGATATGTCCGTAGATTTCGCTGATCGGCAGGATCTTGGTCAGCACGAAGCCCACCACGACCAGCCCCAGCGCCACCGGCAGGTAGAGCCAGCCGAGCGAGGCCGCGGCAACCGCGACGGCGAAAAGCCCGATGCCGAGCCAGACCTTCTGGTTCTGCGTCACGGCAAGGCCGCGTTCGGCGAGCGGCAGGCAGCCCAGCCAGTCGGTCACGTCGGCCTCGCGCCCCTCGGGCACCAGCAGAAGCAGGATGTCGCCCGGATGCACGATGGACTTGCGCACCTGCTGGCGCAGCCGGGCGCCCTGGCGGCGGATGCCGAGCAGAACCGAGCTCTGGCGCCAGTTCAGCCCGATGGCGGCGGCGGTCTTGCCGGCGATGCGGGCGCCCTCGGGCACCACGACCTCGATCTTCGACAGCCCGTTGCCCTCGGCCTTGAGCTTGTCCTCGCGGTGCGGCTCGGCGAAGGCAAGCGACAGGGCGGCGCGGAATTCGTCCAGCGCCTCGGGCGTCGACTGGATCACCAGGGCGTCGTTCGCCTCGATCTCGCTGCGCCGCTGCATCCCGAACAGCCGCTTGCCCTTGCGCACCAGCCCGACGATCGCCACGTCGTTCTTCTCGGCGGTCTCGTAGAGGTCCTCGATCCGCTTGCCGATCTGCTTCGAATCCGCGGGGATGGTCAGTTCGGCGACATATTCGGCCCCAGCCGCGTTGCCTTCCTTGACCGGCTCCTGGTGCGGGATCAGGCGCCAGCCGATCAGCGCGACGAAGATCAGCCCGGCCACCGCGGTGATGCCGCCCACCGGCGCGAAGTCGAACATCTCGAATGGCGCGCCGAGCGCGTCCTGCCGGATCGAGGCGATGATGATGTTGGGCGGGGTGCCGATCAGCGTGATCATCCCGCCGAGGATCGTGGCGAAGCTGAGCGGCATCAGGCTGAGCCCCGGCGGCCGGCCGGCTTTCTTCGCGGTCTGCATGTCCACCGGCATCAAGAGCGCCAGCGCGGCCACGTTGTTCATGAACGCCGAGAGGATGCCGCCGATCCCGCCCATGATCGCGATATGGGCGCCGAGCGAGCGGGAACTGTCCACCAGCGTCCGGGTGATCAGGTAGACCGCGCCCGAGCGCACCAGCCCGGCCGAGACCACCAGCACCAGCGCCACGATGATCGTCGCCGGGTGGCCGAAGCCGGTGAACGCGTCCTTGGCGGGCACGACGCCGAGGACGACCGCGACCATCAGCGCCGTGAACGCCACCAGGTCATAGCGGAACCGGCCCCAGAGCAGGAGCGCGAAGACCGCGGCGAAAAGCGCGAACAGGACGATCTGGTCGGTCGTCATGGCGCGACCCTATGCCGGTGCGCACCCGCGATGCAATGCGCGGCTTGCGGGGGCGGCCGCGCCGGGTGGCGGATGCTCTTGCCCCGCGCCCCGGCCATGCACTAAAAGCCCGGCAAATCCCGTATCCGACGATCAGGAGAGCGCCATGGCCGGCCATTCGAAATGGGCCAATATCCAGCACCGCAAGGGGCGCCAGGACGCCGCGCGGTCGAAGCTGTTTTCGAAGCTTTCGAAGGAAATCACCGTTGCCGCCAAAATGGGCGATCCCGACCCAGACAAGAACCCGCGCCTGCGCCTTGCGGTCAAGCAGGCCAAGGCGCAGTCGATGCCGAACGACAACATCGACCGCGCGATCAAGAAGGCCAGCGGGGGCGATGCCGAGGATTACGAGGAAATCCGCTATGAAGGCTACGGTCCCGGCGGCGTGGCGGTGATCGTCGAGGCGATGACCGACAACCGCAACCGCACCGCGTCGACCGTGCGCTCGACCTTCGGCAAGCACGGGGGCAATCTGGGCGAGACCGGATCGGTGGGCTTCATGTTCGAGAGGAAGGGCGAGATCACCTATCCCGCGGATGCCGGCGACGAGGACACGGTGATGCTGGCGGCGATCGAGGCGGGCGCCGAGGACGTGGAAAGCTCGGATGACGGGCACATCATCTATTGCGCCGACACCGACCTGAACGAGGTGGCGACGGCGCTTGAGGCGGCGCTGGGCGAGAGCGAGAACACCCAGCTGATCTGGAAGCCGACCACGACGACGGAACTGGACCTCGACGGCGCGCAAAAGCTGATGCGGCTGATCGAGGTGCTGGAGGACGACGACGACATCCAGCGCGTGACGGCGAATTTCGAGGTGTCCGACGAGGTGATGGAGCGGCTGGGCGCGGCCTAAAGCAATTCCGCGACGCCTCGCCGGATCGGTGACGCTGGAGATTGCGTCAGGCGGCCACGCGTTCCGGCGGCGCCGGCGCCGGCAGGGTCCGCGTCAGCGCCAGCGCCAGCGCGGCCGCCACGGCCAGCGTGACGAAGGCCGGCGTGTAACTGCCGAGCCGGTCGAAGGACAGCCCGGCCAGGATCGGGCCGACCGAGCCGCCGATGGTGCCGAAGAACAGCACCGTGCCGAAGATCGCACCATGCGCGCGCATCCCGAAATATTCGGCCACCGCCGGCGAGACCACGACGAACAGCCCGCCATGGCCGAAGCCGTAGACCGCGACAACGGCGAACAGCAGCGCCGGCGCGGTCGTGACGGTCAGCGCCGATAGCGCCGCCAGCAGCGCCAGGAGGCAGATCGCGTAGGAATTCCTGCCGCCGATCCGGTCGACCAGCCCGCCGACGGTCAGCCGCCCTGCGACGCTGGCCGCGCCGATCACCGACAGCAGCGCCGCGGCGGCACCCTGTGCCATGCCGAGGTCCATGCCGTGCACCGCCAGGTGCAGCGGCACCGTCATCAGCGTCGGGAAGAACAGGAACTGCGCGGCGCAGATCGTCCAGAAGATCCGGGTCCTGCGCGCCTCGGCAAAGCCGGCGCCGGCGCGCGGCTCTGCCGCCGTGCCCGCCCGTTCGGGCGGCAGGCGCATCATGAGCGCGGCCAGGAGCAGGATCACGGCGGCGGTCAGCCCGAGCACCACGATGGCGCTGCGCCAGCCGAGCCAGAGGATCAGCGCCGCGGCGATCGGCGGCACGGCGATCTGCCCGGTCGCGGTGCCGACCTTGACCACGCCGCTCATGATCCCGCGGCGGCGGTCGAACCAGCGCGCGATGGTGCCGAGCGTCACGACGTCGTGCGTGGACAGGCCGAGGCCGAGAAACGTGCCGAAGATCAGGAACAGCTGCCAGGGCGCGGAGATCTGCGAGATCAGCGCGAAGCCGAGGCCGTAGAACGTGCCGGTGACGCCCATGACCACGCGCGGGCCGAGGCGGTCGTTGAGCCGCCCGCCGAGGATCGCCAGCGTACCCATCATGAAGAACGCCAGCGCCGAGCAGGCCGACAACAGCGTGCGCGACCAGCCGAATTCGGTCTCGAACGCCTTGAAGAACAGCCCGTAGCTGAACAGCAGCCCGATCACCGTGAACTGCGTCAGGCAGGCGCCGAGGACGACGATCAGGCGGGGGTCGCGCAAGCCGGGCTCCTTTGCCAGCGGGTCGGGGGCGTCGCGCCGTCATCGCAGCTTTGTTCGCGGTTGTCGACGGGCGCGGGCGGACTTGCCGATCTTCGGCGGCCGCGCTAGGAGGCCCCGGTTTGCCCGACCGGAGCCCGATGGATGAGTGCCGCCCTTGCCGCCGGATTCGCGCTTGGCCTGTCGCTGATCCTGGCGATCGGGGCGCAGAATGCCTTTGTGCTGCGCCAGGTGCTGCGGGGCGCGCATGTCCTCGCCGTCTGCCTGACCTGCGCGCTGTCGGATGCGGTGCTGATCGCCGCCGGCGTCGCCGGGTTCGCCGCGATCAGCGAGGCGCTGCCGGGGCTCGCGCCGGTGATGCGCTGGGGCGGGGCGGGGTTCCTTGCGGTCTACGGCGCGCTGTCGTTCCGGTCGGCCCTGGGCCCGGCCGGGGCGCTGGAGCCTGCCGAGGCGGGCACCGGATCGCTCGCCAGGGCATTGGCGACCTGCCTGGCGCTGACCTGGCTCAACCCGCATGTCTATCTCGATACCGTGGTGCTTCTGGGCTCGGTTTCGACGCAGTATCCGGGGCGGGCGCTGGCCTTCGGGACTGGCGCCGTCGCCGCGTCGTTCGCGTTCTTCTTTTCGCTCGGCTACGGCGCGCGGCTGTTGCGCCCCCTGTTCGCCAGTCCGTCGGCCTGGCGGGTGCTGGAGGTCGTCGTCGGGATCACGATGTGGGCGATCGCGGCCAAGCTGGCGTTCGGCGGCTGATCCCGGGCGCGTCGCGCCGGCAACGTTTCGGCAGGAAACTCGCGGTGGGCGGACGGAGGCGGGTTGCAATGGACCTGCGATGGTCGACGCTTCACCGGATAACCGGATAACCGGATAACCGGATAACCGGATAACCGGATAACCGGATAACCGGATAAGCCTTAAGCTCCTAATAAATATATGGAACTCTCACGAGTCCCGTTAGCCACTCGTTAACGACCAGGTGCTCGCCGTCGGCCGACCACGTCGTATCCGGCAGGCAATGCCTACCGCGGCACGAGCCTGTCATAGGCGATCCCGAACGGCACGCGCCCCTCGCCGACATCCTCGATCAGCCGCAGCAATCCGTCGCGGCCGGCCCGTTCCTCGATCTCGGCGACCAGCCGGGCCGCGGCGCCGTAGCGCACGCGCCAGTCATGGGCGCCGCGCAGACCGTTCCACTCCGCCAGCCGTCCGGCGGCGCGGATCCAGTCGGCGTCGCGCGGGTCGGCGGGGCGGACAAGCCGCGTATCGCCGGAGAGATGCGCCGCCAGCCCCTCGTCGAACCAGGCCGGAAAGCGCGGCCGGACGATGTCGCGCGGGCCGAGATAGCGGTGCAGTTCGGCATGGACGCGCTCATGCGCCATCACCACCGGATTGAGCCCGCCCGGCCCGATCAACAGCACGGCCGCGCCGACGCTCAGCCCGTTCGAGCGCAGCGCCAGCGCATCGCGGCAGGCCTCGCCGGTGCAGACCACCCAGATCGGATCGGCGCGCAGCGGCCCGAAGAAATCTGCCGTCCGTCGCTCGGCCCCGGCGATCAGGGCGCGGACCCGTGCCAGCGCCGCGGGGTCGTCGAGATAGAGCCCCGGCGCGAGTTCGGTCATGCCGAACAGGTCCGGCGTCGACGCGCGGTTGGACCCGGCGGCGGCCGCCTGGGCCAGCGCGATCCCGCCGAGCGCCGCGCCGAGCGCGGCCGCCGCGAGTCGCCGGGTCCGCGTGCACAGCCTCATGTGCCCAAGATGGGCCCCGGCGGGCCGCCGTTCAATTGCCGCAGGGTCAACCGAACTTTCCGCGAAACGAGGCGGTTATCGCGACAAAGGGCGCTTTGACAGCGCCCGCCTGGGGTGTCACAGTCCGCGCATCAACCATTCAGGGGGACCACCCATGCTCGCTCGTTTCCTGACCACCGCGGCGGCGCTCGCGCTCGGCAGCGGCGCGGCGCTGGCCGAATATTCGCTGACGATCCTGCATACCAACGATTTCCATTCCCGCTTCGAGCCGATCAGCCGTTTCGATTCCGGCTGCTCGGCCGAGGACAATGCCGAAGGCAAGTGCTTTGGCGGCTCGGCGCGGCTGGTGACCGCGATTGCCGCGGCCAAGGCGCGCACCAACAACTACCTTCTGGTCGACGGCGGCGACCAGTTCCAGGGCTCGCTGTTCTACACCTACTACAAGGGCAAGGCCGCGGCCGAGATGATGAACAAGATGGGCTATGACGCGATGACCGTGGGCAACCACGAGTTCGACGACGGCCCCGAGGTGCTGCGCGGCTTCGTCGACGCGGTGGACTTCCCCGTGCTGATGTCGAACGCCAATATCGACGGCGAGCCGCTTCTGTCCGGGACGATCATGCCTTCGGCGATCCTGGAACGCGGCGGCGAAAGGCTGGGGCTGATCGGGCTGACACCGGTCGACACCGACGAATTGTCCTCGCCGGGGCCGAACGTCACCTTCACCGACCCGGTCGAGGCGGTGCGTGCCCAGGTCGAACGGATGCAGGCCAACGGCATCAACAAGATCATTGTGCTTTCGCATTCCGGCCTGCCGGTCGATACCCGCGTGGCCGAGGCGGTGCCCGAGATCGACGTCATCGTCGGCGGGCATGACAACTCGCTTCTGTCGAACACGATCGAGGGCGCCAAGGGGCCGTACCCGGTGATGGTCGGCACCACGGCGATCGTGCAGGCCTATGCCTACGGCAAGTTCCTGGGCGAGCTGAACCTGACCTTCGACGACAACGGCGTGATCACCGCCGCGGTGGGCGAGCCGATCATCATGGACGCCTCGGTCGAGGAGGACTCCGGCACCAAGGAGCGGATCGGCGAGCTTGCCGTGCCGCTCGACGAGATCCGCAACAAGGTGGTGGCGCAGTCCGGCGGCGTGATCGTCGGCGACCGCGCGGTCTGCCGGGTCGAGGAATGCCCGATGGGCAACCTGGTGGCCGACGCGATGCTCGACCGGGTCAAGGCGCAGGGCATCCAGATCGCCTTTGCCAATTCCGGCGGTATCCGGTCGTCGATCGACGAGGGCGAGGTGACGATGGGCGAGGTGATGACGGTCCTGCCGTTCCAGAACACGCTGTCCACGTTCCAGATCACCGGACAGGGCCTGATCGACGCGCTCGAAAACGGCGTGAGCCAGGTCGAAGAGGTCGCCGGCCGCTTCCCGCAGGTCGCGGGCATGTCGTTCACCTGGGATCCGACCGTCGCGCCCGGCGAGGGCCGGATCAAGGAGGTTCTGGTGGGCGGCGCGCCGATCGACCCGGCCAAGGTCTATGGCGTGGTGACCAACAACTTCGTGCGCAACGGCGGCGACGGCTACAAGATGTTCGCCAATGATGCGCTGAACGCCTATGACTTCGGCCCCGATCTCGCCGACGTGCTGGCCGAGTACATGGCCGCGCAGGGCCCGGTCATGCCGATGGTCGAGGGCCGGATCGCCAGGACGGAATAGACGGGCCGGGCAACTGCCCCCCGTTCGGATCGGCGCCGCCCATACCGGGCGGCGCCGATTTCGTTTCGGACCGTCTGCCCGGCCCTACTGGAACTCGACCGAACCGGTGACGTGCGACAACCCGGTATTCTCGGCCTCGCCGGGCGTGTCGACCCACTGGCCGCCGCCCACGGCCCCGGCCCACATCCCGGTGCCGCCGGTGAACTGCCAATAGCCGCGCGGCGCGGCGGCGTTCGCCATCCACCAGCGCAGGGTTATGCTGTCGCCGCCCGCGTCCCTGTAGACGCAATAGCCGTCGCCGGTCATTTTTCCGGCGACCATGGCAGCAGCGCCGAAGCACTCGCCCGTCGCGCCGTCAAGCGGCGTGCCCGGTGCCTCGAGCGGCATCCACTTGCTGACCAGATGAAAGACGCCATCGGCCTCGCCGGTCATGTAGGGCGTCGTCGACTGCACGGTCTTGCCGACGAAATCCAGCATGATCGGTTCGGCCTGCGCCGCGGTGCCGAGCATCGCGGCAGTCGCAATCGTGCAGGCAAAAGCTAGTCTTTTCATGGATTCACCCCCCATTTACGGTCCCCGTTGCGGCAACGGGGCGGGAGGCCCCGCGCCGGATCCAGAATAGCCGAGTTCGCCGGACCACGCCATCTGCAGGATTGACACGGGGGTGTGGGATTATTATTAACTTTCTCGTTAAATAATGGAGATTCGAAATGAGACTGCACGTCTTTCCGGCCTCGCCGAACTCGAAGAAGGTGATGTTCGCCGACGCCCATCTCGGGCTTGGCACCCCGCAGAAGCTCGTCGATCTGCAGAAGGGCGATCAGATGTCGCCCGGGCACCTGGCGCTCAACCCCAACGGCAAGGTGCCGGTGCTGGAATTCGACGACGGCACGACGCTTTGGGAATCGAACGTCATCGTCAACAAGCTGGCAAGTGACGCGAAAAGCGATCTCTGGCCGGCCTCCGGCATCCGCTACGAGATCCTGCGCTGGCAGTTCTGGGAGGCCTGCCACTGGACGCCGGCCTGCGCCAAGTTCGTGTCCAGGCACCTGTTCGGGCGCGAAGTCGACATGGAGGCCGCCGAATCCGAGTGGCGCAAGTTCGCCAAGGTGCTCGACGACCACCTTGCAGGGCGCGACTGGCTGGTCGGCGATGCGATCACGGCGGCCGACATCTCGGTTGCCATGGTGCTTTGCTACCGGGTGCCCTGCCGGATGCCGATGGCGGATTTCGCGAATATCGGGCGCTGGATCGCGGCGATCGAGGCCCTGCCGGCCTGGGCGGCCGCCAACCCCGAACTCCAGGCCGCCGAATAGCGGGCCGCGGGCGGGCGCGGGCATCGCCCGGCGCCCGGCCGGCCCCGCGCCTCTAGATGTGAAACCTCAACAGCCTGTCCTCTTCGAGAGCGAGGCGGCTGATGGGTGGCTTTGATCCTATGCCGCCGTGCAGATGGTGCCAATTGTAGCTGTGGGTCCAGGCCGGCAAATGGGCCGTGCGCTCGGCCGGACTCTTCGCCGCAGCCGCGGCGGCGGATGCCGCCAGCAGGCCCGATGCGGCGGCAAGCGCGCGTAGGGCGGGGCGAAACGGCATCGGCGCCAGCCTACGCGCCCTTTCGCCCGGGGGAAAACCGAAAGGCCGCTCGGAGGGGCTGCGCGGGGGCGGCGCGCCGCGCGGCCTTGTGCCCGGATGGCCGCAGGGTCTAGATGCGGCGCATGTCCGAAACCTCGACCCTTGCAGGGCGGCCCGCCGCCGGCATCGCCTGGATGCTGTTGACCGGCGCGCAGTTCGTGGCGGTCACCGCCATCGTCAAGCATGTGGGCAGCGACATCCCCGCCGCCGAGGCGGCGTTTCTGCGCTATGCGCTTGGGCTGGTGTTCATCCTGCCGATGCTGCGCCCGATGCTGCGCGCCGGGATGGACCGCAGCGCGCTGGTGCTGTTCGGATGGCGCGGCGCCGCGCATGCGATGGGCGTGATGCTTTGGTTCTTCGCGATGACCCAGATCCCGCTCGCCGAGGTGACGTCGATGGGCTATCTATCGCCGGTTCTGGTGACCATCGGCGCGGCGCTGTTCCTGGGCGAGCGGCTGGCACTGCGCCGGATCGTGGCGGTCTGCGCCGCGCTTCTGGGTGCGCTGGTGATCCTGCGCCCGGGGGCGCGCGAGGTCTCGCCGGGGCACCTGGCGATGCTGGCCAACGCGGGGCTGTTCGCGATGTCCTACCTGATCGCCAAGATCATGGCCGACCGCGTGCCTGCGGCGGTGGTCGTCGGCTGGCTGTCGGTCTTCGTCACGCTGGCGCTGGCGCCTTTCGCGATCGCCGTCTGGGTCTGGCCGACATGGTCCGAGGTCGGCTGGCTGTTCCTGGTGGCGGCGTTCGCCACGGGCGGGCATTTCACCATGACGCTGGCGTTCCGCGCGGCGCCCATCGCGGTGACCCAGCCGGTCACGTTCCTGCAGCTCGTCTGGGCCACGCTTCTGGGCGCGCTGGTCTTTGCCGAGCCGGTCGACGCCTGGGTCGTGCTCGGCGGCGCGCTGATCATCGGTTCGATCAGCTTCATGGCCTGGCGCGAGGCGGTGCTGCGCCGCCGGGCGGTCACGCCGCCGCCGGTGGCGACCAAGGTCTGACCGCGCGCTAACGGCCTTGGCGGCGAGGTTTGCGCGCTTTGCCGAATCCGCCCGACCCGAGTACACTCCTGGCAACAGCGGAGGGTAGCATGTCGTATTTCAGGCATCTTTTCATTGCGGCCGCGATCCCGGCGTTCGCGGGCACGGCCCAGGCGGGGCTGACGATCTGCAACGACACCGACCGGGAACAGAGCATCTCGATCGGCTACAAGGGCGATGCGGACTGGACCTCGGAGGGCTGGTGGAACATCCAGCCAGGCGACTGCTCGACCCCGGTCGAGGGCGACCTGACCCAGCGCTACTATTATGTCCGCGCCGAATTCGAAGGCAGCGAATTCGAGGGCGGAAACTACTTTTTCTGCACGACGCCAGAGGCTTACACGATTGTCGGCGACACCGAATGCGAGGGGCGCGGTTATGAGCGCGAGGACTTCGCCGAGATTGACACCGGCACCAGCGCCACGGATTTCACCTACCGCCTGAGCCAGGCCGACATGGACCGCGCCCAGGACGAAAGCCGCTTCGGGCTGGAATTCTGCAACGAGACCGATGTCACGCAGTCGATCTCGATCGGCTACAAGCGCGGCGATATCTTCGTATCGGAAGGCTGGTGGAACGCCGGTGCCGGCGAATGCGTCAAGCCGGTCGGCGGCGCGCTGAAGACGCGGTATTACTATTACCGCGCCGAGGTCGATGCGGGCGAGTTCAACGGCGGCGGCTATTCCTTCTGCACCTCGCCGCAGGCCTACGATATCGAAGGCGATACCGATTGCGAGGCGCGCGGCTATGACAGCGAGGATTTCGCCGAGATCGACACCGGCCAGAGTGCGAAGGGCTACAGCTTCACGATCACCGACGAAACCGGCGGCATCGTCAGCGCCTCGACCGGCACCGACAGGACCGGCCTGGATATCTGCAACGAGACCGAGCACACCCAAAGCGTCTCGATCGGTTACGAGGGCGCCGAGGGCTGGACCTCGGAGGGCTGGTGGAACGTCGAGCCCGGCGATTGCGTGACGCCCGTCGCGCGGCTGGACAAGCGCTATTACTACTACCGGGCCGAGATCGACGGCGGCGATTTCGATGGCGAGAACTACTATTTCTGCACCACGCCGCAGGCCTACACCATCGTCGGCGACACCAATTGCGAGGCGCGCGGCTATGACCGCGAAAGCTTCCGCGAGATCGACGTCGAGAGCTACAGCCACTTCACCTTCACGCTGATCCCGCACGAGGACGTGGCCGATGCCGGGCAGACCGCGCGGCCGGGGCTGACCGTCTGCAACGACACGCCGGACACGCAAAGCGTCTCGATCGGCTATGACGGGCCGCAGGACTGGACCTCGGAAGGCTGGTGGAACGTCGCGCCCGATGACTGCACGGTGATCCTCGAGGATGCGCTGCAACTGCGATACTATTACTATCGTGCCGAGGTGGATGGCGGCGATTTCGACGGGCAGGAATATCTTTTCTGCACCTCGCCGCAGGCCTACACCATCGTCGGCGACACCGATTGCGAGGCGCGCGGCTACGACCGCGAGACGTTCCGCGAGATCGACGTCGGCGAAGGCGTCACCAGCTACACGCTGACGCTGGTCCCGCCGGCGGGCGATGGCGGGGCTTCGACCGCAACCGACGACGGCTCGGCCATCGACAACATGGCCGTCGCGGGCGGCGCGGGGCTGGAGGTGTGCAACGACACGTCCGAGACGCAAAGCGTGGCCTTCGGCTATGAGGGCGCCGAGGGCTGGACCTCGGAGGGCTGGTGGAATGTCGGGCCCGGCGACTGCGTGACGCCGGCGCTGGACGGCGAGAACCGGCGCTATCTGTACTACCGCGCCGAGGTGGATGGCGGCGACTTCGAGGGGCAGAGCTATTTCTTCTGCACCGATCCCGGGGCGTTCACCATCGTCGGCGACGACAATTGCGAGGCGCGCGGCTACGAGCGCGAGGATTTCCGCGAGATCGACACCGGCGGCAACGAGGCGACGTTCACCTTCACCCTGGTCGCCGGGACCGGCGGCGAGACCGATGCCGGCCCGGCCGACGACGACGGCATCGAGTTCGACCGGAGCCGCGATGACGACGACGGGATGGGCGACGACGTCGACGACGACATGCCGGTCGACGACGACATGCCGGTCTTCGAAGAGCCCGAGCCGAAGCAGCCGCCGCGGCGCGGGGGGTCGCGCGGCTGACATGGTGATGCGGGCCGCGGGCGCCGCGGCGTGTTGCGGGGAGAGAGCGACGATGCGGATGGCATGGGCGGTGGGTGCCCTGGGTGTGGCGCTGGCCGGTGCGGCCGAGGCGGGGCTGGAGATCTGCAACGAAACCGACGTGCTGCAATCCATCGCCATCGGCTACAAGGGTGACACCGACTGGACCTCGGAAGGCTGGTGGAACATCGAGCCGGGCGACTGCACGCTGGTCGTCGCGGGCGACCTGACCAAGCGCTATTACTACTACTTCGCCGACAGCGCCGCGGGGACCTTCCGCGGCCAGGACTACGTCTTCTGCCTGCGGGACGAGGAGTTTGCCATCGTCGGCGATACCGAATGCGAGGCGCGCGGGTACGAAGACGGCGACTTCCGCGAGGTCGACACCGGCGAAACCGCGCTGGATTTCACCCTGACGCTGGTCGCCAACGCCCCCGAGGGCACGCCGCTGACCGGCAAGGGGCCCGGCGGGGGCGACATGGCGACGCAAAGCGTCAGCGAGTTGCCCGCCGAGGACCCGGTCGAGACCGACCGGGCGGATCTGCAGTCAGAGATGCCCACCGGCGAGCACGGCGTGCCGTTTACCATGAACGCGCTGTTCCAGGGCTGCGAGCTGGAAGAGGGGCGCGCCTATTGCGGCTTTCACGCCGGCGGCACCAAGATGCGCGCCTTCTATGGCGGGCCGACGCCCGAGGACATGCTGCTCGCGCTCGAGGAAATGGCGCTGAACACGGCGGTCAGGATCGAGGGCGACCGAGTCGAGACGCGCGGCATGCAGGTCTCGGTGGTTCTGCGCGCGGTCGAGCCGCGGCAGGGCGGCGACGCGCTGGCCGAGCTTCGCGGGAAGATCCAGGGCGACTGGATTTCCGACCGCGACCGGTTGTCCGAGATCACGATTCGGGGCTCGGAAATCTACGTGCGCTATGACGGCGAGTTCCGCGCGGCGCGGTTCCTGGAACTGGCCGAGACCTGCGAGGGGCTGCGCGGCGCGGGGCCGGTGCTGATCCAGACGTCGGTCCGCGAGCCGAACCCCGCCTGTTACCGCGTGGCGCGGGCGGACGAACGCTCGCTCGACCTCGACCCGTTGGCCGGCGGCGGCCCGATCCGCTTCGTCCGCGCACGCTGAAACGCCGCTTTCCGAATTGACGGCGGGGCGGTCCGGCCACTAGCGTCGGCGCGGTTCGGAAGGGGATGCAGAGCCATGCGTGCTGGCAGGACAGGGAAGGCCCGCCGCCCGGCGGCCGGGGCGGTGCCATGCTGACGATCTATGGGCGCGCGACCTCGTCGAACGTGCAACTGGTGATGTGGGGGCTGGCCGAGTTGGGCCTCGACTGCGAGCGGCTCGATTACGGCCATGTCCATGGCGGGCTCGACACGGCAGAGTTCGGCGCGATGAACCCGCACCGGCGTGTGCCGGTGCTGAAGGACGGCGATCTGGTGGTCTGGGAGAGCATGGCAATCCTGCGCTATCTGGCTGCGCGCTACGGTGACGGCGGCGCGTTCTGGCCCGCCGAGCCGGCGGCGCGGGCGGGCGTCGACATGTGGGCCGAATGGGGCAAGAACGAGCTTTCGCAGGCCTTCACCCTGCCGATCTTCTGGTCGCGGGTGCGCACCCCTGCCGCCGACCGCGACGAGGCGGCGCTGACGGCGGCCGTCGCCCGGTTCGAGGGCCTGCTCGACCGGCTCGACGCGCCGCTGTCCGCCGGTCCCTTCGTCGCCGGAGACGTGCTGACCGCCGCCGACATCGTCATCGGCCACCTCTTGTTCCGCTGGTTCACCACCGATGTGCCGCGCCGCGCGCGCCCGCCGCTCGAAGCCTACTATGCGCGCCTGCAGGACCGGCCCGCCTATCGCCGGCACGTCATGGTCGACTATGCGATGCTGCGCGCGCCGGGGGCCTGATGGAAGCCGATTTCGTCATCGTCGGCGCCGGGTCTGCCGGCTGCGCCATGGCCTACCGCCTCGGCGAGGCCGGCGCCTCGGTGATCGTCGTCGAATACGGCGGCACCGATGCCGGGCCGTTCATCCAGATGCCCGCCGCGCTGAGTTACCCGATGAACATGCGCCGCTACGACTGGGGCTACCGGACCGAACCCGAGCCGCATCTCGGCGGGCGCCGGCTGGCGGCGCCGCGCGGCAAGGTGATCGGCGGGTCCTCGTCGATCAACGGCATGGTCTATGTCCGCGGCCACCCGCGCGACTTCGACACCTGGGCCGAGATGGGCGCCGACGGCTGGGGCTTTGCCGACGTGCTGCCCTATTTCAAGCGGCTTGAGACCTGGCACGCGGACGAGGGCGACGGCGGCTGGCGCGGCCATGACGGCCCGCTGCACGTCTCGCGCGGGCCGCGCCGCAACCCGCTGACCCGCGCCTTCGTCGAGGCCGGGCGCCAGGCCGGTTACGCCGTGACCGCCGACTATAACGGCCAACGCCAGGAAGGTTTCGGCGCCATGGAGGCGACGATCTGGCGCGGGCGGCGCTGGTCGGCGGCCAATGCCTATCTGAAACCGGCGCTGAAGCGGGCGAACTGCACGCTGGTCCGCGGCCTTGTGGCGCGGATCGTGATCGAACAGGGCCGCGCCACCGGGGTCGCGCTGCGGGGTGGCAGGACGATCCGCGCCCGCCGCGAGGTGATCGTCGCCGCCTCGGCCTTCAACTCGCCGAAGCTGCTGATGCTGTCGGGCATCGGCCCCGCGGCGCACCTGGCCGGGCACGGGATCGAGGTGGTCGCCGACCGCCCCGGCGTCGGGCAGAACCTGCAGGACCACCTCGAGCTTTACGTGCAGATGGCCGCGCGCCTGCCGGTCAGCCTTTACCGCTACTGGAACCCGCTCGCCAAGGCGCTGATCGGCGCGCGCTGGCTGTTCACCGGCACCGGGCTGGGGGCCTCGAACCAGTTCGAAAGCTGCGGCTTCATCCGCTCGCGCGCCGGTATCGAATACCCCGACGTGCAGTTCCATTTCCTGCCGATCGCCGTGCGCTATGACGGCCGCAAGGCGATTGCGGGACACGGGTTCCAGGCCCATGTCGGGCCGATGCGGTCGAAAAGCCGCGGCAGCGTGACGCTGGCCTCGGCCGACCCGGCGGCCCCGCCGGTGATCCGGTTCAACTACATGAGCCACCCCGACGACTGGCAGGATTTCCGGGCCTGCATCCGGCTGACCCGCGAGGTCTTCGCGCAGGATGCGTTCCGGCCGTTCGCCGGTCACGAAATCCTGCCCGGCGAGGCGGCCGAGAGCGACGCAGCGCTGGACGCGGCGATCCGCGAGCATGCCGAGAGCGCCTATCACCCCTGCGGCACCGCGCGAATGGGGCGGCGCGACGACAGGATGGCGGTGGTCGACCCCGACTGCCGGGTGATCGGGGTCGAGGGGCTCAGGCTGGCCGACAGCTCGGTCTTTCCGCAGATCACCAACGGCAACCTGAATGCGCCCTCGATCATGGTGGGCGAAAAGGCGGCCGACCACATCCTCGGGCGTGCGCCGCTGGCGCGCGAGAATCTCGAGCCCTGGGTGCATCCGAACTGGCGCGAGGCGCAGCGGTAGGGCAGGGCCCGTCCCTCCGGCGCGGCCGCATCCCGACGTCACTTCGGCAAAGGCTGCCGCGCCTTACCTGTCAAATCCCGCGCCCTGCGCGCCGCCTTCCGCGCCGATTTGATCCGGGTCAAGGCCGCATCGGGGCGCCGGTTCTAGTTTCGGCGGAGAGGACGAACAGGAGCGACGCGCAATGGCTCACACGCCCCACGAACTGGCCCAGGAATTCCCGCAATACCTCGCGAAGATGCACGAGTTGAAGCAATCGGACGCGCATTTCGCGCGGCTCTACAACGAATACCACGAGATCAACCGCGCGGTGCACCGGGCCGAGACCAACCTCGAGCCGGTCGAGGAACTGGCCGAGGTGGAGATGCGCAAGAAGCGGCTGCACCTGAAGGACGAAATCTGGAGGATGCTTACCGCGAACTGACCCGCCGACGGGTCGGGGCGCCAAGGCCCGGCGTCAGTCGATCCGGTATGGCTGCACGCCGCGCCGGGCGTGATCGACGGTCAGCTTGCGCTCCAGCGGCGGGACCGAGCGCTGGTGGCAGTCGCGGCGCTCGCAGATCCGGCAGGATATTCCGATCGGCTCGAACGCGGCGCGGTTGGTGACGTCCAGATCGTCGGCATAGACCAGGCGCCCGGCATGGGCGATCTCGCAGCCGAGCCCGATGGCGTAGCGCCTGACCGGCGCGGTGAAACTGCCGCCGGGCTTCGAGACGTCGCGCGCCAGGCAGAAATAGCGCACCCCGTCGGGCGTCTCGGCAAGCTGGCGCAGAAACCGGCCCGGCGTCTCGAAGGCCTGGTGCACGTTCCACAACGGGCAGGCGCCTCCGAATCGGGCGAATTGCAGCCGGGTCGCCGAGTGGCGCTTGGTGATCGTACCGGCCTGGTCGACCCGCACGAAGAAGAACGGCACGCCCTTGGCGCCCGGCCGCTGCAGGGTCGAGAGCCGATGCGCCACCTGCTCGATCGAGGCGCCGAAGAGATCGGCGAGACGTTCGAGGTCGTGGCGGGTCTCTTCGGCGGCTTCGAGAAAGGCGCGATACGGCAAGAGCGCGGCGCCCGCGAAGTAGTTCGCGAGCCCGATCTTGGCGATGGCGCGCGCCTCTTCGGTCTGGAACCGGGCGAGGTCGAGCGTGGCTTCCAGAAGGTCGTTTTGCGAGATATGGGCGATCTGATGCAGTAGCTGAAAGCATTGCGTGGCTTTCGGGGCGCGGCTGGACAGCACAATTCTGCCAGTTGATGCATCGAATGAACGAAGCTCTGGAGAGGATTGAAATTCAATAGATATTCCTTGGCTCACCAGATGAGATACGGCAGCATCCATCGCCGAACTGACGCCAGTATCCGAGGTCGAGAAACGCTCGGCCGCGCGGTCGACGGCGTCGATGTAATTGTCGCAATAGTGAAAGAAGTCGCGAACCTCTTCCCAGGGCGACGGCTGGATCGCGCTGTCCTCGCGCCCAAGCGCCTCGTCCAGCGAGGCGAGGCGTTCGTGGGTCTGCCTGTAGGCGCGGTGCAGGGCCAGGAAGGCGCGCGCCAGCGCCGGCGCGTTCGACGCGGCAAGCCGCAGGTCCGCCAGCGGCGGCGCGGCGTCGGCAAAGACCGGATCGGCCAGCGCCTCGCGCATGTCGACGACCATGCGCTCGGCCTCGCCGGTCGACAATTCGGTGACGTCGAAGCCGAATTCCTGCGCCAGCGCCAGCACCACGCCGGCCGATACCGGGCGGTGGTTGTTTTCCATCTGGTTGAGATAGGGCAGCGACACGCCGAGCTTGCCGGCGAACGCCTTCTGCGTCAGTTCGAGCCGCTGGCGGATTTCCCGCAGCTTGGCCCCGGCATAGAGTTTCTGGGTCGCCATCGCGCCGCCTTTGCAGGTTTGCACACCTGTCTTAGCGGCTGCAAAGCCACTCAGGCAAGCCCGAGGCGCCTCTCGCGCAGGATCACCAGCAGGATGGCGATCACCGCAAGGACCGAAACGATCAGCTGAATCCAGAGCAGCGGATAAGGCCCGGTGCCCGGCTTCAGAAGCGACCCCGCCAGCGCCGACAGCGCGGCGCCGCCGCCGATCATCAGCGCGCCGCCCAGCCCGCTGGCGGTGCCGGCAAGCTGTGGCCGGACCGACAGCGTGCCGGCGATCGCGTTCGGCAGCACCATGCCATTGCCGAGCCCGACGAAGGTCATCAGCCCGAAAAAGCTGATCGCCGTCCCGAGACCGGCCAGGAACAGCGACAACGACAGCGCCACGCCCGAGGCGCAGATCAGCGACCCGGTGATGATCATCCGGTTGATCCCGGCGCGGATCGAATAGCGCCCGCTGATGAAGTTGCCGAAAATGTAGCCGAGCGCCGGCGCGCCGAAGAGGATGCCCAGAAGCGTCGGGTTCAGCCCGAAGACCTCGGACCCGACGAACGGCGCGCCGCCGACATAGGCAAAGAACGCGCCGGACGAGAATGCCGCCGCCGACGCATAGCCCCAGAACCGCGGCGAGGTCAGCAGTTCAGGGTAGTCGCGGAACTGCTGCCGGAAGCTCGCCGATTTCTGCGTGTTGGTCTCGCCGAGATCCGCCCAGATCAGCCACAGCGTCGCGCCGCCGATCACGATGAACGCCCAGAACGTGGCCTTCCAGCCGAAGGCCTCGTCCAGCATGCCGCCGATCGCGGGCGTGATCATCGGCACCACCGCCATGCCCATCGTCACGTAGCCGATCACCGAGGCCGCCTGGTCCTGTTCGAACAGGTCGCGCACCACCGCGCGGCTCAGCACCATGGCCACGACGATCGACGCCTGCACCATTCGGAAGGCCAGGAAAATCTGGACGTTGGGCGAAACGATGCAGCCCAGCGTCGCCACAAGGAAGATCACGAAACCCCAGATCAGCACGGGCCGGCGGCCGTAGCGGTCGGAAAGCGGGCCGATGAAGAGTTGCAGCGCCCCGTTGACGGCAAGGAACAACGCGACCGAAAGCTGCATCAGCCGGTATTCGGTGTCGAAATACGCGGTCATGCCGGGCAGCGACGGCACGAACATGTTCATGGCCATCGCGGACGCCCCCGACATGAGGATCAGCGTGAAAATGTGCGGAGGAGTGGCGCTGTCGAGAAAGCGAGCGCCGTGTCTGCTTGTCATTGTCAACGATTATGCCCGCGCGCCGGGCTTGTCCATGTGCATCGTTGCATAGCAGCTTTGCGGATGCTGTGCGTTTGCGCAGAGAAGGGCGCGCAAGAGTTTGCACATTTTCAATTCGCCACTCAAATATTGCGATAGATTTGCAAATTTACCTGATTTTGCTTCCCTCGCGGCCGCGCCCTCAGTAACTTGCAGCAAATACGCGCGCAAATGGACAGACAGGGGCGAGACCATGAAGGACATCCTGCAGGAACTCGAAGGCCGCCGCCAGACCGCCCGGATGGGCGGCGGGCAAAGGCGTATCGACAGCCAGCACGCTAAGGGCAAGCTGACCGCGCGAGAGCGGATCACGCTGTTGCTCGACGAAAGCTCGTTCGAGGAATTCGACATGTTCGTCGCCCATCGCTGCACCGATTTCGGGATGGACAAGGAACGCCCCTCGGGCGACGGCGTCGTCACCGGCTGGGGCACGATCAACGGCCGCATGGTCTATGTGTTTTCCCAGGATTTCACCGTCTTCGGCGGATCGCTCAGCGAAACCCACGCACAGAAAATCTGCAAGATCATGGACATGGCGATGCAGAACGGTGCGCCTGTGATCGGGATCAACGATTCCGGCGGCGCCCGGATCCAGGAGGGCGTCGCCTCGCTGGCGGGATATGCCGAAGTGTTCCAGCGCAACATCATGGCCTCGGGCGTGGTGCCGCAGATCAGCGTGATCATGGGGCCATGCGCGGGCGGCGCGGTCTATTCGCCGGCGATGACCGATTTCATCTTCATGGTGCGCGACACCTCCTACATGTTTGTCACCGGCCCCGACGTGGTGAAGACGGTGACGAACGAGGTCGTGACCGCCGAGGAACTGGGCGGCGCCTCGACCCATACGCGCAAATCCAGCGTGGCGGACGGCGCCTTCGAGAACGACATCGACGCGCTGGCCGAAATCCGCCGGCTGGTGGATTTCCTGCCGCTGAACAACCGCGGCACGGTGCCGGTCCGGCCGTTCTTCGACGATCCCGCGCGGGTCGAGGAAAGCCTGGACACGCTGATTCCCGACAATCCGAACCAGCCCTACGACATGCACGAACTGATCCGGAAGGTGGCCGACGAGGGCGATTTCTATGAAATCCAGGAGGATTTCGCGAAGAACATTGTCACCGGCTTCGCCCGGCTCGAGGGGCGCACGGTGGGCGTCGTCGCGAACCAGCCGATGGTGCTGGCGGGCTGTCTGGACATCGATTCCAGCCGCAAGGCGGCGCGCTTCGTCCGCTTCTGCGACGCCTTCGAAATCCCGATCCTGACCTTTGTGGACGTGCCCGGCTTCCTGCCCGGAACCGGCCAGGAATACGGCGGCGTGATCAAGCATGGTGCAAAGCTTCTGTTCGCCTATGGCGAGGCGACGGTGCCCAAGGTGACGGTGATCACCCGCAAGGCCTATGGCGGGGCCTATGACGTCATGGCGTCGAAGCACCTGCGCGGCGATTTCAACTATGCCTGGCCGACGGCCGAGATCGCGGTGATGGGGGCGCGGGGGGCGACGGAAATCCTCTATCGGTCCGAACTGGGCGACCCGGAAAAGATCGCGGCGCGGACCAAGGACTACGAGGACCGCTTTGCCAACCCGTTCGTGGCGGCCGAGAAGGGGTTCGTCGACGAGGTGATCATGCCGCGGAACACGCGGGTGCGGGTCTGCCGCGCGTTTGCCTCGCTGCGCAACAAGAAGCTGAGCAACCCCTGGAAGAAACACGACAATATTCCGCTGTAGGTCCGATGCCAGAGTTCCGCCAGATCACTGCCTTCGCGGGCGCCGCCGCGGCTGGTCCGCATGGCGCCGGGGCGGCGCTATCGCCGGGCCGCCGGAGGATCCGGTGATGCAGACCGCGGTCGCGGATATCGACGTCGCGAGGCTGGACTATTCGGTCTTCAGCCATGCGGACCTGGTGAACATCGTGCTGCAGCGATCGGAAGTCCTCGACGACATCCAGCGGCCTGGCCGGCTGATCAGGGCGTGGGAGCGCGGCGATCACGCCCCCCTGGACGAGGTGGTCGAGGCGCGCGGGACCCTGCTGGCGCAGCGCGCGGCGCAGAAGATCCGGCGCGAGGTCCAGGCGCTGGCGCCGGTGCTTGCAGAGATCGCGCCGCGACGGGTGGCCGATATCGGCTGCGGCTATGCGATGTTCGACCTGTTCCTGTACCACGACTTCGGCGCAGAGCTGCTGCTGATCGACGTCGAGGACAACGAGCACCGGCATTTCGGCTACGAGACCGAGGCCGCGGCCTATACCAGCCTCGACACTGCGCGGCGGTTTCTCGTCGCCAACGGCGTGCCGGACCGGGCGATCACCACCTGGAACCCCGACGAAGACGAGATCGACACGGACAAGGTCGACCTCGCGGTCAGCTTCCTGGCCTGCGGGTTTCACTTCCCGGTCGACATGTACCTGCCGTTCTTCCGTCTTGCGGTAGCGCCCGGCGGCTCGGTGATCCTCGATCTGCGCGCCGGGAGGTCCGAGGACAGCCGGCGCACGCTGGAGACGCTGGGCGAGGTGCAGGTGCTGGCCGAGCGGAAAGGCCGGATGCGCGTCTGGCTGCGAAAGGGGCGGCGATGAGGGTCTGGCCTGCCATGATCCTGGCGGCACTGCCGGCGGTCGCCGGGGCACAGCAGATCGCCGTGCCCTCGGGCCAGCCGGTGACGCCGCTCGACGTCATCACCGACCGGCCGGGGGACGAGGGGCCGACCTGGCGCTTTCGCTTTCTCGCGCCGGAGATCGCGCGCGACGGCGGAACGGTGGCGGTCGACGTCGCGCTGCAGGATATCGACGCGCTTTGCGCGGGCTTCGTGATCGACCGCCTCGCCGGTGCCGCTGGGGCGCCCGGGCGGGTGGTGATCTCGCTTTCGGACCGGCCGGTGGAATTCGGCGTGGCCACGCCCGAAGCCACGCAGATTTTCGAGGCCTACCGGGTCGAGAACGGCGCCTGCATCTGGGAGGGCTTCTGATGCGCCCGCGTGTTTCGGCGGTATTCCGCAAGCCTCCTTCGGCAGATGATGCAACGGTGCCACAACCGGCCAAGGTGCTTGTAATCGGATATCCTTTTCCAAATGGATGGGCTATTGTCGGGCAAGGTTACAGGACAGTGACCGAATTTCCGATTCGGAGGCCGGGCGCCAACCCAACTGCGCGTGGTCTTCGTCTTTGTGACAGGAGACCCAGATGTCGAAGAGCATCAAAATCGTTCTTACCCTTGGCCTCGTGGCCTTCGTCGCCGCCTGCGCCCAGCAGGAAGAAGAGCCGGTGTTCGTGGAACCCGAGCCGATCACGGTCGAGCCGGCCTTCACGGGCAAGTACAAGTAAGACACCAACGGGGCGGGCCTTTGCGCCCGCCCCGGCGGATGCCTGCGCCGCCCCACGGGAGGCCGGCGCATGATCAAGCATCGCGGCTTTCCGGGCCGCCTTCCCGGTACCGATTTCCAGTTCACCATTCGCCGCGCCAACCCGCGCGGGGTGACGCCGGTTCAACGGCGCGAGCGCCATGCCGACCGCAAGCCCGCCGACCGGCGCGCGGATGCGGCGTTTCTGGGCGCGCTGTGGGATCATTTCGGCGCTGAACCCTTCCCGCGCGGCAACCTCGACGCGGGCAGGCTGAGCTGGCTTTTCGGGCGCGAGGTGGTGCCGGCCGAGGACCCGTTCGACCCCGAAAGCTATGACGCGATGTTGCGGATTGATGCCGATCGGGCCCGCGCGAGTTTTCCCGAGGCTTTCGCAGGGAGCGAATCGGCATGATCCCGCACGTCAGACGCGAATTCCGGCGGGATTACGCGCATATCGCGAATGGCCCGTTTCCGGGCTTTTCCCGCGGCCGGTTCCCGATCACTCTCCTGCATCAGACGGATGGAACGGACCGGCAGTCCGGCAACAGACGTCTGAACCGTTACCCTTCCCCTTCTCTGAGGTCTGGCCCCCCGTGGGTCAGACCTTCCCTTTCCTTGCAGGATTCGAACATCAAGTTTCGGCGGCAAGTTGCCGCCCCTGAACGGTTTTCCGCGAAACTCTTTGCATTCTGGACGAGTTTTGCCTTATCTCGTCCCAGAGGCAGAGAAGAAGGAAGAGCGATATGCATCTCAGGATCATCGCCCTGTCGGGCGTCATCGCTTTGGGTCTGGCCGGCTGCGGCGACACATTCGCCGAGCAGTCGCTTTTCGGCGGCGCGGCGGGCGCCGGGGCGGCGGCCGTGCTTGACGGCAACGTCGCGGTCGGCGCGCTGGTCGGGGCGGCGGGCAACGTCGCCTATTGCAACCAGTACCCCGAGCGCTGCTGATCTGACATCGAACGCCGCACCCCTTGGGGGTGCAGACGGATACGCCGCCCTGGCCGTGTGCCGGGGCGGCGTTCTTTGTTTGCCCGCGCTGCTGAAGCGCGGGCCCGGAACGGGAAGAGAGGGGACATGTTCAAGAAGATCCTGATCGCGAACCGCGGCGAGATCGCCTGCCGGGTCATCAAGTCGGCGCGCAAGATGGGCATCACGACCGTTGCGGTCTATTCCGATGCCGACCGAAACGCGCTGCATGTGCAGATGGCCGACGAGGCGGTGCATATCGGCCCGCCGCCGGTGAACCAGTCCTATATCGTGATCGACAAGGTGATGGCCGCGATCAAGGAAACCGGCGCCGAGGCGGTGCATCCCGGTTACGGTTTCCTCAGCGAAAACAGCAAGTTCGCCGAGGCGCTCGAGGCTGCCGGCGTCGCCTTCATCGGCCCGCCCAAGCGTGCGATCGAGGCGATGGGCGACAAGATCACCTCGAAGAAGATCGCGCTGGATGCGAAGGTCTCGACCGTACCGGGCTATATGGGGCTGATCGCGGATGCCGACGAGGCGGTGAAGATCTCGGCCGAGATCGGCTATCCGGTGATGATCAAGGCCAGCGCCGGCGGCGGCGGCAAGGGGATGCGGATCGCCTGGAACGAGGCCGAGGCGCGCGAGGGCTTCCAGTCGTCGAAGAACGAGGCGGCGGCGAGTTTCGGCGATGACCGGATCTTCATCGAGAAATTCGTGACCCAGCCGCGGCATATCGAGATCCAGGTACTTTGCGACGGCCACGGCAACGGCATCTACCTGGGCGAGCGCGAATGCTCGATCCAACGCCGGAACCAGAAAGTGATCGAAGAGGCGCCGTCGCCGTTCCTCGACCCCGCCACCCGCAAGGCGATGGGCGAGCAGGCGGTCGCGCTGGCCAAGGCGGTGGGCTATGCCAGCGCCGGGACGGTCGAGTTCATCGTCGACGGCCAGAAGAATTTCTATTTCCTCGAGATGAACACCCGGCTTCAGGTGGAACACCCGGTCACGGAACTGATCACCGGCGTCGATCTAGTGGAACAGATGATCCGGGTCGCGGCGGGCGAGAAGCTGTCGATCACGCAGGACGATGTCACCCTGACCGGCTGGGCCATCGAGTCGCGGCTTTATGCCGAGGACCCGTATCGCGGATTCCTGCCCTCGATCGGGCGGCTGACGCGCTATCGCCCGCCCATGGAACGCGCCTCGGGGCCGCTTCTGACCAACGGCAAGTGGCAGGGCGACGCGCCGTCGGGCGAAACCGCGGTCCGCAACGATACCGGCGTCTACGAGGGCGGCGAGATCAGCATGTTCTACGACCCGATGATCGCCAAGCTCTGCACCTGGGGCGCCGACCGCGAAACCGCGATCGAGGGGATGCGGGTCGCGCTCGACGGGTTCGAGGTCGAGGGAATCGGCCACAACCTGCCGTTCCTCAGCGCGGTGATGGATCACCCCAAGTTCATCGCCGGCGACATGACGACCGCGTTCATCGCCGAGGAATACCCCGATGGTTTCGACGGCGTGACGCTGCCCGCGCACGAATTGCGCCGCGTCGCGGCGGCGGCTTCGGCGATGCACCGGGTCGCCGAGATCCGGCGCACCCGCATATCGGGCCGGATGGACAACCACGAGCGGCGCGTCGGCCGCGACTGGGTGGTGTTCCTGCAGGGCGAGGAAATCCCCGTCCACATCGATGCCGACCGCCAGGGCTCGACCGTGACCTTCGTCGGGACCGGCGACGCGATGCGGGTCACCAGCGACTGGACGCCGGGCGACAAGCTGGCGCGGCTGATGGTCGACGGCGAGTTGCTGGTCCTGAAGGTCGACAAGGCCACCAGCGGCTTTCGTCTGCGGGTCCGGGGCGCGGACATGCGGGTGCGCATCCTGCACCCCGGACAGGCCCGCATCTATCACGTGATGCCGGAAAAGACCCCGCCCGACACCTCGAAGCTGCTTCTCTGCCCGATGCCCGGGCTGATCGTGAAGGTCGCCGTTGAGGTCGGCCAGGAGGTGCAGGAGGGCCAGGCGCTCTGCACGATCGAGGCGATGAAGATGGAGAACATCCTGCGCGCCGAGAAGAAGGGCGTCGTCGCCAAGATCAATGCCGGTCCCGGCGACAGCCTGGCCGTGGATGACGTGATCATGGAGTTCGAATGACCGACCCACGCGGGCACCCGACGCTGCTGCCTGGTCTTGCCGCGCTCGTCGCGCTCGGCGCCTTTCTGGCGCTGCAGGCGGCGTCCGTCGTGGCCGCGGGCGGCGCGTTCGAGTACCCGCTGGACGATCCCTACATCCACATGGCCATCGCCGAGCAGATGCGCGCGGGCGGTTACGGCGTCAATCCGGGGGAATACGCGGCGGCCGCGTCGTCGCCGCTCTTTCCGATCCTGATGCTGCCCTTCGCGGGCGAAGCGGCGCAGCGCTATCTGCCGCTGTTCTGGAATGTCGTCGGACTTCTGGCCGCGGCATGGCTCTGGGGGCGCATCCTCTGGCAGGCGGGCTATGGCACCGGGCCGATCGGCCTGGTTCTCGCCGCCGCCGGGCCGCTGGCGCTGCACATGGTCGGCGTCGCCCATACCGGCATGGAGCACGCGCTGCACGTGGCGGCGGGGCTGGCGATCGTGTCCGGGCTGATCGGCTTCCTCGATACCGGGCGGATCGGCTGGCTGCTGGTCCTCGGCATCCTGTTTTCGCCGCTTCTCAGGTTCGAGGGGCTGGCGCTGGCGATCCTCGCCGCCGCGGCGGTCATGCTGCGCGGGCGGATGGGGCAGGGCATCAGGCTCTTCGTCCTTGCCGTGGCCCCGGTGGCGGCCTTCGGCGTCTTTCTGACGTCGCTGGGGCTGGACCCGGTGCCAAGCTCGGTCTCGGCCAAGCTGGCGCTGCCGGACGAACCGTCGAACGGAGTCACCGGGTTTCTGGCCGGGCGGCTGGCGAGCTTTTCGGGGGTCCAGCAGACGATCATGCTGGCGTTCCTCGCGGTGATCGCCATCCTGCTGCTCGTCCCCGAAATCCGCCGCTCGAACCGGGCGCTGCTGCTGCTGGCGGTCGGCGGGGCCGGGGTGGCCCACATGCTGTTCGGCCGCTTCGGCTGGATGGACCGCTACGAGATCTACGCGCTCGTGTTCCTCGCCGCCGGGACCTTCGCCGCCGCGCTGACGCGGGACAGCCGGCGCTACGTGCTGCTGCCGCTCGTGGCGCTGGTCCTCGCCGGGCTGCATTATCCGCCGCGCGTGATCCGCCTCTACATCACCTCGGCCGACGCGGTGCATGTCCAGCAGGCGCAGATGGGGCGGTTCGCCAAGGACTATCTGCAAGAGCCGGTCGCGGTGAACGACCTCGGCCACGTCGCCTGGGCGAATCCGAACTACGTGCTGGACCTCTGGGGCCTGGCGAGCCACGAGGCGCGGCGCCTCAGGCTGGAGGCGCCGGCGCCCGGCTGGGTGGACGCGCTGGCCGACGCGCAGGGCGTGCGGTTCGCGATGATCTACGCGCACTGGTTTCCCGCCGAGGTGCTGGCGGAGGACTGGGTGCTGCTGGGGCGGCTGAAAACCAGCAGCACCGGCAGCTTTCTCGGCGGCTACGAGGTGAGCTTTTTCCTGACCGGCGACTACGATCCGGTGCCTTACGTGGCGAAGATCGCCGAATGGCAGAAGAACCTGCCCAGGAACGCCGCCTGGGAGTTCGCCGACGGGGTGTCGGGATGAGCGCCCGGGCCTATTCCCGGATCGCGGCCTTGCGGTCGCGGATTTCCTGCTGGCGGATCGGCCATTTGTCGATGGCATGGGCGATTTCGCGCACGTCCCAGGGGAACGGCTTGCGCAGGTTGACCCGGCCGTCCTTGGCGATCAGCGTCAGCATGAAGCCGCGCGGGCGCAGCCTGGTGCGGATTTCGGTGCGCGCCTTGGGGTCGCTGTCGACGATGATCACCACGTCGCGCGCGATCAGCTCGTCGGGCCGCTCCAGCAACAGTTCAAGCTGCTTCTGGAACCGCGGATCGGCAGGCGTATCGGCAAAGACGACGATCGGCCGCCTGGTCCACAACAGATCGTCCAGCGAGACGTCGGCGGCCTCGAAGGGGCCGAGCAGGTCGGCGACCGTGGGCTCGTCCGTTTCGGCGCTGCCGTCCGCCGCTGCGTCGGCGGATTGCTCTGCGCCGGCCGCGTCCGCCACGGCTTCGGCCGCCGCGACGGTGTCCTGCGCCAGGACGGGCAGGGCGAAAACCGCTGCGACTCCAACGAGAAAGAGCTGTCTCATGCGTCCTCCTGCTTGGTCAGCATATAGGACGTATGGGCCGAATACGAAGAGCAAACCGGGCTTGACGCAAGGGAATTGCGTCGCCGCCGCCCGCTGCCAGTGACGAAAGGACGGATGCGATGAGCGACAAGACCGCATGGGCCGAGCGCGCCGAGAAGGAATTGAGGGGCCGCGCGCTGGAGGATCTGACCTGGGAAACGCCCGAGGGAATTCGCGTCGCGCCGGTCTATGGCGCCGAGGATGCCGCGGGGCTGGCGCATACCGGCTCGATGCCGGGCGAGCCGCCCTTCACTCGCGGGCCGCGCGCGACGATGTATGCCGGCCGGCCCTGGACGATCCGGCAATATGCCGGCTTTTCGACGGCCGAGGAATCGAATGCCTTCTACCGCAAGGCGCTGGCGGCCGGGCAGCAGGGCGTCTCCGTCGCCTTCGACCTGGCGACCCACCGCGGCTATGACAGCGATCACGACCGCGTCGTCGGCGATGTCGGCAAGGCCGGCGTGGCGATCGACAGCATCGAGGACATGAAGATCCTGTTCGACGGCATTCCCCTGGGCGAGATTTCCGTGTCGATGACCATGAACGGCGCGGTGATTCCGGTTCTGGCCGCGTACATCGTTGCCGGCGAAGAACAAGGCGTCGAACGCGCGGCGCTGTCGGGCACGATCCAGAACGACATCCTGAAAGAGTTCATGGTGCGCAACACCTACATCTATCCGCCGGAACCCTCGATGCGGATCGTGTCGGACATCATCGAGTACACTGCGAACGAGATGCCCCGGTTCAACTCGATCTCGATCTCCGGCTACCACATGCAGGAGGCCGGGGCGAACCTGGTGCAGGAACTGGCCTTCACGCTGGCGGACGGCAAGGAATACGTGAAGGCCGCCGTCGAGCGCGGCATGGATGTCGACCGTTTGGCCGGACGGCTGAGCTTTTTCTTCGCGATCGGCATGAACTTTTTCATGGAGATCGCCAAGCTGCGCGCGGCGCGCTTCTTGTGGGCGCATCTGATGGCCGACAAGTTCGGCGCGCGCGACGAGCGTTCGCTCATGCTGCGCACCCATTGCCAGACCTCGGGCGTCTCGCTGACTGAGCAAGACCCCTACAACAACATCATCCGCACGACGATCGA
>JBFKQC010000028.1:0-45724 GCA_041627895.1 Rhodobacter sp.
GCGCCGCCCCGCCTTCCGACATCGCGTTCCCGCAGCGAAGGATATTGAGCCATGGACCTGGGCATCACCGAACGCGTCCGCCCGCTGATCGAAGCCGTCCGGGCGATGATCGCCGACGAGATCGAGCCGCTGGACGCCGAGTTCCAGGCCGAGGTGGGCAAGCACCCCGACGGCCGGTTTCACCACACCGACCGCCAGCTGGAAATCCTCGACACGCTCAAGGCAAAGGCGAAACAGCGCGGGCTGTGGAATTTCTGGCTGACCGGCAGCGACAAGGGCTATGGCCTGAGCACGGTCGAATACGCCTATCTGGCCGAGGAGATGGGCAAGGTCGGCATCGCGGCCGAGGTCTTCAACTGCAATGCGCCCGACACCGGCAACATGGAGGTGCTGGAACGCTACGGCGCGGGGTGGATGAAGGACCGCTGGCTGACGCCGCTGTTGAACGGAGACATCCGCTCGGCCTATGTGATGACCGAGCCCGGCATCGCCAGTTCGGACGCCGCGCAGCTTGCCTTCGAGGCCAGGCGCGACGGCGACGACTTCGTGCTGAACGGCGAGAAGTGGTGGATCAGTGGCGCCGGCGACCCGCGCTGCGGGCTCTACATCCTGATGGCCTGCACCGACCCGGGCGCGGCCAGGCATTCGCGCCACACCATGTTCGTGATGGACCCCGGCCTGCCCGGCATCGAGGTGCTGCGCCCGATGCAGGTCTTCGGCCACGACGACGCGCCGCACGGGCACATGCACATCCGCTTCACCGACGTCCGGGTGCCGGCGAAGAACATCGTCCTGGGCGAGGGCCGCGGCTTCGAGGTGGCGCAGGGCCGGCTGGGTCCCGGGCGCATCCACCATTGCATGCGCGCCATCGGCCAGGCGGAAAAGGCGCTTGAAATGATGTGCCGCCGGGGGCTGGTGCGCGAGGCCTTTGGCAAGCCCCTTGCCCAGCTCGGCGCCAACCACGACATCATCGCCAACGCGCGGATGGAGATCGAACAGGCGCGGCTGCTGTGCCTGAAGGCGGCGTGGATGATGGACACCGCCGGCGTGCGCGAGGCGCAGCCCTGGATTTCCATGATCAAGGTGGTGGCGCCGCTGATGGCCGGCCGGGTGATCGACGAGGCGATGCAGTTGCACGGCGCGATGGGGATCAGCCAGGACGCGCCGCTAGCGCATATGTGGACCCATGTGCGCACGCTCCGGTTCGCCGACGGGCCGGACGCCGTGCACCGCCGCCAGGTGGCGCGAGCCGAGTTCAGGCGCTACACCAATCGGGGCGGCTGACGCACCGACGCGATACCGACGTGGATTTCCCGCCATGCAGAACGACGCCCAAAGCCTGGATACCGCCGCCGTCGACCGCTATCTGGCGGCGCATCTGCCGGGCTATTCCGGCCCCCTCGAGGTGCGCAAGTTCGCGCAGGGCCAGTCCAATCCGACGTTCCTGCTGACCGCCGGGTCGGGCACCTACGTTCTGCGGCGCAAGCCACCGGGAACATTGCTGAAATCGGCCCACGCGGTGGACCGCGAATTCCGCGTGCAAAAGGCGCTTTCGGACACCGACGTGCCGGTCGCGCGCATGCATGTTCTCTGCGAAGACGATGAAATCATCGGGTCTTCCTTCTACGTGATGCAGCACGTCCCGGGCCGGATTTTCTTCGATCCCCGGCTGCCAGGGACCCAGAGGGCGGAAAGATCAAGTTTTTTCAACGAGATGAACCGCGTCCTTGCAGCGCTTCACGCGGTGGATATCGACGCTGTGGGCCTTGCCGATTTCGGCGCGCCCGGCAACTACATCGCCCGCCAGACATCGCGCTGGACCAGGCAGTACCGCGCCTCGGAAACCGGGGCGGTCGGCGACATGGACCGCCTGATCGCCGCCCTCGATGAACGCCTGCAAGGCGGCGCCGGAGAGGGCGAACGCACCCTGGTGCATGGCGACTATCGCATTGACAACCTTGTCTTTTCGCCTGACTCCCCAAGAATGCTCGCGGTGCTCGACTGGGAGCTTTCGACGATCGGCCACCCGTTTGCCGATCTCGCCTCGGTGATCATGCAGTGGCGCATGCCGCCGGGTCCCGACGGGCGCGGGCTGGACGGTGTCGACCGCCGGGCCGAGGGCCTGCCATCGGACGCCGAATTCGTCGCAACCTATTGCGAACGCAGGGGACTCCCGGGGATCGACGATTTCGGCTTCTTCCTCGGGTTTTGCTTCTTCCGGATGGCTGCGGTGCTTCAGGGCGTCAAGAAACGCGCCCTGGACGGCAATGCGTCCAACCCCCGCCGCGGGCTGGAAATGGGGGCCTATGTGCCTGTTTTCGCGGCAAAAGGCCTCGAGGCGCTGGAAAATGGCTGAATCCAGGTTCGAAAACAGGGTGGTGATGATCACCGGCGCGGCGGGCGGGTTCGGTGCCGCGGCGGCGCGGCGTTTCGCGGATGAGGGCGCAAACCTCATTTTGTCCGATATGGATAACGACAGGCTGACGCAGATTTGCCGCTCGCTGGAAGTGGAATTCGGAGGTGACTTTAGGATCGTCGCTGATCACATTGATATAACGTTAGAAAATCAGGTAATTTCACATATCGAACATGGATTGCAGGAATTCGAGAAAATTGACGTTGCGATCAACAATGCAGGAATCGGACAAGCGCTGAAGCCGATTCACGAGACCGCATCCGGCGATTTCGATCGCGTGATGGCGGTCAATGCGCGCGGGGTCTTTCTTTGCATGAAACATCAGCTTCCGGGGATGATCGCCCGGAAGGCCGGAACGATCCTCAATATCGCTTCTGCCGCCGGGCTCGTGGGCGCGGGGCAGCTTGCCGCCTATGCCGCCAGCAAGCACGCCGTCGTGGGCCTTACCCGCGCCGCCGCCGACGAGGTCGCGCGCCACGGCATCCGGGTCAACGCGCTTTGCCCCTCCTTCGCGCCGACGCCGCTTTTCGACGAGATGGCCGACGCGATCGGCGCCCGCCACGGCATGTCCCGCGACGATGCCTATCGCCGCGTCACCGCGCGCATCCCGATGCGCCGGGTGGCGACCGTGGACGAGGTGGTTCAGGCGATGCTCTGGGCCTGCGATCCGGCGAACTCGTTCATGACCGGGCAGGCCATCGCCATCGACGGCGGGCTGACGGCCGTCTAGACCGGGACCGGACGCGAGCGAGCGGCACGGGATGCGAGCGGTCTGTACCGGTTGTTGGGTTGCAGCGCGAAGCCGCGCCATCGCAAAGCGGCTGCGGCAATGCGGCCAGTGTCCCGCGCCCGGGGGGATGAACCCGGACGGCAGGAACAGACCATTGGCCGACCGGTTGCCGCCAGGGGTCATCGCGCTTCAGGCGCCAAGCCGGTCGGCGAGGTCCTCCATGCTTTCGGCGGCGTGGGTCCAGTCGCTGGTGGGTTCCGGGTCGGCCGTTCGGCCCGGCCCGTGCTCGTCCGGGCGCCGCACGAAGGCGGTGGCGAAACCAAGCGCCTTTGCCGCGGCGAGGTCGTCGTTATGGGCGGCGACCATCATGCAGTCCGCGGGCGCCAGTCCCAGCGCGGCGGCGCTGCCGAGATAGGTCTGCGGGGCGGGCTTGTAGCTTTTGGTGAACTCGGCGCCGAGGATCGCGTCGAACGGCAGGCCGCCGGTTCGGATCAGTCCGACCATCAGCGCCACGTTGCCGTTCGACAGCGACGCCAGGATGAAGCGCCGCCTGAGCCGCGTCATGCCGGGCGGGCTGTCGGGCCAGGGCGAAAGCCGGTGCCAGGCGCGGTTCAGATCGGCGCGCTCGGCCTCGGACAGGACGTCGATCGCGTGATCGTCCAGCAGCCGGTCGAGGTTCTCGCGGTGCAGCACGTCGAGCGTGACGTAACCGCGCCGGCCCGAGCGCACCGGCTCCATCGCCGGCTGATAGAGCGCGCGCCAGCCGCGGGCCAATTCGGCCCAGTCGGCGGCGACACCCCTTGGCGCAAGCGCGGCCTCGAGCTCTCGCGCGATCGAGCCGTGCCAGTCGACCACGGTTCCGAAGACGTCGAACAACAGCGCCTTGACCGGCATTCCGCCCTCCCTGCCGGGCGCCAGAGTGACCGCTGTTCGCAGGTCCGGCAAGGGGGCATCGCGGCCGGTGGCAAGGGGGCATTCACGCGCGTCCGAAGCTCTGCCGGAGCCTCGTGTTCACGTCGCGTACGGGTTGGGAATGGCGGGCGACATGTAATCGTTGGTTGTTCCACCTGTCCGCGACAATTTATCATGTATTTTCAATAAGATAAAACAATTCGATTGCAGGGAAAGGCAATTTCCTTGTCGAAGCTCCCGGAACATGCGTCGAACTTCTTTCAGCTGCGCGACACGATTCCCCGGCACCAGCTTGGCCGGTCTGGCGGCATTGACCCCCCGATTTTCGGCAATTGTCGAAAAATCGCTGCCTTTTGCTGCCGGTTCGCCATCAACCCAAAAGTACCATTGCAGCCCCAAAATGCGATCGCAGAGCAGGGAGGGACCATGACCGAGGATGAATTGACGTGGACGATCCGGGCATCGACCCCGCCGCGCGCGAAGCGGTTGAAGAGATCCGGGCCGCGACGGGTATCCCGTAGGGGCGCCGGATCAAGGAAGCGGTCCGGATCAGGATCGAGACATCGCCCGAAGGGAATCCAATGCCAATCCATCGGCCGGCAGCGTGAGGGCGCCCGTGTTCCAAATGCTGACTTCCTGTATTGGCGGCTGTGATCAGCTGGAACACTCTCGCCGTCACACACCGCTCGGCGGGAATTGCCGCCCTTTATCCATCAAGCCACTGTAATCATGGAGAAAATGTCCGGGCCCGTCGCAGCGTGCACGGATATGAGTCTTCTTCGCCAAATACAACGTCAGCGCCCCGCCAACGCGGCGTGCCGACACTGGAGCAACCCCAACTGAACGGGAGAACAGAGAGGAACTCGATCATGGCTGAAGTCATTCAACTTGCCCGGGATGTGGTCACAAAGCAATCGTCCACACCAACCAACGCGCCCTTGGACGCCTTGGCGGAGACCGAGGCCGACGGCGAGAGTGGTGCCATCGAGATGCTGCGCATCAGCAGCGATGCCAACCTCGCCGGACCGCACGGCGCGCACAGCGGCAAGACGCCTTGCGAAGCTCTCGGGGAGAAGCTGTAGCCAACCGGGCCGGTGTCTCGCCAGATCGCTCGGGTTGCAGGAGCGACGCGTCAGTCTAGGCCGTCCATAAGCGCCGTGGGGGTCGCGACCGCGCGCAGACGTTCGAGATCGTGGATCGTGATGTTTGCGCCCTCGGCCGTCACGCCAGCGTCCCGCAATTGCCGCAGCACGCGCGACAGGCTTTCGGGCGTCATGCCGAGATAGGACGCAATTAGCCGCTTTTCGTAAGGAAGCTCGAAATTCGATTCGAACTCGCCTGTGTGCGCCTCGCGGAAAAGGAAGGCCGCGAGCCTTTCCTTCGCGGTGCGCAGCTTGATGTTTTTCGCTTGGCGCACGACAGCTCGGTAGCTTACGGCGAGTTCGCTGACGATTGCCTGCGCGAACACGGCGTCACGGGCGAAAACCGCCCGCAGGTCGGAACTGGGGATCATCACGACCCGTGAGGGCATCAACGTGCGCGCCGACATGAGATAGGGCATGTCTTTGATGCAGGCGGCGAGAACGAAACTAGTAACGGGCCGCGCGAACGCCATCGTGGTTTCCCGCCCCTTGCAGCCGGCAAAAAGCTCCACCACACCATCCGTCAAGATATGCAGGAAGTCTGCCTTGCTGCCCTCGTGGATCAACATGACCTGCGGCGGAAATCCTTGATAATACGCACCTCGCATCAGTTCCGCGAAGTGCCGATCTTCCATGTCGCGGAACAGAGGAAGATTGCGAATCTCCCGGAAGTCGCCGTCGCGCATGAGTCGCCCTTTCCTGAACCGGCGGCTTGACATTTGTTAGGTCGTGATCGGCGGCATATCCGGCGCCGAAGCTGCATATGCCCCAAGCGGACCTCTAGAACGATTCCCCCACAACACGAAGTATGCCATGAATCCAAATTTTCGTGGAAAACAGTTGCGAATTTGACATGGGTCAAGCCGCTCGCGCGGGTCTGGTGGTTGGTAGCGGCCAATCGCGGGGGCCACGCATCCCGTTCCATCCACGGAGGCGACAATGCATGATGGTATGCCCGTGTCAAAGGGCGATCAGAACCGCGCTCTGGCACTCAGCACCATTGCGTTCACGGTGTGTTTTGCAGTCTGGACGATCTTTTCGATCATCGGCGTCGCGATCAAAGAGGAACTCGGGCTTTCGGAATCCGAGTTTGGCCTACTGGTTGCAACGCCAATCCTCACCGGCTCGCTCACTCGCCTGATCCTCGGCGTGTGGACTGAGAAATACGGCGGCAAGCTTGTCTTTTCGGCGCAGATGATCCTCACCGGTCTCGCGACCTGGGCGCTGACGCTCGCGGACAGCTACATCATGTATCTGATCGCGGCGTTGGGCATCGGCCTTGCGGGCGGTTCGTTCATCATCGGCGTGGCATACGTCTCGCGCTGGTACGACGCGGGCAAGCAGGGCACCGCGCTCGGTATCTTCGGGGCGGGCAATGTCGGTGCCGCCGTCACCAAGTTCCTCGCTCCGTTCGTCATGGTCGCATATGGCTGGCAAGGTGTGGCGCAGGTCTGGGCCGTGGCCATCGCGCTGATGGGCGTGATCTTCTTCTTCCTTGCAAAGGACGACCCGAAACTGGTCGAACGCCGCAAGTCCGGCGTCAAGGCGCCGACCATCGCGCAGCAATTCGCGCCGCTCAGGAACCTTCAGGTCTGGCGCTTCTCGCTCTACTATTTCTTCGTCTTCGGTGCCTTCGTGGCGTTGGCGCTCTGGATGCCGCACTACCTTATCGACGTCTATGGCGTCGACGTGAAGACGGCGGGCATGTCGGCGGCGGCCTTCTCGCTCTCGGCCTCACTGTTCCGCGCTTATGGCGGTCACCTCTCGGACCGTTTCGGCGCACGCGCGGTCATGTACTGGACTTTCGGCTTCTCGATGGTCTTCCTGTTCATGCTGTCCTACCCGCCGACCGAATACGTCATTCAGGGCAAGGACGGCCCGATCATCTTTTCGACCGAGATGAGCCGCTGGCCCTTCATCATCACGCTCTTCTGCCTCGGCTTCTTCATGTCGCTCGGCAAGGCGGCGGTCTACAAGCACATCCCGGTCTACTATCCCCGCCATGTCGGTGCTGTCGGCGGGCTTGTCGGCATGATTGGCGGCCTCGGCGGCTTCATCCTGCCGATCATGTTCGGTGCGCTTCTCGATTTGACCGGCATCTATACAAGCTGCTTCGCGCTTCTCTTCGTGATCGTCGCGATCACGCTCGCCTGGATGCACATGTCGATCCGCGCGATGGAGCGTGCCGCGCATGGCAAGGCGCTCGACCAGTTGCCGGAACTGCCGGAACTTCAGGAAATCCACATCCCCGGCAAGACGGTTATGCCGCGTACGCTGGAAGAGTGGCATCCCGAGGACAAGGATTTCTGGCGGACCAAGGGCCGCGCGATCGCGCGGCGGAACCTCTGGATCTCGATCCCGGCGCTTCTGCTGGCCTTCTCGGTCTGGATGGTGTGGTCGATGGTCGTGGCACGGCTTCCCGCTATCGGCTTCGACTTCACGCCGGGCCAGCTCTTCTGGCTGGCGGCGCTGCCGGGCCTGTCAGGTGCCACCTTGCGGATCTTCTACAGCTTCATGGTGCCGATATTCGGCGGCCGGCTCTGGACGACGCTTTCGACCGCGTCGCTCCTGCTGCCCGCCCTCGGTATCGGCTATGCGGTGCAGAACCCCGAGACGCCCTACCTGATCTTCATGACGCTCGCACTGCTCTGTGGGTTCGGCGGCGGTAACTTCGCCTCGTCGATGGCGAACATCGCCTACTTCTTCCCCAAGGCGGAGAAGGGCAACGCGTTGGCGCTGAATGCGGGTCTCGGCAACCTCGGCGTGTCGGTCATGCAGTTCCTCGTGCCGATCGTCATCACCATGGGCGTCTTCGGCGCCATGGGTGGCGCGCCGGTCAAACTCGCCGATGGCGGCGAACTCTGGATGCAGAACGCGGGCTTCGTCTGGGTGCCGTTCATCATCGTCGCGACGATCGCCGCCTGGCTTGGCATGAACGACATCGCCGAGGCGAAGGCCTCGTTCCGCGACCAGGCGGTAATCTTCTCGCGGTTCCACAACTGGATCATGTGCATCCTCTACACCGGAACCTTCGGCAGCTTCATCGGCTATTCGGCGGGCTTCCCGCTTCTGACGAAGCTCATGTTCCCCGAGGTGAACGCGCTGCAATACGTCTTCCTCGGCCCGCTCGTCGGCGCGCTCAGCCGCGCGGCCACCGGCTGGGTCTCGGACAAGTACGGCGGCGGCCGCGTGACCTTCTGGACCTTCCTCGGCATGATCGTGGCGGTCTTCGGGGTCATCAGCTTCCTGCCGAATGATGGCCAGGGCGGCAGCTTCCTCGGCTTCTTTGCCTGCTTCATCGCCCTCTTCTTCCTTACGGGTGTCGGCAACGCCTCCACCTTCCAGATGATTCCGGCGATCATGGGCAAGGAAATCCCGCGGCTGATGCCGAATCTCGACCCCATCGCCACGCGCCGTCAGGCGGAGCGCGAAAGCGCCGCGATCATCGCCTTCACCTCGGCCATCGCAGCTTACGGCGCCTTCTTCATTCCGAAGGCCTATGGCACCTCGATCGCGATGACCGGTGGACCCTTCATGGCGCTCTGGGGCTTCCTGATCTTCTACGCGATCTGCGTCGTGCTGACCTGGATCTACTATACCCGTCCAGGCGGGCTTCTTCATGACATCGAGCGTGGCCGCACCCCGGCCGCGCCGGCCCAGGCCTGAAACATTAGGAGAGCAAGATGAGCCATCTTCTCGACCGGCTGAACTTCCTGAAATCCGTCCGCAAGGACACATTCGCGGGCGGGCACGGACAGACGACGATCGAAAACCGCGACTGGGAGGACACCTACCGAAACCGCTGGCGTCACGACAAGATCGTCCGTTCCACTCACGGGGTGAACTGCACCGGGTCGTGCTCGTGGAAGATCTACGTGAAATCCGGGATCGTGACGTGGGAGACGCAGCAGACCGACTATCCGCGCACCCGGCCGGACTTGCCGAACCATGAGCCGCGAGGCTGCGCGCGCGGCGCCTCCTACAGCTGGTATCTCTACTCGGCCAACCGCGTGAAGACGCCCTTGGTGCGCGGACGCCTGATGCGGATGTGGCGCGACCTGAGGAAGACGATGAGCCCGGTGGAGGCCTGGAAGACGATCCAGACCGACCCGACCAAGCGCGCCGACTACACCAGGATCCGCGGCAAGGGCGGGTTCGTCCGCGCGACGTGGGACGAGGTGACCGAGATCATCGCGACGGCCAATGCCTACACGGCCAAGACCTACGGCCCCGATCGGGTCTTCGGCTTCTCGCCGATCCCGGCGATGTCGATGGTCTCCTACGCCGCCGGTTCGCGCTATCTGAGCCTTCTGGGCGGCACCTGCATGTCATTTTACGACTGGTACTGCGACCTGCCGCCGGCCTCGCCCATGACCTGGGGCGAACAGACCGACGTTCCGGAATCGGCCGACTGGTACAATGCCGGCTACCTGATCCTCTGGGGCTCGAACGTGCCGCAGACCCGGACGCCGGACGCGCATTTCTACACCGAGGCGCGCTATCGCGGCACCAAATCCGCCGTGATCTGTCCCGACTATTCCGAGGCCGCCAAGTTCTCCGACATCTGGCTCAATGCCAAGCAGGGCACCGATGCCGCGCTCGGCATGGCGATGGGCCACGTGATCCTGCGCGAATTCCACCTCGACCGGCAGGCCGAGTATTTCGAGGACTACTGCCGCAAGTACACCGACATGCCGATGCTGGTGAAGCTTGAGCCGAAGGGCGACGGCTTCGTGCCCGGCAAGCAGCTTCGCGCCGCCGATTTCGACAAGTCGCTCGGCCACAAGAACAACCCCGACTGGAAAACCGTCGCCATCGACGAGAAGTCGGGCGGCATCGTGGTGCCGAACGGCTCGGTCGGCTTCCGTTGGGGCGAAGAGGGCAAGTGGAACCTCGAGGAGAAGGCCGACGGCAAGGACGTGACGCTTCGGTTGAGCCTCGTCCTAGATACCGACCACGACGACGTGATCGGGGTGGACTTCCCGTATTTCGGCGGCATGGCCTCGAACGGCTGGGAAAACGACGCGCGCGGCGAGGTGCTGACCCGCAACGTGCCCGTGAAGAAGGTCAAGCTCGCCGACGGCAAGCAGCACTACGTCGCCACCGTCTTCGACCTCTTCTGCGCCAACTACAGCCTCGATCGCGACCTCGGCGGCGACCATGTCGCGGCGGACTACGACGCCGACGTGCCCTTCACCCCCGCCTGGGCGGAGAAGATCACCGGCGTCAAGCGCGACCGGATCATCCAGGTCGCACGGGAATTCGCCGAGAACGCCGAGAAGACGAACGGCAGGTCGATGATCATCATCGGCGCGGCGATGAACCATTGGTACCACATGGATATGAACTATCGTGCCGCCATCAACATGCTGGTGATGTGCGGCGCCGTGGGTCAGTCCGGTGGCGGCTGGGCGCATTACGTTGGGCAGGAAAAGCTGCGCCCGCAGACCGGCTGGACCGCGCTCGCCTTCGCGCTCGACTGGGCGCGTCCGCCGCGGCACATGAACTCGACCTCGGCCTGGTACGCCCATGCCGACCAGTGGCGCTACGAGACGGTTTCCTCCTCGGAAATCCTCTCGCCGACCGCGCCGGACGGCGACTACAAGGACCTGAGCCTGATCGACTACAACATCCGCGCCGAGCGGATGGGTTGGCTGCCTTCCGCCCCGCAGCTCCGTACCAACCCGCTCGAGGTTGGCAAGGCGGCGATGGCTTCGGGCAAGACCATTCCCGAATATGTCGCCGAGCAGTTGAAAGCCGGCACGCTGGAGATGTCCGCCCAGGACCCGGACGCGCCGGAGAACTGGCCGCGCAACCTCTTCGTCTGGCGCTCGAACCTTCTGGGCTCCTCGGGCAAGGGGCACGAGTACTTCCTCAAGCACCTTCTCGGTACCGATCACGGTGTTCTCGGCAAGGATCTGGGCGAGGAAGGCCGGCAAAGACCGGCGGAGGCGGTTTGGCACGACAAGGCGCCCGAAGGCAAGCTCGACCTCCTCGTGACGCTCGACTTCCGCATGTCCACGACCGCCGTCTATTCCGACATCGTGCTGCCGACGGCGAGTTGGTACGAAAAGGACGACATGAACACGTCCGACATGCACCCGTTCATCCATCCGCTGCAGGCGGCCGTGGACCCGGCATATGAATCCAAGTCGGACTGGGAGATTTTCAAGGCGATCGCCAAGAAGTTCTCCGAGGTCGCGCCCGAGATCCTCGGCGTGGAAACGGATGTGGTGCAGCTTCCCTTGCAGCACGACAGCCCCGGCGAGATCGCGCAGCCGCAGGTCAAAGACTGGAAGAAGGGCGAATGCGACCTCATTCCGGGCAAGACCGCGCCGGCCTATATCGCCGTGGAACGCGACTACCCGAACCTCTATGCCCGCTTCACCTCGCTCGGACCCTTGATGGAGAAAATCGGCAACGGCGGCAAGGGCATCGCCTGGGACACCAAGGAAGAGGTCCATCACCTCAAGGCGCTCAATGGTACCCATCATCAGGGCGCGACCGAGGGCATGGCCAAGATCGAGACCGCGATCGACGCGGCCGAGGTCATCCTGATGCTCGCGCCTGAGACCAACGGCGAAGTCGCGGTGAAGGCCTGGGAAACGCTGTCGAAGGCCACCGGGCGCGAACATGCGCATCTGGCCGAAGTCAAGGAAGACGAGAAGATCCGTTTCCGCGATATCGCCGCCCAGCCGCGCAAGATCATCTCGTCGCCCACATGGTCGGGCATCGAAAGCGAGGAGGTCTGCTACAACGCCGGCTGGACCAACGTGCACGAGCTGATCCCGTGGCGAACCGTCTCGGGCCGTCAGCAGCTCTATCAGGATCACGAATGGATGCAGGCCTTCGGCGAGATGTTCGTGACCTGGCGTCCGCCGGTCGATCTCAAGACCATCAGCGCGGCGGCGACGGCTGCGCTTGGCGCGAACGAGAAGCACGTGGTGCTGAACTTCATCACGCCGCACCAGAAATGGGGCATCCATTCCACCTATACCGACAACCTCCTGATGCTCACGCTGAACAGGGGCGGGCCGGTCGTCTGGATCTCGGAGAACGATGCGAAGACGGCTGGCCTCGTCGATAACGACTGGATCGAGGTCTTCAACTCGAACGGCGTTCTGACCGCGCGGGCTGTCGTGTCGCAGCGGGTGAAGGACGGCATGTGCCTGATGTATCACGCTCAGGAAAAGATCGTGAATACGCCGGGGTCCAACATCACCCGCAAGAGGGGCGGTATCCACAACTCGGTGACCCGCGCCATCGTCAAGCCCACGCACATGATCGGCGGCTACGCCCAGCAGAGCTATGGGTTCAACTACTACGGAACGGTCGGCTCGAACCGAGATGAAATGGTCGTAGTCCGCAAGATGGACAAGATCGACTGGCTCGACCGGCCGGCAGCAGCCAAAGTGGAGGCAGCAGAATGAAAGTCCGCGCACAAATCGGCATGGTGCTGAACCTCGACAAATGTATCGGGTGTCACACCTGTTCCGTCACCTGCAAGAACGTCTGGACCAGCCGCGACGGTGTCGAATACGCCTGGTTCAACAATGTCGAGACCAAGCCCGGCATCGGCTATCCCAAGGACTGGGAGAACCAGAAGCGCTGGAACGGCGGCTGGGAACGCACCGCTTCGGGTGGCCTCCGCCCGAAGCAGGGGGGCAAGTGGCGGATCCTGGCGAACATCTTCGCCAACCCCGACCTGCCTGAGATCGACGACTTCTACGAGCCGTTCGATTTCGACTACGACCACCTGAAATCGGCTCCCGAAATGGAGGCGTTCCCCACCGCGCGCCCGCGCTCCAAGGTCTCGGGCGAGCGGATGGAGAAAATCGAATGGGGTCCGAACTGGGAGGAGATCCTCGGCGGCGAGTTCGAGAAGCGCGGCAAGGACTACAACTTCGAGGGCATCCAGAAAGACATCTACGGACAGTATGAAAACACGTTCATGATGTACCTGCCGCGTCTCTGCGAGCACTGCCTCAACCCGGCCTGCGCCGCGTCGTGCCCCTCGGGCGCGATCTACAAGCGCGAAGAGGACGGCGTGGTGCTGATCGACCAGGAGAAGTGCCGCGGCTGGCGGATGTGCGTCTCGGGCTGCCCCTACAAGAAGATCTACTACAACTGGTCTACGGGTAAGTCGGAGAAGTGCACGCTCTGCTATCCGCGCCTGGAATCCGGGATGCCGACGGTCTGCTCGGAAACCTGCGTCGGCCGGATCCGCTATATCGGCGTGATGCTCTATGACGCCGACAAGATCGCGGAGGCGGCGGCAGTGGCCGGCGAAAAGGAGCTCTACGACGCCCAACTCGGCGTGTTTCTCGACCCGAACGACCCGAAAGTGATCGAGGCGGCGCGCGCCGAGGGCGTGCCGGGCGACTGGCTGGAGGCCGCCCGGATGTCGCCGATCTGGAAGATGGCGATGGAATGGAAGATCGCCTTCCCGCTGCACCCGGAATACCGGACGCTGCCGATGGTGTGGTACATCCCGCCGCTCAGCCCGATCCAGAACGCCGCGGCGGCCGGCCAGATCGCGAGCCAGGACGACATGCCGGACGTGAAATCGCTCCGCATCCCGGTGCGCTATCTCGCCAACATGCTGACGGCGGGCGACGAGGCGCCGATCGTCTCCGCCCTGGAGCGGATGCTTGCAATGCGCTCCTACATGCGGTCGAAGACGGTAGACGGGGTCGTCAATCTCGGCGTCGCGAAGCGCGTGGGTCTCAATCCGCACCAGATCGACGAGATGTACAAGACCATGGCGATCGCCAATTTCGAGGACCGCTTCGTCATCCCGACGACGCACCGCGAGATGGTCGAAGACGCCTACGATCTGCGCGGCGGCTGCGGCTTCACCGACAGCAACGGCTGCTCGACCGGCACATCCGGCGCGAAGCTCTTCGGCAGCCGCAAGTTCGTGACACCTGCGGAGGGCTGGAAATGAAGACGTTCAAGGCGCTGTCCGCGCTCCTCTCCTACCCGACCGAGGACCTTCAGGCCGCCATTCCGGCGATCCGGGAGGTCATCGATTCCGAGGGTCTTCTACACCGCGGTCAGCGCTTGGCGCTGGAACCGCTGCTCACGGACATCGCAGAAGGCGACATCTATGACAAACAGGAGCGCTATGTGCTCCTGTTCGATCGCTCGCGCACGTTGTCGCTCAACCTCTTCGAGCATATCCATGGCGAAAGCCGCGATCGCGGCGGCGCGATGGTGGACCTTCTGGAGACCTACCGCGCCGGCGGGTTCGATCTGACCGGGCCGGAACTTCCCGATCATCTGCCGGTGTTTCTGGAATACCTCTCGACCCGACCCCTGCCCGAGGCAAAGGACCTCTTGTCGGGCGCCGGTCACATCATCGCGGTCCTTGCGGAACGCCTGACCCGGCGCGGCACGCCCTACGCGACTGTCCTTGCCGCCCTTGCGGCGGTCGCGCGGGCAGGCACCGACAGCCCCGAGGCGGAGGCGATGCTGGCCGAGACGGACGACGATCCGGAGGACCTCGAGGCGCTCGATGCGGTCTACGAGGAGGCGCAGGTCACCTTCGCGCCGGACCCCAATGCCGGCTGCCCGGTTTCGCGCGACATTCTGGCGCGGATGGACATCCCCAAAAACCCGGCCGCGGCCGGGTCGGCCCACTGAAGGAGGGCGAACGATGCACCAATTCTTCTTCGGAACCTATCCCTACATCGCGCTTTCGGTGCTGCTTCTGGGCAGTATCGCGCGCTACGAACGCGACCCGTTCACCTGGAAGTCCTCCTCGTCGCAGCTCCTGCGGCGGCAGCGGTTCGTGATCGGCTCGGTGCTCTTTCATGTTGGCGTGCTGGTGGTCTTCTTCGGCCATCTCATCGGCCTTCTGACGCCGATCGCTGTGTTCGACGCCTTCGGCATCGGCCACGGATTCAAGCAGCTCATGGCGGTGCTGGTCGGCGGTGTCGCCGGGATCATGGCGCTCGTGGGCGGCGCGATTCTCCTGCACCGGCGGCTCTACGACCCGCGCATCCGCGCCAACTCGAGTTTTGCCGACCTCGGCATCCTGATCCTGCTTCTCGTGCAGCTCTTGCTCGGGATCCTCACGATCTTCGTCTCGCTCCAGCACCTCGACGGGCATGAGATGACTAAGTTTATGGCCTGGGCCTTTGGCATCTTCACCTTCGACGGCCAGGCGGCGAGCTACATCGCGGACGTGCACTGGCTGTTCAAGCTGCACCTGTTCCTCGGGCTGACGATCTTTCTCTTGTTCCCGTTCACGCGGCTCGTGCACATGCTCTCGGCGCCGGTACGCTACCTCTGGCGGCCGGGCTACCAGATCGTGCGGACGCGGAAGCGCGGGGCCTGAGATGGGACCGCTGCTCAACGACATCACGGTGAACGGCGAGGTCATCCCCGCCGCCACCATCGCGCAGGAGGCGCAGATGCATGCCGCGCCTGAGGGCAAGCCGGGCATCGCCTGGCGCGCTGCGGGCCGTGCGCTCGCGGTGCGCGCCCTTCTCTTGCAAGAGGCGCGTGCCCGCGGCCTGACCCCCGCGCCGATCACCGGGGAAGAGCGCGCCGAGACCGAGGAAGAGGCGCTGGTGCGTCAGATCCTCGACGCGGCGTTGACGCCCGAACGGCCTGGCGACGCGGCCATGCGCGCTTACTATGACGCCGATCCCGGCCGCTTCCGCGCACCGACGCTCTACGAGGCCGCGCACATTCTCTTCGCGGTCCGCCCCGGTGATGCTGCCGCGCTGGACAAGGCGCGTCTCAAGGCAACCGCGGCGCTCGCCGAGCTCGCCCGCAATCCGCGTGAATTCGATCGGATGGCGCGCGAGTTGTCTGCCTGTTCGTCCCGCGACTCTGGCGGCCGGCTCGGCCAGATCGCCACCGGCGACACGGTGCCGGAATTCGAGGCCGTTCTCGACAGGCTCTCCGAAGGCGAGATCGCCGCTGAACCGGTGGCCACCCGCTATGGGTTCCACATCATCCGCCTCGACGCTCGCGCCGAAGGCGCCGTCCTGCCGTTCGAGACCGTCGCCCCCCGCATTCGCGCGATGCTCGAGAAGGCCGAGTGGGTTCGCGCTGCCCGAGACTTCATCGAATCCCTCGCCGGAAAAGCCGAGGTCACGGGCGTCGATCTGAAGGCGGCGTGAGATGGGGCAGGTTCTCGAAGCGCTTCTTGAACGCAACCGCGACTGGTCCGCGAAGATCCGCGCAGCAACCGAGGAGGATAAGCCGCACGGACTTGCCGACCACTGGCTCGAGCCGATCCGGCGGCTGGCAAAGCGCCACGCGCGTGAGCTCGCGCAAATCGTTGACATCGAGATGCGGCGCGATCGGCTGGCAGAACTGAACGTCCTTGAAAGCGTCGCCCGGGTGGCGGAAACGCCGATCCTGCGCCGGGCCTGGAGCAGCGGGGATTACCCGCTCATCCACGGCACGATCTACTGAATCCGGGACGGCGTTCTCAGAGACCTCGACTGCACGATGAGCGGCGCCGACGCGCGCTGAGAAGGGACAACCAATGCGCCTCGCCTATGTTACCGCCGCCGAAAGGGGTCTGACCGACCGGGTGCTGGCCGAAGCGGCCGACCTCCTGGCCGCACAGGGCATCCGCGTCGCTGGCGCCGTGCAGACGAATATCGAGCGTCCGAGGCGCTTCCGTTGCGACATGGATCTGCGCATCCTGCCCGATGGCCCGACCATCGGCATCACCCAGAACCTTGGCGAAAGCGCCCGTGGCTGCCGTCTCGACCCCGGCGCGCTGGAAGCGGCGGTGGCCGATGTCTCTGCGCGCCTCGCAAACAGGAAGCCGGACCTCCTCATCCTTAACAAGTTCGGCAAGCACGAGGCAGAGGGCCGCGGATTTCGCCCGGTCATCGCCGAGGCGCTGACGCTCGGACTTCCGGTGGTGCTCGGCCTGAACCGCCTCAATGAGCGCGCGTTTCACGATTTCGCCGGGGGATGCGCGGAGAAACTGCCGTGCGACACCGGGGAGCTTGTGAACTGGGTCACGCTTCAATTCACCATGGCGAGCGGCTGATCACGTAATTGCCCCAGCGGTATGCCGCCAACATGATTGATCAGCTTTTGGATGTTGCGGCGATACTCCGCCCGAACACCCGGTTTGACCTGCCAGAACGCAAGTAGCGTTCAGCGACGCCGCAAATGGTGTCGGGATCACCAGCCAGATCAGATATCCGACGTTCGAGCTTGCGCTTCAACAGATCATATTCATCACGCTCATCAGGATCGCCAGGTGGGATCACAAGGTCCCTGAAGAACATCACTGGAATGTTCCGATAACCTGCTAGCCGCGCCCCGGGATTCCGATCCGGATGCTCGTCGGCCACCCGCAGCTCAGCCCGAATACCGTCGAGCATCTTGGACGCACGCCACGCACCAGGACCGATCCCCATCTCGGTCATTGTGTCGCCGACCCTCGGCATATCGGGCGTGGCCAGTTGGATTTTGGTCACGTGCCGGACCCTCTCGGCCTCCTTTGGATTGCCCAGCCGACGGATCAGGTCATCGTCTTCCTTGGTGCATTGATCGACCTTGGCAACGGCTTCGGCAAAGCTGACCTTGCCGCACGGGCGGCTCCACATCTTGGCGCCAAGGGCTCGTGGTGCCGCCTGGGAACGCGGCGGCGATCGAACAGGCGACCGCAATATTTCTTCAGGTATCGGACTTTCCGCGTCTCCACGTGGCGAGAAATGCACAAACTGTGTCGAAAGAGGCTGCGGCTGAACGCCTATCGGCCAATGAATTCAGCAATTCCAGGGATCGGGGGAGGTGGTGGGCGACCCTGGAATCGAACCAGGCATGGGTCTCCCCGGCGGAGTTACAGTCCGCTGCCGCACCTTGCAGCACGTCGCCCGACGCGACGGCGTGCTTAGCCCCGCGCCCCGGACCCGTCAACCGGAAATTCCCTTGCACATCACCGGGGCAGGGCGCATGGGTGGCGCCGGGCCAGAGCCGGGGCGGAGCGATGAAGAAACCCAAATGGGTGATCGAGAAAGAGCGCGCGCGGCGCGCGTCGGCGCAGGCCACGCTGTGGCTTTTCGGGCTGCACGCGGTGCGCGATGCGCTGATGAACCCGGCGCGCGAAAGGCTGCGGCTGGTGGTCACGAAGAACGCCGCCGACAGGCTTGCCGACGCGATCCGGGCCGCGGGCATCGAGCCGGAAATCGCCGATCCGCGCCGGTTTCCCGTGCCGCTCGACCCCGGATCGGTGCACCAGGGCGCAGCGCTCGAGGTGCGGCCGCTCGACTGGGGCACCCTGTCGGAACGCTGCGCGCCGGGTGGCGGCGCCCCGGTGGTCGTGCTGCTCGACAGGGTGACCGACCCGCACAACGTGGGCGCCATCCTGCGCTCGGCCGAGGTCTTCGGCGCGGCGGCCGTGATCGCGCCGGCGCGGCATTCGGCCCCCGAAACCGGGGCGCTGGCCAAGGCGGCCTCGGGCGCGCTGGAACGCCAGCCATATCTGCGGGTGGCCAACCTCGGCCGCGCCATGGACGAGTTGCGCGCCATGGGCTACCGGCTGCTGGGGCTGGCGGGCGAGGGGCGGGCCGGCCTCGGTGCCGCACTGGGCGAGGCGCGGCAGGTACCGGTGGCGCTGGTTCTCGGCGCCGAGGGGCCGGGGCTGCGCCAGAAGACCCGCGAAGGCTGCGACGTGCTGGTCAGAATCGATGCATGCGGCGATTTCGGCTCGCTCAACGTCTCCAATGCCGCCGCGGTCGCCCTATATGCAGCCAGGGAACGGACGGAATAGACATGCCGCACGGGGCGAAGATCGCGACCTGCAACTATTGCGGCACCCGCGCAGCGCTGGTTCTGAAGGGCGAGGTGCGCCACGAACTGGCCTGTTCGGCCTGCGGCGCGCCGTTGCACGAGTTGAAGGCGCTGAAGCTTGCGGCGCCGGACGCGGCGCCAAGGCGGGCGGCCGCCGCATCCGCCAGGCCGAGACCTGCGAGGCCGCAGAAAAAGGTAAGGAAATCAAGGGGTAAATCCGGCCTTCGCGACATTCTGGACGAGGCGTTCGACCTGATCGACGACATTTTCGATTAGCGATTTTGCGGCGATTGGTACGCAACGTTTACCTTTCGTTCACAACCTTATTACATGATCTTTAATCTGATCGGTGGTTTCTTAAGTAATATTGATGGGTGCGGGTACGGAACACTCGCACCACACTTCACTGTCCCTCGTTCCGTGACTGGCGCCCGTCCCCTTGTGGTTCGGGCGCTTTTTTCTGTCGCGGGACGTGATAGAGCGGGGCCGTGGACTATTCCGACGCGTATCTCAGACGGATTCTGCGGCGCACGAAGGTGATCGCCTGCGTGGGCGTGTCGCCGAACGACGTGCGGCCGAGCTATTACGTTGTGCGCTACCTGCACCAGCGCGGTTTCCGGACGATCCCGGTGAATCCCGCGCATGCCGGCAAGTCGCTGTTCGGCGAGGTGATCCGGGCGGATCTGTCGGAGATTCCCGAGGCGGAAAGCGTCGACATGGTCGACGTCTTCCGCCGGGCCGAAGCGGTGCCCGACGTCTGGGCCGACGCCAGGGCGCATCTGCCGAACCTGCGGACGTTCTGGATGCAGATCGGGGTGAGGAATGCCGGGGTCGCGGCAGAGGCCGAGGCGGCCGGGATCGACGTGATCCAGGACCGCTGCCCGAAGCTCGAGCATCAGCGGCTTTTCGGCGAGCTTCGCAAGGCCGGGATCAACACGCGGGTGATCTCGTCGCGGCTGACGTAGGGCGGGCACGCGTTCTGGCGGAGAAAGGCGGGCTTCTGGCTTGTTCCTGCCGTTCGGGTTGCCTGCCCGGCGCGGGACAAGGCCTTGAGGCCGCCGCGCCATCGCCGACCCGCCCCCCGGGTCGGCGATTTGGTGACGTTGGCGCTGTGATCCGAAGTCATGCGCGAACCGCGGGATAAAGCATGCCGATCGGACGTCGGTTGGCCGCCCCGCGGGCCGGCGATGGCGCGGCTTCGCGCTTCAACGGCACCCTTGGTATCAGGCCATTGCGCAGCGCGCCCAGCGCAGAAATCCCGTGCCCTGGCAGGGGCCGCCTGCGGGCGGCTTGCGCCTCACTCCCGCCGCGATGCCTTCTCGTCGAGGCCGGACAACCCCTCGCGCCGCTCGAGTTCCGCCAGCACATCCGCCAGGGCCACGTCGCGCGCCGCCAGCATCACCAGCAGGTGGTAAAGCACGTCCGCCGCCTCGGCCGTCAGCCGCGCCCGGTCGCCCTTGACCGCCTCGACGATGGCCTCGACGGCCTCTTCGCCGAATTTCCCCGCCGCCTTCTCCGGCCCCATGGCCAGCAGCTTCGCCGTCCAGGACGATGCCGGATCGGCGGCCTTGCGCGCCTCGATGGTGGCGGCCAGCCGCTCCAGCGCGGTCATGTCAGCCGCACCGGGATGCCGGCAGCGGCCATGTGGGCCTTGGCCTCGCCGATGGTGTAGTCGCCGAAATGAAAGATCGAGGCGGCCAGCACCGCGCTGGCGCCGCCCTTGGTGACGCCCTCGACCAGATGGTCGAGCGTGCCGACGCCGCCGGATGCGATCACGGGGATGGTCACCGCATCGCTGATCGCGCGGGTCAGCGGCAGGTTGAAGCCCGCCCGCGTGCCATCGCGGTCCATCGAGGTCAGCAGGATCTCGCCCGCGCCCCTGGCCTCGACGAGGCGGGCGAACTCGACCGCGTCGATGCCGGTGGGGCGCCGCCCGCCATGGGTGAAGATCTCCCAGCGGCCCGGTTCCACCGTCTTGGCGTCGATCGCGACGACGATGCATTGCGAGCCGAAGCGCTCGGCGGCGCGCGCCACCACGTCGGGGTCGGCCACCGCGGCAGAGTTGAAGCTGACCTTGTCGGCGCCGGCCAGCAGCAGGCTGCGCACGTCCTCGGGCGTCCTGACGCCGCCGCCGATGGTCAGCGGCATGAAGCACTGCTCGGCGGTGCGGGTGGCCAGGTCGTACATCGTGCCGCGGTTCTCGTGCGTGGCGTGGATGTCGAGAAAGCACAGCTCGTCTGCGCCCGCCGCGTCATAGGCCTTGGCGGCTTCCACCGGGTCGCCGGCATCGACGAGGTTGACGAAGTTGACGCCCTTGACGACGCGGCCGTCGGCCACATCGAGGCAGGGGATGATCCGCGTCTTCAGCATGGCGCCGTCATATTGACACCGCCCGCGCCCGGCAAGGGGCAACGGCCGGGCGGGCCGCATGCGGCGGCGCGCGGGAATGCCGGGTGCCGGCGCGGAAACGGGCGGCGCCGGTCGGCCGTCCGGGCCTGCGGGGGAACGGGATGCGCCGCTTGCCGCCCTACCGCTTTCCTTTCGCCGCCTCTGCCGCCGCCGCTTCGCAGGCGGCCAGCCAGTCCCGGATCGCCGCCACCGCCTCGGGCTCGTCGAGGAACGGCACGTGGCCCCGGTCGGGGACGTCGGCGAAGATCATGTCGGGCCGGCGCCGCCGCATCTCGGTCGCCGTCGCGGCCGACAGAAGGTCGGAATTCGCCCCCCTGACCAGCGCCAGCGGCAACCCGGCGAATGCGTCGAAGAACGGCCACATGTCGACCGGGTCGGCGTCGCCGGCGCGGTCGAAGACCTGCCTGAGTTCGGGGTCGTAGTTCAGCGCGACCCGCCCGTCGCGCACCACGAAATGCCGCGTCACCTCTTCCAGCCAGCGGCTTTCGGGCACATTGGCGAAGCCCTGCAGCATCCGCGCCCGGGCGACCGCCAGCTCTTCCAGCGGGCGGTTCGCCGGGGTCTTGCCGACATAGCCGCGGATCACCTCGAGCCCCGCCAGGTTCAGTTCGGGCCCGATATCCACGAGGCAGACGCCGATCAGCCGCGGCTTTGCGGTCGCCGCGAGCAGCATCGAGATCAGCCCGCCCCGCGACGTGCCCAGAACCGCGGCCCGTTGCAGCCCCAGGTGATCGAGCAGCGCCAGCGCGTCGCCTGCCTCGACGGCCGGCGTATAGCTCGCGGGGTCGGCCCAGGCTGATGCCCCGCGCCCGCGATAGTCCAGCCGGACCAGACGGGTATCGGCCAGGTGCGGCGCGACATAGTCGAAATCGGTGCCGTTCCGCGTCAACCCGGACAGGCAAAGCACCGGCAAGCCCCGGCCCTCGTCGCGATAGGCCAGCCTCGTGCCGTCCGGCGCGTCGAAATGCCGGATCATTGCGCCGCCGCCAGGTCGGGGATCGTGGTCAGGTCGGCAAGCACATGCGCCGGGCGCCAGGGCAGGCGGTCCACCGGCTCGCCGGCGCGGTTGACCCAGACCGCGCGGAACCCGAACCCCGCGCCATGCGCCGCGTCCCAGCCGTTCGACGACACGAACAGCACCTCGTCCGGGCGGGTGCCAAAACGCTCGCCGACCATGGCATAGACCCTGGGATGCGGCTTGAAGACCCCGACATCCTCGACGCTCAGCACGTCGTCCAGCAAATCGCCGAGCCCGGCGCTGTCGACCGCGCCTTTCAGCATCTTCGGCTCGCCGTTCGACAGGATCGCGGTCCGGAACCCGGCCGCTTTCAGGTCGGCCAGCATCCGCGGCACTTCCGGGTAGGCGCTGAGCTCGAAATAGAGCGCCAGCAGCCGCTCGCGCAGTTCGCCGTCACCGTCGAGACCCGACGCCTCCAGCGCCCAGTCGAGCCCGTTCTGCGTGACCTCCCAGAAATCGGCATGCGCCCCGGCCACGGCGCGAAGCCAGGTATATTGCAGCTGCTTCAGCCGCCAGTCGGTCGCGACCTTCTGCCAGCGGGCGGCAAAGCCCTCGCGGCCGGGCTCGGCTGCGGCCTCGCGCGCGGCGGCGGCGACGTCGAAAAGCGTGCCATAGGCGTCGAAGACGCAAGCTTGGATCGGCATGGGCGGCCTCCTTCGCGCGGCAGACTAGGGGAAGCGCCGGGGAAGGGAAAGGCGTGCGGCGCGGGCGCTCGGCCGGGGCACATTCGCCGCCGGGCCGCGGCGCGGGCGGCGGGCTTGCGCGGCGCCGTGTCCGGGCGTATCCCCATGCGCCATGACCGATCTTCCCCCCGCCTGGGAACGCTGGGACCAGCGCTATGACCGCGACGATTACCTCTTCGGCCGCGCGCCCGCGGTCTTTCTGACCCGCCATGCCGCGCGCCTCGCGCCTTCCAGCCGCGTGCTCTGCGTCGCCGAGGGCGAGGGGCGCAACGCCGTCCACCTCGCGCGCCTGGGCCATTCCGTCACCGCCTTCGACGCCTCGGCCCGCGGCCTCGACAAGGCCCGCGCGCTTGCGGCCGAGGCGGGCGTCGGGGTCGATTTCCGCCAGAGCGGGGTCGAGGACTGGGACTGGCGCGCGGCGCCCTACGACGCCGTGGCCGCGATCTTCATCCAGTTCGCCGGGCCGGAACTGCGGACGGCGATCTTTGCCGGCCTCGACGCGGCGCTGAAGCCCGGCGGGTTGCTCTTGCTGCACGGCTTCGCGCCGCGCCAGGTCGGCTATGGCACCGGCGGCCCGCCGCATGCCGAGAACATGTACACGCTGGACTTGCTGCGCGCGGCGTTCGCGGATTACACCGTCCTGCACGCGGACGACTACGACGAGGTCATCGACGCCGGCCCGGGCCACAACGGCAGGTGCGGCCTGATCGACTTCGTGGCGCGGAAGCCGTCCTAGCCGCCGACGCCCACAGTAAGCGTCAGCGCCGGGTTGATCGTGATCGGGGGCCGGGGCGCGAAGGTCAGATTCTCGGGGATGGGTCTGGAAATGCCCTCGAAGCCCTGCTCGATCTGCTCCTCTATGAACTGGGTTGGGCCAATAACCGGGTCGAGCTGCCCAAAATACACCAAGGAATAACTACCGTCCTCCTCAAAATTTATTTGCATTCTGTTCGCATCAAGTAGCGAGGCCATTCGGAAATTCGGGTTGCCCTCGACGTCGCTCATCGCAACGAATCCGGTTATCCCCTCATCGTTGAAAATGAACGTCTCGAGCCTTTGCGTGCGGCCGTTCGGCAGATTGATTTTCATGCCGCGCGTTTCCTGGGTGAATTCGATCAGCGATATCGAAAGCGTTCCGGTGCCGTTGTTTTGGCACTGTCCGCCATCGTCGCGGCGTACCTGACCCTCCTCGACCCAACGTCGTTTGCCCCTCGGCGAACACTGCACGAAGTTCGTCTTCGTGCCATCGACAAGCTTGATCGGCCGGTAATACCCGCTGAACGGATCGCTTGCGGAAACCGATACTTGAAAAGCATCGTAGTTTGTCACCGCTAGACTAAGATGACCGGTAATCGTGCCTGGTACGTTTGATGCATCTTGGGCAGCAGCAGGAAGCGCGAGGGACACCGAGACAACGGCGGCGACGGTCACTCGGGCAGGTCCCGTAACATGAAGAGCGATCTGTGATCGTCTTTCGGCAGCCTGATCAACCATCTTTGGGTATCCTCCGTTGCATTGCGAAGCAGGAAGTATTCGGAGTCGTTTGCGTGCAGTACTCGGTAGCCATCCCGCCAGCGAAGCAATTGGCTGGCGCCTTCCTGATTGGTGATGTCGTCCGCGGCCGTATCCGCGTCCAACTCGATCAGATACGCGAATGGCAATTGCGACAGGTCGCGCTCGGCCGTCCTGTTGGCGGCCAGCACGGCAACGAAGTAAAGTGCTGTCAGCGCCGCGAAATACGCCAATGCCGCTGCCGTCACGGTCATCGCGACCCGCGCAGTGCCGGACACTTCGTTTGGAGATTCGTGGGACGGGTAGGGCCACGACAAACTACCTGGGCGAGGTGGCGTCTTTCGAATGATAAGTAAAGCTACAAATGCAATGATTGCGGAACTGACCAGAAGCGAGAGTCCGTCAGGCGATCGTATCCAGTCCCAGGCGACTTCCAAGTCCGGTCCCAGTATGAATTTCCAGATCGCGAAAAACGAAGATACATAGATGTATTGCGCCGAGAATCCCAATTCGGACAGGTCTATCCCGAAGTACCTGTAATACGCGTTCAGATAGATGAACCCGAAGAAGTAAGGGAGGCCCAGCAACAGGGCCGAAAGATTCAGGAAATCGCCGATCGAGAAACGCATGAGCAATACCAATCGCAAGGATTTTGCAGGCGAAGCGCGATTCGGTCAATCAGCCCCGGGTCATGAGCGGCCCGGGATGCGCCGTCTTGCCGGTTCGAACCCCTTATTCTAATGCGGGTCCATGACTGCCCCGCTCTCTTACCGCGGCCATGCCCGCGCGCTTCTGGTGCTCGGGCTGCCGCTGGTCGGCAGCCACCTGGCGCAGATCGCGATCATGGTAACCGACAGCGTGATGCTCGGCTGGTATGCGGTCGAGGCGCTGGCGGCGGTGACGCTGGCGTTCTCGACCTCGTTCGTGCTGTTCATCGTCGGCTCGGGCTTTGCCTTCGCGGTCCTGCCGATGGTCGCAAGCGCGGCGGCGCAGGGCGACGAGACCCAGGTGCGGCGCGTCACCCGCATGGGGCTCTGGGCGTCGACGCTCTATGGGCTCGCCGTGATGCCGCCCCTGATCTGGTCCGAGCCGATCCTGCTGGCGATGGGCCAGAAGCCCGACATCGCGGCGCTGACCCAGGACTATCTGGCGATCTTCGCCTTCGGCATGGTGCCGGCGCTTCTGGTCATGGTGCTGAAGAACTACGTCGCCGCGCTCGAGCGCACGCAGGTCGTGCTTTGGGCCACGGTGGCGGCGGCGGTTCTGAACGCGGTGCTGAACTATGCGCTGATCTTCGGCAACCTCGGCGCGCCCGAGCTGGGACTGCGCGGGGCGGCCATCGCCTCGGTCACGATGCAGCTCGCCACCCTGGCGATGCTTGTGGTCTATGCCAACGCCGTGCTGCCCCGGCACGACCTGTTCCGCCGCCTCTGGCGCGCCGACCCCGAGGTGTTCCGCCAGGTCTTCCGGCTCGGCTGGCCGATCGGGCTGACCAACCTGGCCGAAAGCGGGCTGTTTGCGGCCTCGGCACTGATGATGGGCTGGATCGGCGCGCTGCCGCTCGCCGCGCACGGGATCGCGGTGCAGCTCGCCTCGATGAGCTTCGTGGTGCATCTCGGGCTCAGCCAGGCCGCCACCGTGCGCGCCGGCCGCGCCGCCGGGCGGGGCGACCGGCAGGGGCTGCGCGACGGGGCGCGCGCCGCGGTGGCGATGTCGGCATGTTTCGCGGCGCTGACCGTGGTTCTGTATCTTGCGCTGCCCGAGGCGTTGCTGGGCCTGTTCCTCGACCCCTCCGATCCCGACCGGCCGGCGATCCTGGCGATCGGCGTGGCGCTTCTGGCGGTCGCGGCGCTGTTTCAGTTCGTCGACGCCGCGCAGGTGCTGGCGCTGGGGCTGCTGCGCGGGCTGCAGGACACCCGCGTGCCGATGATCCACGCCGCGGTCAGCTATTGGCTGATCGGGATCCCGGCGAGCTATGGCATGGGGTTCGTGCTGGGATGGGAGGGCGTCGGCGTCTGGCTCGGGCTGGTCGTGGGGCTGGCGACGGCGGCGGCCCTGCTGATGCAGCGCTTCTGGACGCGCGGCGTGGCGACCGTGCCGGTCCGGGCCGCGGGCCGCTGACGATCGCATGCCGGGATTTCGCGGGCGCCGCTATTCGCCGGCCATCCGTTCCTTGGCGGCACGCAACAGCCGGTCGGCCTTCTTGCGTACCAGGACCGAGCGCAGATCGTGCATCGCCAGCAGCAGCGCGTCGGTGACCTGGTCCAGTTCGTCGTCCTCGGCCGTCGAGTTCACCCAGTGCGTGGTCTGGTTCAGATAGTCCACCGCGCGGTGGATGTCGTCGATGTTGCGCCGCGCCAGCACCGCCTTGCGCGCCGCCGCCCAGTCGGTGATCGCCGCCATGTCGGCCTCGGACAGCGTATGGTCGCCATGCGCCTTAATCTGGCCGTTCTTGATGTTGACCACCGCGATCTGGTCCATCTCGATCCGCCGCTGGCGGTTCTCGGTGTCCACGCGGAACACGAAGGCGCCGTTTTCGCGCACGCGAAAGTAGTATTCTGGCAGGTCGCTCAACCCCGGCTCCCCAGACTGGTCCTCGGGCTCGACCCTATTGGGCGGCTGGGGCGCTGTCAAAGCGGATGCGCGCGGGGGACCTGCCTGCGGGCGGACTGATCCCGCAAGGGAGCGGGGCTTGAGGGGCCCTTCCTTGCCGTTCCGGTCCATGACCCGGCGCGAACAGCGGCCGAAGGCCGCCGCGCGGCAGATACGCGAATGGCGCGATCAGACCAGACCCGCTCCGCTTCCCGCGCTGCACGTCCCGGCTACCGCAGTCCCGCACAGAACCGCTGGATCCGCCGGCAGGCCTCTTCCAGGGTCGCGTCGTCGGTGGCGTAGCTCACCCGGAAACAGGGCGAAAGCCCGAAGGCCGCGCCGAACACCACCGCCACCCCGGTCTCTTCCAGCAGCGCCGCGGCGAACGCCTCGTCGTCCACGATCCGCGCCCCGCCTGCACTGGTCTTGCCGATGCAGCGCGCGATCGACGGATAGACGTAGAACGCGCCCTCGGGCACCGGGCAGTCGATCCCGCGGGCCTCGTTCAGCATTCCGACCACCAGGTCGCGGCGGCGCCGGAACACCACCTTGTTGGCGGCGATGAAATCCTGCGGGCCGTTCAGTGCCTCGACCGCGGCCCACTGGCTGATCGTGCAGGGGTTCGACGTCGATTGCGACTGCACCTTGCGCATCGCCCCGATCAGCTCTTCCGGCCCGCCGGCATAACCGATCCGCCAGCCGGTCATCGCGTAGGCCTTGCTCACCCCGTTCACGGTCAGCGTGCGGGGGTAAAGCGCGGGCTCGACCTCGGCCGGTGTCGAGAACACGAAATCGCCGAATACCAGATGCTCGTACATGTCGTCGGTCATCACCCAGACCTGCGGGTGGCGCAGCAAGACCTCGGTCAACGCCTTCAGTTCGGCCCGGGTATAGCCCGCGCCCGTCGGGTTGGACGGCGAGTTGAAGATCAGCCACTTGGTCCGGGGCGTGATCGCCGCCTCCAGCTGGCCGGGCGAGATCTTGAACCCGGCCTCCAGCGAGGTCCCGATCACCACCGGCGTGCCGCCGGCGAGCAGCACCATGTCGGGATAGCTGACCCAGTAGGGCGCCGGAACAAGCACCTCGTCGCCCGGGTTCAGCGTCGCCATCAGCGCGTTGTAGAGAATCTGCTTGCCGCCCGTGCCGACGCTGATCTGCGACGGCCGGTAGCTCAGCCCGTTCTCGCGCGCGAACTTGTCGCAGATCGCCCGCTTCAGTTCGGGGATGCCGTCGGGCGCGGTGTACTTGGTCTTGCCCGCGCGGATCGCCGCGATTCCGGCCGCCTTGATGTTCTCGGGCGTGTCGAAATCCGGCTCGCCCGCGCCAAGGCCGATCACGTCCTCGCCCGCGGCCTTCATCTCGGCCGCGCGGGTCGTCACCGCGATCGTCGGCGAGGGTTTCACGCGGCCCAGTGTCGCGGACAGGAACGTCATGGTCGTCTCCGGTTGGTAATCGGCGGCCATACCTTCTAGGATGGCCCCCGTTCCCGAGCAAGACCACCAGGCGAGACGGCCGACGCGCCACAAAGAGGATTGTAATGAGCCAGCATGATTTTCTTAACCCTCCCGAGATCGTCCCCGAGAGCGGATGGTATTCGAACGACTCCGCGACATTCGGCGACCGCGTCGCCGCCGGGCGCGAGGCGCTGGGGATGAGCCAGGAGGACCTGGCCCGCAAGCTGGGCGTCAAGCTGAAGACGCTTCAGGCCTGGGAGGACGACCTGCGCGAGCCGCGTGCCAACAAGCTGCAGATTCTCGCGGGGCTTCTGAACGTCTCGCTGATGTGGCTGCTGAACGGCGAGGGCGAGGGGCTTTCGGCCCCCGCCGAGCCCCTGCGCGCGGGCGGCGAAATGGCTGGAATCCTTACCGAAATCCGTGAGTTGCGCGGCCATGCGGCACAGACCGCCGACCGGCTGGGCGTGCTGGAGAAGCGGCTGCGCCGCGCCCTGGCCGAGAGCGCCGCGTGAGCGAAACCGCCGAGGCGCGGCTCAAGCGGATGCGCATGCGCTCTGCGCGCCGCGGGATCAAGGAGATGGACCTGATCCTCGGCGGTTTCGCCACCGACCGGCTGGCGGCGATGGACGCCGCCGCGCTGGATGCCTACGACGCGCTTCTGGCCGAGAACGACCAGGACCTCTATGCCTGGGTCACCGGCCAGGCCGCCCCGCCGCCCCGGCTCGCCCCGCTGATCGCCGAAATCGCGGCGCATGCGCGGGGCGACTGATCCCGCGCCGCCGGCCCGGCGCCCGCCCGCATCCTGACCGGCGAACTTTCCGGCATTTAACCGAATATTTCCGAATCCCGCCTTATGGCTTGGCCGAGGCAGCCAACGGCGGAGATCATTCATGAGTTTGCATTCCCAGATCGGCGGTTCGGTGCAGCAGGGCTTCATGCCGCAATATCTCGAGGCGCTGTCGCTGGTCGAGCGGCTGCACCGGCTGCTGCTCGACGTGATCAAGGACGAATTCGAGCGGCTGGGCATCCTGGAAATCAACGCGGTGCAGGCGCTCTTGCTGTTCAACGTGGGCGACAACGAGGTGACGGCCGGAGAGCTGAAGAGCCGCGGCTACTACCAGGGCTCGAATGTCAGCTACAACCTGAAGAAGCTGGTCGAGGCCGGTTACATGCACCATCAGCGCTGCGAGATCGACCGCCGCTCGGTGCGGGTGCGGCTGACCGAACGCGGGCGCGAGGTGCAGCAGATCGTCAGCGAGCTTTTCGCGCGCCATGCCGAGGGGCTCGAATCGCGCTCGGTCCTCGACAAGGCCGGCATGGAAGAGATCAATTCGTCGCTGCGCCGGGTCGAGCGCTACTGGAGCGACCAGATCCGTTACATCTACTGACGCTGCGAACCGCCGGGGGGCAAACATGATCGAGTTCACCAGCATCCGAAATGCGCCGCAGCCCGGCCCCGCGCCGGTCTTCCGCTCGGTGCGCGCCGCCGCCGCGGAAGAGCGCGCGGCCCCCGCGGCTGCGGATCGGGCGGGCGCCGGCCGGCCGGCCCGGGTGACTGCCCGGTTCGACACCGACGCGCCAGAGCCCGGGTCCGGCCCGTCCCGCGCCGGTTAGGGCGGTATTCAGCGCGGCCGATCCGGCGAAGCGTCGCGAAAGTGCACTCGGCAAACGGGATGGAACGTATTCCGTGAAAAGACGCTCGCGGCATGTGCTCTGGCGCACCCCGCGGGCGATCCTCGGGTCACGGCACCGGCCCTGCGCGCCCGGTCTTGCGCCAATTCCCGGCGCGTCGACCGATGGCCTGCGCCGCGCGCCGGGCCGCCGTACCATCCGCCGCGACAGGTCCATCCATTGCGACACGGCCGCGCCTCAGCGGGTCGCCAGCCTTCCGGGCGCCGGGGCGGCATCGCTCACCGCCAGCGACCGCAGCTCCTTCAGCAGTTTGCGCGCCATCGCCTCTTCGAAATCGTCGAACCCCAGTGCGACCTCGACAAAGGCGTCCGGCCCGCGGATCACTTCGGTTCGGAAATAGGCCCACAGCTCGCCGATCTCGGGCTGGCGCCGGTCATCGTAGCGCAGCGGATCGGACCCGATCGCGAGCGCGTTCACGGTGATCCCCGCCAGCCGCGGGTCGCCGTCCAGATCGCGCGGGCGCGGGCCGGTGTTCGACTTGCCGTCGCCCGAGATATCCAGCGTGCGTTTCCAGCAAAGCGGCTGTTCCGCCAGCCGCCGCGCACCCGAGAGCATCGCCTGACCCAGCGCCGTCGGCGGCTCGTGCGCCACCCGCGGCGCGCCGGAAATCGCCGCCGCCGCGCGCGCCAGGTCGCCGGCGCCGGCGATCTCGGTCCAGGGCAGAAGCGTGCGCTGGCTGCCGAGCCCGGCCCATTCATAGACCGTCAGCCGCACCGTCGCCTCGGGAAAGGCCAGGAACGCCGCCTGCACGTCGCGCCGCAGCAGCGCCCCGGCCAGACCGTCGACCTGCAGCCGGTACTCGCGCGCGTCGACCGAACCCGAGACATCGAGCCCAAGCGCCAGCGCCAGCCGGCAGGCCGCAACGGCCACCCCCGGCCAGATCAGCAGAAGCCCGAGCGCCAGCGCGCGCATCACCTCAGCCGCCCCGCGGCGCGCCGGGCGGCACCGGCCCCCGGCTGACCGCCCGCGCCCGCAACTCGCGCACCAGTTTCAGCTGCATCGCCCGCTCGAAATCGCGGAAATCGCGCGCCTCGATCACGAAGGCACCGGGCCCCCGGATCAACTCGCGCCGGTAATACCCCGCCAGATCGTCCTCCTGCCCGCCGATCGTCAGCCCGTTCACGGTGATACCGGCCAGCGGGAAGTTCTCGTAGGCCAGCCGCGGCGCAAAACCGTCGTTGTTGATCCCGTCGCCCGAGACATCCAGCGTGCGAAACAGGCAGGGCGGCGCCGCGCGGAACACCCCCGCGGCATAGCCCAGCGCATAGCCGATCGCCGTCGGGAACTCGGCATAGGCCCGTTTCGAGCCGCGGATCTCGCCCGCCGCCGCCAGGATGTCGGCCGGGCCCTGCAGCAGCCGCCAGTCCAGCGTCAGGTCCTGCTGGTAGCGCCCGGACCATTCGAACACCGCCAGCGCCACCGGCTGGCCGGGCACCGACAGGATCGCCGCCTGCACCTCTTCCGAGGCCAGCGCGGCCGCCAGCCCGAGGCGCTGCAGCCGGTCCTCGTCGGCATCGACCGAAGACGAGATGTCGAGCGCCAGCGCCAGCGCAAGCCGGCACTCGGCCGCGGCCCCGGCGGGCGCCGCAAGCAGCAGCGCCAGGAGACCGGCGAACCTTACCAATGGCCGGTGTTTTCCATGCTCGCCCACGGCTCGGCGGGCGGCAGCGCCTCGCCGCGCTGCAGCAGCTCGATCGAGACGTTGTCGGGCGAGCGCACGAAGGCCATGTGCCCGTCGCGCGGCGGGCGGTTGATCGTGACGCCGTTCGCCTGCAGGTGCGCGCAGGTGGCATAGATGTCGTCGACGCGGTAGGCGAGGTGCCCGAAATGCCGGCTGTCCGACGGCAGCCCCTCGTCGCCGTCCCAGTTGTAGGTCAGTTCCACCGCCGCGTTCTCCTGCCCAGGCGGCGACATGAAGACCAGCGTGAAGCGGCCCTTGTCATGGTCGGTGCGCCGGGTCTCTTCCAGCCCCAAAAGCTCGTAGAACGCCTTCGATTTCTCCAGGTCCTTCACCCGGACCATGGTGTGCAGATAGGTGATGCCCATGCGCGGCCTCCGTGGTTTGCCCGGCAACGAGCCTAGTGCGGAACGACGGCGGGCGGAAGCCGGCAGGCGGCGAATTGGTCCGTGGCCGCCGGCCGGGTCCGCACGCCCGGCGCCCGGCGCCGAAGGCCCGCCGGGGCCGCCCGATCAGAAGTTCGACTGTAACCCCAGCGAGACCGCCCATTCCGACGTGGTGAAGCGCGACACGTTGGAATGGGTGCGCTGGCGGCGCAGCTTCAGGCTGGGCGAAAAGCCCGCATATTCGATCGCGCCGAAAGTGGCGTCGATGTCGACATAGGCGACCTCGTCCTGCCGCCCGCCGGGGACCGGGATGAAGCCCAGCGCATAGTTCGGGTAATCCGACATGCCGTAACCGATGCTCGTCGACAGCTCGACCGAGCGCACCGGCCTGCCCAGCGCGAAGCTGATGCTGCCCTGCACGGCGCGGCTGTCGAAGACCGGGTTCGGGTCGTGAAGCCCGGTCACCTGCAGCGCGCCGCTCAGCCGGTTGCCGTTGGCGAAGGCATAGCTCAGCCCCAGCGCGGCGGTGTTGACCCGCCCGCTGCCGCCGCCGTCGTAGCGCCGCGCCTCGTGGCCCACCGAACCGCTGAGGCGAAGCCGTTCGGTCAGCGGGCGGGCATAGGCCAGCTTGCCCGACACCGCGTCAAAGCTGCGCCCGCTGCCCTGCCAGTAGCTGCGGAAATCGCCCGACACCGACAACAGCGTGCCGGGCCGTGTCAGCGCGATCGCATGGGTCAGCCCGATACCGACCGAGGTCGCCGAAAAGTCGCTGCCCCGGACCGTCGGCGCCTTTGCCTTTGCCTCGTCCGAAAGCGTGACCGCCTTGTGATAGATCGTCGCGCGGGCCTGGGTGACATGGCGCTTGCCGGCCGACAGCCGGTACGAGAGCCGCAGGTTGCCCTGCGCCACGACGCCGGAAAGCGCCTGTGCGTCCGCGCTGAGATAGCCCACCAGCGGCACGCCGTCGATGATGTTATAGGCGCTGTCGGCGCCGCCGTTGACGTTCGACGAAGGCGTCGCGGAGAAGTCGAAGCGATAGCGCCAGGGGCTCTTGGCCTTCAGCACCAGGAATTGCCGCTCGACCCGCGCGCGGTCGGCCGGGTCGGTGGCCACGTCGCCCGCGCGGCGCAGCCAGAACTGCGCCAGCATCGTGCGGTCCTCGCCCAGCGCCGCCAGCGCCGCGACCCGCGCCGCGCTGTACCTGGCATCCGGTGTGTCGGCATGGCGGAAGGCGCGGCGCCCGTCCCGGTAGGCCGCGCGCCAGTCGCCCATCGACAGCCGCGCCGTCCCCGCGGCCAGATGCGCCGCCGCGTCCTGCCGGTCCTGCGCCAGCAGCTCGCGCGCCAGCGACAGCGCCACGTCGGGCCGCCCGGACACCGCTGCGCGCAGGGCGAGCGTGCGGGCCTCGGGCAGCGAGTAGCTGAGAATCTCGGCGCGCGCGGGCAGGGCACCCGCGAGCGCGAGACAGAAAGGAAGGAAAAGCGCCCGGATCAGCGCGCCGTCACGGCGCCACGCTTGCGCAAAGCGTCGCATCTTCGCCCGGCATGCCGCACTGGGTCAGCACGAAGAACCCGGTTTCGCTTTCGTTGATCATCAGCGCATCGTCGATGAAGTTGGTGATCACCAGAACGCCGCCCAGCGACGCGCCGTCGAGCCCGCCGATGATGCCGCCGTAATCGCCGATGTCCTGCGGGTCCACCACGTCCAGCTCGATCGAGTCGCCGAAGAACGTGCCGTCGGCGGCGATCGAGCCGGGCACCAGGATCAGCGTGTCGAGCGAATAGAGCGGGCTGGTGGTCGGCAGGTCGATCGCGGTGCGGTCGAAGACCGAGCCGTTGATCTGCATGTCGTCGAAGTTGGCGTTGATGAAGACGCGGCCCGTCACCCGCCCCGGCGCCTGCATCTGGAACGACGGGTCGCTGCCCGGCGGCAAGGGCGGCACAGGGCCGCTCCAGTTGTCGAGCCCCGCGTAGTCGCCGGCATAGGACACCTGCCCCGACCCCGCCGCGCCGGTGCTGGTGGGCGGCGTGAACTCGCCGTCGCGCTCGTAATAGCCGCCCGAGAAGAAGCGGTTGAACTGGCCGCCGTCGCTGACCACGCCGGCGCGCACGGTGCCGTCGGCGGATTCCTTGACCAGCGCCACGAAGAACCGGTCCAGCGGGTCCTCCTGCAGCGAATAGGCCTCGACGCCCGCGGGCAGGCCGGCCTCGGCCGCCGCGTTCCGCGCATAGGTCGCCGCGGCCGACGACCCGTCGATCCCCGCGATCTCGACCGTCAGAGTCTTCGCCACCGGGTCGTAGGTGATCGACTTGAGGTTGCTGGCCAGCGAATCCGGGATCGCCTCGGTCGTCACCGGTTCGGGATCGGTCGCCGTGCCGCCGTCGGTCTCGTCGGACTCGAAGGGATTGCCGTCGCAGGCCGTGAACACCACGACCGCGGCCAAAGCCGTCAGGGATTTACGCATAACTCTGCTCGAAGCCTGCCTGTTTTTTCGGGACCCTGCCCGAGAGTTATCCACAAGTCAACGAATCAGGCGTGCGGGCCGGGGCGAGTGATGCAGGAATACCGCGCTCAAGAAGACCGGCTAACTGCCCGGAATTCCACCATATTGGGGCGGTGGCAATCGGCACGCATAGATGTAGTATCGGCGTCCAGACTGAGTCGCACCACAGGGGGACAGACCATGCCGTTGACGGCCGACCAGCTTGCCGAAATCGACGCCCTCCGCGGCACGCCGCAGCCCACCTTGCGCGTGGTCGCGCCGGGGATGGAGAAACACCTCTACCTCGCCCGCGAGGTGCTCGATCACGGCTTTGTCCGGGTCATCGACTACATGGGCGACGACGCCGCGATCTGCCAGGCCGCGCGGGTCAGCTACGGCAAGGGCACGAAATCGGTTTCGAACGACGAGGGGCTGATCCGCTACCTGATGCGGCACTGGCATTCGACCCCGTTCGAGATGTGCGAGGTCAAGCTGCACGTCAAGCTGCCGGTCTTCGTCGCCCGCCAGTGGATCCGCCACCGCACCGCCAACGTCAACGAATACTCGGCGCGCTACTCGATCCTCGACCGCGAGTTCTACATCCCCGCGCCGGACGCCCTGGCCGCGCAATCCACCGCCAACGCGCAGGGCCGCGGCGAATTGCTGTCCGGCGCCGAGGCCGAGCGCGTGCTGGAATTTCTCAAGGCCGACAGCGCGCGGTGCTACGACCACTACGAAGAGATGCTCAGCCAGGACGGCCAGGCCGGCCTCGCCCGCGAGCTGGCGCGGATGAACCTGCCGGCGAACGTCTACACGCAATGGTACTGGAAGGTCGATTTGCACAACCTGTTCCACTTCCTGCGCCTGCGCGCCGACGCCCACGCGCAATACGAAATCCGCGTCTATGCGCAAGCGATCTGCGAGGTGGTCAAGGACTGGGTGCCCTTCGCCTACGGCGCGTTCGAGGACTACCGGATGGGCGGGGTGACGCTATCGGCGAAGGCGATTGAGTGCGTGCGGAGGATGCTGCGCGGGGAGGCAGTCACGCAAGAGACGTCCGGCATGTCCAAGGGGGAATGGCGGGAGTTTGAGGGGGTTATTCAAATTTGAAGCATTACTTACCCGCGTGGTTCTTCGGGGTCGCGTACCTTATCACGATTCCTGCCTATTCCCTTTTTTATTGGTTAGCCCCAGCATCCCTTACAGGCCAGGAACTTAGCTACCTTGAATCCCTTTATTTCAGCGCGGTCACCGTTACGACCTTGGGCTACGGTGACATCTACCTCGAAACTGAGCTTGGGCGATTGATTTCAGCCTCGGAAGCTGTGCTTGGGATCGTTTTCATTGGGCTTTTCCTAAACAGTTTATCAAGGGAATGGGCGGCGCAGACTGAGCAATTTGAAAAAGAAATCGCTGAACAGAAGTATCAAGTTGAACAAGTTTCGCGCCTAACTGGTAGGTTTGATGTGTTAGCGCCGGACTATTGGAAGTTCATGTATATGGTTGATCGATTGACCCTCCCAATTAAGGGGCGCGTCGGCAGTGTTTCAGAGAGTCAATTATTAGAAAGAGTGACGAGTGATATGCCTTTCAAAGATATGAAACATATGTTTCTCCCGACTCTATTGATTTCTGATGGAATCCATAAACCCGCGATTGAATCGTTTGTGGAAGTCGATCGAAAGATCAGCTCTGAACTGAGAGACATTCTCAAAAATGTGGATCTGAGGAAGGCTCCGTATATAAGAGATATGATAATGATGTATCTGCAAGCCGATACCAATAATGATTTTTCGGAAGCCTTGCTAGAAGGTGCCGAGAGATTTCGCACCAATCGAGATGATGTTTTAGTTAAATTAGTTATCGAGATGGTTGAAATTACCGAAGGGGTTCCGACTTACATAAAGGGAAATTTGATCAATCCATATGTCTGGTTGTATAGGGTGGTCCGAATTAAAGCCGTCGTGCTGCAATCTCTTCGCACAGGTATAGCGAAACTAGTCCCAGACAAAATTTATGTTCCATACTCATTTGAGTGGAATTCAGGCGAAGACTAGCAAGCCGTAGGGTGGGCAGTTCTGCCCACCACCCCGCTCACCCTTACAACGCGTGACGGCACCCCGCAGCAATTGTAGGATGGGTGCCCGCACCCATCGCCCCGGCGGCACCGCCGGGCAGCGCCCCCTCCGGGCCGATACCGGCTCAGCCCGGTAGTTTGCGCACCACGTAGGGCCGGCACGCCTCGTTGATGATCTCGGCCTCGTTCGACAGCAGCAGCGGCTGCAGCGCCTCCAGTTCGCCCTTGCTGAGCGTGTCGAGGCAGAGCCGCGCGCCGCCGAAGATCCGCGTCCGCATGTCGTCGGTGGTGGTCTTTGCCATGTGCTCCATGGCGCATCCTAACACATTTCGCGGGCGCCGTGCAGCGGGCCGCCCGCAAGCCGCGGCGCCGACCGGGCTGCGCGCCGCCGCACGATCCCGCACCGCCTGCGCCGATCCGCGCCCCGTTGCGGTGTCGCGTTGATTACCCCCGGCCGCGGCGTTCCGTGATAAGCTCGCGCATCCCGGTCAAACCGGGCCGGGTGGATTGTCTCTTGAGCAAGGGGAAAACACATGACTTTCAAGGTTTTGCTTGCAGGCGCCGCGCTGGCGGCATTCTCGGCACCGGCGATGGCCGGCATGATGGACGCGACGTCCACCGGCCACGGCGAGTCGATGTCCGAGGTGATGCCGGTCTCGGAAGGGCTGGTCGTGGTCAAGGCCGCCACGGTCTATTCCGGTTTCGAATACGAGGGCGGCGACGGCCCGTTTGCCGGCTATACCGGCCCCTGCTTCGGGTCGATCGTGATCAAGGACGGCATGGTCTCGGGCGGCGGTCATTGCAGCTATTCCAATGACGACGGCCTGACCAGCGTCGTCGCTTGGACCGCCGAAAGCGTCTCTGCCGACGGCCGCACGCAGGGCACCTGGGAACTCGTCGGCGGCACCGGCAAATGGGCGACGGCCACCGGCAGCGGCACCTTCGATGCCGGCGCGGATGCCGACGGCAACTACACCAACAACGTCGCGGGAGAGGTTGCCTTCGAATAGCCGGCAAGCGCGGGGCGGGCGGTTTGCCGCCCACGGGCGACGGTCGGGGCACCGCGCGCGCGCCCGACGCGCACCGCCCGCCCGTCCGGGCCCCGGGGGAAACCCGCCCGCCTTCTCCCCGTGACCGGGGCGCCCGGCAAGGCGATAACATGGGCCACAACAGCGGAAGCCGGCCATGACCCGGCCGCAAGCGCCCCGTCCTTCGGAAGGATCGCCTTCGGTCCTTTCCCTATCCCCTTCGGCCGCGCCGCGGCTGCCGGGCCAGGCTTCCCGAGGTGCGAGTGACGGCCCCGGCGGGCCGCACGGGTAATGGTTCAACGCCCCGGGCGCCACCTGCGCCGCGGGGCGTCTTTTTTCCAGCGTCGGCAATTGGTTGGCACGCTGCCCAGCGGCGGGGTCCGGTCATCGCCCGGCGCCCGGCCGCGCGCCCGGTTCCGCGACCTCCGCGGCCGGCCGACGCGGCCCGCGCTCAGCCGCGCACGTATTTCACCATCTGGTCCAGGTCGAATTCGCGGTCGTCGATGATGCTTTTCATCAGGTCCCCGATCGAGATCAGCCCCTCCAGCTGGCCGTCCCGCTCGACCGGCAGGTGGCGGATGCGCCGGTCCGTCATCAGCGCCATGCAGGCCTCGGCGCTCTGCTCGGGCGGCACGCAGATCACCTCGCGTTGCATCACGTCCCGCACCGGCGTCTTCGGCGAGGCGCGGCCCTTCAGGAAGACCTCGCGCGCGTATTGCCGCTCGGTGAAGATCCCGGCGAGCTTGCCGTCGCGGTCAAGGACCAGAACCGAGCCGATGTCCTTGTCGGCCATCAGCTGCAGCGCGTCCAGCACCATCGCCTCGGTCCCGACCGCGTGAACCTCGTGGCCCTTGCGGGCCAGAATGTCGCGCACCAGCGCCATCGCATGCCCTCCTTTGCTGGGCGGCTTCGCCTGTCGCGAAGCATACGCCCAAAACATCCTGCGGCGGAAGGCGTCTGTCGTTGACGTGCATCAAGCGGCCCGGGTTCAGGCGCGCATGTCGGGCCGGGCGGACCGGCCGCGCGCCGGCACCCGGGACCTGCGCGGCCGTCGCGCCCGGCTCAGCCCAGGATGCCCGGCCAGTTCGCCTCGCCCTTGACGATGTTGCCGGGAATGTCCTGCAGCCACAACTCCCGCGCCCGCAGGTTCGCGTTCAGATAAAGCCGGTCCTCGTAGACCGTCCAGGCCTCGGGGATCGTCGGCGCAAGATAGCCCTTCGAGGCCGCATAGGCACAGTAGCCCCCGAACCGCGCGCCGTATTTCACGGGGTCGGCGGCAAAGGCGTCGCGGTTGGCGGCCGTGGCAAAATGCCAGGATGCGCCCCTGTAGTCGAAGGCGTGGTCGGCCGAGCCCGGCACCGGTGCGGCGTCGGTGAAATAGCCCACCGGGTCGATCCCGTTGATCGCGACACCGTTGGTCTGGAAGGTTTCCGGTTCGCGCGCGAGCGCCGGGCGCGCGGCGAAGAGAAGAGCGGGGGTCGTGGCGAACAGGCCAAGCAATGTCCGTCGGTCGAGGCTCATGTGCGGGTCTCCTATGGGTCGAATCCGTGACCGAAACATGCGCCACGGCACTGCCCCGCGGAACCCCGCCACACCGATCCGTGATGGCCTGCGAGGGCGTTGTAACAATGCCGCAGCGTTTCCATTGCGGAAACGCCCGGCACGATTTTGCCACAATTGCGCCATACCCTCGAACGATCGAGCAACAGAACAAGGAGGCCGCGCCATGCTGCGCCTCGGATGTGTTTTCGCCTTGCTCCTGAGCCTTCCAGCGAGCGCCCAGTCGGTGAACTGCGACAAGCGCGACAGGGTGGTGGCCAAGCTTACGCTTCTCGGAGAAGTGCAGTCGGGCCTCGGGCTGTCGAAGGGCGGGCAGGTCTTCGAAATCTGGACCTCCGCGACCTCGGGCACCTGGACGATCGTGCTGAGTCACTCGAACGGGCTGAGTTGCATCATGTCGTACGGCAACAACTGGATCGGCGTCGAAGAGGCGGGGCTGCAGGGCAAGCCGACCTGAGAAGCGGGTAGTGGCTGCGTGCACCGCGGGCGCCGCATTTCTGCCACAACGTCGCCGTTAAACGCACTGTTTCCAAACGGTCTTTTTTGACCTGTCCACAGGCCGTGCTAACGATCCCGTATCAGGGCCTGGGGGCCGAACACCCTTGATGGAGGTATCCATGCGTATCCTGTTTTCCGGCATTCTCGCGGCGGCGGCACTGTCCGCGGCACCGGCCCTGGCCTGGAACGAGAGCATGACCCAGCCGGCCACCGACGAGGTCGCGGTCTTCGCCTATCCGGCCAAGGCGAACTATTGCCCGGCGGGGTTGCAGCCCGTGGTCGTGGGCGGCGTGATCTGCTGCGGCGTGCCGACGCATCAGGCCTACAAGGCGCACCGCGCAACGAAGCCGCGCAAGCCCGCGCCGACCTACATTTCCCTGGGCAAGGGTTACGACGACGGCGTCGTGGTCTACGAAAAGGGCCAGTAGCGCCCGCAGCCGCCGAGCTGCGGTTCCGCGGCCGGCTGTCAATGCCGGGCGCCTTTGGCCGCCCGAAACGTTATGTTTCCAAATGCCGGTTTGACCGGACGCAGCCCCCTGTTAAGCTTCTGATAACATTCCATTTTTGCGGCACTACATCTAGAGGGGGTAACGATGACGCACGCAAGACTTGGGCTCGCCGCCCTGGCGGGCCTTGCCGTATTGGCATCCGCAACCACGGCGCAGGCCTTCTGCACGAACCGCACGGCGGATATCTGGATCCTTTGTCCGAACCCGGTGCCCTACACCGGCAAGAAGACCCTGACAGAGACCTCGCGAAACCTGCCGACCGTGGGCACGCCGGGGCTCTACAAGAACTGGGGTAACGGATACGACGTGCGTGTCTATCTGCACGGTAACGGCACCGGGTACCAAGAATTCCACTGGGCCGAGCAGCAATAGCGCAAGAGAAAAGCGGCCCCATCAGGGCCGCCTGTGGCGCCGCGCGGGCGGGGTCAGATCGACTTGATCTCGTCCGCCGACTGCCGGCCGTCGCGGCCCTCGCGCAGCTCGTAGCTGACCTTCTGGTTGTCGGCGAGGCCGGTCATGCCTGCACGCTCGACGGCCGAGATATGCACGAAAACGTCCTTGCCGCCCTCGTCGGGCGCGATGAAGCCGTAGCCTTTGGTTGAATTAAACCATTTCACGGTGCCGGTGGGCATGCCGTACCTCCTTACAATCATCCCGCCCACGGGACTGCGGCGGGCCGGTGCAGCCAGATCTTCCAAGTCGAGTGGCTGCTCCTGATCAAAGGAGCGGTCGTCGAAGAGAGTCTGTCGTCACGCGGCAAAGGATGCTGTATCGGGGCGCGGAATGAAAGTGAATAAAGCGTGACAGGCGGCCGCTTGCCGGTTGCTGCGGAATTCGGAGGCGATAATGCGGTTTTTTGGGCTGAAAACCTGCGATACCTGCCGCAAGGCGGAAAGGGCGTTGCGTGATATGGGCGCTTGTCCCGACGTGGTCGACGTCCGCGCCGACGGCGTGGCCGCGGCCGACCTTCGACGGTTTCACGCGGCCTTCGGCGACGCGCTGGTCAACCGCCGCTCGACCACCTGGCGCGGATTGTCAGAGGCGGAACGCGCCGGCGACCCGGTGGCGCTGCTCGCCGCGCACCCGGCATTGATGAAGCGCCCGGTGATCGAACATGACGGGCGGCTCTATCTCGGATGGGGAAAAGATGTGCAGGATTCCCTCCTTGGCGGCTGAGACGCCTGCGCCTATGTCGGGACGAAGCGAAGGAGGACACCCATGCGCAATGCCGCGCTGACCCTGGGCATCATCGGCGGGATCATCGGGATGATGGTCGGTTTCGTAAGCTACGGCTATGTCTCGTTCATCGACTGGTTCGGCGAGATTGAGGACGTCGCGGGCCAGGTCGAGAACCCGGTGCTGATCAAGGCCACGAGCCTTCTGGCGCCGTTGCTGGCGATCGCCGGCGGGGCGATGGCGCGCAGCCAGGCGGCGGCGGGCGGTGTCCTGATGCTGATCTCGGCGGCGGGGATGCTTTACGCCTTCGGCTTCGGCGTCTTCACCATGTTCCCGATCGCGATGTGTGCCCTTGGCGGGGTTCTGGCGCTGGCCGCGCGTCAGCCCGACGCCGCCTGACGGCCCAGAACGAAACGGTCGGCCGAAACCGGCCCGGGTCCGCGCAGCACCAGATACAGTAGCACGAACACCCAGAACGCCCGCTGATCCACGATCAGCGCGTCGGACGCCTTGTCGAACCAGGTCCCGATCGTGGTGGCGTCGGCGCCGTGGCCGTAGATGTCGGTCAGGCTTTGCACAACGACGAAGCCGATCATTCCCAGCGCGGCAAGCCGGGTCAGCAGCCCGACGACGATCAGCGCCGGCAGCACGTATTCGGCGTAGGTTCCGGCAAAGACGACCAGCCGGTCGACCACGCCCATCGCGCCGGGGTCATAGCCCGCCGCCTCGAACTTCTTCGGGAAAATCTGCGCGAAGGCGCCGAAATCGAGGGTGAAGGGACCGCTCAGCTTGGTTCTTGTCGAGGACCAGAAATAGACCAGCAGCGTGCCGGCGAAGACCAGCCGCGCCAGCGTGGGCAGGACGCTCGGCGCCAGGCGCTCGACCCGGGCAAAGACCGCGTTGTGCAGCGTGATCAGGGCGTTCATGGCGTGTCCTCGTCCAGTCTGGTGATTGCGGCGCCCGCAAGGAGAGTGCCGAGCAGTGCCGTCAGGTCGAATTCCGGTACTTGCGAAATTGCAAGATCAACCGCCTCGCTGAATCGCTTGCTCTGCATCAGTGCCGCAACAAAGCTGCCGCCGCCGGGGGCGAGCGCTGTCAGCTGCGGGTCGTAATCCGGCCGTGTCACCAGCACGTTCTGGCCCCCGGCCTCGGGCTTCGGCGCGCCGGGCTCCGAATTGTAGCGCCAGATCGCGTGAACCGGCCAGCGCGAGCGCACGAGTCGTACAGCAGGGGCAAGGCCGACCCGCGCCGCCATCAGCCGGCCGGGCGGCAGCGCCTGCAGCGTCTCGGGCGCCAGCGGCGGCGCGTCGGCGGCGTGATAGGATTGCCGGATCGCCAGTTCCAGCCGGGCAATGTCGGGCAGATAACCCAGATGCGCCAGTGGCTCGAAGCCCTCCAGAAAGGCGGGCATGTCCTGCCCGTAGAACATCATCAGGGGCGAGGCGGGCGGATGGCGGCGCAGGTAGACCCCTGAAACGGCCTTGAAATTCTCGTCGCCGATCAGCTTGCGGATCACCGGAAACGCGGTTTCCAGCGCCTCGGTCAGGCTGACGGCGACATTGTTGCGGTAGACGTCGAAACGCTTCGCCGCCGGCGCCCCGTCCGGATTGGTCAGCCCGGCGGGCGGGGGCGTCTTCGGGTCCAGGATCGCCCGGGCGAAATCGTGCTGGGTGACGCTCATGCCGCCGCGGCGGCCAGGATCGGCGCGGCGCGCGCGGCTTCGGCGCGCAGGGTCGGCCAGTCGGGCACGTCGTTGTCCCACTCGATCAGCGTCGGTTTCGGGCCGCCGCGCCGGATCGTGTGTTCGTAAAGCGCCCAGACCGGATCGACCACCTCGCGCGCGTGGCTGTCGATCAACAGCGGCGCACCGGTCTCGTCGGCGTCCTCGTCATGGCCGCCAAGGTGGATTTCGCCGACGAGATCCAGCGGGAAGGCGTCGACATAGGCCGTGGCGTCGGTCTGCTGGTTGGTGGCGCTGACGAACACGTTGTTGACGTCCAGCAGCAGCCCGCAGCCGGTGCGCCGCGCGATTTCGGCCAAAAAATCGACCTCGGCCATGGTCGTCTCGGCGAAGGCGAGATAGGTCGAGGGGTTTTCCAGCAGCATCCGCCGCCCGACCGCGTCCTGCACCTGGTCGATATGCCCGGCGACGCGGGCCAGCGTGGCCTCGGTATAGGGCAGGGGCAGAAGGTCGTTCAGGAAGTGGCTGTCATGGGTCGACCAGGCCAGGTGTTCGGAAAAGCTCGCCGGATCGAGCCAGCCCACGAGATGCTTCAGCCGCGCCAGGTGGTCGGCATCGAGCGGTCCTTCGCCGCCGATCGACAGCCCGACGCCGTGCACGCTGATCGGGAACCGCTCGGCCAGGTGGCGCAGCTGCGCCAGCGGGCGGCCGCCGTCGCCCATGTAGTTCTCGGCGTGGATTTCCAGCCAGGCGACCGGGCCGGGATCCTTCAGGAGGTCAGAGAAATGCTGTGGCTTGTAGCCGACGCCGGGCGCGCCGGGCAGGTGCTCGAAGCGATGGGTCGCGGCGTCCAGCATTCGTCGAACGTCCCCTCGGTCCAGATGCGGTGCGGGAAGTATAGCTGGTAGGATGGGTGATATCACCCATCCTACGAAAGGCGTTGCCGTCAGCTCGGCAGGTCACGCTCCAGCGCTTCGAGCGAGCCCATGCGCGGCGTGCCGTCGGCCATCGCCGGCAGCTCGATCTCGGCGCAGGTGCCGGCATCGACAAGCGTCCAGGCGTTGCCCTGGAAATCGACGGTCGAGGTGCCGGCGCAGGTGGTGCCGGGCCCGGCGGCACAGTCGTTCTCGCCGGCCAGCGACACGCCGTAGCACTTTTCCTGGGCCTGGGCGTTTGCCACGGTGGCGTGGCCGGCAATGGCGGCTGCGACAGCGCCGGCGACGGCGAGGGTCTTGACGGTGGTGGACATGCGGGTCTCCCCTGTAATTTGCGTTTCACTCATCGCGATCTGCGATGCGGACTTGCCTAAGCCACTGAAATTAACGAGGCCAATAACGTCGCCGTGTGCAACGCGGCTGTTATCGCCCTGAAACAAACGAAATCGTGATTTGGCCGCAGCATTGTGCCGCGGCCAATCCGCGTTGCAGGCGCTAAACCACTGCAATCGCGTGATGTTTTACCAGGTCCGGCGGTGTCGCCTCGGCGTCGAGCTGATCGGCGACGGCATCCAGCGGCACAACCTTGGTCTGTTTCTCACCCAGGCGGCGCACGGAAACCGTGCGGTCGGCGACCTCTTTCATGCCGCAGGCCAGAATCACCGGCACCTTGCCGACCGAATGCTCGCGGACCTTGTAGTTGATCTTCTCGTTGCGCTTGTCCGCCTCGACCCGCAGCCCGCGCGCGGCCAGCGTGCGCACCACCTGGTCGACGTAGTCGTCTGCGTCCGAGACGATCGAGGCCACCACGATCTGGCGCGGCGCAAGCCAGAACGGCAGCCTGCCGGCGTAGTTTTCGATCATGATGCCGAGGAACCGCTCGAAGCTGCCGAGGATCGCGCGGTGCAGCATGACGGGGCGGTGTTTCTCGCCGTCGGCGCCGACATAGGTCGCGTCCAGCCGCTCGGGCAGCAAAAAGTCGGCCTGGAAGGTGCCGCACTGCCATTCGCGCCCGATCGCGTCGGTCAGCTTGAAGTCCAGCTTCGGCCCGTAGAACGCGCCCTCGCCGGGGTCGACCTCGTAGTCGTTGCGCACGCTCAGGATCGCCTTTTCCAGCGCCGCCTCGGCGCGGTCCCACTGCTCGTCGGCGCCGATGCGCACCTCGGGCCGGGTCGAGAACTTGATGTCGAACTTCGGGAACCCGGCATCGCGGTAGATGCTGGACAACAGGTCGATGAAGGCGGCGCATTCGCTTTCGATCTGGTCCTCGGTCCAGAAGATGTGCGCATCGTCCTGGGTAAAGCCGCGCACCCGCATCAGCCCGTGCAGCGCGCCGTGCGGCTGGTAGCGATGGCAGGCGCCAAACTCGGCCAGCCGC
>JBFKQC010000029.1:0-43666 GCA_041627895.1 Rhodobacter sp.
CCCCCCCGCCGGGGGGCCAGCCCCCCGGACCCCCCGGAGTACTTTCAGCCAGATGAAGCAGCCGGAGGCAGCCCGTCGACGAATCCCGCGAATTCGGCATCCGCGATCTGCACCACGTGTTCCGGCGCCGGATAGGCGCCCGAGGCGACATCGGCCCTGAACTCGCCGAAGGCGGCGATGCGCTCGGCCTGCAGCCGCGCGTATTCGCTGGCGAAGTCGCGGTAGGTCCTGGCGTGCCGCGGCTTGCGGCCGCGGGTGCAGCCGAGCACGTCCTCGGCAAAGAGGTACTGCGCGTCCGCGTGAGGCCCCGCGCCCATGCCGAGCATCACCAGCGAGGTGCGCCTTGAAATCTCGGCGGCCACCCGGTCGGGCACGACCTCGAGTTCGGCCCCGAAGGCGCCGGCGACTTCAAGCGCCTGCACGTGCTCCCAGACCGCCAGCGCCGAGGCTGCGGTCTTGCCCACCGCCCTGAAGCCGCCGGTCCAGGTGGCCCTGGACGGGATCAGGCCGACATGGCTGACCACGGGAATGCCCTCGTGCGCCAGCGCGCGCACCGTGTTCAGTCCGGCGGCGCAGTAGACGCAGTCGCCGCCCAGCGCCATCGCCTTGTGGGCCGCGCGCAGATAGTCCTCCGTCGTGACCAGTTCGCCGTAAAGCAGCCCCACCTGCACGAAACAGTCGCCCGCGGCCTCGCGCATCCCGGGCGTCCAGACCGGCGCGACGATCGACAGCATGTCGATCCCGGCGGCCGCCGCGGCGCACGCCTCGTCCGGCGTGTCGACATAGAGCATCGTCAGCTGCCGCACGCCCTTCAGCGCCCGGATGTCGGCGACGGTCGGGCGCGTGTGGTAAAGCCCGCTCATATCGCCACGAGGACCCGGCCGCCCTCGACCTTGACCGGATAGGTGCCGAGATGCTCGCACGCGGGCGAGCGCGTCGCCTCGCCGGTGCGGTAATCGAACTGGCCGTTATGTTTCGGGCACTCGATCACGTAGTCCAGTACCAGCCCGTCGGCGAGGTGCACTTGTTCGTGGGTGCACAGCCCGTCGGTGCAGAAATACTCGTCGGCCGGCGAGCGGTAGATGGCGAATGTCCGCCCGTCGTGATCGAAGCGGATCAGGTCCTCTTCCTCGATGTCGTCGGCGGCGCAGGCGTCGATCCAGTCGGCCATGGGCAGGCTCCTTCTTAGGGTCTGTCGGGTTTCGGGATTGACCGGCGCGTGCCGGATCACTCGGCGGGCACGCCCAGCGCCCCGGCGTGGAAGTCCTCGCGGTAGGGCCTCGCCGTTTCGGGCAGGCCGCGGCGCAGATAGGTCTCCTCGCCACGGAACTGCCGCACCAGGTAGGGCCAGGCCTCGCGATAGGCCTGCAAGATCGAGGTGTTGGGCGCCGGCAGGTCGTCCTTGATCTTCGCGTGCAGCTCGGGCAGCCGGTGATAGGGCACCATCGGGAACATGTGGTGTTCGACGTGGTAGTTCATGTTCCAGTAGATGAACCGCGAGACCGGGTTCATGTAGACCGTGCGCGAGTTCAGCCGGTGGTCCAGCACGTTGTCTGCCAGCCCGGCATGCTGCAGGATTCCGGTCATCACGTGGTGCCAGGCGCCGTAGAGCCGCGGCAGCCCGATCACCATCAGCGGCAGGATCGAGCCCATCGCGACGGCAAGCCCGACCGTGGCCGCATAGATCGCGGTCCAGATCCGCGCGGTCCGGATCAGTTTCGGCTGGTCGACATCCGGGACGAAGGTCCTGACCTCTTCGCCGATGATCCCGGCGGCGTTCTTCAGCATCGTTCCCCAGCCGTGCCAGGCGTCGGCGAGGCCGACGAAGTTCGATGCGATGCGCGCCACGTGCGGCGGGCGCATGAACACGATTTCCGGGTCGCGGCCGACGATGATCGTATCGGTGTGGTGCCGGAAATGCGACCAGCGCCACTCGTAGGGATTGCGCACCATCATGAAGCTGGCGATCTGGTAGACCACGTTGTTCATCCACGGGGTCTTGAACGCCGTGCCGTGGCCGCATTCGTGCCAGCGCGAATCGCTGGCCGAGCCGTAGAGCACGCCGTAGGCCAGCCAGAACGGCGCCGACCACCACGACGGCCAGAGCGCGACGGCGATGCCGGCAAACGCGATCATGCAGCCGTAAAGGATGATGGTATCGCGGATCGCCGGCTGGTCGGAGCGCTTCATCAGCTCCTTCATCTCCTTGCGCGGAACCTCCGAGTGATACCACTCGGCCGAGGCAAGGCCGCTGGCGACGGCGCGGCGGCCGTCCTCGCCAAGCAGATCGTAGTCGCGCTGGGTCATGGTGATCCTCCCGGGTTTGGGCGAATTTAGCTTGTCGGGCGAGTCCGGGGAAGAATTGCTGATTGCAAAACGCTCAGAATCCATCAAGAATGCGCATCATTGATGATGGTTTTCTATCACGGAGAGGGCGGACAGGATGGCGCGGCGGCCGACGATACAGGATATCGCGCACGAGGCGGGGGTCAGCGTGGCCACCGTCGACCGGGTGCTGAACGGACGGCTCAAGGTGCGCGAGGAAACCGCGCGCCGGGTCAGCGAGGCGGCGCACCGGATCGGCTATCATGCGGTCAACCTGATCGAGCAGCGGCTGCGCGCCGACCTGCCCGAGGTGCGCATGGGATTCGTGCTGCAGAAGGAAAAGCAGGCCTTCTACCAGACCTTCGCGGCAGAGGTCGACGCGGCGGTGCGTGCCGCGCCCGGCATCCGCGGCAAGGCGATGGTCGAGTTCGCGCCGTCGCAGTCGCCGACCGACGTGACCGCCATGCTGCGGTCGATGCGGGGCCGCGCCGACATCGTCGCGGCGACCGCCGTCAACCACCACCAAGTCACCGAGACGGTGCTGGACATGAAGGCCGAAGGCATCCAGGTCTGCGCGCTTCTGAGCGACTTCGCCCAGGGCGAGCGGCTGACCTATGCCGGCCTGAACAACCTCAAGGTCGGGCGAATCGCCGCCTGGATGCTGGCCACCGCGGCGCGGAAGACCGGCAAGATCGCGCTGTTCGTGGGCGGCCACCGCTGGCACGGGCACGAGCTGCGCGAGACCGGGTTCCGCAGCTGTTTCCGCGAGGCCAAGCCCGAATTCCAGGTGCTCGACACGCTGGTGAACCTGGAAACCAGGCAACTGACCTACGAGGCGACGCTGGATCTGCTGGCCCGGCACCCCGACGTCGTGGGGGTCTACCTCGCCGGCGGCGGCATGGAAGGCGCGATCCAGGCGCTGCGCGAGGTGCGCCAGCCCGGCCAGGTCGCGCTGGTGGTCAACGAGCTGACGCCCGAATCGCGCGCCGCGCTCAGCGACGGTTTCCTGACCATGGTGATCGCGACCCCGGTTCGGCAGCTCTGCACCGACCTCGTGGCGATGATGTCCGCGACGGCGACCGGGAAAGAGCCGCAGGTGCCCAGCCAGCATTTCCTCGACCCGGTGATCTACCTGCCGGAATCGGTGTGAATGATGGAAAACCATCATCAGAACGGCAACGACACTTTCAGAAATGATGGTTTCTTTGCAAGACGGGCTTGACCTGAGGCCCCCGAATCCGTCACGTTCCACGCCGGAAGCGCTGAATAGAAGCGCGGAAACCCGTGTCGGTACAACGACGGTATAACGTCGGTATCACGTCGGTATTGCGTCGGTGCAATTCACCGCGATCCGGCAATCGGCACGGGCAGGGAGGAAGAAACGCGCATGCTGCCGAAGGCGCTGAACCACATGGCCGTGCCCGGGCTGCGCTGGGATGCGTTCCTCGATCTCGCACGCGATCTGGGTTGCGCGGGCGTCGAATTCCGCAACGACCTGCCCGGCGCGCTGTTCGACGGCGACGCCCCCGAAAGGGTCCGCGACAGGGCCGCGGCGAACGGTATCCGGGTTTTTTCGCTCGCCGAGGTGAAATCCTTCAACAACTGGTCCGACGCCAAGGCGCAGGAGGCCGATACGCTGATGCGCATCGCGGGCGCCTGCGGTGCCGAGGCGGTCAGCCTGATTCCGCGCAACGACGGGATGGGCCGCGGCAACGGCGAACGCCAGGCCAACCTGCGCGTCGCCCTGCGCGAGCTGAAGCCGATGCTCGAGGCGCACAAGCTGATCGGCCTCGTCGAACCGCTGGGCTTTGAAATCTGCTCGCTGCGCCACAAGTCCGAGGCGGTCGAGGCGATCGAGGCGCTCGGCGCGGCCGGCCGTTTCAGGCTGGTGCACGACACGTTCCACCACACGCTTGCCGGCGGTGGCCCGATCTTTGCCGGGCATACCGGCATCGTGCACATCTCGGGCGTCACCGATCCGACGCTTGCGGTCTCCGAGATGGGCGACGAACACCGCGTGCTGGTCGACGACCACGACCGGCTGGGCAATGTCGAACAGATCGAGGCGCTGCGGCGTGCGGGCTATCGCGGCCCCGTCTCGTTCGAGCCGTTCTCGCCGCTGGTGCACGCCGTGACCGATCCGAAGGCCGAGCTTTCGCGTTCTTTCAACTTCATCTCCAACCGGTTGGCCGAACTGGCCGCATGACCGGTCGAGAGGTGAACAAACGCCCGGACGAGGGGCATTCCGGCATCATCAATCCGGTGCGCCGGACACCGACAAAGGGAGGAAACTCAATGAAGAAACTCATGATCAGCGCAGGACTTGTCGCCCTGATGGGCACCGGCGCGATGGCGCAGAACATCGGCGCGTCGATCGCTGCATTCGACGACAACTGGCTGACGGTCATGCGCAACGGGATGGTCGACCACGCGGCCGCGCTTGACGGTGTGAGCCTGCAGGTCGAAGACGCCAACAACGATGTCGCCAAGCAGCTCGACCAGGTCAAGAACTTCGTCGCCGCCGGCGTCGACGCGATCATCGTCAACATCGTCGACACTTCGGCCGGCGAGGCGATGACGGCCGCCGCGGGCAGCACTCCGCTGGTTTTCGTCAACCGCGAGCCGGACAACGTCGACAGCCTGCCCGCGACCCAGGCTTTCGTGGCCTCGAACGAGATCGAGTCGGGCACGCTCGAAGCCTTCCAGATCTGCAACAACCTGCGCGCCAAGGGCAAGGCCGGCGGCGCCCGCGGCTATCTGCTGAACGGCCAGCTTTCGAACCAGGCCGCGGTGCAGCGCTCGAAGGACGTCCACGACGTGATCGGCATGGATATGTGCAACTTCATGACGCTGATCGACGAGCAGACCGCGAACTGGCGCCGCGACGAGGCACAGTCGCTGATGACCAACTGGCTGTCGGCGGGCGAGCCGTTCGACTTCGTCATCGCCAACAACGACGAGATGGCGATCGGCGCGATCCAGGCGATCAAGGCCGCGGGAATCTCGATGGACGATGTCGAGATCGGCGGCGTCGACGCCAGCCAGGACGCACTGGTCGCAATGCAGGCGGGCGAGCTGGACGTGACCGTGTTCCAGGATGCCGTCGGTCAGGGCGCGGGCTCTGTCGATACCGCGATCAAGCTCGCCAACGGCGACTCGGTGGACCAGAAGGTCTATATCCCGTTCCAGCTGGTGACGCCATCGAACGTCGGCAACTTCCTCGCGAAGAACTGATCCTGTGCTAGAATTGCGGGGCGGCGCGCGAACCGCGGCGCCCCGCATCCAGACAAGCGCCCGACGGCGCGTGGCGAACGCGAAACACGAGGTCCGACATGGCCGAGACGACACACGGAACCGGTGGCCTGACATTCGACACCAGCAAGCGCTCGTGGCCGAATGAAATAAACATCTTCATTGCGCTGATCGTCATCATCGGCATCTTCGAGGCGCTCGGCCAACTGCTGCCGTACATGAACAACCAGAGCTTCCTGTTCGACACGCGCGACCGTTTCGACACGATCTTCAATGAGGCCCGGATCTCGATCATCATCCTGCAGGTCTCGATCATCGGGATCATTGCGCTTGGCGTGACCCAGGTGATCATCTCGGGCGGGATCGACCTGTCTTCGGGCTCGGTGGTCGGCGCCACGGCGATGATCGCGATGAGCTTCGCGCAGACCGAACTGGTCAACGGCAACCCCAACCCCAAGGCGATCTTCGGGCTTTGGGCGATGGACCTTCCGGTGCTCGTTCCGGTGCTCGTCGGGCTCGCCTGCGGCTTCGTGGCGGGCTTCATCAACGGTACGCTGATCGCCTATACCCGCATCCCGCCGTTCATCGCGACGCTTGGCATGATGGTCTCGGCCCGCGGCGTGGCGAAATGGTGGAGCCGGGGCAACCCGATCTCGTTCCCCACCGAAGAATACGCCTGGATCGGCTCTGGCATGATGCCGGTGATCTGGTTCCTGCTTCTGGCGATCATCTTTCATTTGATCCTGCGCTACACCGTCTATGGCAAGCACACCTACGCCATCGGCTCGAACGAGGACGCCGCCCGGATGAGCGGCATCAACGTCGCGCGCCACAAGGTGATGGTCTATACGATCGCCGGGATGCTGGCCGCTTTCGCCGCGATCATCCTGAGCTCGAAGAACCTGACCGCGCAGTCCGGCATGGGGCTGATCTATGAACTCGACGCCATCGCCATGGCGGTGATCGGGGGCGTGTCGCTGACAGGCGGGCGCGGTTCGATCATCGGCACCACCCTGGGCATGCTGATCTTCGGCGTCATCATCTCGGGCTTCACCTACCTCAAGCTCGACGCCTTCTACCAGGAAATGGTGAAGGGCGCGATCATCGTCGCCGCCGTCGTGCTGGACCAGTGGCGCCAGCAGCGCGCGGCCGCCAAGGCCTGATCAGGGAGAAACAGACATGAGCGAAGACATCGTTCTGAAAACCGAGGACCTGACCAAGCACTATGGCGGGGTCCACGCACTGGAAGGCGCGAACTTCGAGCTGAGGAAGGGCGAGCACGTCGCCATCATGGGCGACAACGGCGCCGGCAAGTCGACCTTCGTGCGCCAGATCACCGGGGTCGAACAGCGCACCCGGGGCAAGGTCTGGCTCTACGGCGACGAGGTCAACTTCGCCGGCCCGCTGGAAGCCCGCGAGCACGGGGTCGAGACGGTGTTCCAGACGCTGGCGCTGGCCGACGATCTGGACGTGCCCGACAATCTGTTCCTGGGCCGCGAGAAAACCAAGGCCAACTGGCTGGGTCCGTTCCGTATCCTCGACTACAAGGGCATGCGCGAGGCGACGCTTGCCGGGCTGGAAAAGACCGGGGTGAAGATCCCCAACATCAAGAACACCATCCGCAACATGTCGGGCGGTCAGCGGCAATGCGTGGCGATTGCCCGCACCGCGACGTTCCATTCCAAGCTGACGATCATGGACGAGCCCACCGCGGCACTGGGGGTGCAGGAAACCGCGCAGGTCGAAAACATCATCCGCACGCTGAAGGAAGAGGGCGAGCCGCTGATCCTGATCAGCCACAACATGCGGCAGGTGATGGATCTCGTCGACCGGATCGTGGTGTTCCGCCGCGGCCGGATCTGCGCCAACCTGAAGAAGGAAGAAACCGACGGGCAGGACGTTGTCGCCTACATCACCGGCGCCAAGACCCAGCCCGAATACGCGGACGCAGCTTGAGTTGGGCGCACATGACGACACCGGCGCCCTCGTCACCGGGGGCGCTCAGGGCCTTGGCCTGGCGATCGCGCGCGAGCTGATCGCCCAGGGCTGCCGGCGCGTCGTCATCACCACGCGCGATCCCGACAAGGGCGCGCGCGCCGTCGCCGAACTGGCCGCACGCGGCGCCGAGGCGTATTGCCTCGCGCTGGATATGGGCGACATCGCCCGGGTGCAGGCCATGGTGCCGGAGGCGGTCGAACGGATCGGCCCGCTGACCGCGCTGGCCAATTGCGCCGCGAATACCGACCGCGGCTCGATCCTCGACACCACGCCCGAGCGCTGGGATGCGATCATGAACCCGAACGCCAAGGGTCCGTTCTTCGCGCTGCAGGGCTTCGCGCGGCACTGCATCGCCGCCGGGCATCCCGGGTCCTGCGTCAACATCCTCAGCATCGTGATCCACGGCGGCACCCCGTTCCTGGCGCCCTACGTGGCGTCCAAGGCGGCGCTCGGCGGCGTGACCAAGAACGCCGCCGCCGCGCTGGCCCGCCACCGTATCCGGGTGAACGGCATCAATGTCGGCTGGATGGACACGCCGGGCGAGGACATGCGCCAGAAGCTCAGCCACGACCGGGCGGACGGCTGGCAGGCGGGCGTCGAGGCGAACCTGCCCTTCGGCATGCTGGTCAAGCCGGAACACGTGGCCCGGCAGACCGCGTTCCTGCTGGGGCCGGATTCGGGCGTCGTCACCGGCTCGCTGATGGATTTCGATCAACAGGTGGTCGGGGCATATCCCGACACCGACGACAAATAGCCGCCAGCCGCGGATCCGATCCGCGGCCACACCGCGAACCGCGATGCTCCGGGCCGGGCCCGGCATCGCGACCTGACACGAACCTGGCCCCCCGCCAACGCGGCCCGGGGCAGCAAGAAGGAACACGACACATGCGAATCGCAGTCCTCGGCGCAGGCCGCATCGGGCAAGTCCACAGCGCCGCCATCTCGGCGACGCCGGGCGCGGAACTGGCGGCGATCCACGACCCGATCGCCAAGGCGGCCGAGGCGATGCAGGCCCGGTATGGCTGCGCGATCCGCGGCATCGACGAAATCGCGGCCTCGGCCGACGTCGACGCGGTGGCGATCTGCACGCCGACCGACACCCATGCCGACCTGATCGAGCAGTTCAGCCGCGCCGGCAAGGCGGTGTTCTGCGAAAAGCCCATCGACCTCAGCCTGGCGCGGGTCAGGGACTGCCTGAAGACGGTGGACGACACCGGCGCCACGCTGATGGTCGGCTTCAACCGCCGCTTCGACCCGCATTTCCGCGCGCTCAAGGCCGCCATCGACGCGGGCAGGATCGGCGCGGTCGAGATGGTGACGATCACCAGCCGCGACCCGGGCCCGCCGCCGGTGTCCTATATCGAGCGCTCGGGCGGCATCTTCCGCGACATGACGATCCACGACTTCGACGTGGCGCGCTGGCTTCTGGGCGAAGAGGTCGAAACCGTGCTGGCGGCCGGCTCGGTGCTGGTCGATCCCGAGATCGGCAAGGCCGGCGATTTCGACAGCGTCAACGTGATCCTCACCACCCCAAGCGGCAAGCAGGCGACCATCACCAACTCGCGCCGGGCAACCTACGGCTACGACCAGCGGATCGAGGTGCACGGCTCGGACGGTTCGGTCGCGGCCGAGAACGTGCACGAGGCGAACGTGGTGATCGCGGGCAAGGACGGCTATGTCCGCCCGCCGCTGGTGAACTTCTTCCTGGAACGCTACATGCCCGCCTACAAGGCCGAGATCGCCGCCTTCGTCGACGCGGTCGAGAACGGCGCGCCGGTGCCCACCACCGGGCGCGACGGCATGCTGGCCCTGGCGCTGGCCGACGCGGCCAATATCTCGGTCGCCGAGGGCCGCGCAGTCAGGGTGTCGGAGGTCATGGAATGAAGGATCTCGATCTGATCACGATCGGGCGCTCGTCGGTCGACCTCTACGGGGCGCAGGTCGGCGGGCGGCTCGAGGATATGGGATCGTTCGAGAAGTATATCGGCGGCTCGCCGACGAACATCGCCTGCGGCACGGCGCGGCTGGGGCTGAAATCGGCGGTGATCACCGGGGTCGGCGACGAGCATATGGGCCGGTTCATCACCGAGGAACTGGCGCGCGAGGGTGTGAACACCGAGGGCGTCAAGGTCGACCCCGCGCGGCTGACCGCGCTGGTGCTGCTGGGGATCCGCGACCAGGAACAGTTTCCGCTGATCTTCTACCGCGAGAACTGCGCCGACATGGGGCTGACGGTGGACGACATCGACGAGGGCTTCATCCGCCGCGCCCGCGCGGTCGTGGCGACCGGCACGCATCTGAGCCACCCGCAGGTCGAGGCCGCGACGATCAAGGCGCTGGAGGTGGCGCGCGCGGCCGGGATCCAGACCGCGCTGGACATCGACTATCGTCCGAACCTTTGGGGCGTGGCGGGTCACGGCGAGGGCGAAAGCCGGTTCGTCGAAAGCGAAAAGGTGACGGCCAAGCTGCAGTCGACGCTGCATCTGTTCGACCTGATCGTCGGCACCGAAGAGGAGTTCCACATCGCCGGCGGCTCGACCGACACGATCGCGGCGCTGCGCGCGGTGCGCGCGGTCAGCGGCGCGACTCTCGTGTGCAAGCGCGGCCCGATGGGCGCCGCGGCGTTTGCCGGCGGGATTCCCGACAGCCTGGACCAGGGCGAAAGCGGCCCGGGCTTTCCGATCGAGGTGTTCAACGTGCTCGGCGCCGGCGACGGGTTCATGAGCGGGCTACTGAAAGGCTGGCTTGATGGCGAGGACTGGCCCACCGCGCTGACCTACGCCAATGCCTGCGGCGCCTTCGCCGTCAGCCGGCACGGCTGCACCCCGGCCTATCCCAGCTGGCAAGAGCTGCAGTTCTTCCTCGATCGCGGCGTCCGGGTCCCGGCGCTGCGCAAGGATGCCCAGCTGGAACAGGTGCACTGGGCGACCACCCGCAGGGGCGACTGGCCCGGGCTGCGGGTCTTCGCCTTCGACCACCGGCTGCAGCTCGAAGAGATGGACGGCGCGACGCCCGCCAGGATCGGCGCGTTCAAGCAGCTTTGCCTCGACGCCGCGCACCGGGTCGCGGCCGGGCGGCCGGGCTACGGCATCCTCTGCGACCGCCGGCTGGGGCGCGACGCGCTGTACCGCGCCGCCGGCAGCGGGCTCTGGATCGGGCGGCCGGTCGAGTGGCCGGGCTCGCGCCCGCTCGAGTTCGAGCCCGAGCTTGGCCCCGATTGCGGCGGGCTGAGGGAATGGCCGCTCGAACACGTGGTCAAGTGTCTGTGCTTCTGCCACCCCGGCGACGACGATGCGACCCAAGCCGCGCAGGAGGCCGCGGTGCTGCGGCTGTTCACCGCGGCGCGGCGCAACCGGCTGGAATTCCTGCTGGAAGTGATCCCCTCCAAGGTCGGGCCCGTCGACGACGCCACCACGCCCGCAATGATCCAGCGGTTCTATGACATCGGCGTCTGTCCCGACTGGTGGAAGCTCGAGCCGTTCCGGACGCAGGCCGCCTGGACCGCCGCCTGCGAGGCGATCACCCGCAACGACCCGAACACCCGCGGCATCGTCGTGCTCGGCCTCGACGCGCCGGCCGACGAGCTATATGCCAGTTTCGCGGCGGCCGCGCGGCACGACCTGGTCCGGGGCTTCGCCGTCGGCCGGACGATTTTCGGCGATGCCGCGAGGGCCTGGATGAAGGGCGAGATGAGCGACGACGAGGCGGTGACGCAGATGGCCGAAAGATTCGCCGCGCTGGCCGCAACCTGGGACGCCGCCCGCGCCGAAGCCGGAAGGACCGTCGCATGAGCACGCATGTCCGGTTCCGCTATGCCGCCATCGCCGAAACCGCCGCCGGTCTCGGGCGCAGCGACGGCGGCAGGACGCTGGTCGCCGACAGGCCGCGCGGCAGGGCCGGCGGCCTGGGGCTGGGCTGCAGCGGCGGCGACCTGCTTGCCGCCGCGCTCGGCGGCTGCTTCTGGAACGATCTGCACTATGTCGCCGACGCCGCGGGCGCCGCGGTCCGCGTCGAAACGGTCGAGGCCGATATCGAGCTTGCCGGCAACCCGCCCCGCGTCGTGCGCGCCCATGTGACCGCGCGGCTTGCCGGCAACGACGAGCACGTCCTGCAGCGCATATTCGAGACCGCCGCCGCCGCCAGCACCGTCGCCAATTCGCTGACCGGCGCCTTTCCCACGACATTCGACCGCATGACCGGAGACCCGCGATGACCACAATCCGCCTGACCGCCGCCCAGGCCATGGTCCACTACCTGGCCAACCAGATGACCGAGGACGGCGAGCCGTTCATCGCCGGATGCTGGGCGATCTTCGGGCATGGCAACGTCGCCGGCCTGGGCGAGGCGCTGTACAGCATCCGCGACCGGCTGCCGACCTATCGCGGCCACAACGAGCAGTCGATGGCCCATGCCGCAATCGCCTATGCCAAGCAGCTCAAGCGCAGGCGCGCGATGATGGCGACCTCGTCGATCGGGCCGGGCGCGACCAACATGGTCACCGCCGCCGCGCTGGCGCACGTGAACCGCCTGCCGGTGCTGCTGGTGCCGGGCGACGTCTTCGCCACGCGCGGCCCCGACCCGGTGCTGCAGCAGATCGAGGATTTCGCCGACGGCACGGTCAGCGCCAACGACTGCTTCAAGCCCGTCAGCCGCTATTTCGACCGCATCACGCGGCCCGAGCAGCTGCTGACCGCGCTGCCGCGCGCGATGCGCGTGATGACCGACCCGGCCGAGTGCGGCCCGGTGACGCTGGCGTTCTGTCAGGACATCCAGGCCCACGCCTATGACTGGCCGGCGAAGTTCTTCGACGAAAGGGTCTGGCCCGCCCGCCGGATCCGGCCCGACGAGGCCGAGGTCGCCGCCGCCGCGGCGGTCCTCGGCAAGGCCGCCAGGCCGGTGATCGTCGCCGGCGGGGGCGTGCATTACTCCGACGCCGAGGCCGATCTGGTCGCCTTCGCCGAACGGCACGGGGTTCCCGTGGTCGAAACCCAGGCCGGCAAGTCCGCCCTGCCCTGGGACCACCCGCTGAACCTCGGCCCGGTGGGCGTCACCGGCGCCGCCTCGGCCAACGCGGTCTGCGCCGCGGCGGATGTCGTGCTGGGCGTTGGCACGCGGTTCCAGGACTTCACCACCGGGTCGTGGGATCTGTTCAAGAACCCCGACCGGCGGCTGATCTCGCTGAACGTGCAGGCCTACGACACCGTCAAGCACGGCGCGATGCCGCTGCAGTCGGACGCCCGCACCGGGCTGGCGGCGCTGACGGCCGCGCTGGGCGACTGGCGCGCCACCCCGCCCGCGGCATCCGTCAAGGCCGACTGGTTCGCCAGCGTCGACCCGCTGACCGACGCGCCCGGCGGCGACGGCAACGCGCTGCCGACCGACATGCAGGTGATCGGCGCGGTGCAGCGCGCCGCGAACGAGAACACCGTCGTGATGTGCGCCGCCGGCACGATGCCGGGCGAGTTGCACAAGCTGTGGAAGGCCGGGCGCCCGATGTCCTATCACATGGAATACGGCTTTTCCTGCATGGGCTACGAGATCGCCGGCGCCATGGGCATCAAGCTGGCCGAGCCCTCCGCGGATGTGATCTGCTTTACCGGCGACGGCACCTACCTGATGCTGAACTCGGAACTGGCCACCGCGGCGATGATGGGCATCGAGTTCACCGTGGTCGTCACCGACAACCGCGGCTTCGGCTGCATCAACCGGCTGCAGATGGGCACCGGCGGGGCCGAGTTCAACAACCTGCTGGACCACGCGGTGCACGAGACACCCAGCCACATCGACTTTGCCGCGCATGCCGCGTCGCTGGGCGCGACCTCGCTGAAGGTCTCGTCGATCGACGAGCTCGAGGCCGCGCTGGCGAAACGCGCCGAGGTCAGCGGACCCTATGTCGTGGTGATCGACACCGACCCCTACCCCTCGACCGCCGAGGGCGGGCACTGGTGGGAGGTCGCCGTCCCCGAAGTGAGCGAGCGCAGCGAGGTGCAGACCGCGCGCAAGGCCTATGAAAGGGCGCTCGCCGCCCGCAACGCGCGATGAGCCGGCGCCGAAACTACTTCGACGTCCAGTCGCCGGTGTTCCGGCCGCTCTGGCTGCGCGGCGCGATCGTGGCGCTCTGCCTCGGCTGGGCGCTGTTCGAGCTGGCGGGCGGCAACGTGTTCTGGGCAATCCTGTTCGGCGCCGCCGGCATCTACCTGTTCCACCAGTTCTTCGTGGTCTTCGACCCGGACAAGGGAGACAAGTCATGACCCCTCTGCTTCGCAGGCCCGTTGCCGAAACCGGCAAGGTGCACGACATTACGCCCGAACGCGCGGGCTGGGGCTATGTCGGCTTTGGACTGTACCGGCTGACGCCGGGCGAAACCGTGGCCGAGCCCACCGGCGATACCGAGGCGATCCTGGTGCTGGTCGAGGGCAAGGCCGAGATCGGCGCCGGCGAGCGAAGCTTCGGCGAGCTGGGCGAGCGGATGGACGTGTTCGAGAAGACCCCGCCGCATTGCGTCTACGTGCCGAACAATTCCGACTGGTCGGCCACCGCGACCACCGGCTGCACCCTCGCGGTCTGTACCGCACCCGGCCGGGGCGGGCATCCCGCGCAGGTGATCGGCCCCGCGGGCATCGCGCTGGAAGAACGCGGCAAGGGCACCAACACGCGCTACATCAACAACATCGCGATGGAAAACCGCGACGTCGCCGATTCGCTGCTGGTGACCGAGGTGTTCACGCCGGCCGGCCACTGGTCGTCCTACCCGCCGCACCGCCACGACGAGGACGACTATCCGAACATGACCTATCTCGAAGAGACCTATTACCACCGGCTGAACCCGGCGCAGGGCTATGGCCTGCAACGGGTCTGGACCGAGGACGGGTCGCTCGACGAGGTCATGGCGGTGTCGGACGGCGACGTGGTGCTGGTGCCGAAGGGCCACCATCCCTGCGGCGCGCCCTACGGCTACGAGATGTACTATCTCAACGTCATGGCCGGGCCGCTCCGCAAGTGGCGGTTCAGGAACCATCCCGACCACGACTGGATCTTCCAGCGCGACGCGACCTGATGCGCGCCGCCCCGGCGCCCGCTGTCGCGGTACTCGGAGGGTGGCTGGATTAACCATCTGATAACAAGTGTAAATATTTGACCGTACGGTCATTTGTTTCGCATGCGAAACATTCCGCACCGCGGCATCAGGCGCGGACGTGGGCGCCGTCCGGATCGTAAAGGCAGCGCGCCGCGACCGTGGCGCGAACCGCGCGCCCGATCACGTCGACGGCCAGTTCGGTGCCCTCCGCCGCCAGGTCGGGCGCCACGAAGGCATAGGCCAGGTTCCGCCCCACCCGGTGCCCCCAGTCGCCCGAGGTCACGGTGCCGGCGACCCGGCCGTCCAGCATCACCGACGCGCCCGGATGCGCCGGTGCCTCGCGGTCGTCGAGCGCCAGCGTCACCAGCCGGCGCCGCGGCCCCCGCGCCCGCCGCTCCAGCAGCGCCAGCTTGCCGAGGAAATCCTTCGACAGGTCGACGAAGCGGTCGAGCCCGGTCTCGAACGGGTCGAACTCGGTCAGGATATCCGCCTTCCAGTGCAGGTATCCCTTTTCCAGCCGCATCGAGTCGACGGCCCGCGCCCCGAACAGCCGCAGCCCGTGCGCCGCGCCGGCCTCGCGCAGGGCCTGCCAGGCGCCTTGAAGCTGCGCGTTCGGAACGTGGATTTCATAGGCCAGTTCGCCCGAGAAGCTGACCGCCATCACCACCGCCGGGGCGATGCCGACAAAGCAGGCGCGCACCGACAGCCAGGGGAACGCCGCGGCCGACCAGTCGGCCCGGCTGACCGCCCGCATCACGTCGCGCGACTTCGGCCCGGCCAGCACCAGGATGGTCCAGTGATCGGTCAGCGACCGCAGCGAAACGCCCTCGGGCGCGTGGGCCGCCAGCCAGTCGCGGTCGTGCCACTCCGCCGCCGCCGCCGAGCCCAGCCAGATCCGCCCGTCGGGCAGGTTCGCCACCGTCATCTCGGCCTTGAGGCAGCCCTGCGCGTTCAGCAGATAGCCGAGCCCCACGCGCCCCGGCCTGCGCGTCACCCGCCCGCAGAACATCCCGTCCAGGAACTCCCGCGCCCCCGGCCCGGCGATCTCGATCCGGTTGAAGCCGTTGACCTCTGCCAGCCCGACGCCGGCCTGCACCGCCCCGACCTCGCCGGCCACCACGTCGAAGGCTTCGGTGAAGCGGAACGAATGGGTTTCCCGGAATTCCGGCGCGGGCTTGAAGTAATCCGCGCGCTCCCAGCCGTTCACAACGGCGAATGCGGCCCCCTCGGCGGCCAGGACCGGCGTCAGCGGCGTGGTCTTGACCGGACGGCCCGCCGGGCGGTGCTCGTGCGGGAAATGGAACCGGAATTCGTTGCGGTAATCCTCCACCGCCTTCAGCGCCGTTAGCTCGACATTCCCGTGCGCGGTGAACCGCCGCGGGTCGAGGCCCCAGGTGTCATAGCAGGCCTCGCCATGGGCGATGATCTGCGCCAGGAGCCAGCCATGCCCGCCGCCCTCGCCGAGCCCGGCGCGCAGCCCGACGATGCAATAGGCGTTGCGCTTGCCCGGCACCGGGCCGACCAGCGGCGCGCCGTCGATCGTGTAGGTGATCGGGCCGTTGATGATGGTGTGAACCCCGGTCTCGGCCAGCACCGGCATCCGCGCGATCGCGCCCTCCAGCACGTCGGCGACCCGGTCCAGGTCGTCGGGGCAGAGCGACATCGAGAAATTCGGGTCGATCCCGTCCATGCCCCAGGTGCGGCAATCCTGCTCGTAGAACCCCAGCAGCAGCCCCTGCTTTTCCTGCCGGCAATAATAGTCGCTGATCGGGCAGCGCAAGAGCGGCATCCGGTGCCCGGCCTCGGCGATCGCGGGGATCGGCTCGGTCAGGAAATACTGGTGCTCCATCGAGGCGACGGGATGCTGCACCCCCATCATCGCCGCGACCTCGTTGACGCGGTAGCCGCCCGCGTTGACCACCACCTCGCAGTCGATGTCCCCCTGTTCGGTGTGCACCGTCCACGCGTGGTCGCGGTGCTGGGTCAACCCCGTCACCGGCGTCTTGCGGCAAACCTCGGCCCCGGCCTGGCGCGCCCGCCGCGTCAGCGCGGCGCAAAGCTGCGCGGGGTCGATATGCCCGTCATGCGGGTCCCATAGCCCGCCGAGCAGGTTCTCGGTCGAGATCAGCGGGTGCCGCCGGGCGCATTCGGCGGCGTCGATCACCTCGTACTCGACGCCCATGCCGCGCGCCATCGAGGCAAAATGGCGGTAGCCCTCCATCACCCGCTCGTCATTCGCCAGCCTGATCCCGCCATCGCCGTAATTGTAGCCCACCGGATAGTCGGGATCGTCGCGCAACTCGCGGTACAGCGCGATGGAATGCGACTTGAGGCCGACCATGGTCTGGGTCATGCCGAAATTCGTGACCTGCGCGGCGGAATGCCAGGTGGTGCCGCTGGTCAACTCGTCGCGTTCCAGCAGCACCACGTCGGCCCAGCCCTCCTGTGTCAGGTGGTAAAGCGTCGAGCATCCGGCGATGCCGCCACCGATCACGACCGCGCGGGTGGTGGATCTCATGCCCCTTCCTCCCTCTTTACGGGCCACTTCGGAGTAAATTAGGCTTGCGGTCAAGGTTCCGATGACGCCGGCTAACACTTTCAGAAAAGGCGAAAAATGGCTTTGCGAATCTCGACGGGACGGGCCTGAGTTGGGTGGCGGCCGCAAGGGCGGCGGGCGCCGGGCGCGGGTGGCCCGGCGGGCAGCGCCACCCGCCGTCAACCCGTGTCCGCCCGGCCAGCGCGGTGGCCGGTACCAGCCGCTGACCGAGCCGGACTGTCAGGCGATCTTCGCCATGGCGCTCAGGCTGCTGGCCGAGCTGGGGCTTGGCGCGGTGCCGGGCCGGCTGGCCGATCTGTTCCTGGCCGCGGGGGCCGAGGCGCGGGGCGGGCGGGTGATGCTGCCCGGGGCGCTGGTGCAGGACGCCGTCCGTTGCGCCGCGAAACGCTTTCCGCTGCATGGCCGCGATCCGGCGCGCAGCATCGAGGTCGGCGGCGAGGCGGTGCATTTCGGCACCGGCGGCGCGGCGGTGCAGGTGCTGGACCTCGAAACCGGGCGATACCGGCCCTCGACGCTGCAGGACCTGCACGACTTCACCCGGCTGCAGGACGCGCTGACCAACGTAAGCTGGTTCACCCGCTGCTGCATCGCGACCGACATCGCCGACCCGTTCGAGATGGATGTCAACACGGCCTATGCGCTGATCCGCAACACCACCCGCCCGGTGGCCACCGCCTTTACGCTGGCCGAGCACGTAGCACCCATCGTGGCCATGCTCGACATCGCCGCCGGCGGCCCGGGCGCCTTTGCCGCCCGGCCCAGCCTCAAGGCGCATATCTCGCCGGTGATCTCGCCGATGCGGTTCGGCGAGGACGCGGTCGACGTGACGTTCGCCTGTCTGGACCACAACATCCCGGTTTCGCTGATCACCGCGGCGCAGTCCGGCGCCACCGCGCCGGCGACGCTGGCGGGGTTCCTGGCGCAGTCGCTGGCCGAGACGCTGGCGAGCCTGGCGATGGTCCACGTGATCAGGCCCGGGCACCCGATGGTGTTTTCCAACTGGCCGCTGGTGATCGATCTGAGGACCGGGGCGTTTGCCGGGGGCGGCGGCGAGATCGCGGTGCTGAACGCCGCATCGGCGCAGCTTTCGAACTGGCTGGGGCTGCCATCGGGCGTGGCCTGCTCGATGACCGACGCCAAGGCGATCGACGCGCAATACGGCGCCGAAAAGGCGCTGACGGCGCTGGCCGCCGGGCTGGCCGGCGGCAACGTGATCTACGAGAGCGCCGGCATGACGGCCTCGCTGCTTGGCGCCTCGTTCGAGGCCTTCGTGCTGGACGACGAGATGCTGGGCCATGTCTACCGGGTTCTCAGGGGCGTCGAGGTGACGCCCGGGACGCTGGATTTCGGCGCGATCCGCGACGCGGTGATGGGGGCGGGGCATTTCCTCGGCGGGGCCGACACGATGGCGGCGATGGAGCGCGACTATTTCTATCCCTCGCTCGCCGACCGCGAGACGCCGCGCGCCTGGGAAACCGCCGGGGCGCGGCAGGCCTGGGACCGGGCGCGCGAGCGGGCCCGCGCGATCCTCGACACACACCGGCCGGAATACCTGACCGCCGAGCAGGACCGCGCGATCCGCCGGGCGCTGCCGATCCGCGACTGAGGCGAGGGCGGCTTTGGCGGCGCGCTTCGGTGAAGGCGGGTCTGATCGGGGCTGGAACCGAGGTTCGCCACGGAATGCGAAGCCGCGCCAGCGCCGCCCCTAGGGGGCGGGTCGGCGCTGGCGCGGCGGCCTTCGGCCGCTGTCCGCGCCGGGGTGAGCGGACTGCGACGCCGCCCGTCCGCGCCTCGCGCCTTCGGGCGTGCCCCGCCCGCACGCCCGCCCGCCCGAAGGCGCGAAGCGCTTCCTGATCTGGATCAATCCGGTGCCCCGCCGGAATTGCTATATGGGAGAGGCAGCATTCGCGCCCGACAGGAGGACAACCGTCATGCGGATCACCAAGCGGACGAACCTCGCGATGCGGGTCCTGATGTTCTGCGCCGTCAACCGCGGCCGGAACGTCACCAAGGCGCAGATCGCCAGGGGATGCAATTCGTCCGAGAACCATCTCGGCCACGTCGTCAACCAGCTTGGCCATTTCGGTTATCTCGACACGATCCGCGGCCGCAATGGCGGGCTGCGCCTGGCGCGCGATCCGGCGGAGATCTCGATCGGCGAGGTGTTCCGCCGCTTCGAGGCCGACGTGCCCGTCGCCGAATGCTTTTCCGGCGAGAACACCTGTCCGCTGCTGCCGGTCTGCCGGCTGCGGGACGGCATCGGCTGTGCGGTCGAGGCGTTCTATGCGCATCTCGACGGGATCCGGCTGGACTCGCTGGTCGAGGGCAACGCGGGGCTTTGCGGGATGCTGGACCAGCGCGAGCCTGCCTAGGACGGACCCCGGCGGCGCGGGCCGGGCCTCGCGTAGTTCTGGCGAGAAGCAGGACCGGGTCAGTCCAGGCAGTCGCCGGGCGCGCGGAACAGCGACTGCGGATGGCGGCGATAGGCGCCCGAGGCGGGCGCGATTTCGGACAGTTTCGCCGCGCGCGCCGCGCAGGGCACCGGGTCGCCCGCACGCACCACGATCAGGATGTCGCCCGATTGCCGCGCGTAGGGATAGCGCAGCGCGTAGTGATGCGGCGCGCGGCCGGCCGGGGGCAGGGCGAAGAGCCGCACCGGGCGGTCGCGGGCGGTGTAGAAGAGATCGGCCAGGATGTCGCGGTCGGTGGCGAGGATGGTGCCCAGGCCCTCTGCATCGGCGGCGGCGAGGATCGCCTCGGTCATCGCGGTGCGGCCGATGTAGCGTTCCAGCAGCGGCCGGTCGCGGCCGAGCGTGAGCGTGTCGGCGACGGTGGCGGCGAGCGGGAATATCAGCGAGGCCGCGCCGTTGACGGCGAAGCAGAGGATCAGCCACACCCGGTGCCGGGCGAGCAGCGGCACCGCGGCGAGCGTCCCCGCGAGATAGGCCGAGGCGGCCCAGTTGGCATAGGCCTGCGACAACAGCGCCTGGACCGACACGATGGCGAGGATCGGCAGGGCGAAGAGGACCGCGACGCGCACCTGCGTCCCGCGCCGGTGCCAGGTCGCGGCGGCGGCGAGCAGCGCGGCGAACGTGACCGGGCCGAAGACGGCGAACTGCGCGGCGAGGAATTCGCCGAGGCCGGCCGGGTTCAGCCCGGCGCGGGCGGCGGGGTCGCGCACCCAGTCGGCGTTGTCGAGCGTGTGCTGCACGGTCGTCAGCCCGTTGGCCAGGTTCCAGATCACGTTGGGCGAGATCGTCGCCGCGAAGGCCGCCAGCACCAGCGCGGCGGCACGCCAGCCGGGCCGCGCGGCGGGCACCAGCGCCGCGGCGAGCCCGGCGCAGATCAGGTAGTAGACCGCGGCGTATTTCGACAGGAAGGCGAGGCCCAGCGCCAGCCCGGTCAGCAGCGCGACCCATGTTTCGCGGCGATCCGTCAGCCGCAGCCAGCCTGCCAGCGCGGCGGCGAGGAACGGGAACATGACGGTGTCGGTCGAGATCAGCAGGCTGCCCACGGCGACCATCGGCAGCGTCGCATAGGCCAGCGCCGTCAGGACCGCGGCGCGCGCGCCAAAGGCCCGGGCCGCGATCGCCGCGAGGACCAGCGCGGTCGCGGCGTGGAACAGCGGCGCCGGCAGCCGTACCCAGAACGGCGCGTCGGACCCGATCTCGGTCGCGGCGCGGATCACCCAGCCGATCATCGGCGGCTTGGAATAGTAGCCGAAGGCCAGTTCCTGCCCCCAGAGCCAGTATTGCGCCTCGTCGACGAAGAGGTCGGTGCGGTTGAACGCCAGCAGGATCACCCGCGCCGCGGTGATCGCCGCCACGCCCAGCAGCGCGGGCGCAAGCCAGCCCCGGGACGCCGCGGCGTCAGGACTGCGAGCGGCGGCGCTCGGCATGGATCAGCCAGAGATTGCGGGAATAGATGAACAGCCCCACCGACTGGCCGAGGATGAACACCGGGTCGGCGCGGTAGCAGGCATAGGCGAACAGGATCACGCCCCCGCCGATCGAGAAATACCAGAACGCGATCGGCATCACCGACCGCTTCTGGCGTTCCGAGGCGATCCACTGCACCAGGAAGCGGCACATGAACAGAAGTTGCCCGGCGAGCCCGAACAGCACCCACCAGAACTCGACCCAGCTTTGCACGTTGAGCCAGGCGAACACCGTCTCGGTCATGTCGCGCCGCCCTCTTCCCTGGGGGCCGCCTTTTTCCGGCGGCGGATCAGCCACGCGACGCCGATCAGGTCATAGATGCCGACCAGCCCGCGCTGCAGGTTGGAATAGTTCGACCGGCCCGCCCGGCGCTCGCGGTGCGCGACGTCGACCAGCGCGATCTGCCAGCCGTCGCGCCGGAACAGCGCGGGCAGGTAGCGGTGCATGTGGTCGAAATAAGGCAGCCGAAGGAAGGCGTCGCGGCGGAACCCCTTCAGCCCGCAGCCGGTGTCGCGGGTGCCGTCGCTCAGCAGCCACGAGCGCAGCCCGTTGGCGAACCGCGAGGCGAGGCGTTTCGACAGAGTGTCCTTGCGCCCGACGCGCTGGCCGGCAACGAGCCCGAGCCGCCCGGTGACGTCGTCGAGCAGGGGCTGCCAGAGCTTCGGCAGCTCGCCGGGCGGGTTCTGGCCGTCGCCGTCGAGGGTGCAGACGACGGCGCCGCGGGCCGCCTGCACGCCGCTGTGCACCGCGGCGCTTTGCCCGCCCGAGCGGTCGTGGCGGACGAGCCGCAGCGCCGGGTGGTCGCGGGCAAGATCCCGCGCGCGGGCGGCGGTGTCGTCGGTCGAGCCGTCGTCGACCACGATGATCTCGTAGCCGTCGAGCGCCGCGCAGGCCGCGGCGATGCCGTCGATCAGCGGCGCGATGTTGTCTGCCTCGTTCCGCATCGGGACGACGATGGAAACCGATGTCATGACGGGCCTCTTCGGCGCGCGGCCCAGCCCGCGCGGTGTGGCACCGGCTTAAACATGGTGCGCGCCGGAATGTCCATCGCGCCGCGCGCGCACGGGGCTCATCGCTTGAGCGTGTCGCCAAGCTGGAGTTGCGGGGTCAGCACGACCCGCTCGCCGCCGGCGCTGTCCTGCCCGGCGCGTTCGGCGATGATCCGCGCCGCTTCGCGCCCGATGTCGGCGCGGCACGCGTCCATGGTCGCCAGCTTTTTCGGCAGCCCGTCGAGCAGGCGCAGCCCGTTGAAGCCCGCCAGACCCACCTGGCGCGGCACCTCTATCCCCTTGTCGAGACAGTAGAGCAGCCCGCCGGCGCCGATCATGTCGTTGGAGTAGTACAGGAAATCCAGGTCCGGCGTGCGGCCCAGGATCGCCGCGGTCATCTCGCGGCCCTTCACCAGCGCCGAGCCGCCTTCGTAGAATTCCTGATCGGCCACTTCCAGTCCGGCCTTGGCCAGCGCCTCGGTAAATCCTTCGAAGCGTTTGCGCGCGCGGTGGTCGAGCGGCATCTTGGTGCCGAGAAACCCGATCTTGCGATAGCCGGCGCTCACGATGGCGTTCGCGGTCTCGCGTCCGGCGCGGCGGTGCGAGATGCCGACCACGGCGTCGACGGGATCGCCGTCTGTGTCCATGATCTCGACGATCGGGATGCCCGCGGCGCGCAGCATTGCGCGGCTGGCGTCGGTGTGTTCCAGCCCGGCGATGATCACCCCCGAGGGGCGCCAGCTGAGCATTTCATAAAGCACCTTCTCTTCGCGCTCGGGCTGGTAGTTGGTGACGCCGACGACGGGCTGCAGCTCGGTCTCGTCCAGCACTTCGGATATGCCGGTCATCACCTCGGGGAACACCAGGTTGCCGAGCGAGGGGATGATCACCGCCACCAGGTTGACGCGCTGCGAGGCCAGCGCGCCGGCGATCTTGTTCGGCACGTAGCCGAGCGTCTTGGCGGCTTCGAGCACCCGGGTGCGGGTGGCTTCGCTGACGTCGCCGCGGTTTCTCAGCACGCGGCTGACGGTCATCTCGCTGACGCCCGACGCCTCGGAGACGTCGCGCAGCGTGAGCGGGCGGTTGGTGTTGGCGATGGCGTCCTTGGTCACGGCGCATGCGTCCCGTGCAGAGATACCCTATAGTGTTACCGCTAAAGACCGGGGTTGTCCAAGGCAATGCGAGCGGCTATGTTACCGCTAACGAAAGCGGTTCTCCGAAGTCCTCCCACTTGGTCGCTTCGGAACCGGAAGGAGGGGCGGTGGGCCAAACTCGCCCCTCCTTCTCGTTTCTCCCCCGATCCCGGATGGCGCAGCGCGGGCCGCTGTGGTTAGCTTCGCGTGCAATCACGGCCGGAGGTCTTCATGCAGCCGCTCGACGGGCTCGTCGTGCTCGATTTCTCGACGCTTCTTCCGGGGCCGATGGCGTCGCTGATCCTGGCCGAGGCCGGGGCCGAGGTGATCAAGGTCGAACGCCCCGGGATCGGCGACGAGATGCGGCATTATCCGCCGTTGCAGGGCGGCGCGGGCCTGCCCTTCGCGCTGCTGAACCGCGGCAAGACCAGTCTGGCGCTGGATCTGAAGGACGCGGCCGACCGGGCGCGGCTGGAGCCGTACCTGGCGCGCGCCGACGTGCTGATCGAGCAGTTCCGGCCCGGGGTGATGGCGCGGCTGGGGCTGGGATACGAGGCGCTTGCGGCGCGGTATCCGGGGCTGGTCTACTGCTCGGTCACCGGCTACGGGCAGGACGGGCCGAAGGCGCAGGTTGCCGGGCACGATCTGAACTACATCGCGGATACCGGGCTGCTGGCCCTGTCGATGGGGCCGGCGGCGGCGCCGGTCGTGCCGCCTGCGCTGATCGCCGACATCGCGGGCGGGGCCTATCCGGCGGTGATGAACATCCTTCTGGCGCTTGAGGCGCGGCGCCGGACCGGGCGCGGCGCGCATCTGGACGTGTCGATGACCGACAACCTGTTTCCGCTGGCGTGGTGGGCGCTGGCGGACCATGCCGCCACGGGCCGCGCGCCCGGCAACGGCGCGGCGCTGCTGAATGGCGGCACGGCGCGGTACCGGCTGTATCCGACGGCCGACGGCCGGATCGTCGCGGCGGCGCCGATCGAAGAGCGGTTCTGGCGGAACTTCTGCGCCGCGATCGGGCTGGCGGACGAATTCCGCGACGATGCGCGGAACCCGGCGGCGACGCTGGCGGCGGTGGCCGGGATCATCGCCGCGGAACCGGCAGCGCATTGGCACGAGGTCCTTGCCGGCGTCGATTGCTGCTGCACGCTGGTCTGCGACCTGGACGCGGCGCTGGCCGATCCGCATTTCCGGGCGCGCGGCGTGCTGGCGCGCCGGACCGCGCTGCCCGGCGGCGGCGAGACCACCGCCTTGCCGGTGCCGGTGGACGCGGCGTTCCGCGGCGATCCGGGGGTGGCGGCCGCCGCGCCTGGGTTGGGCGAGGCAGGCAAATAGCGGGTGACTTGGGCCGGGGGGCCGGGTATGTCTCGGCCCGGCGCGGCCCCGTAGCTCAGCAGGATAGAGCAACCGCCTCCTAAGCGGTAGGTCACAGGTTCGAATCCTGTCGGGGCCGCCAGGGCCGATCGGCAATCCTGATCCGACTGCGCCGGGCATGGGCGACCGGATGCCTGGCGGTGTCTGCCGCGGTCGAGGCGCGGCGATCCCGAAGACGAGGGAAGCTATCGAGAGACCGGCCGACCGGATCCGCCGTTTGCACCACCAACGGGCTGCCGGCTGAACCGAAACAGAACCCCAGCCGCGGCCCTCGTTACGATATGGCACGCCGCCGCGGTCAAACCCGGTCGTCGGGCAACTCGCGGCGCACAGGTCCCGCCGGCGGGCTCAGACGACCGTCACCACGCTGCCGACCGGCACCCGCTCGTACAGATCCTCGACGTGTTCGTTCAGCATCCGGATGCAGCCGTTCGATACCGAGCGTCCGATCGAGCTTGGGTCCGTGGTGCCGTGGATGCGGTAATAGGTGTCGCGGCCATCCTGGTAGAGATACAGCGCGCGGGCGCCCAGCGGATTGTTCGGCCCGCCCGGAACCCCGCCGGCAAATCGCGCGTATTTCTGCGGCTCGCGGCGGATCATGCTGTTGGTGGGCCGCCACCAGGGCCATTTGGCCTTGCGCGCGATCACCGCGGTGCCCTTGAACGAAAGCCCTGCCTTGCCGACGCCGACGCCGTAGCGCATGGCCTTTCCGCGCTCCAGCACCAGATAGAGGTAGTGCTGGCGGGGCACGACAAGGATGTGCCCCGGTGCCAGTTGTTCCCGCACGCTCACGATCCTTGGCTGCAGTCTTTCGTCCAGGACGAAGGTCTTGGTTGCATGCGCCCGGACCACACTCGGTGCCGCCAGGAATGCCGCGCCGGCCACCAGAAATTCCCGCCTGTTCTTCATGTCACTCACTCCCGATCACAATTTTCGGACATGCCTGCGGCATCTCCATTCCGACGAGGATCAGGCGCGGGGTGGGGGGGCTTCCGCCTCGGGCCAGGCGCTTTCGACGATCGGTGCCGACCGGGGCAGTACGGATGCCCTTTCGCCCGCGATCGCCGCTGGTCCGACATGCTCGGGCGCGATCGCCGAGCCGCATTCGAGGATCTCGGAATTGCCGTCCCAGTGCTGGGCGGCGGCGTCGGGCGTCTGCGCGGTCTGGGGTCGCTCGGTCAGCGCCTCGGCCATGCCTGACGCGCCGGTCGCGTGCGGATGCGACAGGGACCAGCCGGCCGCGATCAGCGCGGCCGCGAACATCAAGGCGAGCAAGACCCGTTCCATGCCGGAACCGTACAACGACTCGCCCGAGGGGTACGCTAACGACGCCAGGAGGCGGGGCATTGCGGAAGATGGCGTGGCGTCGGCGCAACATTTGTTAACGCCGGGGCCTGTCTCGCAGCCGAGCTTGCCGGCCCTGCGGGGGCGACGGGACAGGCGGGTCATGTCGCAATCGAATTGCGGGCAGAGACATGTTGCCGGCCGGTCGATCGCGTGACGCGGAAGGCGGACGAATGCCGGACGCACCGGCGTTTCGGGGGGGTGCCCGTGTGCCGGCATCTGCGCCCAGGGTCAGGGCGCCGCGATTCGCAACAGGGAGATCAGCGTGAAATCCATCTAAAATAGCGCTTTATGTCAAATTTGATTTTTAATTGAAGTTTGGCTAACTTGCCGCGAAGACCGGCGTATCCGCATCCGCCGGCGCCCGTCTTTCCGGAGCCTCGCCCATGCCAGAATTCGATCTCGTCGTCCGCGGTGGAACACTCGTGACGGCCTCGGACCGGTACCGCGCCGATCTCGGCATCCGGGACGGGCGCATCGCGCAGATCGGCGCCGATCTGTCCGCCGCGGCAGAGATGCTCGACGCCTCCGGCATGCTGGTCTTGCCGGGCGGGGTGGACGCGCATGTTCACCTGTCGCAGCCGACCAGCGACGGAACCGTCATGGCCGACGACTTCGACACCGGAACCCGGGCGGCGGCGGCGGGCGGAACCACGACCGTTCTGCCCTTCGCGTTGCAGGAGAAGGGCAAGTCGCTGCGCCAGGCGGTGCTGGACTACCACGAAAAGGCGCGCGGCAACTGCCACGTGGACGTCGCGTTTCACCTGATCGTCTCGGACCCGACGCCGCAGGTCCTGGGCCAGGAGCTGCCGGCGCTGATCCGCGACGGCTATACCTCGTTCAAGGTCTTCATGACCTATGACGACCTGATGCTGACCGATGCCGAACTGCTGGACGTGTTCGACGTGGCGCGGCGCGAAGAGGCGCTGGTGATGGTCCATGCCGAGGGGCACGACGCGATCCGGCACATGACCCGCAAGCTCGAACAGGCCGGCAAGACCCAGCCCTACTTTCACGCCATCGCGCATTCCGAGATCGCCGAGCGCGAGGCGACCCATCGCGCCATCAGCCACGCCCAGCTTGTCGACGTGCCGATCGTGATCGTCCACGTCTCGGGGCGCGAGCCGATGGAGCAGATCCAGTGGGCCCGCGGGCGCGGGCTGACGGTTCATGCCGAGACCTGCCCGCAATACATCGCGTTGACCCGCGACGACCTGAAGGGGTTGAACATGGATTTCGAGGGCGCCAAGTACGTCTGCTCGCCGCCGCCGCGCGACACGGCGACGCAACAGGCGATCTGGGAGGGGCTGCGCGACGGGACCTTCGACATCTTCTCGTCCGATCACGCCCCGTTCCGGTATCGGGGCGAGGCCGGAACCGGCAAGGACAATCCGCGCGCGCGCACCTCGTTCAAGTGGGTGCCGAACGGCATTCCCGGCATCGAGACGCGGCTGGCGATCCTGTTCTCCGAGGGCGTGTCCAAGGGCCGGATATCGCTCGAGCGCTTCGTCGCCCTGACCGCGACGACCCCGGCACGGCTGTACGGCCTTTACCCGCGCAAGGGCTCGCTGGTGGTCGGGGCCGACGCCGATCTGGCGATCTGGGACCCAACCGCAGAGCGCACGATCACGCAGGCCGATCTGCATCACGGATCGGACTATACCCCCTATGAGGGCATGCGCGTGACCGGCTGGCCAAGGACCGTCGTGCTTCGCGGCAAGGTACTGGTCCTGGACGGCGAGGTTGACGGGCAGGCGAGGCGCGGGGAGTACCTGGATCGGAAAATATAGATAATACAGTTAATTATAATGAATTTGATTTAAAATCAAAACTCCGCTAGGCTGTTGCCCAACCACTGAAACCGATTCTGGAGACCCGACGACATGCGCAAGCCCGGACGCCATTTCCTGCAGATTCCCGGCCCCAGCACGGTGCCCGACCGGGTGCTGCGCGCCATCGACAACCCGACGATGGACCACCGCAGCCCCGAATTCGGCGAGCTCGGGCTGCGTGCGCTCGACGCGCTGAAATCGGTCTTCGGCACGTCCGGCGACGTGATCATCTATCCCGCCTCGGGCACCGGCGCCTGGGAGGCCGCGCTGGTGAACGCGCTGTCGCCGGGCTACCGGGTGCTGATGTGCGAGACCGGCCATTTCGCGTGGCTCTGGCAGCGGCTGGCGCGGCGGCTGGGGCTGGAGCCGGAGATCATCGAGACCGACTGGCGGCAGGCGGCCGATGCCGGGGCCATCGAGGCGCGGCTGAGGGCGGACACCGCCGCCGAGATCAGGGCGGTCTGCGTGGTGCACAACGAAACCTCCACGGGGTGCACTTCGGACATCGCCGCGGTGCGCGCCGCGATCGACGCGGCGGGGCATCCGGCGCTGCTGATGGTCGACACGATTTCCTCGCTCGGCTCGGTCGAATACCGGCACGACGACTGGGGCGTCGACGTCACCATCGGCGGCTCGCAGAAGGGCCTGATGCTGCCCCCCGGCCTCAGCTTCAACGTGGTCAGCGCCAGGGCCAGGGCCGCGTCGGACGGCGCGGGCCTGCCGCGCTCGTTCTGGGACTGGGGCGAAATGATCGCGGCGAACCGGACGGGGTATTTCCCCTACACGCCGGCGACGAACATGCTGTACGGGCTGGTCGAGGCGGTCGCCATGCTGCACGAAGAGGGCCTGCCGGCCGTGTTCGCGCGCCATGCCCGGCACGGCCGGGCGACGCGCCTGGCGGTCGAGGCCTGGGGACTCGAAGTCCTGTGCCGGGTGCCCGAACATCATTCGCCGGTACTGACCGCGGTGCTGATGCCCGACGGCCATTCCGCCGACGCGCTGCGCCGCGTGATCCACACCGAGCTGAACATGTCGCTCGGCAACGGGCTGGGACGGCTGCAGGACAAGGTGTTCCGGATCGGACACCTGGGCGATTTCAACGACCTGATGCTGCTGGGCACCCTCTCGGGTATCGAGATCGGGCTGGCGCGCGCCGGCGTCCCGCACCGGAAGGGCGGCGTGCAGGCCGCGATCGACTTGCTCGCTGCGGGCGGCGCAGCGCGTGGCGCGGACCGCGCGGCGTAACGAGTTCCTCCCGAAGACCTGGCCGGGCCCTGCGCCCGGCCTTTTTTCATTCCGCGGCGGTGGCGTCGGCGCCCTTCTTCCACAGCGCGACCAGGCGGCAGGTCTCGTTTCCGGCGCGCTCCAGATGGGCCTGCCAGACATCGTGCGCCGCGCGCGCATCGCGGCGCCGCAGCGCCTCCATCATCCGCTCGTGGTCCGCCATCGACTTGTTGCGATGCTCGGGCGTGGCGACGGACAGGAACCGCGCCCGTTCGACGTGGAATGACAGGATCGTGCGCACGCGCTTCAGGTCCGGGTTCTGCGCGGCGTCGACCACAAGGTCGTGAATCTTGCGGTTCAGGTCGAAATAGGCCGGCAGGTCGCCGGCCTCGTGGCGGCCGGCCATCTCGGCGTGCAGGTCTTCCAGCGCGGCCATCTCGTCGTCGGTGATCCGCGTTGCCGCAAGCTCTGCCGCCAGCGCCTCGAGCCGCGAGACCACTTCGAACACCGTGCGCGTGCCTTCGACGGTGATATCCGACACCCGCGCGCCGCGGTTCGTCTTCAGCGCGACCAGGTTTTCCTTGTCGAGCACCTTCAGCGCCTCGCGCATCGGCGTCAGCGAGACGTCGAGTTCCTCGGCAAGTTCCGAGACCCTGATCTTTTCGCCCGGCGCCAGGTCGCCCGAGATGATCATGGCGCGGATTTCCTCGGCCACCTGCTCGTGCAGCGGCACCCGGCTGATGGCAACCTTGCCCCGGCGGTCGACCCGGCGGCGCGGGTGGTCCGATCTGCGTGTTCTCATGCGGCGTTACTCCGGCGGTCGCGAGGCGAATACTTGCATTCGTTCAACTTGTCACCTTTCTAGGCGATGCCGCTTGTGATCGAAACCGCCTATCGATATGAAATCAAACATAGTCTATCCATCTGAAAGAAAACAAGATCATGGCAGGAAGTTCTGAGGACGACGCAGTTTCAGCCGTGATATCCGGACTGCTCGGGGCGCGGCGCACCGGCAAGCCGTTCAGCGCCGGTGTCCTGCAGGGGGCAGGGCTTTCGACCGAACAGGCGTACCGCGTTCAGGCCGGGGTCGCGCGCCGGTTCGGCCCAGTCGGCGGCTTCAAGGTTGCCAACAAGCCCGATGCGCCGCGGATCATGGCGCCGATCTTCGCGGGTGACATCGGGGAGTCGCCCGCCCGCATCGACGTGCCCGCGGGCGAGCCCGTCGGCATCGAGCTGGAGGTCGGCTTTCGGGTCGAGGCGCCGTTGCCGCCGCTTGATCTTGCCGGGCGTCGGGCGGCAGTCGCGAAGTGCCTTTCCGCCGTCGCCGCGATCGAGATCGTGCGCACCCGCCTGGCGGACCCGGCGTCGCCCGCGATGAAGCTCGCCGACAACCAGATCAACGGCGGGCTGGTGCTGGGCGCGCCGGTCAGGGACTGGCAGGCATTGCCGGTGGGGCAGGTCGAGGCATTCCTGAGCCTCGGGGCCGACGTGGTTCTGGACGGCAAGGCCGCGGTGCCGGGCGGCGATGCCTTCGACAACTTCCTTGTGCTCGAAGCGATGGTCGGCACGCATTGCGGCGGGTTGCAGCCCGGTCAGGTCGTGATCACCGGCTCGCTGAACGGGCTGCCCTATGTCAGCGCGGATATCGCCGTGCGCGGCAGGGTCGCGGGGCTGGGCGCGGTGTCAGTCGAGCTGTGCCGGATCGGCTGAGTCCCCGGCCAGGGCGGGCCAGCGCCAGGACGGGCCGCCGGCCGCCAGCGCCCCGGCCAGTCCCAGCAGCAGAGCCTCGGCGCCGAGATCGCCGATCAACTGGCAGCCGATGGGCATCCCGGCGCGGTCGAACCCGGCCGGCACGGCCAGCCCGGGGTGGCCCGAGGCGTTGACCCAGCCGGTATAGACCGCGTGCCCGCGCGGCCCGACCGGCCTGCCGTCGATGATGTCCGGGTGGGTCTCTTCGGCGGGCCAGGGCTGGGCCGCCGCGCACGGCATCAGGATCGCATCCCAGTCGGCAAAGAGCTGCGACATCTCCGACCGCAGCACGCGCACCGCCTCGATCGCCGCAAAGAGGTCGGTGGCCGGCAGGCCCGCGCCGGCGTCGGCCATGTCGAGGTAGAGCGGCGAGGACCTGGCCCGCATCCGGGGCACGGCCCGGCACAGCTGTGCGAGCCCGACCTGCGCGAAACCTCCCCAGAACGCGTCGATCGGCCCCAGGTCGACGGGCAGCGCGCCCTCGGTGACATGATGGCCGAGATCGGCCAGCCGTCGGGCCATGTCGCGCGTCGCGGCCAGGATTTCGGGGTCGCAGGGATTGTCGGCCAGCAGCGGGACCGACAGGATGCGCAGGCTGTCCCGCGGTGCGGGCGGTGCGGGGACGCTGCGCGACGCCGGATCGCGCCGGTCGGGGCCGGCCAGGACGCCGTACAGGAGCCCGAGATCGCCGATCGTGCGGGCGAAACCGCCGACCACCTCGAAATCCATCAGGATCTGCGGCAGCCCGCCGGCCCGGGCGATCCGCCCGATGCCGGGTTTCAGCCCGTAAAGCCCGGTATGCCCCGCCGGGCGCCGGGTCGAGCCGCCGCCATCGGTGCCGATCGCCAGCGCGGCCAGCCCCGCCGCCACCACGGCGACCGATCCCCCCGACGACCCGCCCGGCGTCAGGGCCGGGTTCCAGGGATTCCGGGTCACGCCGAACCGCGCGTTCGCGGTATAGCCCTCGACCGCGAATTCCGGCGTGTTGGTCTTGCCGACCAGGATCGCCCCGGCGGCGCGCAGACGGGCCACCGGCAACTCGTCCTCTGCCGCGACGGCGTCGAAGGTCGCGCCGCCCCAGGCGGTCGGCAGGCCGGCGACGTGCAGGTTGTCCTTGACCGCCACCGGGACGCCGTCGACCGGCGACAGCGGCCGGCCGGCGCGGTGGCGCTCGCGCGAGGCGCGGGCCTGCTCGGCAAGGTCCTGCGACAGCGCCACGTAGGCGTTCAGCCTCGGGTTCAGCGCGTCGATGCGCGCCGCCAGGTCCGCGACCACGGCCACCGGGTCGGCGCGGCCCTCGCGGTACGCGGCCGCAAGATCGGCCGCGCCGAGTTTCCAGAAACCGCCCGCCATCGGATCAGCGGCCGCTCATCGTCTCGGGCAGCCAGGTGACGATCCCGGGCACGAAGATCAGCAGCATGGTGAACAGCACCATGATCAGCGCATAGGGGATCGCCCCGGTCACCACGTCGCGGAACGGCCCGCCATCGGTGCGCACGCCCTGCACCACGTAGAGGTTCATGCCCACGGGCGGCGTGATCATGCCCAGTTCGCACATCAGCACGATGAAGATGCCGAACCAGATCGGGTCGATGCCCACGGCGGTGACGATCGGCAGCGCCACCGGGATCGTCAGCACCTGCATCGACAGCACGTCCATGAACATGCCGAGGAACAGGTAGAACACGATCAGCGCCATCAGCAGCATCGCCGGCGACAGTCCGAACGAGGCGACCCACTCGGTCATGGTCTGCGCGATGCCGCCCAGCGCCAGGGTCACGTTCAGCATGAAGGCCGCGGTGATGATCAGCAGGATCATGCCCGTGGTCTTGGCGGTCTGGCGAAAGCAGTGGTCGAAGAACTCGAGGCTCAGCTTGCCCTCCTTCGCGGCGAAGGCCAGCGCGGCGACGACGCCGAGGGCGGCCGATTCGGTGGGCGTGGCGATGCCGAAATAGATCGAGCCCATGACCACGGCGAAGATGATCGCCGGCGGCACCAGGTGCCGCAGCGCCGCGATCTTTTCGGACAGCGGCGCGCGCGGTTCCGGCGTGCCGTCGCCGGCGGCGGGAATGATGAAGGATTCCGCGGCGATATAGGCCATGAACAGAAGCGTCAGCAGAATGCCCGGAATGATCCCGGCGATGAACAGCTGGCCGATCGATTCGTTGGCCAGCGAGCCGTAGATCAGAAGGTTCACCGACGGCGGGATCAGGATGCCGAGCGTGCCCCCTGCGGCGAGCGAGCCCAGCGCCTGGCGCGACCCGTAGCCGCGGGCCTTCAGGTTCGGCAGGGCGACGGTGCCGACCGTCGCCGCGGTGGCGACCGACGATCCGGACGTCGCGGCGAACAGCGAGCAGCAGCCGATATTCGTGTGCAGCAGGCCGCCCGGCAGCCGGTTCAGCCACAGCGCCAGCGCGCCATACATCCGGTCGGCGATCCCGCTGCGCAAAAGCAGCTCGCCCAGCAGGATGAACAGTGGAATGGCGGTCAGGATGTTCTCGTTCTGAACGCCCCAGATCACCGGGCCCATCGAGTTCAACAGCGGCCAGCCGTACAGCAACACGCCGCCGATCACGCCGAGCACCACCATGATCACCGCGATGGGGAAGCTCATCAGCAACAGCCCCATCATCCCGAAAAAGCCGACGAAAACCGATCCGATACCCATGATTGCCTCCTGTGGTCCGGGCCGCGCCCGGGGCGTTCCGTGCCGTCCAGCCGTCCACGGGCGCCGCCTAGCGGCGCTCGAGGTCACTGATTTCCTCTTCGAGTTCCTCGATCGCGCCCTTGGGGTGGAACTCTTCGCTCACCCGGTCGAGGCGCCCGTTGATCACGTGGACGGTGGCGCGCACCGCCAGGTAGATCGCCGACAGCGCGAACAGGCACAGCGCGCCGTACCAGGCCGCCTGCGGCCAGATCAGCGGCGTCGCCCAGGGCGTCGGCGCGGTGGAACCGTAGGCCATCGTGTCCACGATCACGATGCGGCCGACATAGAGGATGAAAAGCCCGAGGATCGCGATCGAGACGATGGAAAGCCAGTCCATGAGCGCCTGAAGCCGCTTTGGAAACCGGGCGTGCAGCACGTCGATCCGGATATGCGCCCGGTCCACCAGCGCGACCACGAAGGCCAGGCTCGACCCGACCGCCAGGACGTATCCGCCCAACTCGTCGGCGCCCTCGAAGGAGAAGTTGAACAGCTTGCGCGCGATCGTCTCGACCGAGACGAAGATCGACAGCGCGACCAGCGCGACCCCGAACAGCCGGGCGGCGAAAGCGGCGAGAATGTTCATCGGCAGCCCTCCCGGGGTGCGGCCTTGCGCGATGGGGGCGGACGGGGCCCGGAAGGCCCCGCCTGTCGTCTGATCGGTCATTGCATCATCAGCGCGCCGACCGACGCCTTCCAGTCATCCGAGCAGGTCGGATTCTGCTTGTCGCAGACCTCGGCCCAGGTCGGGAACGAGATTTCGTTCACGGCGCCCTCGATGATCGCACGGTCCTCGTCGGTGATCGGAACCAGCGTCAGGTCGTATTTCTTGACCGTCTCGCAGGGGTCCTGGCCCACGTTGCAGCGCACGGCGTCGTCGAAGAGCTGTTCCGAGTAGGTCCAGATTTCCTCGACCAGCGCGTCGAAGGCGCCCTCTAGCTTCTGCTGGTCCTCGGCCGAGAGCTTGTTCCAGGTGTCCAGGTTGATGCCGTAGCCGTTCAGCGCCAGCTGGAAGGCGACCGGCAGCATGTAGTTGGTGACCTCTGGCCAGCCGGCCGAGTTCGCCGAGCTGGGGCCGGTGATCGCGCAGTCCACGACGCCGCGCGCCAGCGACTGGTGCACGTCGGCGAACCCGATCGGCACCGGCGTGCCGCCGACCGACGAGACGAAGTTGGCGAGGTTCTGGTCGTAGACCCGCACCTTCTTGCCCTGAAGATCGGTCAGCTTGCCGATTTCCGGCTCGCAGAACAGCACCTGCGGCCCGAACGGCCAGACCCCCAGAAGCTTGGTGTTGAACTTCTTCTGAAGCTGGGCGTCCACCAACGCGGCGAAGGCGGCGACCGTCTCGCGCCCGGTGGCGTAGTCGGGGTTCAGCCCCACCAGGTCGAGGCCCAGGATCGTCGGCTCGTCGCGCGAAATCTGGCTCATGCGAAGCGAGACGATGTCGAAGAGGCCGGCCTTCAGGATGCGCAGCTGCTCGGTATCCTTGATGCCGGTGACGTCCAGCGGCTTGTAGTCGACCGCCGCGTCGATGCCGGTGCGCTCGGCGAAATTCTCGAAGAAGGGCTGTTCGACGTTCTTCTGGATCAGCCCGGTGGCAACCGGCTGACCCAGCGCCTTGAGCTGATAGCTCTCGGCGCCGGCCGTCGATGCCGCGGCGATCAGGGCCGTCGCGGCGAGTGTGGTCAGGGTCTTCATGTTGATCCTCCGTTGTGGATGGGACTTGGGTGGATTGTCGTTCCTATGCCGGGACCGCCGCGTTTCCGCGCTGCGCGCCTTCCGGCAACTCGCACAGGAAAACCCGGCCCCGGTCGGCCAGGGCCGAGGTGTCGTATCCGGCCAGCCGCAGCGCGTGCCAGATCGTCACCGAGATGCTGTCCAGAACCGGGATGCCGGTCTCTGCCTCGACCTCCGCGGCGACGCGGGTGCCGTCGAAATTCGTGCAGTAGACCGCGACCGCATCCGGGCCGGCGGCGGCGACCTCGCGGATCAGCGACCGAACCGTGGCCTCGTCGTATTGCGCGAACGAGAAGTTGCCGGGGTCGTCCAGGTGGCGCTCGGCCACGCAGTCCAGCCCGAGCGCGGCGAAGTTCGTGCAGATCGCCTGCTGCACCTCGTCCAGATAGGGCGTGGCCAGGGCATAGCGCCGCGCGCCGAAGGCGCGGAACGCGTCCAGTGTCGCCAGCGTCGAGGTGGTCGACGAGATGCCGGTCCTTTCGGTGATCCTGCGGCACAGCGCGCGGTCGTTCTCGGCGCCCAGCCAGCCCCCGGACGTCCCGCCCCAGGCGATGACGTCGCATCTTGCGTCGGCCAGCAATTCGGCCGCGGCAAGCTGGGGGTCGAACTGGAACTGCCCCAGCGCGCCCTTCTCCATGCTGATCCGCGTCACCCGGAACCGGCCGAAATGGGCGGTGACGCCGGGAAGCCCGGCGATCAGTTCGCCGACCCTCGGTTCCATCACCGTGTTGGAAGAGGGCGTGAGAAACCCAACCCGAACGCGTGCGGCCATCGTCCTACTCCTGAAATCCTCGGCGATGATCGTGCGAGAATGCCGGAAAAATATCAAATTAAAAATTAACTTTTACATAAAAGTCTAATAATACACATAAAAAAAGTGAGAGAGCTAGACACATTGCCAAGACATCGGGCGCTTCAGGGGCGAATCGCCGCTCGTGCGGGCCCGGGCGCGAGCCCGCCGCGCGCTATCCGCGATGCGGGGCTTCGCCAGGGTCGCGCCGCCTGTCCGCGGCGAGGCGGCGAATTTCGGCGAGCATGCTGTAGGCGGTCGTCGCCGAGGTACGCACATTGCCCGACGAGGCCGCCGCCGCGATGTCCACGCTGTAGCGGCAAAGCGGCGAGACCACGTCATAGGCGTGCCGGTTGCCCGGCGCGGCGGGATCCGCGATCAGTTCGACCCGCGTCGCGTCGAATCCCGCCCCCGCAAGCGCCAGCGCGGCGACGACATTGGCGTTCTTCGGGTAAAGCCGCGCGGCCTCGCGCGCTGTCCCCGCGAAGAACCGGGCCGGTGCGGTCAGGTTGTCGAGGTCGACGATGTCCTCGGCCGGGGTGTCCTTCCATGCCGCGGGCGGCTTGATCCCGCGATAGGTCACGTTCAGCCCGCCCGCCGGCGCGATGGCGGTCAGCAGGTCGAGCCCGCCGATCGCGCCGGACGGCAGGATCAGCCGGCCGCCGCCGGACCGCGCCGCGGCGTCCAGGCGGTGCCGCAGGTCGTCATCGGCCAGCGCGCCCACCGAGGCGACGATCAGATCGCACCCCGCCGACAGGATGTCCGCGCCAAGCGCTTCGACCGCGCCGTGCCCGGCGCATTCGGCCACCACGTCCGGCCCCGCGGCCAGCAGACGCCCGGGGGAGGTCACGATCCCGATCGCCACGGGCGACCGCAAGTCCTTGGCCGCCGCCGCGGCGCGCGCCTCTGCTTCGGGCCGCACCAGTACGGTCACCCCCGACACTGGCCCCCCGGCCAGCAGGCCCGCGAGCGCGGTGGCGATGTTCCCGAAGCCGATGAGCCCAAGGTGCATCGGCTGTCCCTATTCTCCCCCGCGCGTGGCGCCGCGGTACCAGGCGACGATCGCGGCGCGGCTTTCCACATCCATCGTCGAAATCGCGTTCGGCGGCGGCATCGCGTGGCTGATCCCCGCCTGCAGGAAAATCTGCTCGGCGTTGCGCGTCACGTCCGCCTCGGTCTCGAGCACCACGCCCTTCGGCGGCCACAGCAGGCCATCCCAGACCGGCTCGCGCGCGTGGCACATCGAGCAGTTGCCCAGCACCACGTCATAGGCGTCGTCGAACCCCTCGGCCGCGGCGAAGCGCTGCTCGTGCGGCGCAAGTTCGCGGTTCTCCGACTCTTCGTAACTGTCGAGCATCGGCGCGGTCGACAGCCAGGCGATGATGATGAACAGGATCGCCGTGACCGCCCAGGTCCAGTGCGGGCCCTTGCCGGTGGCATGCATCGTGTTGAAGTAGTGCCGGATCGTGACGCCGGTCAGGAACACCAGGCTGGCGATGATCCAGCTGTATTCGGTCGCGAAGGAAAGCGGGTAGTGGTTCGACAGCATCAGGAACACGACCGGCAGCGTCAGGTAATTGTTGTGGGTCGAGCGAAGCTTTGCGATCTTACCGAATTTCGGGTCGGGGGTGCGGCCGGCCTTCAGGTCCTCGACCACGACGTGCTGGTTCGGGATGATGATGAAGAACACGTTGGCGGTCATGATCGTCGCCGTGAAGGCGCCGAGATGCAGCAGCGCGGCGCGCCCGGTGAAGACCTGGTTCAGCCCCCAGCTCATCGCGACGATGATCACGAAGAGCGCCAGCATCATCGCCGTCGGATAGTCGCCCAGCTTCGACTTGCAGAGGAAATCGTACAGCACCCAGCCCACCCCGATCGAGGCGGCCGAGATCAGGATTCCCTGCCACAGCGACAGATCGGCCCTTGTGGGGTCCAGCAGGTACAATTCGCCGCCGACCCAGTAGACGATCATCAACAGCGCCGCACCGCTTAGCCAGGTCGAATAGCTTTCCCATTTGAACCAGACCAGGTGCTCGGGCATGTGCTCGGGGGCGACCAGGTATTTCTGGATGTGGTAGAAGCCGCCGCCATGGACCTGCCATTCCTCGCCATGGGCGCCGACCGGCAGGTTGGGCGCCTTGCGCAGCCCGAGGTCGAGCGCGACGAAATAGAACGAAGAGCCGATCCAGGCGATTGCCGTAATGACGTGCAGCCAGCGCACCGCGAAGCCCACCCAATCCCACATTACCGCCAGGTCATACATCGCGCGCCTCCCCGTAGTCCGATTTCCCGCCAGATTAGGCGGATCGCGATTGTTCCGGTATCTCGTTCGAATGCCAAGCAGCATCAAAAAAAACGGAACAATGCCCCGATGCGCCGATCCTGCGATCTTGCGGGCGCCGGGCAGCGCGTGCGGCCGGCCCGGCAGAAGGCACCTTCTGGAACATTTTGAAAAACATCGCCGCCGTTCTGGCATAAAAGGGTCCGAACCGAAGAAGGGGCCCTATCCGTGACGCGCTATCCTCGTGACATGACCGGCTACGGCGCGACGCCGCCCGCAGCCGGCTGGCCGAACCGGGCGAAGATCGCCGTACAGATCGTGCTGAACTACGAGGAAGGCGGCGAGAACAACGTCCTGCACGGCGATCCGGCGTCCGAGGCGTTCCTGTCCGAGATCACCGGCGCGCAGCCCTGGCCGGGGCAGCGGCACTGGAACATGGAATCGATCTATGAATACGGCGCGCGGGCCGGGTTCTGGCGCGTGCACCGTTTGCTCGGCGATCTCCCGATCACGGTCTACGGCGTGGCCACCGCGCTGGCGCGCGCGCCGGAACAGGTCGCCGCGATGCAGGCGGCGGGCTGGGAGATCGCCAGCCATGGCCTGAAGTGGATCGAGCACAAGGACATGTCCGAAGACGAAGAGCGGGCACATATCGCCGAGGCGATCCGGCTGCACATCGAAGTCACCGGCGAGGCGCCGCGCGGCTGGTATACCGGGCGCTGCTCGATGAACACGGTGCGGCTGGCCGCCGAGACCGGGCAGTTCGCCTACGTCGCCGACAGCTACGCCGACGACCTGCCTTACTGGACGACGTTCGACGGCAGGGACCAGTTGATCGTGCCCTACACGATGGATTGCAACGACATGCGCTTTGCGATCCAGGCCGGGTTCACCGCAGGCGACCAGTTCGAGGCGATGCTGAAGGACAGCTTCGACACGCTTTATGCCGAGGGCGCCGCCGGCGCGCCGAAGATGCTGTCGATCGGCCTGCATTGCCGGCTGATCGGGCGGCCCGGCCGCATCGCCGCGCTGCGCCGTGCCATCGAGCATTTCCGGTCGCACAACGGCGTCTGGTTCGCCACCCGCCTGCAGATCGCCGAGCATTGGGCCAGGGCGCATCCCCCCGCCGAGCGGCTGCGCCCGTCCGCGATGGACCGCGACGCCTTCGTCGCCGAGTTCGGCGGCATCTTCGAACACAGCCCGTGGATCGCCGAGGCGGCGCACGGGCTGGAGCTTGGACCGACCCACGACACCGCCCGCGGCGTGCATTCCGCGCTTGCGCGGGTGTTTCGCACGGCGCCGGAAGACCGGCGCCTCGGCGTGCTGACCGCGCATCCCGACCTTGCCGGCAAGCTCGCCCAGGCGAAACGGCTGACCGCCGAGTCGACCGCCGAACAGGCCTCGGTCGGACTCGACGCGCTAACGGATCAGGAGCGCGCCGCCTTTACCGACCTGAACGATGCCTATACCGCGAAGTTCGGCTTTCCGTTCATCATCGCCGTCCGCGACAATACCAAGGCGTCGATCCTCGAGGCGTTCCGCCGCCGCGCCGGCAACGACCGCGCCACCGAGTTCGCCGAGGCCTGCCGCCAGGTCGAGCGGATTGCCGAATTGCGGCTGCTGGAGAAGTTCGGCGGATGAGCAGGACAATCGTTGCCCGGCCGCTGACCCAGGCGGCCTTTGCGCCCTTCGGCGACGTGATCGAACCCTCGGGCACGCCGGACAAGCTGATCAACCAGGGCAGGTGCCGGCGGTTCCATGACCGTGCGGCGCTGGACTTTGCCGATGGCCGCGCCGGAATCAGCGTGTTCCAGTCCGACACGGTTTCGCTGCCGCTGACGCTGGAGATGGTGGAACGCCACCCCGACGGCAGCCAGGCATTCCTGCCGCTCGGCCGCGATCCCTTCCTGGTCGTCGTGGCGCCCGATGCGCGTGGCCGGCCCGGCACGCCGCTGGCCTTCCTCACCGCGCCGGGGCAGGGCGTCAACTATCATCGCGGCGTCTGGCACGGCGTGCTGACGCCGCTGGCCGCACCGGGCCTGTTCGCCGTGGTGGACCGGATCGGCGACGGCGCGAACCTCGAGGAACATTGGTTCGACGCGCCCTATGTGATCGAGCGGGACTAGGCGTCGGCAGACTCGGCGCTTCGGCAGGCCCGGGATGGTAGCGCTATCAGAATGCGGCCATATCAACCCTTGAAGACCCGTACCGGCTGGTGCATTCAGTTTACCCTACGGCGCCCCGCGATCGGGCGGGCGCCCGGACCGGACTTGATATGCGCGCCATGGCCCATCGCCCGAGGACTTCCTTCATCCGTTGACACGGGAGCAATACAGAATGTCGATCGAACAATTGGACATCGACCCAGTCGAAAGCCAGGAATGGCAGGACGCCATCGAAGACGTCATCGAGCGCGACGGCGCGAACCGTGCGCATTTCCTGCTCGACAAGGCGGTGCAGAAGGCCCGTGCGGCCGGCGCCACGCTGCCGTTCTCGGCGACGACGCCCTACCAGAACACGATTCCGGTCGATGACCAGTACGAGTTCCCGGGCGATCTGGAGATGGAGTGGCGCATTCGCACCATCAATCGCTGGAACGCGATGGCCACGGTTGTGCGCCGCAACAAGGAATCGAGCGAATATGGCGGCCATATCGCGTCGTTCGCGTCATCGGCGGTGATGTACGACGTCGGCCTCAATCACTTCTGGCGCTCGAAATCGGCGATCCACGGCGGCGATCTGGTGTTCTTCCAGGGCCACGTGATCCCCGGTATCTATGCGCGCAGCTTCATGGAGGGCCGGATTTCCGAGGCGCAACTCGAGAATTTCCGTTCCGAAGTCGCCGGCGCCGGGCTCAGCTCTTACCCGCATCCGTGGCTGATGCCGGATTACTGGCAGTTTCCGACCGTCAGCATGGGGCTGGGGCCGCTGATGGCGATCTACCAGGCGCGGTTCATGAAATACATGCACAACCGCGGCCTGATCGACATGGCCGACCGCAAGGTCTGGTGCTTCCTCGGCGACGGCGAGATGGACGAGCCGGAAAGCCGCGGCGCGATCGACCTCGCGGTGCGCGAAAAGCTGGACAACCTGATCTTTGTCATCAACTGCAACCTCCAGCGCCTCGACGGGCCGGTGCGCGGCAACGGCAAGATCGTGCAGGAACTCGAGGGCGATTTCCGCGGCGCCGGCTGGAACGTGATCAAGCTGCTCTGGGGCAAGGGCTGGGACCAGCTGCTGGAACGCGACACCACGGGGCGCCTGCGCCAGTTGATGGACGAAACCGTGGACGGCGACTATCAGACCTTCAAGTCGAAGGACGGCGCCTATATCCGCAAGAACTTTTTCGGCAAGTATCCCGAAACCGCCGAACTGGTCGCCGACTGGACCGACGAGCAGATCTGGTCGCTGAACCGCGGTGGGCACGATCCCGAGAAGGTCTATACTGCCTTCAAGAAGGCGACCGAGAACCGGGGCACGCCGACCTGCCTCTTGGTTAAGACGATCAAGGGCTACGGCATGGGCACCGCCGGCGAGGGCCAGAACATCACCCACCAGCAGAAGAAACTGGCCGAGGACCAGCTGCGCGAGTTCCGCGACCGCTTCAAGATCCCGGTCAGCGACGAGGACTTGCCCAAGGCGCCCTTCGTCGCGCTGAACAACGCGCAAAAGGCCTATCTGGCCGACCGCCGTAAGGCGCTGGGCGGCGATTTCCCCAAGCGCGACACCTCGGCGCCGAAACTGGACATCCCCGAGCTTTCCCGGTTCGAGGCGCAGCTGAAAGGTACCGGCGAGCGCGAGATTTCCACCACAATGGCCTTCGTGCGCATCATGACCACGCTGCTGCGCGACAAGAGCGTCGGCAAGCACGTGGTGCCGATCGTGCCGGACGAGAGCCGCACCTTCGGGATGGAGGGGCTGTTCCGCTCGGCCGGCATCTACAACCCGGAGGGCCAGAAATACACGCCCGAAGACGCCGACCAGATGATGTTCTACAAGGAATCGGTCGATGGCCAGGTTCTGCAGGAGGGCATCAACGAGGCCGGCGCCATGGCCGACTGGATCGCCGCCGCCACGGCCTATTCGAACCACGGCGTGCCGATGATCCCGTTCTTCATCTACTACTCGATGTTCGGGTTCCAGCGGATCGGCGATCTGGCCTGGGCCGCCGGCGACAGCCGCTGCCGCGGCTTCATGCTGGGCGGCACCGCGGGCCGCACGACGCTGAACGGCGAGGGCCTGCAGCACGAGGACGGCCACAGCCATATCCTCGCCGGCACGATCCCGAACTGCATCACCTACGACCCGACCTTCAGCTACGAGGTGGCGGTGATCGTCCAGCACGGGCTGAAGCGGATGTATGGCGATCAGGAAGATGTCTATTACTACCTGACCCTGATGAACGAGAATTACAGCCATCCCGACATGCCGATGGGCGTCGAGGACGGGATCATCCGGGGGCTCTATCGGTTCCACGAAACCAAGAAGCCGGGCAAGAAGCACGTCAACCTGATGGGCTCGGGCACGATCCTGGTGCAGGCGATCAAGGCCGCCGGGATGCTGAAGGACGACTTCGGCGTCACCGCCGACATCTGGTCTGCGACCTCGCTCAACGAACTGGCCCGCGACGGCCAGGACGCGGCGCGGCACAACCGCCTGAACCCGCTGGCCGAAGAGCGCGTGCCCTACGTGACCGAGCAGCTGTCGAGGGCGAAAGGCCCGGTCATCGCCGCCACCGACTACATGAAGAACTATGCCGAGCAGATCCGCGCCTTCGTTCCGGGGCGCTACACGGTTCTCGGCACTGACGGCTTCGGCCGCTCGGACAGCCGCGTGAACCTGCGCCGCTTCTTCGAGGTGGACGCGAACCACATCGCGGCGGCGGCCATGGTCGATCTTTACCGGGACGGCGCGGTCGGCAAGGCCGACCTGCAGAAGGCACTCAAGAAATACGACATCGACGGCGGCAAGCCGAACCCGCGGCTGGTCTGACGCGCGGGACGAGGAGACAGAAACATGGCAATCGAAGTGAAAGTTCCCGACATCGGCGATTTCTCGGATGTCCCGGTGATCAGCATCCTCGTGGCGGTGGGCGACACCGTGGCGCAGGAGGACCCGCTGATCGAACTCGAATCGGACAAGGCGACGATGGAGGTGCCGAGCCCCGCCGCCGGCGTGATCAGGGAATTGAAGGTCGCCACCGGTGACAAGGTGTCCGAGGGATCGCTGATCCTGCTGCTCGACGGCGACGGCGCGGCTGCCGCACCGGCCCCTGCCGCCGCGGCGCCGGCACCGTCGCCCGCGCCCGCGTCCGCCCCCGCGGCGGCCCCGGCCACTGCCCCGGCGCCCGCGCCCGCC
>JBFKQC010000030.1:0-42558 GCA_041627895.1 Rhodobacter sp.
ATCCTTCTTGTCGAGCCCGTAGGCCAACGCGGCGGCCGTCGGCTCGTTGATGATGCGGAGCACCTCGAGCCCGGCGATCTTGCCCGCGTCCTTGGTCGCCTGGCGCTGAGCGTCGTTGAAATAGGCCGGCACGGTGATCACCGCCTGCTCGACCTTTTCACCGAGATAGCTTTCGGCGGTTTCCTTCATCTTCTGCAGGATGAAGGCGCTGATCTGGCTGGGAGAGTATTTCTCGCCGCGGACCTCGACCCAGGCGTCGCCGTTGCCGCCGTCGATGATCTGGTAGGGGACGAGTTTCTTGTCCTTCTCGACTTCGGGATCGCCGACGCGGCGGCCGATCAGGCGCTTGACCGCGAAGATCGTGTTGTCGGGGTTGGTGACCGCCTGGCGCTTGGCCGGCTGGCCGACGAGGCGTTCGTTGTCGGTGAACCCGACGATCGACGGGGTGGTGCGCGCGCCCTCGGCGTTCTCGATCACCCGGGGCTGCGACCCGTCCATGATGGCGACGCAAGAGTTGGTGGTTCCCAGGTCGATCCCGATGACTTTGGCCATGCCTAAAATCCTCTCTACTCGGCGATGTTCTGGGGCCTGGCCCGTTCCGGCGCCGCACCCCGATCCCAAAGGTTACGCAGGGATCACATCCCCGCGAGGCTTCGAGCGGTATATAGGGAGGGGACTTTTGGGCTGCAACCGAGTACGGGGCGCAATTATGCGGCTTTGTAACGGCTTTTCGGGGGCTTGATGGAACCGGACCTGACCATTTGCGGCGTCGCGGTGTTCCGCGGCTGGCTGGCGGCGCAGGCGCAGGCGGCGATGGTGGGCGACCTGCGCGCGGTGATCGCCGCGGCGCCGCTCTTTTCGCCCGAGACGCGGTGGGGCCGGAAAATGTCGGTGCGGATGAGTTCGGCGGGGCGATATGGCTGGTTTTCCGACCGTCGCGGTTATCGCTACCTGCCGGCGCACCCCTCGGGCGTGCCCTGGCCTGCGATCCCGGAAAGCGTGCTGGCGGTCTGGGCCGGGGTGACGGGCCTGGCGCGGCAGCCCGACTGCTGCCTGATCAACTGGTACGGCGCGGGCGCGAAGATGGGGCTGCACCAGGATCGGGACGAGGCGGATTTCTCGTGGCCGGTGGTGTCGGTGTCGCTGGGCGACGAGGCGCTCTTTCGGATCGGCGGGACGGAACGGGGCGGGCCGACCGAATCGGTCTGGCTGCGCTCGGGCGATGTCTGCGTGCTGGGCGGCGCGGCGCGGCTGGCCTATCACGGCATCGACCGGGTGCGGGCGGGCAGTTCCACGCTGCTGAAGGACGGCGGGCGGATCAACCTGACGCTGAGGGTGGTGGATTGAGGGCGGAGAACACCATTGCTTTGCGCTACGATCCCGTGAAATCGCAGCACGCCGGGTGAACGGGCATAGGCGGAGACGCACCGCCCGCGAACGACCTGGAGCGGGCATTGCCGTTGCATCGCGAAGCCGCGCCATCGCCGACCCGCAGGGTGGCGAGCCGACGCAGGATCAGTGCGCTTGATCTCGCGGTTCCCGCGTCACTTCAGACCGATACGCCGACTTCACCTAATCGCCGCCCCGGGGGGCGGGTCGGCGATGGCGCGGCGGCCTTCGGCCTTGTTCCGCGCCGGGCAGAACCGCGAACGCCGGGATCTCGCTGTTCATCGCCGCGAACGTGCCGCCGGCCGTCGCCATCCGCCGCAGAAGCGGCGGCACTTGCCAGAACCTTGCGTCCTGCGTCGCAAACCGCTCGATCCGCGCGACCAGTTCGGCGGCGCCGACCGTGTCGGCATTGTGCATCGGCCCGCCGCGCCAGCGCGGAAAGCCGTAGCCGAACAGGAAGACCGCGTCGATGTCGACCGGGCGCTGCGCGATGCCGTCCTCGAGCACCCGTGCCGCCTCGGAAATCATCGCGGCGAGGTAGCGTGCGACGATCTCGTCCGCGCCGAAGTCGCGCGGAACCACCCCTGCCCCGGCGCGTTCGCCGGCGATGATCGCTTCGGCCTCCGGGTTCGGCTGTGGCACGCCGTCGCCGTAGACATAGTACCCCCGGCCGGTCTTCCGCCCGAACATGCCACGCTCGCACAGCCTGTCGGCGATGGCGGCGTAGCGCTCCGCCGGATCGCGGGACGCGGCGAGGCGCTTGCGGTTGGCCCAGGCGATATCCAGCCCGGCGAGGTCGGAAACCTCGAACGGCCCCATGGCAAAGCCGAAACCGCGGATCGCCGCATCCACCTGCGCGGGTGACGCGCCGTCCATCACCATGTGGTCCGCCGCCTTGCGGTAATGCGACAATATCCGGTTGCCGATGAATCCGTCGCAGACACCGGCGCGCACGGCGACCTTGCCGAGGCGCTTGGCCAGCGCGAAACCGGTGGCGACCGCATCGGGCGCGGTACGGTCCGCGACGACCACCTCGAGCAGCCGCATCACGTGGGCGGGCGAGAAGAAATGCAGGCCCAGCACGTCCTGCGGCCGGCGCGTGGCGGCGGCGATCAGGTTGACGTCGAGATAGGATGTGTTGGTCGCCAGCACCGCACCCGGCCGGGCCACGGCGTCGAGCCGGGCGAATATGGCGCGCTTCAGGTCGATATCCTCGAACGCCGCCTCGACCACCAGGTCGGCGACGGACAGCGCCGCGAAATCCACCGCGCAGATCAGCCGGTCGTCGAGGATCGCCGTGCGGCGTGCCGCGGTCAGCTTGCCGCGCCGGACCGCGCCGTCGAGGATTTTCGCGATGGCCGCGCGCGCCCGGTCGCGGCCCGCGTCGTCCTGTTCGACTAGGGTCACGCAAAGCCCCGCCAGCAGCGCTGACGAGGCGATGCCCGACCCCATCGTGCCGCCGCCGATCACGCCGATCGCGGCGACTTCACGCGGCATTGCGTCCATCTCGGGGAACTTGGCCACGGCGCGCTCGGCAAGAAAGGCGTGGATCAGCCCGGCGCGCTGCGGGGTGCCGATGCAGTCGAGGAACCTGGCGCGTTCGGAGGCGAGCCCGTCGGCCAGCGGGCCGGTCGACAGGGCCACCGCCTCGACCGCCTTGTGCGGCGCGAAGAGGTGGCCCTGGGTACGTTTCAGGTCCGCGGCGCATTGTTCGAGCGCCGCGGGGTCGGGCGCGACGGCGATATCCGCCGTGCGCCGCGTGGCGAGACGCCCGGCGATCACGTCCTCTGCCGCGGCCAGCGCCAGCGCGCGCGGCTCGCCTTCGGCGATGCGGTCCACGAGCCCCAGCGCCAGCGCCTCGTCGGCGCCGATCCGGCGGCCGCTGGTCGCCAGGTCGAGCGTCGCGGCGATGCCGATCAGCCGCGGTCCGCGCTGGGTTCCGCCGGCACCGGGGATCACCCCCAGCGTGACCTCGGGAAATCCGGTGACAAGGTCGGGCCGCGCCACGCGGGCATGGGCCGAGATCGCCACTTCCAGCCCGCCGCCCAGGGTCGCGCCATGCATCAGCGCGACGACCGGCTTCGGACAATCCTCGATCGCGGTGCAGACCTCGGGCAGGGCCGGTTCCGCGATCGGCTTGCCAAACTCGCGGATGTCGGCGCCGGCGATGAAGGCGCGGGCGGCGCCCCAGATCGCGATGGCCCGGACGCCCGGTTCGGCGCTCAGCGCCAGCACCGCGTCGCGCAGGCCCTTGCGCAGGTGATGCGAGGCCGCGTTCACCGGCGGATTGCTCAGCTCGATCAGGCCGACCGGGCCGGCGATCTCGTAGCTTACCGATTGCGAGGTCGTCGTACTCATGCGCTGTTGTCCCTGCGGCCGCTGCCCGGCGCGGTGCGCGCCGCCAGCAAGTCGGCGAAATGCGTCACCAGCCTGTGTTTCAGCACCTTGCCGGTGGGGGCCGTCGGGAAGGACCCGACGATCAGGATGTGCTGCGGCTGCTTGTAGGGCGCCAGCCGGTCGCGCAGCCATCCGGCCAGCGCGCTTTCGGTCAGGCCCGGCCGTGCCATGACGAAGGCGAGGACTTCCTCGTTGCCGCCCGTCGCGCGCGGCACGACGGCGGCCTGCAGGACGTCCCGGTGCCGGGTCAGCATCGCCTCGATCTCCGGCGGATAGACGTTGAAACCGGAACGGATGATCAGTTCCTTGACCCGCCCGAGGACGTGCACCGACCCGTCCGGGTCGATCCGCCCCAGATCGCCGGTGCGGAACACGCCCGGCTCGGGCAGCGCCGCGGCGGTGGCTTCGGTGTCGCGGTAATAGCCCCGCATCACGCCGGGGCTTCGCACGATCAGTTCGCCGACGCCGCAGGCGTCCGCGTTCTCGGCCCAGATCTCCACCCCGGGCAGGGCCGGGCCCGCCGAGACATCGCCGCGCGGTGCGGCGGGCCGGGTGGCGGCGACGGTGGGCGAGCATTCGGTGATGCCGTAGCCGTTGTTCAGCGGCAGGCCGAACGCCGCCTCGGTCCGTGCCTTCAGGGCCGGGTCGAGCGGCGCGCCGCCTGCCGAGATGTAGCGCAGGCGCGGCGCGACCAGCGCCGATCCGGTGCGGTGAAGATGCGTCAGGATGCGCTCGTACATCTGCGGCACGGCGGGCATCGCGCTGGCGCCCGCGGCGAGCGCGGCCAGCACCGCCTCGGGCGTGAACCGCGGCAGGAAGCGCGCCGTTGCGCCGGCATGGAACGCCGCCAGCATGGTCGAGGAAAAGCCGAAGATGTGGCTGCCCGGCAGGACCCCCAGCACGATGTCGCCGGGGACCAGTTCGCGCAGCCAGGCCGAGCTTTGCGCGTTCCAGACCAGGTTCGCGTGGGACAGCATCACGCCCTTCGGCGCGCTGGTTGTGCCGGTGGTGTAAAGCACGGCCGCCACCCTTTCCGCGGGGTCGTCCGGAACCGGCTCGGGGTCGCAACCAGCGGCACCGGTCAGCACCGTGCCGCCGATCCCGCGGTCTGCGCCGCACCGCGCCGCATGCTCGGCCGCGGCCGGCGACGCGGCGGCCGTGAAGGCCAGGCAGCGCGCGCCGCTATGGGCGGCGACGGCGTCGAGTTCCTCGGCGCTGTGGCGCGCGTTGACCGGCAGCACCCAGGCGCCGGCGCGGCTGAGCGCGAAGGCCATCACCGCGAAGGCTGCGCAGTTCTCGGCCACCAGCATCACCCGGTCGCCGGGGCGCACGCCATGCGCGGCGAGCGCGCCTGCCGCCGCGGCCGCCTGCGCGCGCAGATCGCCATAGCTCAATTCCGTGCCATCATGGTCGATGATCGCGCGCGCACCGGCGGGAGCGGCGTCGCAGATATCGTGCAGCCAGCGGATCATCCGGCGAGAATGAAAGGCGCCACCCTTTTGTCAAGCGGCTCATCCGAGCGGACGGATCAGCCCCTCCTGCGCGGTGCTCGCCACCAGCCGCCCGTCGCGCGCATAGACCGAACCGCGGTTGAAGCCGCGTGCGCCGCCCGACCAGGGGCTGTCCATCGCGTAGAGGTGCCAGTCGCCGAAATCGAGCGGTCCGTGGAACCAGATCGCGTGATCGAGGCTTGCGGTCATGACCTGGCCGGTGAACCAGCTTTGCCCGTGCGGGCGCAGCGCCGAGCCCAGCAGGTACATGTCCGAGGCGTAGGTCAGAAGGCACTGGTGCAGCGCCGCCGGCCCCTCGATCGGGCGCACCAGCCGGAACCACAGCGCGTTGACATCGCTCGACGGCTTCGGGTCGAAGAAGTCGTAGTCGCCGATCTCGCGCACCTCGATGGGCGAGGCGCGCAGCATGTCGGCGCGCCGGTGTTCGGGCACGCGGTCGGCCATCTTCGCGCGCAGTGCCTCGCGGCTCGGCAGGCCCTCGGGGCCGGGCGCATCAGGCATCGGGTGCAAGTGCGACCAGCCCTCTTCCGCGACGTGGAACGAGGCCGCCATGTTGAAGATCTGCCGCCCCTTCTGAATCGCCGTGACCCGCCGCGTGGTGAACGAGCCGCCGTCGCGGGCCTGGTCGACCTCGTAAATCACCGGCATCGACGGATCGCCGGCGCGCAGGAAATAGCTGTGCAGGCTGTGGCAGGCGCGGCCTTCGACGGTGCGGTAGGCGGCGGTCAGCGCCTGCGCCACGACCTGCCCGCCGAAGATGCGCCGGCCGGTCTCGCCGCCATGCCCCTGGCCGCGGTAGAGGTTGACCTCGAGCTGTTCCAGTTCGAGCAGGTTCAGAAGCGGGGTCAGCGGATCGTCGGCCATGGCGACTGATTGGCCGCAAGCGCCGGGGCCGTCAACTGTCGCCGGGCTTCGGCCGGGGATCGCGGCCAGGGATTGCTGCAAGGGAATGGCGCCCCTTGCAGGCGGGGCAACGCTGGTGAGATACTGCGCCATGACGATTGCATTGAAATCATGGGCCGAAGCCGCCCCCCGCCTGATTGCCGCCGCCGCCGGTCGCGCGCCGGCCGATCTGGTGATCCGGGGCGGGCAATGGGTCAACGTCCAAAGCCGGGAAATCCTGGAGCGCCACGACATCGCCATTGCCGACGGGCGGTTCGCCTATTGCGGGCCGGACGCGGCGCATTGCATCGGTGAGGGGACCGAGGTGATCGAGGCCGAGGGGCGCTTCATGATCCCCGGCCTTTGCGACGGACACATGCACATCGAGTCAGGCATGCTGACGCCCGCCGAGTTCGCCCGCGCGGTGATCCCGCACGGCACCACGACGATGTTCACCGACCCGCACGAGATCGCCAACGTCCTCGGCCTGCGCGGCGTGCGGCTGATGCATGACGAGGCGCTCTTGCAGCCGGTGAACATCTTCACCCAGATGCCGAGCTGCGCGCCCTCGGCACCGGGGCTGGAAACCACCGGGTTCGAGATCACGCCCGAGGACGTGGCCGAGGCGATGACCTGGCCGGGAATCATCGGGCTGGGCGAGATGATGAACTTTCCCGGCGTGGTGGCGGGCGACGCCGGGATGCTGGCAGAGATCGCGGCGACGCAGGCCGCCGGCAAGGCCGTTGGCGGGCATTATGCTTCGCCCGATCTCGGGCCCGCGTTTCACGCCTATGCCGCCGGCGGTCCGGCGGACGACCACGAGGGCACCTGCGAGGCCGACGCGATTGCCCGGGTGCGGCAGGGGATGCGCGCGATGCTGCGCCTCGGCTCGGCCTGGTACGACGTGGAAAGCCAGATCACCGCCGTGACAGGGAAGGGCCTGGACCCGCGTAACTTCGTGCTTTGCACCGACGATTGCCATTCCGGCACGCTGGTCCATGACGGCCACATGAACCGCGTCGTGCGCCACGCGATCGACTGCGGCTGCGATCCGCTGGTGGCCTTGCAGATGGCAACGGTGAACACGGCCGCGCATTTCGGGCTCGAGCGCGAGCTGGGCTCGATCGCGCCGGGGCGGCGGGCGGACGTGATCCTGACCGCCGATCTGCGGACGCTGCCCGTTCACCGGGTGATCGCGCGCGGCGTGACCGTGGCGCTGGACGGCGAGATGCAGGTCGACTGTCCGCATCTCGACTGGCCCGCGGACGTGCGCGCCACGGTGAATCTCGGCAAGACGCTGACGGCGGGCGACTTCGCGGTCGGGGCGCCCGCGGGCGCCAACCGGGTCAAGGCGCGTGTGATCGGCGTGGTCGAGAACCAGGCGCCCACGAAGGCGCTGACGGCGGAACTCGAGGTAAGGGACGGCCGGGTCGAACCCGACGAGGCCGCGGACATCGCCCATATCGCGCTGGTCGAGCGCCACCGGGGCACCGGCAAGGTCGTCAACGGGTTCGTCAACGGCTTCGGCTATCGCGGCCCGATGGCCATGGCCTCGACCGTGGCGCATGACAGCCACCACATGATCGTGGTCGGCACCTCGCGCACCGACATGGCCGCGGCGGCGAACCGGCTGGGCGCGGTTGGGGGCGGCGTGACGGTCTGGCGCGAGGGCCGCGAAATCGCACTGGTCGAACTGCCGGTGGCCGGGCTGATGTCGGATGATCTGGCGCAGAACGTCGCCGCCAAGGCGCAGGCGATGGTCGAGGCGATGGCGGCCTGCGGCTGCCGGCTGAACAACGCCTACATGCAGCATTCGCTTCTGGCGCTGGTGGTGATCCCGGAACTCAGGATCAGCGATCTCGGCCTCGTCGACGTGACCAAATTCGAACTGACCGATCTATTCGAGGCCACCGCATGACATTCGCCGACCGCAGTCTGCCGGTTCTGACGCCGGAAACGCCGACGCCCGAGCAGTTCAGCGATCCCGCCAGGGCGGTTGACCGGCTGGTCGAGCTTTACGACACCGCCACCGCCTATCTGCGCGACCGGTTCCGCGAGACGGCGGGCGGCGACATGCCCGGCAGCCGGTTCCGCGCGTATTATCCGGAGATCCGCCTGAAGACGACCAGCTTTTCCCAGATCGACAGCCGGCTGAGCTTTGGCCATGTCGCCGGGCCCGGCACCTATGCCACCACGATCACCCGGCCCGACCTGTTCCGGAATTACCTGATCCAGCAGATCGGGCTTCTTGTCGGCAACCACAGCCTGCCGGTCAGCATCGGCATGTCGTCGACGCCGATCCCGGTGCATTTCGCGATGGGCGACAGCCAGATCACCGTGCCGCAGGAAGGCGCGATGCGGTTCACGCTGCGCGACGTCTTCGACGTGCCGGACCTGTCGACCACCAACGACGATATCGTCAACGGCTACGGTTTCACCTACCCCGACGGCGCGGCGCCGCTGGCGGCCTTTACCGCGCAGCGGATCGACTATTCGCTGGCGCGGCTCAGCCACTACACCGCGACCGACCCCGAGCATTTCCAGAACCACGTTCTGTTCACCAACTACCAGTTCTATGTCGAGGTGTTCGAGACCTTCGCGCGCCAGGCGCTGGCCGACCCGGACAGCGGATATGACAGCTTCGTCGGGCCGGGCAATGTCGAGATCACCACGCCATCGGGGCCGTTGCCGGCGCCGGCAAAGCTGCCGCAGATGCCGACCTATCACCTGAAGCGCCCCGGCAATGCCGGGATCACGCTGGTCAATATCGGCGTCGGCCCGTCGAACGCCAAGACCGCGACCGACCACATCGCGGTGCTGCGCCCGCATGCCTGGCTGATGGTCGGCCACTGCGCGGGGCTGCGGAACTCGCAGCGGCTCGGCGATTTCGTGCTTGCGCATGCCTATCTGCGCGAGGATCACGTGCTGGACGACGACCTGCCGGTCTGGACCCCGATCCCGCCGCTGGCGGAAATCCAGATCGCGCTGGAACAGGCGGTGGCGGCAGTCACGGAACTGGAAGGATTCGAGCTGAAGCGGATCATGCGGACCGGCACGGTGGCCACCATCGACAATCGGAACTGGGAACTGCGCGACCAGTCCGGGCCGGTTCAGCGGCTGTCCCAGTCGCGCGCCATCGCGCTGGACATGGAAAGCGCCACCATCGCCGCCAACGGCTTTCGCTTTCGGGTGCCCTACGGCACGCTTCTCTGCGTTTCGGACAAGCCCCTGCACGGCGAGCTGAAACTGCCCGGGATGGCCAGCGATTTCTACAAGACCCAGGTCGCGAACCACCTTCTGATCGGCATCCGCGCGATGGAGCGCTTGCGCGAAATGCCGCTGGAACGCATCCATTCGCGGAAACTTCGCAGCTTCGAGGAGACCGCATTCCTGTAAATCGGTCAAAAATCGCCACAAAATGCAGGAAAACATGGGCGAAGTGCACACAAACAGTTGTGTGCCACCCATATATTCCGCTAGATTTGCCCAATAACCCGCAAGGGCGGGAGCAACGAGGAGATCATACATGGCCAAACCGATGACCAAGACCCAGCTTGTCGCCGCCCTGGCGGAAGAGATGGGTTCGGACAAGAAATCCGCAACCGGCGCACTCGACGCCATCGTCAGCGTGATCACCCGCGAGGTATCGGGCGGCGGCGCCGTGACCCTGCCTGGCGTCGGCAAGATCTATTGCCGCGAGCGCCCCGAGCGGATGGTGCGCAACCCCGCCACCGGCGAACAGATCCACAAGGAGGCCGACAAGGTGGTCAAGATGACCATCGCCAAGGCGCTGAAGGACAGCGTCAACACCTGACGGTCCGCCGCATCGGATTCGACCCTGGGCCGCCTTCGGGCGGCCCGTCTGTTTTCGGCCTCATGCGTCCTGGTCGGCGCGGCGCGCGACCCGTGACAGCAATCCGCCCACCAGCATGACGCCGATCCCGGGAAGCGCGGCGACCGAGAGGTTGACCACCAGCAGCAGCAGCGCAAGGTTCCCCGCGAACGTGCCGGCGCCGCCGGAGACCATGGTCAGCAGCCTGGCCGCCGCCACGGCGGCCCCGAGCACCGCGATCAGCACGCCAAGGCCGAACAGCCAGCGGCCCAGCGAACCGCGCCGCGCCTCGTCTTCGGGCCGGGCGCCGGCGGCATAACGCAGCCGGAAGGCCAGGCCGGACAGCATCGCCACGGTCGCGATCGCTGTCAGCGGCAGAACCAGCGAGAGCATCCCCGAGCTGCGGGCCAGCAGATCCGCCCCGTGCCCTCCATAGGTGGATTTCAGCGCCGCCCAGACCGCGACCGCCACGATCGCGAAGAACGAGCCGGAGCCCATCAGGATATTCCCGAACCGCCTCATCCGCGCCGCCTTCGGCGGCGGACGCCCGGCGCCGCCGGGCCACCTTGCCGGAGGCACGGTCGCGATGGTGGCCGTGACGGGCGGGTCCGAACGGGTTTCTTCATGGCAGGCGGCAATAAAAATACATCCCGCGGCATCCTAGGGGCGAAAAGTGGCCAGAATTTGAAGCCCGGCCGATTTGCCGTGCGCGGCGCTTGGGCCTCGACATCGCGGCCCGATGCGGTATCGGGGTCGGACGGAATTCGGGCCGGGGACAGGCTGTAGCATGGACATTCGCGCGATCGCGATGGGGGTGGCGTTCGCCGTCATGTGGGCCTCGGCCTTTACCTCGGCGCGGATCATCGTGGCCGACGCGCCGCCGGTCACCGCCCTGTCGATCCGCTTCCTGCTGTCCGGGCTGATCGCCATCGGGCTGGCGCGCTGGCTGGGCCAGGGCTGGCGGCTGACCCGGGTGCAATGGGTCGCGACGGCGGTTTTCGGGGTCTGCCAGAACGCGCTTTATCTTGGGCTGAACTTCGTCGCGATGCAGACCATCGAGGCCGGGCTGGCCGCCATCGTCGCCTCGACGATGCCGCTTCTGGTGGCGCTCGGCGGCTGGCTGGTGTTCGGAGAGCGGGTTCGCCCGCTTGGGGTCGCGGGGCTGATCGCCGGGGTCGCGGGCGTCGCGCTGATCATGGGCGCGCGGCTCTCGGCCGGGGTCGACATGGTGGGCCTGATGCTGTGCGTCGCGGGCGTGATCTCGCTGGCCGTTGCCACGATGGCGGTGCGCGGCGCCTCGTCGGGCGGCAACGTCCTGATGATCGTCGGGCTGCAGATGCTGATCGGCGCCGCCACGCTCGCGCCCATCGCCGCGCTGACCGAGACCTGGGCGGTCGACTGGACCTGGCCGCTGGGGCTGGCTTTCCTCTATACCACGCTCGTGCCCGGCCTCGCCGCCACCTGGGTGTGGTTCCTGCTGGTGGGCAGGATCGGCGCGGTGCGCGCCGCCACCTTTCATTTCCTGACGCCGCCCTTCGGGGTGGCCGTGGCCGCCGCCCTGCTGGGCGAGCGCATGGGCGCGCTCGACGCGCTTGGCGTCGCGGTCATCGCGCTGGGAATCCTGGCGGTGCAGTTGTCGAGACAGGTGCGGCGTTGATGCGGACGTGACCGCGCGAAACGCCGGATCGCGTGGCCTGCGCCGCTTCTTCGGGCTAGCCCGCCAGATCAAGCGTCATGTAATAGCCGCATCGCCCATCCCGGGTGCGGGCGATACCGGCACCCGCCATCGTCGCGCGAGCGTCGGCCATGTTCCGGCGGTGCCCCGGCGAGCCGTGCCACATCGCGACCACCTGCCGGGCAAGGTCGGCATAGCTCAAGCCGCAGGGTTCGAGATAGGCGATGTTCTCGGCGCCGAAGCGGTGCGCCATTCCGGCGGCGTCGAGCCGCGGGCCAAGCGTGCGCTGCCCCCGCACGGCAGAGACGTGCGACAGCTTCCGCGCGGCGGCCTGCCAGTCGCTGTGGATCGCCGCGACCCGGATCAGCCCCGGCCCGGGATCGAGTGCGCGCCGACCCTCGGCGCAGCGCAGCCGGTTCACCTCTGCCAGCACCGCCGCCGTGAACAGCGCCTGGTCGGGGCCGCGGGCAGGCACCACCGCGGTCGCGCCCGAAGGCATCGGCGCGGCCGGGCAGGCCGCCGCGGGCCAGGCCGCGACCAGCAGGGCCAGCCAGAGCATTGCCAGGCGCAGCGCGGCCGCGCCGCTCAGGTTTCCGCCTCGGCCCTCGGCGCGCCGAACCCCGCCGCGCCCGCCGCCCGCTCGCCGAGGCTGCGGAACTTGTCGGACACCTGGTCCAGCTTCGCCGCCCAGTCCGGGTCGGGTGTCTGACCGTCAGTGACCTTGTGGAATGCCTGCAGCAGGCAGGCGATGGCGAAGGGCTCGATCAGCGCGACCTTCACCGCCCAGGCGAACAGGATCGCGAAGATGAACCCGCCCGCCGACCAGGCGCCGGGGATCAGCCAGACCACCAGGCCCGCCGGTGCCAGCATCACCAGGAACACGACGAAAGACAGGACGTAGACCGCCAATGCCACCCAGAACGCGTTCATCAGCATCGGCTTGGCGTTCTGGCCGTAAAGCACCAGCGCATCACGCGCACCGGCCCAGGGATTCGCGGCCCGGGTGCGGATCAGGTGCGCCAGGATCACCTCGTCCAGAAGCCCCACCGCCACCCGCAGGAAGGCGCGCACCAGCCGCATCAGCCCGTCGAGCCCCGGGATCGGCAACAGCGAGGCCAGCCCCTGCACCAGGCCCGTAACGGCGCGCAGCACGCCCTTGATGATCTGGTCCAGCCCAAACAGCACGGTGGCCGTTCCGAAGCGCTCTTTGACCACGGTCTGCGCGTGCTCGATCATGCCGCGGCCCTCGGGCAACTCCTTGCCTTCGAGGTATTCGACCATCACCGCGATGTGGCCGGCCTTGACCATGTAGAGGATGTACTCGCGCAGGAAATACAGGACCGCCGCCGTACCGCCAAAGCCGATCACCCCGCCCCAGATCGTGGCGCTGGCCTGGAAATCGTCGCTGCCCACGGCGCCGATGCCCCAGCCGACACCCGCGCCGATGCCGGTGGCCAGCACATAGGCCACCGCAATGCCGAAATAGACCACGACGCGCAGGATCAGGAACGGCGAAGTGCGGCGCATCACGCCCATCGACGTCGCGAAAGAGAAATCGGCCATCGCATACCCCCCGGATGCCTGCGCCCAATCTGCCCGAGCTTCGGCGCAAATCCAAGCGGTCAGGTGTTCCCCGCCAGGCGCGACAGCGCCAGCGTCGCCACGAAGAACGGCAGGATCGCCGCGAAGACGGTGCGCAGCCCGGCGACTTCGGCGACCCAGCCCAGCGCGGCCGGCGCGGCGAGCATCGCCAGCCCGGTCGCCAGGATCACCGCCGAGACGCTGTCCTCGGGCGGACGGTGACCGAGGCGCGCCGCCGCCGAAACCGTCAGCGGGAACAGCGACGCGATCCCGAGCCCCAGAAGCGCGAAGCCCGCAAGCGCCGCCCAGAGCCCCGGCGCGGCCGTCACCAGCAGGCCGCCGGCCAGCGCCACCCCGGCCATCGCGCGGGCCAGCGCCACCGGCCCGGCGCGCGCCACCCAGGTGTCGGCGTAAAGCCGCCCCAGCGCCAGCGTCGCCAGGAAGGCGGGCAGCGTCAGTGTGTCCACCCAGTCCGGCGCCGCGAATTCCTCGCGCATGAAGATCACCGACCAGTTCTGCGCACCGCCCTGGGCCACGCTGGCCGAAAGGCCGAACAGCGTCAGCAGCAGCGTCGCGCGATCCGGCATCGCCGGCCCCCGGCGCGTCGCGCCGGTGCCGCGCCTCGGTGCCGGATCCATGGCGGCCAGCACCGCGGCCGAGACCGCGGCGACCAGGGGCAGAACCGCCAGAAAGTGCCACGCGGGCGCCACCGGAACCGCGCGCGCACCGACGCCGAGGACCGAGGCCAGCAGCATCCCTAGCGCCCAAGCCCCGTGGCAGCGGTTCATCACCCGCGCGCCGCCGGCGGCCTCGATCCGGTCGGCCTCGACGTTCATCGCCACGTTGCTGACCGAGAAGGCCGCGCCGTTCACCACCAGCGCCGCCACCAGCGGCGCCAGTCCGCCGGCCAGCGCGGCGGTGATATGCGCCAGCGTCATCAGCGGCAGACAGATCGCGATCGGCGTGCGCGTGCCGAGGCGCTGCACCGACCGCCCCGCGAAGGGCAGCACGACCAGACCGCCCGCCGCGGCCGCGGCCAGCGCCAGACCCAGGGCCGCCTCGCTCAGCCCAGCGCCGAGCTGGATGTCGGGGATGCGCGCGAAGATGCCGCCGCCGGCCAGCGCGTGGATGAAGAAGATCGCAAAGATCGCGCGGTCCCGGCGCAGGCCGCGCGCGGGGCTCACCCGATTGGCCCCCGCCGGCCGCCGGTCTGCGCCCGGTCCAGCAGCAGGTGGTCGAGGATCACGCAGGCCATCATCGCCTCGCCCACCGGCACCGCGCGGATGCCGACGCAGGGGTCGTGGCGGCCCTTGGTGACGATCTGGGTCTCCTCGCCCGCCTGGGTGATGGTCCGGCGCGGCGTCAGGATCGAGCTTGTGGGCTTTACCGCGAAGCGCACCACGATGTCCTGCCCGGTCGAGATCCCGCCGAGGATGCCGCCGGCGTGGTTCGAGGAATAGACCGGCCCGTCCGGCCCCATGGCGATCTCGTCGGCATTGGCCTCGCCGGTCAGCGCCGCCGCCGCCATGCCCTCGCCGATCTCGACGCCCTTGACCGCGTTGATCGACAGCATCGCCGCGCCCAGTTCGGTGTCGAGCTTGCCGTAGACCGGCGCGCCCAGCCCCGCCGGCACGCCGCGCGCCACGACCTCGACCACTGCGCCCACCGAGCTTCCGGCCTTGCGCAGCCCGTCGAGATAGCCGGCCCAATCGCCGGCTGCCTGCGCGTCCGGCACCCAGAACGGGTTCCGCCCGATCTCGTCCCAATCGAACCGCGCCCGATCTATCCGGTGCGGCCCCATCTGCACCATGTAGCCGGTGATCTCGACGCCGGGCGCCAACGCGCGGATCGCCTCGCGCGCCACACCGCCGGCGGCGACCCTGGCGGCGGTCTCGCGCGCGCTCGACCGCCCGCCGCCACGGTAATCGCGGATACCGTATTTCTGCCAATAGGTGATGTCGGCGTGACCGGGTCGGAATTTTCCGGCGATGTCGCCGTAATCCTTTGACCGCTGGTCGGTGTTGCGGATCATCAGCTGGATCGGCGTGCCCGTCGTGACCCCTTCGAACACGCCCGAGAGGATTTCCACCTCGTCCGCCTCGCGGCGCTGCGTCGTATAGCGCGACTGGCCGGGCTTGCGCCGGTCCAGCCAGTGCTGGATCATCCCGGCGTCCAGCTTCACGCCCGGCGGGCAGCCGTCGACCGTCGCGCCCAGCGCCGGCCCGTGGCTTTCGCCCCAGGTGGTGACCCGAAAGAGGTGTCCGAACGTGTTGAAGCTCATCGCCGCGTCCTCCGTCCCAGCGGTCTATCCCCGACCCGGAAGCGTGAAAAGCCCCGGCCTCTGTATCCGGCCTAAAATACTTCGGGGGACTCCGGGGGGCAGAGCCTCTGCGGGCGGGCCGGATCGCGTCAGCGATCCGGGATCTTGCCTTCGACCGCGCGTCGGCATAGATCCCGGATTACCTCGGGGTGCCGCGGCAACGCCGCCGCGGCTGAGATGCGATTGCGAACCCGTTGAACCTGAACCGGTTAACACCGGCGGAGGGAAGGTTGGACAAGCCTCCAGACCCGACCCGTCCGTCGCAATGGAGGACCACATGAAGACACCCTTCATCGCCGCTGGACTTCTTGCCCTGACCGCTGCCGCGGATGCCGCCGCGCAGGACAAGCCCGTTCTTACCGTAATGACCTATGACAGCTTCGTCTCCGACTGGGGCCCGGGCCCCGCGATCGAGGCGGCGTTCGAGGCGACCTGCGCCTGCGATCTGCGCTTCGTCGGCGCCGGCGACGGCGCGGCGCTGCTGGCGCGGCTGCAACTCGAAGGCGCCCGGACCGAGGCCGATATCGTGCTGGGGCTCGACACCAACCTGACGGCCGCCGCCGCGGCGACCGGGCTGTTCGACAATCACGGCCTCGACGCTGCCACGTTCGATCTGCCGGTCGACTGGGACGACCCGATGTTCCTGCCCTATGACTGGGGATATTTCGCCTTCGTCTACGACACGGCAAGGATCGCCCGGCCACCGGCCAACTTCGCCGAGCTTGCCGCCAGCGATCTGAAGATCGTGATCCAGGACCCGCGGTCCTCGACCCCCGGCCTGGGCCTGCTGCTGTGGGTCGAGGCGGCCTTTGGCGAGGACGCGCCCGATATTTGGGAGGGGTTGGCCGACAACGTGCTGACCGTCACCAAGGGCTGGTCCGAGGCCTATGGCCTGTTCCTCGACGGCGAGGCCGACATGGTGCTGAGCTACACGACCTCTCCCGCCTATCACCTGATCGCAGAGGGCGACGCCACCAAGGCCGCGGCCGCCTTCGACGAGGGCCATTACATGCAGATCGAGGTCGCCGCCAAGGTCGCCTCGACCGACCGGCCAGAGCTGGCCGACGCCTTCCTCGGCTTCATGCTGTCCGAGGAATTCCAGGGCGTGATCCCGACGACCAACTGGATGTATCCCGCGATTACGCCCGCCGCCGGCCTGCCCGAGGGCTTCGAGACCCTCGTCAGCCCGGACATCGCTCTGATCTATCCGGCCGGCGAGGCGGAAGCCGCCCGCGAGCGGGCGCTTCGGACATGGCTCGCGGCGCTCAGCGGCTGATCGGGCACCCGGGCACCGCCGCCGTGGTGGCGGTGCTTGGCCTGACCCTCGGGACGCTCGCCGCGGTGGCTTGGCGGGCCGAGGGCTGGGCCGCGCTCGGCCCAGCCGACCGTGCCGCGATCCGGTTCACGCTGCTCCAGGCGGCGCTGTCGGCGCTCGCCAGTACCGCGCTGGCGATCCTGCTGGCCCGGGCGCTGGCGCGGCGGCGCTTTCCGGGCCGCGCGGCGCTGGTCGCGCTGATGGGCGCGCCGTTCATCCTGCCGGTGATCGTCGCCGTGCTGGGGCTGCTCGCCGTCTTCGGCCGGAACGGGCTGATCAGCCAGGCGCTCGGCTGGTTTGGCCTGCCGCCGGTGCATATCTACGGTCTGCATGGCGTCGTCCTGGCGCATGTGTTCTTCAATCTTCCGCTCGCCACGCGGCTGCTGCTGCAGGGCTGGCAGTCGATCCCGGCCGAGCATATCCGGCTGGCGGCCGCGCTTGGCTTCGGGCCGGGCGACCTGCAACGGCAGCTGGAATGGCCGATGTTGCGCGCGACCGTGCCGGGCATCCTGATGCTGGTCTTCCTGATCTGCACCACCAGTTTCGCCGTCGCGTTGACGCTGGGCGGGGGGCCGCGCGCGACGACGGTGGAACTGGCGATCTACCAGGCGTTCCGCTTCGATTTCGACCTGTCCAAGGCAGCGCTGCTGGCGGTGATTCAGGTCGGCATCGGCGGCGCGGCCGCGGCGCTTGCCTACCGCGCCGCGTCGGATCTGGTCGGCGGCGCGGGTCTGGACCGGCCGCGGCGGTTCTGGGGTGTCGGCGGCCGGCGCCTGGTCGGCGGCGATGCCGCGATCATCCTCGCCGCCGCGCTGTTCCTGCTGGCGCCGCTGGCGATGGTCGTGCTGGGCGGCCTGCCGGGGCTGGTCGGCCTGCCCGCCCCGGTCCTGGCCGCGACCCTGCGCTCGCTGGCCGTGGCGCTGGCCTCGACCGCGCTGGCGCTGGCGCTGGCGCTGGCGCTCGGGCTGCTGATCCGGCGTGCCGCGCCGCGGTTCGGTGCGGTGCTCGAAGGCATCGGCTATCTCTCGGTCGCGGTCTCGCCGCTGGTCGTGGGCACCGGGCTTTTCGTTCTGCTGTTTCCCGTCGCCGATCCGGTGGCGCTGGCGCTGCCGATCACGGCAGTGGTCAACGCGCTGATGGCGCTGCCCTTCGCGCTGCGCAGCCTGCTGCCGGCGCTCAGGCTGGTCGAGCGGGACTACGGCCGTCTCGCCGAGAGTCTCGCGCTGTCCGGCTGGCACCGGCTGCGGCTGCTGACCCTGCCGCGGCTGCGCCGGCCGCTGGGCTTTGCCGCCGGGCTGACGGCGGCACTGTCGATGGGCGATCTGGGCGTGATCGCGCTGTTCGCCGACCCGGACGCCGCGACGCTGCCGCTGCAGCTTTACCGGCTGATGGCGGCCTACCGGATGGAGGACGCCGCCGCCGCCGCGCTTTTGCTGATGGGGCTCAGCCTGGGGCTGTTCTGGCTCTTCGACCGCGGGGGGCGGCTCGATGCTGACGCTTGAGCGACTGCGGATCGAGCAGGACGCGTTCACGATGTCCGCCGATCTTGCCGTCGCCGCCGGGCAGAAGGTGGCGATCATCGGCCCCTCGGGCGCCGGCAAGTCGACGCTGCTGGCGGCAATCGCCGGATTCGTCGCGCCGGCCGCGGGGCGCATCCTGTGGCAGGGGCAGGACCTGGGCCCACTCGACCCGGGCGCGCGGCCGATGTCGATCATCTTTCAGGACAACAACCTGTTTCCGCATCTGAGCGCCGCCGACAACGTGGCGCTGGGCCTGTCGCCGGCGCTGCGCCTGTCGCCGGACGACCGCCGCCAGGTGGCGGCTGCGCTGGCGCGGGTGGGGCTGGAGGGCTTCGAGAACCGCAGGCCCGGCGCGCTGTCGGGCGGGCAGCAAAGCCGCGTCGCGCTGGCGCGCGCGCTGCTGCGCCATCGCCCGCTGATGCTGCTGGACGAACCCTTCGCCGCGCTCGGCCCCGCGCAGCGCGCCGAGATGATGGGTCTGGTCAACGATCTGGCCGCGGCAGAGCGATCGACGGTGCTGATGGTGACCCACGACCCGGACGATGCGCTGCGGCTCGGCGGCCAGACGATCGTGGTGGCCGAGGGCACCGCCCACGCCCCGCGGGACACCGCGGCCCTGCTGGCCGATCCGCCACCGGCGCTGCACGCCTATCTGGGGTGACGCGGGCGCGGCCGCCGCCGACCCGCGGGCTACAGGGTTTCGGCGACCCCGACCACGTAGTTCTTGCCGTAGGCTTTCGCGCAGTTCGGGCAGGTCGTGTAGAAGAAGAAGACGCGGCCGGGCTCGTCGCCTCTTGCCCGCACGAGATCCTGCATCTCGCTGTACCAGTCCTTTGCGTGGCGATACGGCCCCTCGAAGACCTTGGTGACGAAATCGCCCGACAGCGTCACCATCTCTTCGCCCTCGATCGGCGTGTCGGTGGCGAAGAAATGCTCGGCCTTCCAGGCGCTCGGATCGCGGCTGAGCACCAGGACGTTGTCGGGGTCGATGGCGCCGGCCTCTTCCAGCCTGCTTTGCACTCGGGTGAAGACCTTGGCCATATCGACGGGAATGTGCATCACCGATTTCGTGGTGGCCCGCAGGAACGGCTTGTCCCTGAAATGCAGCTCTTGCCCGTCCCAGCCCTCGGGGTTGAACCTGGGGCAGCAGCCGGTGGTGTTGACGCTCATGTCGTAGTGCGGAACCTGGTTGGTCTGCATGGTCGCCTCCCTTTCTGTCGCGCGGATGCTGGCCCATGCGGCGCGCCCGCGCCATGATGCGGGTCAATTCGGCGCGCTTGACCGCGCGGGGCCTGGCGTGATTTGGGTGGCGCGATGGCGAGGCGCGCGAAAAAAGCCAAGCGCGGGCGGCCGCTGCCGGTTCGTGTGGCAACCTTCGTTCTGCGCTGGGTCTGGCGCGGGGTGCTGGTGGTCGTGGCGCTGGGCGCGCTGGCGGTCCTGGCCTACCGCTTCGTGAACCCGCCGACGACGCCCTATATCCTGGGTGAGGCGCTGCGGCTCGACGGTGTCGAGCGGGTCTGGGTGCCGATGGACGCCATCGCCCCGGCCATGGCACGCGCCGCAGTGGCGGCCGAGGACGCGAATTTCTGCCTGCACTGGGGCTTCGACCTGGCCGCGATCCGTTCCGCGATCGAGGCCGGCGGCACCCGCGGCGCCTCGACGGTCAGCCAGCAGACGGTGAAGAACGTCTATCTCTGGCAGGGCCGAAGCTGGATCAGGAAGGCGCTGGAGGCCGCGCTTACCCCGGCGGTCGAGGCGGTCTGGACCAAGCGGCGTATCCTGGAGGTCTATCTGAACGTCGCCGAATTCGACGAGGGCGTGTTCGGGGTCGAGGCCGCGGCACAGCACTATTTCGGCGTCCCGGCCGCCGATCTGTCCGAGACCCAGGCCGCGCGACTGGCCGCCGTGCTGCCCGACCCCAAGGGCCGGTCCGCCGCGAACCCGAGCCCGGCCCTGCAGAAACGCGCCGCAGCGATCCGCGACGGGGCCGCGACGATCCGCGCAGACGGGCGCGCGGCGTGCTTCGAGAGTTGAACTTGCGCCCGGTTCGCGGCATTCAAAGACCAGACCAAAGGCCGAGCAGACCAGTATGAACCGCCTTTTCCACGTGCCCCTGTCGCCCTTCTGCCGCAAGGTCCGCCTGTCGCTTGCGGAAAAGAAGATCGAGGTCGAGTTGGTCGAAGAGCGCTATTGGGAAAAGGACCCCGATTTCATGCGCCGCAATCCCGCCGGCAAGGTGCCGGTGCTGAAGATGAACGGCCGGATGCTGTCGGAAAGCGCGGCGATCTGCGAATACATCGAGGATCTGCACCCCGAGCCGCGCCTGATGCCCGACACGCCCGAGGCGCGGTTCGAGGTGCGCCGGCTGGTCGCCTGGTTCGACGACAAGTTCCACAACGAGGTGACCTCGAAGCTGCTTTACGAGCGGATCAACAAGAAGCTTCAGGGCCAGGGCTATCCGGATTCGAAGAACGTCAAGTCCGGCGCGCAGAAGATCAAGTACCACATCGACTATATGGGCTGGCTGCTGGACCAGCGGCGATGGCTGGCGGGCGACCAGATGTCGCTGGCCGATTTCGCCGCCGCGGCGCATCTGAGCGCGCTGGACTACATTTCCGACGTGGACTGGAACCGCAACCAGACGGTCCGGGACTGGTACGCCAAGATCAAGTCGCGTCCTGCGTTCCGCTCGATTCTGGCCGACCAGGTGCCGGGATTCCCGCCGCCGGCGCATTATGCCGACCTGGATTTCTGAGTCCCGGCGGTCCGAGTTGCGAGGCCAGCCCCCCGGCCCCCCCGAGATATGCCCGGCCGGATGATCGAGCCCGGACTGAAGAAGCGGCTGGTCGCCCGTGCGCTGGAAGAGGGGTTTTCCAAGTGCCGGGTGACGACGCCTGGCGCGATCCCGCAGGCGGCCGGCAGGCTGGCGGCCTTCATCGGCAATGGCTGGCACGGGCAAATGCGCTGGATGGCCAAGCGCATCGGCTGGCGCGGCGATCCGGCGGCGCTCTGGCCCGCGGCGAAATCGGTGGTGATGCTGGCCGAGGTCTATACCCCGGACCACGATCCGCTGGAGGTGCTCGATCGGCACGACCGGGCGGCGATCTCGGTCTATGCGCAGAACCGCGATTACCACGATCTGGTGAAGAAGCGGCTGAAGCGTCTGGGGCGGTGGCTGATCGCCGAGGCGGGCGGCGAGATCAAGGTTTTCGTCGATACCGCGCCGGTGATGGAAAAGCCGCTGGCCGAGGCGGCGGGGCTGGGCTGGCAGGGCAAGCACACCAACCTTCTGGCGCGCGATCTCGGCAACTGGTTCTTCCTGGGCTGCCTGTTCACCACGGTGGAAATCGACCCTGATCCGCCTGAAATCGAACACTGTGGCAACTGCCGGGCCTGCCTGGACGTCTGCCCGACAGACGCCTTTCCGGCGCCGTTCCAGCTCGATGCGCGGCGCTGCATCTCGTACCTGACGATCGAGCATTCCGGCCCGGTCGACGAGGCGTTGCGCCCGCTGATGGGCAACCGGATCTACGGCTGCGACGATTGCCTAGCGGTCTGTCCCTGGAACAAGTTCGCCGCCGGTGCGCACGAGACCCGCTATGCCGCGCGCGACGACCTGCGGGCCCCGCGGCTGGCCGATCTTGCGGCGCTGGACGATGCGGCGTTCAGGGCCAAGTTCGCGGGGTCGCCGATCAAGCGAATCGGCCGCGACCGTTTCGTGCGCAACGTGCTCTACGCGATCGGAAATTCCGGCGAACCTGCGCTGGCCGGGGCGGCGCGCCGCCTGACCGCCGACCCAGACCCGGTTGTGGCCGATGCCGCGGCCTGGGCGCTGCGGCGGCTGGACGGGGCATGAGAATCGGGTTTTGATCTGGGGCAAGTGGCGACCCCGATCCCGTGTTATAGTGATCCCGATGACCAAAAGGAGGCGCGCATGTCGAAAACCCTGATTGACCACGACCACCTGACCGAAACCTCCGGCCGGGCGCCGCAATATTCGCGGCTCGACCGGATCAAGGCCGGCGAGGGCGGCCATCCGAAGATCAAGATGCTGGACCGCCGGCGGCGCAAGGGCCGGACCGACGCGACGCTGGTCAAGCAGTTCCTGCGGATCGAACGGGGATATCTCGCGTAAGGGCGATGTAACTTCCTTGCGCCGTCTGCTAGTCGGGGCCGGCTAGCCCCGGAGTTCCCCGATGTCGCCGCTGCGCGGAATTGTCCTGATGGTCTCGGCGGTGTCGCTGTTCGTCGTGATGGGCAGCCTGGTCAAAGCCGCCGTTCGCATCCCCGCCGGAGAGGCGGTTTTCTTTCGTGCATTCTGCGCGCTGCCGGTGATCGTGCTTTGGCTGGCGATCCGCGGCAAGCTGGGCGAGGGGCTTCGGGTCAACAACTGGCGCGGTCACGCGCTGCGCGGCCTGGCCGGCAGCACGGCAATGGGGCTGGGGTTCGTCGGGCTCAAGCTGATCCCGCTGCCCGAGGTTACCGCGATCCGGTTCGTCACGCCGATCCTGATCGTGATCTTCGCCGCACCGATCCTTGGAGAGCGAATCCGGCTGATCCGGATCACCGCGGTGGTGGTCGGGCTGGCGGGCGTCCTGGTGGTGATGTGGCCGCGGCTGCGCTTTGATGGCGGCGACCTGGCGCTGTGGGGCGCGCTGGTGACGCTGGCCTCGGCCACGCTGGCGGCGCTGGCGCAGGTCTTCATCCGGTCGATGGCGGGAACCGAGCGCACCACGGCGATCGTGTTCTGGTTCTCGACCACGGCGTCCTGCCTGGCGCTGCTGACGTTGCCCTTCGGCTGGGTGATGCCCGAAGGGCGCGAATGGGTCTATCTGATCGGCGCGGGCCTGATCGGCGGGCTCGGGCAGATCCTGCTGACCTCGAGCTACCGCTTCGCCGAGGCATCGACGCTCGCGCCGTTCAGCTATGTCTCGATGATCTGGGCGCTGATCATCGGCTATTTCGTCTTCGCCGAGGTGCCGACGGTGCCGATGATGGCCGGCGCAACGCTGGTGATCGCCGCGGGCGTGGCGATCGTGCTGCGCGAACGCGCGCTGGGCAAGCAGACCGCGGCCGAGGGCAAGGTGCGCACGCTGATGAAGAGCGGGTGATCAGAACTTCTTGTCGATCCGCGCCGTCCTCAGGATCGCGTTCGCCGCATGGCGGCTTTTCAGGTATCGCGGCACGGTCAGAGTCAGAGGCAGCGCTTCGCGGCGCCGCCTTTTCATGCGCGCCCTTGTCTCCGACTATCCGCGCGAACTGGTTCTGACGCAGCAGCGCGGTGACCCTTCAGTAAGGATCGGACACGCTTGTCTTATGAAACCCCTGGTTCTCATGCGAGGACTGAGCCGATGCCCGCCACGCCACTTGTGACGGACATTGGCGGTGGTTGGATCGTGACGGGCTCGGTCCCGGCGGGGGCCGCGCGCCACTTGCCGGAATGCGGTATCGCCGGGGAAATGCCGACGCAGTTTCCAAAAGAACCGGAGCCGCCGAATGCGTCCGGGAAGATGCGCCCTAGCTACGCACCAGCGCCTCGTAAGCCTCCGAAATCTCGCGCGTCAGTGCGCCGACCTCGAAGTTGTAGTCGCCGATCCGTCCCACAGGGGTGACCTCGGCGGCGGTGCCGGTCAGCCAGCATTGCTGCATCGCCTCCATCTCGCCCGGCTCGATGTGGCGTTCGTGCACCTTGATCTGGCGGTCCTTCAGCATGCCGATCACGGTCTGGCGCGTCAGCCCGTTCAGGAAACAGTCGGGCAGGGGCGTATGCACCTCGCCGTCCTTCACGAAGAAGATGTTGGCGCCGGTCGCTTCGGCCACGTAGCCGCGGTAATCCATGAACAGCGCATCCGAGCAGCCCTTGGCCTCGGCCGCGTGTTTCGACGTGGTGCAGATCATGTAGAGACCGGCCGCCTTGGCGTGCACCGGGATCGTCTCGGGGCTGGGGCGCTTCCATTTCGAGATGTCCAGCCTGGCGCCCTTGAATTTCGAATCGCCGTAATAGGCGCCCCATTCCCAGGTGGCGATCGCCAGGCGCACAGGGTTGCGGGCCGATGACACGCCCATGTCGGGCCCGGCGCCGCGCCAGGCGACGGCGCGGACATAGGCATCCGACAGGCCGTTGGCCTTTAGCGTCTCGTACTTGGCGGCCTCGATCTCGTCGACGGTGTACGGGATCGGCATGTCGATCTCGCCGCCCGAGAAATGCAGCCGTTCCGAATGCCTGCGGCTGAGGAAGATCTTGCCGCCATAGGCGCGCTCGCCCTCGAAGACCGACGAGGCGTAGTGCATCGCATGGCTGAGGATGTGCACGTTGGCCTCGCGCCACGCCACCAGCTTGCCGTCAAGCCAGATCCATCCGTCGCGGTCGTCGTAGCTGCCAGCCATCGCCTGATCCTCCAGTAGCGCCCCAAGGCGTGTTTTCGAAAGTTGCGCAGATTAGGGCCGGATCGGTCATATTATTGCGCAAAATCGGCGAATCGCTACCAGTTGAGGCTTGGAATGTCAACAAGGCTGACATAATATGACGGTCGAGTTGATCCGCAGACGGATGAAACGATGGCCGAAGGTGGCGCGGGGACACCGGGCGGCGAAAGCCTGCTGTTCCTGACCGACGAGCAGTTGAGGAAGGGAATCGAGGCGATGTTCTTCGCCTATCGCGGCTTCACCGCCGATCCCGACCGGATTCTAGCCGAACAGGGCTATGGCCGCGCGCATCACCGTGCGATCCATTTCATCAACCGTTCGCCCGGCACCACGGTGAACAACCTTCTGAACATCCTCGGCGTCACCAAGCAGTCGCTGAACCGCGTGCTGCGCTCCCTGATAGAGGACGGGCTGGTCGAAAGCCGTGTCGGCACCCGCGACAAGCGCGAACGCAACCTGTATCTCACGGGAAGGGGCGCTGCGCTGGAGGCCGAGCTGTCGACCGCGCAGCGCGCGCGGATGCGGCAGGCCTATCGCACCGCCGGGCCCGAGGCCGTGGCCGGGTTCCGCACCGTGCTCGAGGCGATGATGGATCCCGAAATGCGGCGGCATTTCGCGGCGTTGAAGGAGGCGACCTGATGACCGGCCAGGCGGACGCGCATCTTCTGATCGTCGACGACGACGAGCGCATTCGCGGGCTGTTGCAGAAGTTCCTGATGCGGCACGGGTTCTGGGTAACGGCGGCGCGCGACGCGCGGCATGCGAGGGCGGTGCTGAGCGGGCTGGAGTTCGACCTGATCGTGCTGGACGTGATGATGCCCGGCGAGGACGGCGTGACGCTGACCCGCAGCCTGCGCGAGGACGGCGTGACGACGCCGATCCTGCTTTTGACCGCCAAAGGCGAGACCGAGGACCGGATCGCCGGGCTCGAGGCGGGGGCCGACGACTATCTCGCCAAACCGTTCGAGCCGAAGGAATTGCTGCTCAGGATCAACGCGATCCTCCGTCGTGTCCCGGTTCAGGCGGCAGCCGACGAAGCCCCGAAATTCCTGACGCTGGGGCCGATCCGCTACGACGTCGAGCGCGGCGAGATGTGGCAGGGCGACCAGCTGGTGCGGCTGACGGCGACGGAAGCGCAACTGATGCGCATTTTCTCGGCCTGCCCCGGCGAACCGGTGAGCCGCGCCAAGCTGGTCGAGGATCTCGGCCGCGACCGGGGCCAGGCGCAAGAGCGCGCCGTGGACGTGCAGATCACGCGGCTGCGCCGCAAGATCGAGCAGGACCCGAAACAGCCGCGCTATCTCCAGACGGTGCGAGGCGCGGGGTACATGCTGGCACCGGATTGAGCCCTGCACCGCGCGGATACCTGCCGAACAGAAGCGCGCGGAAGCGCACGATGTGACAGGAGCGGCCCGGTTCAGCGCGGCCGGTCGCAGGCCGCGGGAATCGGGATCGCGTCGGTCCATTCGGTCACAGGCAGCGCGGGCTGGCCCGTGCGCACCGCACGGCGTGGCTTCGCGCCCTCTTCGAGAAACCCGCGCCCGGTCAGAAGGTTCAGATCGCACGTGCCGTAGCCATCGGGGTCGAGCGTATCGTACCAGTCGAACGTCAATCCGGCGACGAGATAGGCGCCGCGCCGGTGGGCGATGGTTAGCGTCAGGTGCCAGCGGTCGCGCCCGATCGCCTCGTTCATCGAGGTGAGCCTGAGCGATCCGTTCGGCGCAAGCGACAGTTCCAACCGCTGGCCAATGCCGCCGATCCAGGCGATGTCGCGCGCCACGATCACGGCGCCGGGGGTCTCGATCCGCAGGTTCGCGCTGCCGTCGCCGTCGTCGATCAGCGCAAAGCGCTCGGCCGCGCCGTCGCCGTCGAGATCGGCGAGGACGGCGCCGCCCACGGTCTGGGCAGAGGCCGGCAGGGCGGCGAGGACCAGCGCGACGGCGGCGGATGCGAGGCGGCTTGTCATGGGCGGCGGATTCCGGTTCGGTGGGGGTATGACGACGCTCTTGCTATCACATCGCTCCAGCCTCGACCACGTCACCCCGCCCGGCCATCCCGAACGGGTCGCGCGCTACGAGGCCGTGACGCGCGCGCTGGAGGCACCCGCCTTCGCGGCGCTGGACCGGCGCGAGGCCCCGGTCTGCGGCCGGGCGGAGATCCTGCGCTGCCATCCCGAGGACTACGTAGCAGCGGTCGAGGCGGCGATTCCGGACGAAGGCTATCGCGCGCTCGACCCCGACACGCATGTTTCTGCAGGTTCGCTTGAGCCCGCGATGCGTGCCGTCGGCGGCGCCGGCGCGGCCGTGGACGCCGTGTTGGCGGGCGAGGCGACCAACGCCTTTGTCGCGATGCGCCCGCCGGGGCACCACGCCGAGCCCGCGCGCGCCATGGGGTTCTGCCTGTTCGGCACGGTCGCCATCGCCGCAAAGCGCGCGCTGGACCTGCACGGTCTGAGCCGCGTTGCGGTGGTCGATTTCGACGTTCACCACGGCAACGGCACGCAGGCGCTGCTTTGGAACGAGGCACGGGCGCTGTTCGCCTCGAGCCACCAGATGCCGCTTTATCCCGGCACCGGCGCGCCGCACGAGCGGGGCGCACATGACAATATCCTGAATGTGCCGCTCGACCCGATGACCGGCGGCGGCGAGATGCGCCGCGCCTATGACAACATCATCCTGCCGTCCGTCGCCGAATTCGACCCCGAGCTGATCCTGGTCTCGGCCGGGTTCGACGCCCATGCGGCCGACCCGCTGGCCAACCTGAATTGGACCACCGAGGATTTCGCCTGGGTCACGCGGCGGATCTGCGACGTGGCGGGCGACGTCTGCGAGGGCCGCGTGGTCTCGTCGCTGGAGGGCGGCTATGACCTCGATGCGCTGGGCGCCAGCGTGGCGGCGCATGTGCGCGAGCTAATGGCCGCGCAGGCATAACGCGGGCGGTGCGCCCGGTCGATCCGCCCGATGGCGCGCGACCTGCGGCCTGCGTCTGGTCTCGGCCCACGAAGGCGGCTATGACTCGGGCGCGCCCGAACGGTCGGTCAGAGCGCAGGTGGAGGTGCTGTTGGAGGCTGCGGCATGAGCGAGACCCCGGTCGGCGAGATGAGTTTCGAGCAGGCGATGCGCGAACTGGAGGCGGTCGTCGGCAAGCTTGAATCGGGGGACGTGGAACTGGAGGCCTCGATCAAGCTTTACGAGCGCGGCGCCGCGTTGAAGAAGCGCTGCGAGGAAAAGCTGAAGGAGGCCGAAGAAAAGGTCGCCGCGATCACGCTGGACGAACAGGGCCAGCCCAAGGGCACGACGCCGGTCGACGCCTCGTGAGCTTCGATCTGGCGCTGAAGGGCTGCGCCGCGGATATCCAGGACTGCCTGAATGACGCGCTGTCCGGCGACACGGACGTGCCGGTCCTGCAGGCGATGCGCTATGCCGTTTCGGGCGGCAAGCGGCTGCGCGGCTTTCTGGTGATGGAAAGCGCGGGTTTGCATGGAATCGGATCGAAATCCTCGATCTGGCCCGCCGCCGCGATCGAGGCGATGCACGCCTATTCGCTGGTTCACGACGATCTGCCGTGCATGGATGACGACGATCTGCGCCGCGGCCAGCCGACGGTGCATGTGCAATGGGACGAGGCGACGGCGGTGCTGGTGGGCGACGCATTGCAGGCGCTTGCCTTCGAACTCGTCGCACGCACGGAGGTCGGCACGGCAGAGGTGCGCGTCGCACTGACGGCGGCGCTGGCCCGCGCCGCCGGGGCTGCCGGGATGGTTCTGGGCCAGGCACAGGACATCGCTGCCGAGACCGCGGAAATGCCGCTGAGCCTGGACCGGATCACCGAGTTGCAGCGCAACAAGACCGGGGCGCTGATCGAATGGTCCTGTGCAGCGGGCGCGATCATGGCGGGAAAAGATGCCGCGCCGATGCGGCAATTCGCCCGTGCCCTGGGCCTTGCCTTTCAGATCGCCGACGACATCTTGGATGTCGAGGGGGATAGCGCGGCACTGGGCAAGCGCGTCGGCAAGGATTCCGGGGCCGGCAAGGCGACCTTCGTTTCGCTTCTCGGTCTCGGCGCGGCGAAGGCGCGGGCGCGCGATCTGGTCGACGAGGCCTGTGCGGTGCTAAAACCCTACGGCGCGAAAGCGGAACGCTTGCGCCAGGCGGCCCGCTTCGTTATCTCGCGCCGGATGTAGGACGCCCCGAAGGGGAGAGCGCGATGGCCGATCGGCCGAACACACCGATGCTCGACCGGGTGCATGTCCCGGCGGACCTGAAAAGGCTGAGCGACGGCGAGTTGCGGCGGCTGGCCGACGAATTGCGTGCCGAGACGATCAGCGCGGTCAGCGAAACCGGCGGGCATCTGGGCGCCGGGCTGGGGGTCGTCGAACTGACGGTGGCGCTGCACGCGGTCTTCGACACGCCGCGCGACCGCCTGATCTGGGATGTCAGCCACCAGTGCTATCCGCACAAGATCATCACCGGGCGGCGCGAGCGCATCCGGACGCTGCGCCAAAAGGACGGGCTGAGCGGTTTCACCAAGCGGTCGGAATCGCCCTACGACCCGTTCGGCGCCGCGCATTCGTCGACCTCGATCAGCGCGGCGCTGGGATTTGCCGTGGCGCGGGACCTCGGAGGGTCCCCCGATCCCGGGATCGGCGATGCCGTCGCGGTGATCGGCGACGGCGCGATGAGTGCCGGCATGGCCTATGAGGCGATGAACAATGCCGGCCACCTGAAGAAGCGGCTATTCGTGATCCTGAACGACAACGAAATGTCGATCGCGCCGCCTGTGGGCGCGATGTCGTCCTATCTGTCCCGGCTGTACGCTGGCGAGCCGTTCCAGGAACTGAAGGCCGCCGCCAAGGGCGCGGTCAGCCTGCTGCCCGAGCCGTTCCAGGAGGGTGCGCGCCGCGCCAAGGAACTGCTGAAGGGCATGACTGTGGGCGGCACGCTGTTCGAGGAACTGGGGTTCAGCTATGTCGGGCCGATCGACGGGCACGACCTCGACCAGCTTCTGCCGGTGCTCAGAACCGCGCGGGCGCGGGCCACGGGGCCGACGCTGATCCACGTGATCACGACCAAGGGCAAGGGCTATGCCCCCGCCGAAGAGGCCCGCGACCGCGGGCATGGCGTGTCCCGGTTTGATGTGATCACCGGCAAGCAAAGGAAGGCGGCCAGCAACGCGCCGAGCTATACCAAGGTCTTCGCGCAGTCGCTGATCGACGAGGCGGCGCGCGACGACAAGATCGTCGCGGTGACCGCCGCGATGCCCGACGGCACCGGGCTGAACCTGTTTGCCGAACGCTTCCCGAAACGCTGCTTCGACGTCGGTATTGCCGAGCAGCATGGCGTGACCTTCTGCGCCGGGCTGGCGGCAGGAGGGATGAAGCCGTTCTGCGCGATCTACTCGACCTTCCTGCAGCGCGGCTATGACCAGGTCGTGCACGACGTGGCGATCCAGCGGCTGCCGGTGCGGTTCGCCATAGACCGCGCCGGGCTGGTGGGCGCCGATGGTGCGACCCATGCCGGCGCTTTCGACATCGCCTATCTGGCGAACCTGCCCGGCATGGTGGTGATGGCCGCCGCCGACGAGGCAGAGCTGAAACACATGGTCGCCACCGCCGCGGCCTACGGCGACGGTCCCGTCGCGTTCCGCTTTCCGCGCGGCGAGGGTGTGGGCGTGGACCTGCCCGAGCGCGGCGAAGTGCTGGAGATCGGCAAGGGCCGCCTGGTGCGCGAGGGAAGCCGGGTCGCGATCCTGTCCTTCGGCGCGCGCCTGAAGGAAGTCACCGACGCCGCCGACGCGCTGGCGGCGCGCGGCATCGCGCCGACCGTGGCCGACGCGCGCTTTGCCAAGCCGCTGGACCGCGACCTGATCCTGCGGCTCGCGGACGGGCACGAAGCGCTGATCACCATCGAGGAGGGCGCGGTCGGCGGCTTCGGCAGCCATGTGGCGCAGCTTCTGTCCGACGAGGGCGTGTTCGACCGCGGCCTGGCCTTCCGGTCCATGGTTCTGCCGGACGTGTTCATCGACCAGGCGAGCCCGCGCGAGATGTACACCGTGGCGCGGATGAATGCCGAGGATATCGAGGCGAAGGTGCTTGAGGTGCTGGGGGTCGCGCGGATCGGCAAAGCCTGGGCCTAGGGCCTGCGCGCCTGTTACTTTCTCGATGTCGCTGGCGCAGGCTTCTGCGCGCGAAAAATCGCGCCCCCAGACAAGAATCCGTTCAATTTTGCGGACGATCGAGAGCGCCTTTATCTGCTCGCGGGCCTGTACGCCCGTGCCGACTATTCCGATTGTGGACACATCCTTTCTGGCCAAGTGGTGCGTTGCGACGGCGCCGGCCAATGCCGTTCGGACGTTCATTAGATAGCCGTTGTCCAGAAGTACCGCTTCGCAGAAGCCCGTCTCTGAATTGTTCGTGAGGATCACACTGCTGCTGCTGGGCACCCTTTCCGCGGGTTGTCATAGAATCCCGATGCCATCTTGATTGCAAACGTCGGGAGCCCATCGACATAGGCGCCCTTGACGTCGACGGCACTGCGCGGATCGATGTCGATGTGAAACACTGGTGGCATGCTGACACTACGGTCGCGCAGCCACAGATAGGATCGTTCAATGCAGTCAAGCGCGGAATGGTCGTGTCCCACCAATGCCCGGATTTCGGCTTCGGTCATGATCTCCGTCGCTGGTCCGTCTCCAATAGTGCTGCGAGCCCCTTCCGATAGTTCGGATAAAGCAGCCGGACCCCCAGCTCGTCCTTGATCCGGTTGTTCCGAACCCGTTTGGACTCGGCGTAGAAGCTGCGCGCCATGGGGGTCATCCCGGCGGTTTCGAAATCCTCGGCGGGCGGAACCGGCAGGCCAAGCAATTCGGCGGCGTGGGCGATGACGTCCTGCGGCGGGGCCGGGTCGTCGTCGCAGAGGTTGTAGATCGCGCCTGGCCGGGGCCGCGCGATGGAGGCGGCGAGGACCTGGGCGATATCGTCGACGTGGATGCGGCTGAACACCTGGCCCGGCTTGACGATCCGCCGCGCGGTTCCGGCGCGCACCTTGGCGAAGGGGCCGCGGCCGGGGCCGTAGATGCCGGCCAGACGGAAGATGTGCAGCGCCAGCCCGGCCTCGGCGGCGAGCGCCTGCCAGGCGGCTTCGGCCTGGACCCTGAGCCGCCCGCGCCGCGTGGCCGGGGTCAGCGGCGTGGTCTCGTCGACCCAGCCGCCGCCATGGTCGCCATAGACGCCGGTGGTCGAGAGATATCCGACCCAGGCGAGATGCGGTGCGGCGGCGGCGATTTCGGCCCTGTTCCGGCGCAGGACCGGGTCGCCGTCGTCGTCCGGGCCGGCGGAGACCAGCACATGCGTCGCGTCCGCAAGCGCCGCGGCAATGTCCGTGCCGGGCCAGATCAGGGGCTCTGCGCCCTCTGCCGCGAGCGCCACGGCCTTTGCTGCCGAGCGTGTCGTGCCGATGATCCGCCAGCCCTGCGGCAACAGGTGCCGCGCCAGGGCGCCCGCCGAATACCCGTGGCCGAAGGATAGAAGCGTCTGCGTCATCGCCCCCTCATCCGATGCAGGCGCCGCCGATGCAAGCGGCTTGACGAATCGCGCTTTGGCGCATAGTTAATTAACCAAAGAGCGAATAATCAGATGTCCGATCTCGTACAAACCTTCGCGGCGCTGGGCGATGCCACGCGCTTTGCCATCGTCGAGCGGCTGTTGATCCGCGGCGCGCTGCCTGCCGGCGACCTGCTGGATGTCGCCGACATCTCGGCGCCCGCGATCTCGCGCCACCTCAAGGTGCTGCGCGAGGCGGGGCTGATCACCCAGACCGTCGACAAGCAGCGCCGGATCTACGCCGTCGACCCGGCGGCGATGCAGTCCATCGAAAAATGGATGCTGGACCACGAAGCCTTCTGGAAGGGCAGCCTCGACCGGCTGGCCGCCGCGCTGGACAGAGAGGACTGAGCGATGCCCACCCTGACGCTGGAACGCCACTTCGACGCCCCGCCCGAGCGCGTCTTTGCCTTCGTGTCGCAAACCGAGCACCTTCTCAAGTGGTGGGGGCCCGAGGGCATGTTCGTGCCCGAGCATCAACTGAGCTTCGAGCGCACCGGCCCCTGGATGTCGGTGATGAAGAATGACGAGGGCCAGCGGTTCAAGGTTTCGGGCCACGTGACCCATGTCGATCCGCCGAACTCGGTCGGTTTCACCTGGGCCTGGCACGACGAAAACGACCAGCGCGGCGTCGAAAGCCACGTGACGATCAAGTTGGTGCCCGCGCAGAACGGCGGCACGCAATTCACGCTCAGCCACGTCGACCTGCCTTCGGACGAGGTGGCGGCGAACCACGAGCAGGGGTGGACGTCTTCCCTGCGTAAGCTCGAGCGCCTCGCAAGCGCCTGATTTCAAGCAATGGAGATACCGATGGCGAGATTCATGTTCGTATATCACGGCGGCAAGAAGCCCGAGACGCCGGAAGAGGGCGAAAAGATAATGGCCGAGTGGGGCGCATGGTATGCCTCGATGGGCGCGGCGGTCGTGGACGGTGGCGGGCCGGCGGGAATGTCGAAGACGGTCAGTTCCGGCGGCGTGGCCGACAATGGCGGCGCAAACCCGGTCTCCGGCCTGTCCATCGTCGAGGCGGCCGACCAGAACGCCGCGGTCGACATGGCCAAGGGCTGCCCGATGGTCAAGGACGGCTCCGGCTCTGTTGAGGTGGCCGAGATCATCCAGATGTGACGGCCGGGGGTGCATCGCCCGCGCCGTCACGATAGGCTTCGGCAGCGGAGGACGACCGATGCCGAAACCTGACCTCGATGGCGCCTATGCGCTGGAAACCCCCGAAGACGCCAGGCGGCTCTATGCCGATTGGGCCGAGACCTACGACAGCGGCTTTGCCGTCGACATGGATTTCGCGATGCCCGCGCGCGTGGCCGAGCATTTCGCGGGTGCCGGCGGCGCCGGCCCGGTGCTGGACTTCGGCACCGGCACGGGGCTGCTTGGCGAACGGCTGGCGGCGCTGGGGGTCGCGCCGGTCGACGGAACCGACCTGTCGCCCGAGATGCTGGCCGTGGCCGACCGCAAGGGCATCTACCGCGACCTGATCGTCGGCAATATCCTGGACGGCCTCGTCCTGCCCGCCGAAAGCTACGCCGGCATCGTCAGTTCCGGCACCTTCACCCATGCCCATGTGGGACCGGAGGCTTTGGAGCCGCTTTTGCGCGTGGCCAGGCCCGGCGCGCTTTTCGCGCTGTCGATCAACGCCAAGCATTTCGAGGCAGCCGGTTTCGCCGCCGCGTTCGAGGCGCTGGCCGGTCGGATCACCGCGCCGGAATTGCCGGAAATGCGGTTTTATGGCGACAGGGCCACCGGCCCGCACAAGGACGACACCGGATATGTCGCGATGTTCCGAAAGGTCTGATCAGCGCGGTGCGTGCGCGGTTTCCCAGAACTTGTCGAACTCCATCCGAAGTCCGAAGAACGCCTCGTGATCGGCCTTGTACAGCCGGTGCGTGCCGTTCTCGCGCACCTTGACCAGACGCGCCCGGCGCAGCACCCCCAGGTGCCGCGACACGGCCGGGCGCGAAATGTCGAACCGCTTGGCGATCTCGCCGGCGGGAACCTCGCGCGTCCAGACGACATGCAGAATGTCGCGCCGAACCGGATCGGACAGCGCGCCGAACTGCATGTCGAGGTCGGGAATATCCCGCATGTCGTAGAAGCCCAGGTGTTACGTAACGGTCAGGTTACGACATTTCCGCCCAAATTTCAAGATGTTGTCGCGACCGCCCCCGGTCAGGTCGCGTAGTTCGAGCCCTCGTCGTCGAGGATCGCCTTCAATTCGCCCAGATGCCGCTCGGCCTGGCTGTCGTAGACTTCGACCTCGCTCGCCGTCTTCTCGGCGATCTCGTCGCTCAGCACGCGAAGCGGCCGGCCGGTTTGCAGGGCGCGAATATAGGTCTCGGCGGCGCGCTCGAAGAAGTACATCCGGTTGAAGGTGTCGGCGACGCTGTCGCCGATCACCATGATGCCGTGGTTGCCCATGATCATCACCTTCTTCCTCGGATCGCCGAACAGCGCAGCACAGCGCTCGCCCTCTTCCTCGAAGGCCAGCCCGCCGTAATTCTCGTCGATCACGTAGCGGTCGAAGAAGATCGCGGTGTTCTGGTCGATCGGCGGCAGGCGCGAATCGGCAAGCGAGGCCAGAACCGTGGCGTGGATCGAATGCACGTGCATCGCGCAGCGCGCATGCGGCACGCGCCGGTGCAGCGCGCCGTGCAGCCCCCAGGCGGTCGCGTCGGGCGCGTTCGGCGCGTCCAGCGTGTCGGGATCATTGGCGTCCAGCAGCAACAGGTCAGATGCCTTGATCCGGCTGAAATGCACCTGGTTCGGGTTCATCAGGAACTTGGTGCCGTCGTCGTTCACAGCCAGGCTGAAATGGTTCGACACGGCCTCGTGCAGGTTCAGCCGCGCGGTCCAGCGGAACGCCGCGGCAAGGTCCACCCGGGCCTGCCAGTGATCGATGTTCGGGCGAAGCTGCCTGACGGTCATGCCATCCTCCTTGCGTCTTGCAAAGCAGGGCACGTCGCTCGGGACATTGCAAGCAGGATCGCGACATCACGGGCCTTGCCGCCGGGCTGGCCCGGCCCGGGCGGCGGGCCGGGGGGATGTGTGTAAACTCAAAGGCGTTTTGTGTCTCCGGTGTCTCGTGGTATCATTGCGCCCGGGCGCGCATCGGAATTTTCGCGACTGCCCGATCCGTTTGCACGGGTCCGCCCGCGCGGGATTTTGATTTCAAGAAAGGATTTTGCCATGGCAAGAGCTCCCGTTTCCCCTGATCACGAGGACCATCTGTGCGGCTGCGACGTGCCGTTCACGGCGTCCGAGGCCACCGCCGACGACGACCTGCCGGCCGCCGTGGGCGGCATCGCGCTGGCCGGAACGGGCGATGAGATCGACGGCTGCGACGTCGATTTCGACAGCGCGGACGCGACCCCTGACGAAGACCTGCCCGCCGCAACCGGAGGAGTGATGGACCATGGCTGAGCGTGCGACATGGCTGCCGAAAGTACTTAAGGATGCCGGGCTGAAAGTCGCCGAGGTCGACGGCTGGCGGACCCGCGGGCGCGACAATTTCGGCCCCGTCAAGGGCGTGATCTGTCACCACACCGCCGGGCCGGCGAGCGGCAACATGCCCAGCCTTCGTGTCGTGACCGAGGGCACCGCGGCGCTGAGCGGTCCGCTGTCCCAGCTTTGCCTCGGGCGCGACGGCACGTATTTCGTGGTCGCCTCGGGCCGGGCCAACCACGCCGGACCCGGCGAGTGGCAGCGGATCACCAGCGGCAACACCAGCTTCATCGGAATCGAGGCGGAAAACACCGGCCTGCAATCGGACTTTCCCTGGCCGGAGGTGCAGATGGACGCCTACCGCCGCGGCGTCGCGGCGATCCTGCGGCACATCGGGCGCAAGTCGAACATGGTCTGCGGCCACAGGGAATTCGCCCGCCCCCAGGGCCGCAAGATCGACCCGCTGTTCGACATGAACGTGTTCCGTGCACAGGTCGCGCAGATACTCGACGGCACCTCGCCGCCCCCGGTGCTGATCCCGCCGGTGGACGCACAGGACCGCCCGACGCTGCGGCGCGGCGCCAAGGGCGATCTGGTCAAGCAGATCCAGCGCGCCGTCGGGGTCACGGCGGACGGCGATTTCGGCCCGAAGACCGAGGCCGCCGTGCGCGCGTTCCAGCGCCACCGCGGCCTGGTCCCCGACGGCATCGTCGGGCCGCTCACCTGGGCGGCCATCGCCGGCTGAGCCACCCGGCCCGCGCCCCTGCGGTGCGGGCCGCCCCGGCCCCGCCTTCGCCGCCGGACGCGCGCGTGCCGGGCGGGTGGCGCGACGTCTTCGCCGGTTGCCAATCCGCGCGGCCCGCGCTTGAAGTCCCCTGCGCCGAATGACTCGACACTCCCGCACGAAGCGGCGCATTCTGTGGCAAGGGATGAAGGAAGCGAACGGTTGAGCACGAAAGAGTTGCGCCTCGATCTGGAGGCCACGCTGACCGAGGCGCTGTTCGGTCACGGCCATGCGCATTACGGCTTCTGGCCCCGGGGCGCGGCCGGAATACCGTCTCTGGCAGAATTGGGCGAGGCGCAGCAGGCCTATTTCGACCATCTCGCGGCGCATATCCCCGCAGGGACACGCAGCATCCTCGATGTCGGCTCGGGCACCGGCGCCAACGCCGAGGGGCTGTGCGCGCTGGGCTATAGCGTCGAGTGCCTTTGTCCGTCCGAGCACCTGAACAGGCTGGCCCGCGCCAAGCTGCCGGCCGGGGTCCGGGTCCATACCATCGGGTTCGAGGATTTCGAACGCGACCGGACCTTCGATCTGTGCCTGTTCGCCGAAAGCTTCCACTACATCGACCAGGGCCAGGCGCTGGCCCGGATCGCGCGCTATGCCGACCGGCACGTCCTGATCTTCGACTATTTCCGCCGCGCGCCCGACCCGGGCGAGGCCGACCGGCAAAGCCACGCGAGCTTTGTGAACGCGGTCGCGGCGCAGGGCCTGTTCGAGGTGGTGCAGGACGACGACCTGACCGAAGCGATCCTGCCGACCTTTGCCGCCCTCGATCAGCTCAAGCAGACCTATATCGGCCCCTTCGTCGGTCGCGCGCGGCGCGCCTTCGCGGCCGAGTATCCTCTGCGGACCTGGATCGCCGAGCGGCTGTTCGGCCGCAAGCTGGACAAGATCGGCCAGGCCGACGACCGCGCGGCGCGCTTCGTCGAGCGGTTCGAGTACCGGCTGATCCTGTTGCGGCGGCGCGAGGCCCGGTAGCGGGTCTCAGGCCGTCAGTCCCTGTGGCTCGTCCAGCCCGTTGATCCGGCAGCAGGCGGTCAGCGTGTTCGCCAGAAGGCAGGCGATGGTCATCGGGCCGACGCCGCCCGGCACCGGCGTGATCGCGCCGGCGACCGCCTTGGCACTTTCGAACGCCACGTCGCCCACCAGACGCGCGCCGCCTTCCGGTTTGTCGATCCGGTTGATGCCGACGTCGATCACCGTGGCGCCCGGCTTGATCCAGTCGCCGGTGACCATGCCGGGTCGCCCGACTGCGGCAACCACGATATCGCCGCGGCGCACCACCTCGGCCAGGTCCTTCGTGCGCGAATGCGCGACCGTCACCGTGCAGCTGTCGCCCAGCAGAAGGTTGAACATCGGCTTGCCGACGATGTTCGACCGTCCGATCACCACCGCATCCAGACCCGAAAGCGAGCCGTGATGCTCGCGCAGCATCATCAGGCAGCCGAGCGGCGTGCAGGGCACCATCGCCTTCTGCCCGGTGCCCAGCAGACCGACGTTCGAGATATGAAAGCCGTCGACATCCTTGGCCGGGTCGATCGAGTTGATCACCAGATCGGAATTCAGATGACCCGGCAGCGGAAGCTGCACCAGGATGCCATGCACCGCCGGATCGCGGTTCAGCCGGTCGATCAGCGCCAGCAGGTCGGACTCGGACGTGGCGGCGTCGAGCTTGTGCTCGAACGAGTTCATGCCGGCCTCGACCGTCGACTTGCCCTTGTTGCGCACATAGACCTGGCTTGCCGGGTCCTCGCCCACCAGAACCACAGCCAGACCCGGCGTGATGCCGTGCGCCGCCTTCAGCAGCGCCACATGTGCGCCGACGCGGGCGCGCACATCCGCGGCAAAGGCCTTTCCGTCGATGATTTTCGCTGTCATGGTCCCTTCCCGTCGGCGTTTCTCGTCCCTTGCCGGACACACACCGGATTCGCCGGCACATCGCAACCGGAAACGACCTTGCATCCTGGGATGGCGACTTTTGCGCCGCGGCGGTGTCGGCCCGGGCGCATCCCGGCCCGCGTTTACCGGAGATTCACATAAAATTGTACGGATTTACCGCTCATTAATCATTCCGCGGCTTACTCGCAGCCGGCCCAGGTCACCGGGCCGGCCGAGATGAGGGTGCGAGATGTTCGATGCCAGCGTCACCGCAGAAGATCTTGGGGCCGACGTCGCCGTTGCCGATCGCGGCCCGGTTGCGCGAAAGGCCCGCGCCCTGCCTCTGAAGCGGCCGTTCGACGTGGCCGTTTGCATCGTCGTTCTGCTGCCGCTGCTCTTGCTCTCCGCGGCGGCACTCGCAGCACTCAACCCGTTGCTCAACCGCGGTCCGCTGTTCTTCGTGCAGACCCGGATGGGCAGGAACTGCCGGCCGTTCCGCCTGCTGAAATTCCGCACCATGCGCGAGGCGGGCGCGGGCCGCCGCCCGGCCGATGGCCGGCTGGAGGTGGACCGCATCACCCGGTTCGGGATGGTGCTGCGCAAGACGCGGATCGACGAGTTGCCGCAGATCGTCAACGTCCTTCGTGGCGAGATGAGCCTGATCGGCCCCCGCCCGGATATCTACGAGCACGGGCTTCACTTCTGCCGGAAGATACCGGGATACGCCGACCGCCACGCGGTGCGCCCCGGGATCAGCGGCCTGGCGCAGACCGAGATCGGCTATGTCGAGGGCACCGAGGCGACACGCCGGAAGGTGCATGCGGACCTGTATTACGTCGCTAACATGGGGCTTTTGCTGGAGCTCTGGATCGTCTGGCGCACCGTCGCGGTGATCCTGCGCCGCGACGGCGCCTGAGGATCGCGGACCGAAGGCCCGCACCGGCCCTCAGTTCGCCGCCGCCGACAGCATCGCCGGGAACATCTGCTGCAGCGACCGGCTCCACTTGGTGATCTGCTGTTCCTCGATGAAGACCACGTCGTTCGGCCGCATCTGCATCCGCGTCGCGATCACGATGTTCGCCACGTTTTCGGCGTCCAGGTGATAGGCCACGATCTCGCCGACCGCCCCGGCGCCGCCGGAGGCCCGCAGCACGTAGATTTCCGCCGGGTCGCCGGTCGTCGTGTCGAACCCGCCCTGCTCGTACAGCACATCCGCCAGGCTTGCCTGACGGCCGTAGGGCAATGCGACGCGGGCCTGCCGGCGGACTTCGCCTGCCAGATAGACGTAGTCGCGCGCCTCGGCGTCCAGCGCCGTGCGCGCCTCGAACAGCGTGCGCCGCTCGGCCAGCGCCGCGCGCTGCAGGCCGATCTCGGTTTCGAGCGCCTCGAGCGCATCGCGCCGCGCGGCGCTGCGCAACGACGCGGCATCCAGGCGCTGGCGATAGAACGTCATCGCCCGGTCCAAATCCCAGGTCGTGTCGACATAGACCGCGTCGCCGTCGGCCAGCAGCGTGTCGTGCAAAGCCGGCCGGGCGAAATAGGTCGCCAACGGAATCTGGTATAGCGCCCCGTCACGGTAGATGCGAAGCGCCGCATATTCCTCGTCCTTCGCGGTCAGTCCGCCGGCCGCGGCCAGCACCTCGGCCAGCCTGGGCGGCTGCAGGGTCACCGGCACCAGCCCGGGCGCGCCCACCGCGCCGCCGACCGCGATCCGTCTCGAGTTGAACTCGGCCACTTCCAGGCTGAAGGACGGGTCGATCCGGTTTTCAACCAGCACCTGGAACAGCTTGTCCTCGGCCTCTTCGACCGTCATTCCCGCCAGCTTGACCGCGCCGACCTCGGGGATCGCGATCGCGCCGTCGCCGCGCACCGTGTAGCCCTGGCGCTGGCTTTGCGCCGCCAGCAGGCCCGAAAGCTGCTCGACGGTCGAGGCGCTGCCGCGCGTGGCCAGCAGCACCACGTCGCCGACCCCGATCCGGTAGGGGCCGGGCGCGATGTCCGGCGGCAGCCTGGTTTCCAGCGCCGCATGCCGGACCTCGGGGATCTCGGGCGCGGCCGGCAGCGCGCCGGTTCCGCGCAGGCTGCCCTGCCCGGCGACGGCGCGGAACGCGTCCGGCAGGGCGCGCGGCGTGTAGGCAGAGCGGTTGGCCACGTGCACCGTCGCGGCGGTCAGCGCGACCACCGTCACCGGCAGGCTATCGTCGGCAGGGTCGACCCGCGGGCTGGTATAAGTCAGGCCGCAGCCGGATAGCGCGGCAGCCGCCAGGGCCGAGACGCCAAGCCGCAGCGCGCGCCCGGCCGCCGGTGGCCGGGGCCGGGCAATCCGGCCCGGCCCGCGGCGCTCGCCGTCACCTCGCTCACGGTGCGGAATTCCGCTTCGATAGATCCCTGTCTGACGCACTTGTAACTCCGCCCTCTTCGCGGAGGTAATTAAGATTAACCAGGGATTAAGATCAGGTTAACGGCCGGTCGACAGAAAGCGGACCGCGCCCTGCGTGACATGGGCCGCTGCCAGCCGCCCCGTCGCATAGGCCCCAGTGTCGATCGCGATCCGACCCGCCTCGGCCTTCGGCGCCTCGACGATGGTGTGGCCATGCACGACCCAGACGCCGTCTGCCCGCGGCTGGCGCAGGAACTCCGGGTGCCCCCACAGAAGATGCCGCGCCTCCTGCGCCTCGATCGGCCGCCGGGGATCGGCCCCGCCGTGAACCACCGCCACATTGCCCGAACGCCAGGACAGCGGCAGCGCGCGCAGCCAGCCGATCAGATCGCGGCCCATCGCCGCCGCCAGATCGTCGCGCACCTCGTCCAGCGACCGCCCGCCGCCGATCCCGACACCGAAACTCGCAAGCGTCTGCAGGCCGCCGTTCCGCAGCCAGAGCGGCCCGGCCCGGCCCGGATCGTCGAGAAAGGCCAGGCACATGTCCTCGTGGTTGCCGCGCAGGCACACGATCGGTGCGCCGCGCCCGCCCCGCGCCGCCAGCAGGCGCAGCACCGCGGCCGATTCCTCGCCCCGGTCGATGTAGTCGCCGACGCAGATCACCGGGGCCGCCGCGTCGATCGCTTCGAGTTGCGCGAATAGGTCCTCAAGCAGGTGCAGCGCGCCGTGGATGTCGCCGACCGCGAAGAACGGCCGCTCGGGCGCCGGCGCCGCGGCACGCCCGCGCGCCGGGCGGCGTACCCCGAGCGCCCGCGAAATCGCGGCTAGAAATCCCATGCCATCGCGCTCGCCAAGCCGCGCCTCCGGTCCCGAAGCTGAATGCTCCGGACATAGTCCATCGCCCGGCAGCGGTCCATCGCCGCCGCAATCCGCAAGCGCCGCACAGGGCGGGAGAATTAAAGGATCAGTGGTGAGCCGTGCAGGATTCGAACCTGCGACCCACTGATTAAAAGTCTTATTCCTTCATTTTCGCGAAAATTCACATTGCCTCTACGGTGTTCAATTAATTTCATATTTTCATAGTAGTATCTCGTTTGATCGGGAATATCACATCGCCCGTCCCCTTTCAATTTCGATACACTTTGCTTACCTCATGCTTACCTATACATCTGTGAGGAAACTGCGGCATGTCCAGCGCAAGACTCTCCAAGTCCTTCATCGACAAGGTCAAGCCGGCCGAGTCCGATAGGATATTTTGGGACGTCGAACTCCCCGGCTTTGGTGTTCGGGTCAAGGCAAGTGGCGTCAAAAGTTACGTGGTTCAATATCGCAACCGCGCGACTGGCCGATCACGCAGAAAGACCATCGGTCGGCATGGGCCCTTGATGTCATTTCACCAGGCAAGGGAGATTGCGCGCGGGCTGTTGGCAGATGTGGCACGCGGAGGTGATCCGGTTGCGGATTTGAACTCACTTCGAACGTATCCGTCCGGTCTGACCGCACTGCCGCGCATGGCTAATGAGAGATAATGTCCACTTGAGATAATGGACACTAACGGGGTTTCGGGTGGCGAAGCGGCGCAGGCGCAGGAACTGGAGTGACGACGAGAAACGGA
>JBFKQC010000031.1:0-42258 GCA_041627895.1 Rhodobacter sp.
AGAGGAGATCAAGAACCAGACAATCCGGCAACGCCGCTTGCAGCATCAGACCGCTGCCGCCTAAACTCGAACAGAAACCGAACCAGAGCCTCCGTTACAAAACGGCCCCAGAAGTCCGAAAAACCCTGACGACGGACACACTCCGACGCCGGTCTAATGCGCGATCATGATGTGTCGAACGGCGGTGTAGTCCTCAAGGGCGTACATCGACATGTCCTTGCCATATCCGGACTGCTTGAGGCCGCCATGGGGCATTTCATTGGTCAGCATGAAATGCGTGTTTATCCAAGTGCAGCCGTATTGCAGCGCGGCGGCGGTCTCCATCGCTTTGCCGATGTCATTGGTCCAGACCGACGAGGCCAGCCCGTACTGGCTGTCGTTGGCCCAGTCGACGACCGGGTCGTCGGCGGTGAAGCGGGTGACCGAGACCACCGGGCCGAAAACCTCGCGCTGGACGATCTCGTCCTTCTGTTCCGCGCCGGCGACCACGGTCGGCGCATAGTAGAACCCCGGGCCGTCGTGCACGGTGCCGCCGGTGGTGATCTCGATGTGGTTCAACTCGGAAGCGCGCTGCACGAAGCTCGCCACCCGGTCACGCTGTCGCGGCGAGATCAGCGGCGGAATCTCGTTCGTGGTGTCGTCGTCGGCGGCGTAGACGATGCTGGCGGCGGCGGCGCTCAGGTCGGCCACCAGCTTGTCGTATATGCCGGCGCCGGCGTAGACCCGGCAGGCGGCGGTGCAGTCCTGGCCGGCATTGTAATAGCCGAAGGCCTTCAGACCGCCGACGACCGCATCGAGATCGGCATCGTCGTAGACGATGACCGGGGCCTTCCCGCCGAGTTCCAGATGTGTACGCTTGACGGACTTCGAGGCGGCCATCAGCACCTTCTTGCCGGTCGCGACGTCCCCGGTGATCGAGATCATGTCGACGCCGTCGTGGTTGATCAGCGTGTTGCCGACCGAGCCGCCCTGGCCGACGATCACGTTGACCACGCCCTCGGGCAGGATGTCGGAGAGTATCTTGGCGAAGGCGAGCGCGGTCAGCGGCGTCTGCTCGGAGGGCTTCATCACCACCGTGTTGCCGCCGGCGAGCGCTGGGGCGAGCTTCCACGCCATCATCATGATCGGGTAGTTCCATGGCGCGATCGAGGCCACCACGCCGATCGGATCGCGCCGGATCATGCTGGTGTGCCCTGGCAGGTAGGTGCCGGCGACCGGGCCGTGCATGTTGCGCACTGCGCCGGCGAAAAACCGAAAGCAGTCGGCGACGGCGGGGATTTCCTCGTTTCGGACCTCATTGATCGGCTTGCCGCAGTTCAGGGCCTCGAGCCTGGCGAGGTCCTCAAGTTGGCCTTCGACCGCATCGGCGATTTCCAGAAGCTTGGCCGAGCGCTCGCCAGGCGTCGTCTGCGACCAGCCCTTGAACGCCCGGCGGGCGGCGGCGACGGCGCGGTCGATCTGGCCGGGATCGGCCTCGGGGATCTTCACGATGGTCGCGCCGGTTCGGGGGTTAAGGACGTTCTCTTCCTTGTCGGTGCCGGCTTCGAAGGCGCCGCCGATGAGCATCTTGGTTTCCATGGACAGTCTCCCGAGGTTACTTGCCCTGGCCGGCCACCGTGTCGGTGCCGCGGGTCAGATAATAGGCGCCGAGGATCGGCAGGAAGGTCACCAGCACCACGACCATCGCCACCACGTTGGTGACCGGGCGTTGACGCGGACGGACGAGTTCTTCGAGCATCCAGATCGGCAGGGTCTGCTGCTGGCCCGCCGTGAAGGTGGTCACGATCACCTCGTCGAAGCTGAGTGCAAAGGCCAGCATACCGCCGGCGAGCAACGCGGTCGCGATGTTGGGCAGGATCACGAAGCGGAAGGTCTGGAACGCGTTTGCGCCGAGGTCCATCGACGCCTCGATCAGCGAGCCCGAGGTACGGCGGAACCGGGCCACGGCGTTGTTGTAGATCACGACGACGCAGAACGTGGCGTGCCCCAGCACGATGGTCCAGAAGCTGAACGGAATGTCCGCGAGGTTGAAGGCCGAGCGCAGCGAGATGCCCGTTATGATGCCAGGCAGCGCGATCGGCAGGATGACGAGCAGCGAAATCACCTCGCGCCCGAAGAACCGGGTGCGGGCCACCGCGGCGGCGCAGAGTGTGCCGAGCACCAGCGCGATGGCGGTCGAGATCGCGGCGACCCGAAGGCTGAGCGATAGCGCGGCCCAGACGTCGGGCCGGTTCCAGGTGACGGCGAACCACTTCAGCGTCAGGCCCGGCGGCGGCCACTGGTAGCTCTTGTCCTCGGTCGTGAAGGCGTAGACGAAGATCAAAAGGATCGGCAGGTGCATGAACAGCAGCCCCGCCGCAGCGGCGATCTTCAGCCCGAGCGGCGCGCGGTCAGAGTGCATCGAACGCCCCCTGCCGTTTGGCAATAAAAAGATAGACGCCCATGATCACGATCGGCACCACGGCGAAGGCCGCGGCGAGCGGGATGTTCCCGGCGGTGCCCTGGAACTGGTAGACCGCCTGGCCGATCATCCGCGCCGAGGTGCCGACGATCTGCGGAATGATGTAGTCACCGAGGGTCAGCGAGAAGGTGAAGATCGATCCCGCGATCACCCCGGGCAACGCCAGCGGCAGCAGCACGTGGCGGAAGGTCTGGCCGGGCCGCGCGCCGAGATCGCCGCTGGCTTCCAGCATCGAGGGTGGCACTCGCTCCAGCGCGGCCTCGATGGGCAGGATCATGAACGGCAGCCAAACGTAGAGGAAGACGAGGAAGGTGCCGGTCCAGCTGACCGAGAGCGAATTGCCGCCGAGCACCGGCAGTGAAAGGTAGGCCTGCAGCAGCCATGTTAGACCGAGCGTCTCGAACAGCCAGCTCAGGATGCCTTCCTTGGCGAGGATCAGCTTCCAGGAATAGACCTTGACGAGGTAGCTCGACCAGAGCGGCAGCATGACGCCGAGGTAGAACAGCGCCTTCCAGCGGCCGCGGGCATAGCGCGCCGCATAGTAGGCGACCGGGAAGCCGATGATCGCCGCGGCCAGTGTCACGCTCGCCGCCATGGCGACGGTGCGGATTATGATGTCGAAGTTCGCGGGCTGAAACAGCTCGGCGTAGGTCCGCAGCGTGAACTCGTAGCGGATCAGGCCGGAGAATTCGTCGATCGAGAAAAAGCTCTGCGCCAGCAACGCGAAGAGCGACCCGAGATAGATGATTCCAAGCCAGAGCGCGGGCGGCGTGATAAGCAGAAGGATCAACAGCGCCGGCCGGCGCCAGAGCTGATCCGACGCCCGACCCCACAGCCCCGACCGGAGCGCGGCCTCAGCCATCGCCGCAGCCCATGATGTGCAGCGCCTCGTCGTCCCATGCGAGGCCGACCGTGTCGCCGACATTTGGCACCGACACGCCCTTGGGCAGCAGCGCCGAGATGGCCTGACCCTCGTAGTCCAGCGTCAGCCGCGTCGCGGCGCCGAGAAAGGCGCGGCTGGTCACCTGCGCTGAGGGACCCTCGGTTACCAGCCGGATCGCCTCGGGGCGCAGGCTGGCATGGGCACGGACGCCCGCAATTCGCTCGACGATCTCCGGCGGTAGAACATTCGACGAGCCGACGAAATCGGCAACGAAAGGGGTTTCTGGCCGGTCGTAGATGTCCTCGGGTGTGCCGATCTGCTGGACCTGGCCGTGGTCGAACACTGCCACGCGGTCCGCCATCGACAGCGCTTCGCCCTGATCGTGGGTGACGAAGATGAAGGTGATGCCAAGCTGGCGCTGCAGGCTCTTCAGCTCGACCTGCATCGCCTCGCGGAGCTTGAGGTCGAGCGCCCCGAGCGGCTCGTCGAGGAGCAGCACCTTGGGTTTGTTGACCAGCGCCCGCGCAAGGGCGACGCGCTGGCGCTGCCCGCCCGACAGCTCAGAGGGCTTCCGGTCGGCAAAGCCGGGCAGAGCGACCAGAGACAGCGCATCGCGGGCAGCGCCATAGCGTTCGTCCTTGGGCCGGCCCGCGACCCTAAGCCCGTAGGCGACGTTGTCGATGACGTTCAGATGCGGGAACAGCGCGTAGTCCTGGAACACCGTGTTGACCGGCCGCTTGTAGGGCGGAATCCGCGAAGAGGGCTGGCCGAAGATCTCGATCTCGCCCGTGGTCGGCTGCTCGAAGCCGGCGATCAGGCGCAGGCAGGTGGTCTTGCCCGAGCCCGACGGCCCGAGCATCGCGAAGAACTCGCCCGGCGCCACGTCCAGGTTCACTTGGTCAACGGCCCGAACCTCGCCGAAATGGCGAGATACGCCGCGAAATCTGACTGCCGATGTCATTGACCCGCCCAGAGGGCGGCCCGACGCCGCGTGACGGCGGGCCACATGCTCGAGATTACCGTCCACCGATGACGCCGATATAGTCGGACACCCAGCGGTAGTAGGGAACGCATTCCCCCTGGCTTTCGCAATTGGTCACCGGGGTCTGCCAGAACGCGATCTTCTCGAAATCGTCGAGCCCGTTCTTGGTGCAGCCCGCGGCGGTCTGCATTCCGCGGCCGTCGGTGCAGGCGGCGAGCACCGCCGGGTTGGCGCCGAACCAGACCGAGAGATCGCTCATCAGGTTGGAACTCAGCGTGTGCTCCATCCACCTGTAGGCGCAGTTTGGATTCTCTGCGTCGACGTGCATCATCGTCGTGTCGGCCCAGCCCGTCGCGCCCTCGACCGGGACCACGCTGGCGATCGGCGCGCCGTCGCCCTGCAGCAGGTTCACCTGGAACGGCCAGGACCCCGAGGCCGCCATGCCCTCGTTCTTGAAGTCGTCGATCTGGATGAAGGCGTCGTGCCAGTAGCGGCTGACCAGCTTGCGCTGCTCGCGCAGCAGATCAAGCGCTGCGGCATACTGGTCCGCGTTCAACTCGTACGGCGAGGCGATGCCAAGCTCCGGCTTGTGGTGCATCAGGTACAGCGCGGCGTCGGCAACATGGATCGGTCCGTCATAGGCCTGCACGCGGCCGGCGTTGCTCTGCCCGTCGGGAAGGTTCTGCGCTTCGAACACCACCGACCACGAAGTGGGCGGGCTGTCGCCGAAGACCTCTGTGTTGTACATCAGAACGTTCGGGCCCCACATGTAGGGCGTGCCGTAATGCTTTCCGTCGACGAAGTGCCATGGTGCTTCTTTCAGGCGGTCGTCGATCTCGCTCCAGCTCGGGATCAGGTCGGTGTTGATCTCCTGGACCCGCTTGCCGGCCACCATGCGCAGCGAGGCGTCGCCCGAGGCGGTGACAAGGTCAAAGCCGCCTTCGTTCATCAGTGCCACCATCTCGTCAGAGGTGTTGGCGGTCTTGACGCTGACCATGCAGCCGGTGGCCTCTTCAAAGCCGGTCACCCAGTCGAATTCCGCCATCGTCTCGCCGCGCTCGATGTAGCCCGGCCAGGCGACGATGCTGAGCTTGCCCTCGCTCGGGCCAAGCTCGGTCAGCATCTCGGCTGCGACGGGCTGCGCGGCGACTGAGGCTGCAAAGGTCAGAACTGTGCAGGATCTGAGAAACGGTTTCATAGAGAGCCTCCCTGTTTGCATGCATGCTTTTGATCCGACTATCCGCCGAACGGCGAGCTATCGCAAATTCAATTATCAGAAGGGCTGCTATCGGAAATTCCGAATTCGCGTTACCGACCCCGCGCCGATTGCTGCGCCTGGGTGACGGCGATGAATTCCCGGGTTGCCTCGGATATTTCAGAGCCTCGCCGCCATACCAGCCCAACCTGAACCACCGGCAGCGCCCCCGAGACATCGCGGCTGACAATCCGGTCGCCTTCGAGCGACCAGGGCCGGTAGACGAGGTCCGGCAACAGCGCGACACCGGCCCCGGTCGCGACCAGCGAGCGAACCGCTTCGACCGAGCGGGTCCGGAATGCGATCTTTGGCCGCTTGCCGAATGCGGACAACAGTTTGAGAGCCTCGCGTTCCATCTCGTCAACGTCGAGCACGATGAGTTGTTGGTCCGCCACGTCCGACAGCGCGATGCTTTGCTGCCGAGCCAAGCGGTGATCGATCGGGATCCACAGGCGGAAAGGCGAGACCTCGAAGATCTCGGACTGCAGCGCCTGGTGGTTGCGCAAGTTGGTGGTTACCATCACTGCCACGTCCAACTCGCCACCTATGATCAGATGCTCCAGGTACTCCCCGGCATCCTCGATCGCGCTGACCTCCACTTCGGGGTAGAGCCTGCGGTATTTCGACAGTGTTTCGGACAGCACATAGCCCGCGGTCAGCGACGTCACGCCCAGATTCAGTTGACCGCCCACGCGCTTGACCCCATCGGCCAGCATTCGCGTCGCGTTGGTGACCTCGGCCAGGATCGACATCGCATGGCGCAAGAACTGCTGCCCTTCAGCCGTGATGTTCAGCCCGCGCGGGTGCCGCTCGAAGAGAGCGACCCCGAGGATCGCTTCGAGTTCCTTGATCGCTTCGGTGACGGCGCTCTGCGAGATCGAAAGGGACTGAGATGCCCCGCTCACCGAACCCTGCTCGGCCGCCGCCACGAAATACCTCAGTTGTTTCAACGTGAATGACATTTCTCTGCACTGAAGCCCCTGTAGATTCCCTCGTATTCTAGGGTCGCCGCGGCCTGTGTGAACGACCGGTTTCGTGAAATCCGCTGCGCTGCCGAACAAGCTCCGCCGCAGGAGCTTGCATTATTGTCCTCGCATTTGCCGCAGCAAGATCAGTCCGGTCAGTCCGCATCTGAGACCTCGGCATTGAGCGCGGCGAACGGCCGGTTGGGGTTCTGGCAGTGTCGTGGGCAGTGAATGTCCGTTCCGGGGAATCCCACTGCGCCGCTGTGCGCGTCGGCAGGATGGTGCGCGTGCACCCTGTCGACCTTGTGCGCTTCATCAAGCTGCGGCGGGGCGAGTGACCAGCCATGTCCTCTAATGGACTAAAATAGCTTGGTTTTGAGGCGCGTCGGGACAGCGCACCCCTCAGTCGGAGCGGAGGAAAACGTGCTACGGTTTCCCGAATCCGTCCGTTTGTCCGCCTCCGTCCACCTGTAATGGTGCTGCGACAGACCCCGAGGACCGCGTCGTGAGCCGAAAGTTTGAGCCGAAGCTCACTTGCGCTGCGGCGCTTTGAAGGGTCACTCGAGGTCTGGTCAGGGCGAACCGTTGAGGCCGGTTCCCTTGGCGCCTCTCGGTCGAAAGAGACATCTCGCTTGACGCTCATGGGGCCGTGAAATAAGCACGAAATCGTCGAGCGGGCATGGTGAAATGGTATCACACGAGCCTTCCAAGCTCTTGGTGCGGGTTCGATTCCCGCTGCCCGCTCCAGCCCCCGCCGTCGACTATGGCCAAAGCCCGTAACGCTCGCGCAGGTGGTTCACCGCGCGGCGGTTCGCCTCGGCGCGCGGTATGCCGCCGAGATCCGAAGTGACCAGCGGGTCGAAGGGCTCGGCGGCGGTGTTCTCGGGCTCGCGCAGGTTGGCCTCCAGCCAGATCGGAATGCCGCGCCGGGCGAGCATGCCCGACAGCCAGACGTCGTCGACCGTGCGGGCGAGGTCGGGGATGCGGAACGCCTCGGCATCGAAGAACCCGGGCCGCACCACGACGCCGCCGCAGCCCTCGAAAATGTCGACATGGCCCGAGCGGCGGTAGACCCGGCGCCCTGGGTCCGGCGCCGCGGCGCCCTGCCGCCAGCGCCGCCAGAGCACGCGGGCGTGGAACTCGGCGTCGGTGATCCGCCAGCGCCGGACCGCACGCGGCTGCGCCTCGCGGGGGCCCGCGCCGCCGCCGACCGTCGCCGCCTCGAACCCCAGCGCCGCGACCGCCGCCCCGGGATGCGCCTCTGCCGCGCGCAGCAGCCGTTCCGACCAGTCCGGCGGATAAGCCCGGTCGTCGTCGCAGAACAGAAGCCGGCAGTCGCGCCCGGCAAATTCGCGCGCCGCGGGCAGGACCTTGGTCGCGGGGCCGAAATCTTCCGCCACGCGCCGGATCTCGACGCCTGCCGGCACCGCGGGCAGGTGCCCGTCCCAGTCGGGATAGCGCCGGTAGATTTCCGGGATATACAGCAGAATCCGGTCCGCCGGGCGGCGCTGCGCCAGCAGGCACCCCAGCGTCGGGCCGATCCTTCCGAACCGCGGCGGGATCGTCGAGAGCGTGACGATCAGCGTCACGGCCAAAGCCCGTGGCGCTCGCGGAAATACAGCACGCCCTCGCGATTCGCCGTCTTCCGGTCGGCGCCGTCGATCACCGACCTGGCCAGCGGCGCTTGGCGTTCGGATGCCGCCTGGCGCGGGTCGTAGATGCCGCCTTCCAGCCAGATCGGGTGGCCGCGCAACGTCAGCATGCCCGACAGCCACACGTCGTCGACGCCCCAAAGCACCGGCGGAATCTCGTAAAAGCCGGCGTCGAACATCCCGGGCCGCACCAGCACGCCGGCATAGCCCTCGAACACGTCGACATAGCCCGACCGCTTGAAGACGCGCCGCGGCGGGCCGGTCAGGTCGCGCCGCCTGGCGCCGGCGCGGATGTCCTGCCAGAGATAGCGCAGCTGGAACTCGATATCGGTGATCCGCCAGCGCCGGACCGCGCGCGGCTGCAACGCGCGTATCCCGGTGCCGCCCGCGTTGTCGCCCGCCTGCCAGCCGCCCTGCGCGATCACCGCGCCGGGGTGGCGCGCCTTCAGCGCCAGAAAGCGCTCTGCCCAGCCCGGGGCATAGATGTGGTCGTCGTCGCAGAACAGGATGTCGACGTCCTGCCCGGCGAACTCGCGCGCCGCCGGCAGCACCTTGGTGGCGGGGCCGAAATCCTCGTCCGTGCGCCTGATCTCGACCCGCGCGGGCACCGCCGGCAGGCGCCCGTCCCAATCCGGGAACCGCCGGTAAGCCCGCGGGATGTACAGGCAGATCCGGTCGACCCCGGCCTGCGCGGCGAGGCTTTCCAGCACCGGCCCGATCTTCGCAAACCGTTCGGGAATCGACGAGAGCGTGACGATCAGCATGTCAAAGCCAGACCCCGTATGTGTCCTGGAAATACGCCGCCGCCATCCGGTTCGCCGCCTGCCGGTCGGCACCGTCCACCACCGCCTCGACCAGCGGCGCGCGGGTCCGGGCGGCGGTGTCGGCGGGCGGGAACTGCCGGGCGCGCAGCCAGATGCCGATGCCGCGCCGGGCCAGGCAGCCCGACAGCCACACGTCGTCGACCGACCACAGCACCGGCGGGATGACAAAGGCCGCCTCGTCGAAGAACTCGGGCCGCACCATCACCCCGCCGCAGCCCTCGAAGATGTCGCAGAAACCCGACCGCTTGAAGACATGGCGCCAGGGCGCCGCGGCATCACGCCAGCGCCTGCCCGCGCGCATCTGCGCCCAAAGATAGGCAAGCTGAAACCCCAGGTCGGTCACGCGCCAGGTCCGCACCACCCGCGGCGCCAGCCGGTCGCGCCCCTCCGAGGGCAGGATTTCCTCGGCGATCAGCCCGAGATTGGCGATGGCGCAGCCCGGCCTGTCGGCCCGCGCCGCCAGGAAGTCGCGCACCAGATGCCGGCCATAGGCCCGGTCGTCGTCGCCGAACACGATCTCGACATCCTGCCCCGCGAACTCGGCGGCGGGCGCCAGCACCTTGGTGGCCGGCCCCCAATCCTCGTCGCAGCGGCGAATCTCGACGCCGCGCGGGACCTCGGGCAGCCTGCCGTCCCAATTGGGGAACCGGCGATAGCGCCTCGGGATGTAAAGGCAGATCGCATCCGGCACCCGCGACTGCGCGCACAGGCTTTCCAGTGCCGGGCCGATCTCGGCGAACCGCGGCGGGATCGTCGAGACCGAGGCGATCACGCCGCTCACCTCCAGACCCCGAGATGGGTCTGCGCCAGCGCGACCACCTGCCGGGTCAGTTCCAGCCGGTCCACCCCGCCGATAGCCTCGTCGGCCAGCGCCGCGGTGCCGCGCGCCGCGGTGTTCTGTGGCGTGTAGCGGTTGGCGGTCAGCCAGATATCGGTGCCGCGCGCGGCCAGCGCGGCCGAAAGCCAGATGTCGTCATGCGCCCAGGCAATGCCGGGAATGTCGAAGACCCGCGGATCGAAGAACTCGGGGCGCACCAGCACCCCTGCGCAACCCTCGAAACTGTCGACATAGCCCGAGCGCCGGAACCGCCGCCGCGCCGGCGGGCGCGGGCGGCGTCCCGAGGGCCATGCGCGCAGGCGGCGCCAGAGATAGCGCACCTGATAGTCCAGATCGGTCGAGCGTTCGCGCGGCCGGGCTCGCGGCCGTTTCCGGTCCGGCCGCGCGACCAGCCCCTTGCTGGTCAGGTCCAGCCCCCGCTGGGCGATGGCGCAATCGGGATGCGCGCGCCGCGCGGCCAGAAAGCTTGCCGCCCAGTCCGGCGGGTAATGCCGGTCGTCGTCGCAAAACAGGATCTCGACGTCCTGCCCGGCGAAGGCGCGCAGCGCCGGCAGCAGCTTGGTGCTGGGACCGAAATCGCGGTCCGCCCGGACGATCTCGACGCCCGCCGGCACCGCGGGCAGCGCGCCGTCCCAGTCGGGAAAGCGCCGGTACGTCCGCGGGATGTAAAGGATCACCCGGTCGGCCCGCGCGGTCTGGGCCAGCAAGGTCTCCAGCGTCGGCCCGAGTTGCGGAAACCGCGGCGGGATGCTGGACAGCGTGACGATCAAAGCCATACGCCGTGGGTGTCCTGGAAATGGCGGATGCAGGCCTTGTTCGCCTCGTCGCGGTCCGAGCCCTCGATCTGGGCCTTGTGCAACGCGTCGTAGACGCCCGCGGGCGTGTGCTGGGTGTCGTGCTGATCCGCCAGCGCCCAGATGGGCACGCCCTTGCGCGCCAGGCACCCCGACAGCCAGACGTCGTCGACCGCCCAGATCACGTCCGGTATCTCGAAATCGGCGTCGTCGAAAAAGTCCGGCCGGACCAGCGCACCGCCGAACCCCTCGAAACAGTCGACATAGCCCGACTGCCGGAACAGCACACGCGTCGGTTCGCGCAGGTACTTGCGTTCGACCGGCGGAAACAGGAATTCCCAGGCCATCCGCAACTGGAACCTCAGATCGAGCCCGCGCGCGCGGCGGCGGGCGCGCGGCTGCGGCCGGTTCAGCATCTTCGACTGGCCGTAGCGGTCGGCCTCGAACCCGGCAATCGCGATGCAGGCGCGGGGATGCTCGCGTCGCGCGTCCAGAAACGCCCGCGCCCAGTGCGGCTTGTAGCGCCGGTCGTCGTCGCAGAGCAGGATATCCAAGTCCTGCCCGCGGAATTCGCGCGCCGCGTAAAGCACCTTGGTCGCGGGGCCGAGGTCGTCGGGCACGCGGCGGATCTCGACGCCGTCGGGCACATCCGGCAGCCTGCCGTCCCAGTCCGGGAACCGGCGGTAGCGCTCGGGAATCCACAGGATGATCCGGTCCGCCCGCGCCTCCTGGCGCAGCAGGCAGTCCAGCGTCGGTCCCAGTTTGTCGAACCGCGGCGGAATGGACGAGAGCGAGACGATCAGCATGCGGATCCGGCAGGTCTACGGACGGTGGGGCAGGGGCCTTGGTGCCCGCCGCTGGCTTTAACCAAATCGCCCCCCGGCCCGCAAGTCCGGCGCCGCTTGCCCCGGCCCGCCGCCTCGCGTATCCAACGCCGGCAACCGGAAGGGGCGAGGATGGCGCGGAACGGGGCGCAGGCCGGACAGGAGGAACGCGCGAAATCCAGGCGCATCGGCGCGCTGGGCGGGCTGTGGCCGTTCCTGGCGCCCTACAAGGTCATGGTCCTTGCCGCGATCGGTGCGCTGATCCTGACCGCCTGCGTGTCGCTGGTGCTGCCGCTTGCCGTGCGCCGCGTGGTCGACGGGTTCGAAACCTCGGCCGAGGCGCTGCTGGACAGCTATTTCCTGGCCGCGCTGGGCATTGCCGGGCTGCTCGCCCTGGGCACCGGGCTGCGCTATTACCTCGTCACCCGCCTCGGCGAGCGCGTCGTGACGGACATCCGCAAGGCGGTGTTCGAGCGGATGATCGGCATGTCGCCGTCCTTCTACGAAAGGATCATGACCGGCGAGGTCCTCAGCCGGATCACCACCGACACGACGCTGATCCTCAGCGTGATCGGTTCCTCGGTGTCGATCGCCCTGCGCAATGCCCTCATCCTGCTCGGCGGGCTGGTTCTGCTGCTGCTGACCTCGCCCAAGCTGACCGGCATGGTGCTGCTGATCGTGCCCGCGGTGATCGTGCCGATCATCCTGCTGGGCCGCCGCCTGCGCGCGCTCAGCCGCGAGAACCAGGACTGGATCGCCGCATCGTCCGGCAACGCGTCAGAGGCGCTTCTGAGCGTGCAGACCGTGCAGGCCTTCACCAACGAGGCGGTCAGCCGCGGCGCCTTCGATGACGTGACCGAGAAAAGCTTTGTCAGCGCCAGCAAGCGCATCCTGGTGCGCGCGCTGATGACGGTGATCGTCATCGCGCTGATCTTTTCCGGCATCGTCGGCGTTCTCTGGATCGGCGCCCGCGACGTGCGTGCCGACCTGATGACGGTGGGCGAGCTGGTGCAGTTCGTGATCTACGCCGTCATGGTCGCCGGCGCGGCGGCGGCCCTGTCCGAGATCTGGGGCGAGTTGCAGCGCGCCGCCGGGGCCACCGAGCGGCTGGCAGAGCTGCTGAGCGCCCGCGACGAGGTCGCCGACCCGCCCGCGCCGGTGGCCCTGCCCGCGCCGACCGAGGGCGCCATCGACTTCGACGAGGTGACGTTCCACTACCCCGCGCGGCCCGACACCGCGGCGCTGAACGGCGTGTCGCTGACGATCCGGCCGGGCGAGACGGTGGCGCTGGTCGGCCCCTCGGGCGCCGGCAAGTCGACGATCTTGCAGCTGCTTCTGCGCTTTTACGACCCGCAATCCGGCGTGATCCGGATCGACGGGACCGACATCGCGGCGATGGCGCGCAGCGATTTCCGCCGCGCGATCAGCCTGGTGCCGCAGGACCCGGTGATCTTTGCCGCCACCGCGCGCGAGAACATCCGTTTCGGCCGCCCCGGCGCCACCGATGCCGAGGTCGAGGCCGCCGCGCAGGCCGCCGCGGCGCACGACTTCCTCGCCGATCTGCCCGATGGCTACGACACCTATGTCGGCGAGCGCGGGGTGATGCTGTCGGGCGGGCAGAAACAGCGCATCGCCATCGCGCGCGCGATCCTGCGCGACGCGCCGATCCTGCTTCTGGACGAGGCGACCTCGGCGCTCGACGCCGAAAGCGAGCGGCTGGTGCAGCAGGCGGTCGAGGCGCTGTCGAGGGACCGCACCACGATCGTCGTCGCGCACCGGCTGGCCACGGTGAAGCGGGCCGACCGGATCCTGGTCTTCGAGGCCGGCCGGATCGTCGCCGAGGGCAGCCATGCCGAACTGGTCGCCGAGGACGGGCTGTATGCCCGCCTGGCGCGGCTGCAGTTCACCGAGGGCATGGCCGCCGAATAGCCGGCGGACACGCGGTTGCGAAACCGCGTGCAACGCCGTTCGACCGGCCTTTCGTATGGCGCTCCCGTTCGCCTTGCGCGCTCTGCGGCCGCCCGGGTGCCGTTTCCCCTTGCAAGACGTGCCGAAACGCTGCGTCATGCTTGCCAGATCGCCCCGCCGGACGCTACGGGGCGCAGGACGAACGAGAGCGACAACAGCCGCCGAGACGGGGAGAGACCATCGAATGACCTACGCAACGCTCGACGACCGCAATGCCTTCGAACGGGAAATGCCGTGGGAGAAGCGCGAAAGGCCTGCAACCACCTGGAAGCTTCTTTGCCAGACCGCCGAGCGCCATGGCGCACGTCCCGCGACGACGTTCCAGATGTTCTCGGATCCGCAAGCCCCTGCCGAGACGCTGAGCTGGGCCGAGCTTCGCGACCGGACCGCGCAGGCCGCCAACCTGTTTCGCTCGCTCGGCGTCGGCGAGACCGATGTCGTGGCCTTCGTGCTGCCGAACTCGACCGAGACGATCCTGACCTATCTCGGCGCCCAGGTCGCCGGCATCGTCAACCCGATCAACCCGCTGCTGGAGCCGGAGCAGATCGCCGCGATCCTGCGCGAGACCGGCGCCAGGGTCGTGGTCACGCTGCGCGCCTTCCCGAAAACCGATGTCGCGCAGAAGGTCGCCGCCGCGGTGGCCGACGCACCGAACGTCAAGACCGTCGTCGAGGTCGACCTGCTGCGCTATCTCACCGGCGTCAAGCGGCTGATCGTGCCGCTGATCCGCCCGAAGAACCCGGTCGGCCACAAGGCCGAGGTGATCGACTTTGCCCGCGCGGTCGAGGCGCAGCCCGCCGCGCTGACCTTCGAGGACAGCGCGGGCGACCGTGTCGCCGCCTATTTCCACACCGGCGGCACCACCGGCATGCCCAAGGTGGCGCAGCACCGCTATGGCGGCATCGTCTACAATGCCTGGCTGGGGGCGACGCTGCTGTTCACCGAGAAGGACGTGCAGATCTGCCCGCTGCCCCTGTTTCACGTCTTCGCCACCATCGTTTCGCTCGGCGCCTCGCTGGGCTCGGGCGCGCATATCGTGTTTCCGACGCCGCAGGGCTATCGCGGCGAGGGCGTGTTCGACAATTTCTGGAAGCTGATCGAGCGCTACAAGGTGAGCTTCATGATCACCGTGCCCACCGCCATCGCCGCGCTGATGCAGCGCAAGGTCGATGCCGACATCTCGTCGCTGAAGCTCGCGTTTTCCGGCTCGGCGCCGCTGCCCGTGGAGCTGTACAAGCGGTTCGAGCAGGCCGCAGGCGTCACGATCTGCGAGGGTTACGGGTTGACCGAGGCGACCTGCCTGGTGTCGATCAACCCGCCGGACGGGCAGAAGAAGGTGGGTTCGATCGGCTGGCCGTTTCCCTATACGGACGTCAAGATCGTCAACGACACCGCGGATGGCCCGGCCGAGTGCCCGACAAACGACATCGGCGAGATCTGCGTGTCGAATCCCGGCGTGGCGGCGGGCGCCACCTATACCGATCCCGACAAGAACGCCGATCTCTACCATTTCGACCGCTACCTCAGGACCGGCGATCTGGGCCGGTTCGACGAGGACGGCTATCTCTGGATCACCGGCCGCGCCAAGGACCTGATCATCCGCGGCGGCCACAACATCGACCCGGCGGTGATCGAGGAAACCCTGGCGGGACATCCGGCGGTGGCGTTTGCCGGCGCGATCGGCCAGCCGGACGCCTTCGCGGGCGAATTGCCGTGCGCCTATGTCGAACTGGTCGACGGTGCCAGCGTGACCGGGGACGAGTTGTTGAAATACGCCTCTGATCATATCGCCGAACGCGCGGCCTATCCCAAGCACCTGGAAATTCTCGACGAGTTGCCGAAGACGGCGGTCGGCAAGGTGTTCAAGCCGGATCTCAGGAAGCGCGCGATCACCCGGGTCTACAACGAGGCGCTGAAGAAGGCCGGGCTGGCCGCCGAGGTGGCCGAGGTCGTCGAGGACAAGAAGCGCGGCCTGGTGGCGCGGCTGAAGAGGACCGGCGAGGCGGACGACGCCGCGGTCGCCAAGACGCTGGGCGAATACGCGCGTCCCTGGGACTGGAACTGAGCGGCGGCGGCGGCCGCGACCAGCCGCAGCGCGGAATGTTTCGCATGCGAAACAATTGACCGTACGGTCAGAATAACCTTTGTTATCAATTGGTTAAATTCTGGCCCGCGTCGCGGCCGGACAGCCCCGTCCGGACCCCGGCCGCGAAAACTGCCCTTCCTCCATCGCCGCGCTGCCGGTCCGATGTGGGACCGCGGCGAAGTTTCGGGTTCCCAGCCGCGCGTGGCGCGCGCTAGGCTGCGGCCATGGCCCCCCTTTCCGAGCGTCTCTCTGCCGAGATCGACCGCCGCCGCGACGACCTGGTCGGGTTGACGCAGGACCTTGTGCGCATCCCGACGACCAATCCGCCGGGGCATTTCTACCGCGACATCTGCGACCACCTCGAGGCGCGGCTTGCTGCCGCCGGTTTCGCGTGCGAGCTGTTGCGCGCGACCGGCACGCCCGGCGACAGCGCGCGCCACCCGCGCTGGAACATCGTCGCGCGGCGCGAGGGCGCGGCGCCGGGCGACTGCGTGCATTTCAACAGCCATACGGACGTGGTCGAGGTCGGCCATGGCTGGACCGCCGATCCGTTCGGCGGCGAAATCCGCGAAGGCCGCATCTATGGCCGCGGCGCCTGCGACATGAAGGGCGGGCTTGCCGCGTCGATCGTCGCGGCCGAGGCGTTCCTGGCGGTCTGCCCCGATTTCGCGGGCGCGATCGAGATCAGCGGCACGGCGGACGAGGAAACCGGCGGCTACGGCGGGGTCGCCTGGCTGGCGGAAAGGGGCTATTTCGACCCGGAAAGGGTGAGCCATGTGATCATCCCCGAGCCCTTGAACAAGGACCGCATCTGCCTTGGCCATCGCGGGGTCTGGTGGGCCGAGATCGAGACCCGCGGCCGCATCGCCCATGGCTCGATGCCGTTTCTGGGCGACAGCGCGATCCGGCACATGGGGGCCGTCCTGGAAGAGTTCGAGCGCTGGCTCTACCCGCTGCTGGGGGCCAAGCGCACGGCGATGCCGGTGGTGCCCGAGGGCGCGCGGGCCTCGACGATGAACATCAACGCGATCCACGGCGGCGCGCCCGAGCCGGAGGCGGATTACACCGGTTTCCCGGCGGCCTGTGTGGCGGATCGGTGCCGGATCACAATCGACAGGCGATTTCTGATTGAAGAAGACATCGAAGAGGTGAAGGCTGAGATCGCGCAGATGCTGGAGCGGATCCGGGCCGCGCGGCCCGGCTTCGACTACGAGGTCCGCGATTTGTGGGAGGTGACGCCGACCATGACCGACCGCGACGCCCCGATTGTCGCGACCGTCGCCCGGGCCATCGGGCAGGTGTTGGGGAAGGCACCGGATTATGTCGTGTCCCCGGGCACTTACGATCAGAAGCACATCGACCGGATCGGACGGCTGAGGAACTGCATCGCCTATGGGCCGGGCATCCTGGACCTGGCGCACCAGCCCGACGAATGGGTCGGGATCGACGACATGGCCGACAGCGCCAAGGTGATGGCGCTGACGCTGGCCGAGTTGCTGGGCCCGCGCCATGGCTGAGCCGGGGCTGGCGATCCGGCTGGCGCGGCTGCTGCTGGTGCTGGCGGCGATCGTTCTGAGCATCGGCGCAGGCGCGGCCAAGGTGATGGAGGCGCCGCTGGAGGTGCAGGCGTTCCGCGCGGCGGGGCTGGCGGCGGAAATCCTCAGCCTCTACGGGGCGGTGCAGATCGTCTGTGCGCTGCTGCTGCTGTTCCGGCGCACGCGGGTCGCGGCGGGGGTCGTGCTGGCGGCGATCTTCGCGATGTCGGCCTGGCTGCTGTTTCCCGCGGGCGCCACCGGCCACGCCGTCTATTCGGCGGCGATGGCGGCGCTTTGCCTTGCTGCGGTGCTGTGGCGCCCGGCCCGGCGCGCGCCGCGCTGAGGCGAAAAGCGACGACGATTCCCCCTTGGGCCGGCCCGCTGGCGCCTGTAAGCTGGCCGCAAACGCCATCCAGGGAGGATTACCGATGTTTCTGAGAACCTTGAGGATTTCCGCGGCGGTGCTGGCGCTGGGCGCGGCCGGCGCCTTTGCCAAGGACACGATCACCATCGGCATGCAGCTCGAGCCGCCGAACCTCGACCCGACCGGCGGCGCGGCGGCGGCGATCGACGAGGTGGTCTATGCCAACATCTTCGAGGGGCTGACGCGGTACCAGTCCGACGGCTCGGTCGCGCCGGCGCTGGCCGAAAGCTGGGACGTCAGCGGGGACGGCACGGTCTATACCTTTCACCTGCGCGAAGGCGTGAAGTTCCACGACGGCACCGAGATGACGGCCGAGGACGTCAAGTTCTCGCTCGACCGGGCGCGGGCCGAGGACTCGACCAACGCGCAGAAGGCGCTGTTTGCCGGGATCACCGATGTCAGCGTGGTGGACGACCACACGGTGCAGGTGACATTGAGCGCGCCCAATGGCGGGTTCATCACCAACATGGCCTGGGGCGACGCCGTGGTCGTGGCGCCGGAAAGCATTGAAAACGCGGCGACAAATCCGGTGGGCACCGGGCCGTTCAAGTTCGGCCGCTGGGTGCAGGGCGACCGGATCGAGATCGTCGAGAACCCGGATTACTGGGGCGAGAAGCCCAGCCTGAAGTCGGCGACGTTCAAGTTCATCTCGGACCCCACCGCGGCCTTTGCGGCGATGATGGCGGGCGACATCGACGCCTTCCCGGGCTATCCGGCGCCCGAGACCCTGGCGCAGTTCGAGGCCGACCCGCGATTCCAGTTGCTTATCGGGTCGACCGAGGGCGAGACGATCCTTTCGACCAACAACAAGGCCGAGGTCCTGAGCGACGTGCGGGTCAGGAAGGCGATCGCCCATGCGATCAACCGGCAGGAAATCATCGACGGCGCGATGTTCGGCTATGGCACGCCGATCGGGACGCATTTCGCGCCGCACAATCCCGACTATGTCGACCTGACGGGGCAGTCGGGCTATGACCCTGAAATGTCGAAGAAATTGCTGGCCGAGGCGGGGATCGAGAACCTGACCCTGACGCTGAAGCTGCCGCCGCCCAGCTATGCCCGCCGGGGCGGCGAGATCATCGCGGCGCAACTGCGCGCGGTGGGGATCGAGACGGAGATTTCGAACCTCGAATGGGCGCAATGGCTGGAACAGGTGTTCCGCGGCAAGGATTACGACCTGACCATCGTCAGCCATACCGAGCCGATGGACATCAACATCTACGCCCGGCCGGAGTATTATTTCCAGTACGACAACTTGGAATTTCAACAGCTTATGAAGGATCTCGACCTCGCGGCCGACCCGGCGGCGCGGTCCGCGATCCTGGCGAAGGCGCAGCGGATGATCGCAGACGACTATGTCAACGGCTACCTGTTCCAGCTTGCCCGGACCGGCGTGGCCGACGCCAAGATCCAGGGGCTTTGGGAGAACGCGCCGACCCAGGCCAACGACCTGACCGGGGTAAGCTGGGCGGAATAGTTACCGAAAGGTTGATCCCCGGTGCGCTGCTGCGCGGCGAATCGGGGGTTAACGCCTGTTTTTGCGGGGAATCGGCACGTCGGTATCGCGTCGGTATCACGTATGTATCGCGTCGGTGCCGCGGGCGGTATGACCCGTGGTTAACAGGGCGCGCGGCGGCGCAAGCATTGGTTCACGGATACGCCGCCTCAGGCCGCCGCCGCGGCCGCCGCGCCCGGTTCGGCCGGGCATTGCAGCGCTGCGGGCAGTTTCAGCCGCGACAGCATCGCCTCGCCCTGGCGCCGGGTCAGCGTCTGGCGGGCCAGCGGGCCATAGCCCTCGTGCGTGCCGCGCGCGAGCCCGGGAAACAGGTCGAAGATGCGGCGCCGATGGGCAGGCGCCAGCGCCTTGAGCGCGGTCTCGCCGGGGTAGAAGCTTTCGGTCTCGCAGCCATTGGCCCAGACGATGGCGTGCCGCGGCAGGAGGATGTGGAAGTAGCGTGCGCGCTTGCGGCCGACCATCCGGCGCACCTGGCGGCAGCCGGTCATGCCGATGGCCGGCAACAGCACCTCGGGCGTGCCGAACCGCCGGGCAAGCCCGTCGAAGCGCAACAGCATCCGGTGCTGCGGCGAGACCACCAGGTCGGCATTCGGCCGGTTCGGCCCGAGCGCGCCGGCGGCGATCCGGATCGGCAGAATCTTGTCGGGAGAACCGGGCCAGGTGTGCTCGGTCTCGCCGATCCAGAGGATCGGCAGCGCCCCGTGATCGACGGTGTCCACCAGATCGCCGGCGGCCAGATCCTCGACGGCGACTTCGCCCTGCGGGGTGGCGAGCCGGGTGCCGGAGACAAAGCAGATCGTCGTGGTCGGCGGGTTGTTGTTGACGTTCTGGATGTCGATCGCGCCGTTGCCGAAGGCGTTCAGGTCGGCCTCGGTCGCGGTCGCGTCGGGCATGAAGAAGATGCGGGTGTCGGTGCCGGCCGACGGATAGTCGATCACCGTCAGCACGATGACGCGCTCGCCCTCGAACTGGTCCGGCACCTGTTGCGCGCCGTCCTTCTTCAGGGTGGGCAGGTTGCCGGTGAACTGCACCGTGAATTCATAGGTCGTGCCGCCGATCTCGATCACGGTGTCGGGGTCCGGGCCGATCGGGCTGGGCTGATCGAGCAGGAAGTCGCCGGGGTTGCCGGAAATGTCCTCGTTGATCAGGGTGAACTGAAAGGCCGGGTCGCCGGTGAGGTTCAGCGCGGGATTGTTCGCCGAACTGCTGTCGATGCGTGCCCAGTAGGTGAACGGCATGGATTGGCCTTCAGATCGTTCATATTCGCGTCAAATCCTTCCGATAATTACGGAATTGGAAACAAATGTGGCGGGCGTGTGACCAATTGCGGATAATCGGCCGGACGCGCGGGGATTGTTTCCGCGTCGGGATTGGCAACCCCGGCGGTGCCTACCCGGCGGCGGCGGACCGCGACAGTGTGGCGCTGGCGACGAATTCAGGAGACGTTATACTGGTATTGCGCGCGCGAACTCTCTGAGGCGATGCCTCGAAGGGAGAAGAAGATATGCGTGTTTTCCTAAGGTTATCCGCTGTTGCCACCGCTCTTGGAATAGTTGCCGCTGCCGGTCCGGCGGCGACGCAGTCGCTGGGCGAATTCGAGTACATGAACAGCTGCGTGCCCTGCCATGGTGCCAGCGGCACGGGAGACGGGCCAGTCAGCGACTTTCTGTCGGGCGCCGTGGTGCCCGATCTGACCGTGCTGCAAAGCGACAATGGCGGCGTCTTTCCGGTGACACGGGTCTACGCCGTGATCGAGGGCAGCCAGATCGCCGGCGCGCACGGCACCCGCGACATGCCGATCTGGGGCAGCCGCTATCGCATGAGGCTTTCCCGGGGCGACGATGCCGGCCTGTGGACGCCCGAGCAGTCGGACGCCTACGTGCAGGCGCGTATTCTGGCGCTGATCGAGTACCTTTCGTCGATCCAGGTGCAGTAGCGGCAGGCGACAGGCACCGAGAAAATCGCGATGGCCTGCGGGCGGAGGCTGCACTAACCTCGCGGCCATGCTGCGCTATGTCCTCGCACGCCTTGCCTCGCTCGCGCTGAGCCTGATCGTCGCGAGCGTGGTGATCTTCGCGGTGATCGAGGTGATCCCGGGCGATCCGGCGGCGTTCATGCTGGGGCTGAACGCCTCGGAGGACACGGTCGCGGCGCTGCGCGAGGACCTGGGGCTGTCCGGGTCGGTGGCGGCGCGCTATCTCGATTGGGTCGGCGGGCTGCTGGTGGGCGATTTCGGGGTGTCCTACACCTACCGGGTGCCGGTGGCCGAACTGGTGGCGGCGCGGCTTTGGGTGTCGCTGCCGCTGACGGTCTATGCGCTGATCCTGTCCACCGCCATCGCGATCCCGGTCGGCGTGATCGCGGCGGTGCGGCGCGGCGGCTATGCCGATTACGGGATCATGGGCGCGACGCAGCTTGGCATCGCGGTGCCGAATTTCTGGTTCGCGATGCTGCTGGTGCTGGTCTTCGCGATCAACCTGCGATGGTTCTCGGCGGGCGGGTTTCCGGGCTGGGAACAGGGGATCTGGATCAGCCTGAAGGCGCTGACCCTGCCGGCGGTGGCGCTGGCCCTGCCGCAGGCCTCGATCCTGGCCCGGGTGATGCGCTCGTCGCTCTTGGAGGTGCTGGGGCAGGACTATATCCGCACCGCCCGCGCCAAGGGGCTGACCGAGCGCCAGGTGGTGATCGGCCATGCGCTGCGGAATGCGCTGATCCCGGTGATGACGATCCTCGGGCTGCAATTCTCGTTTCTGCTGGCCGGGGCGATCATCATCGAGAACGTGTTCTTCCTGCCGGGGCTCGGGCGGCTGATCTTCCAGGGCATCACCCAGCGCGACCTGATCGTGGTGGAATCGGTGGTGATGCTGCTGGTCTTCGCGGTGATCCTGGTGACGTTCCTGGTGGATCTGGCCTATGCCGCGGTCGATCCGCGGTTGAGGCGGCGATGAGGCGGCTGCCCGGGCAGCTCTGGTTCGGCGCGGCGCTGACGGCGGTCTTCGTGGCGGCGGCGCTGATCTCGCTGGTGTGGACGCCCTATCCGGTCGACGGCATGGCGATCGTCGAGCGGATGAAGCCGCCGGGCGGGGCCTATCTGCTGGGCACCGACCATTTCGGGCGCGACATCCTGTCGATGCTGATGGTCGGCGCGCGGACCTCGATCGCGGTGGCGATCGTCGCGGTGGGGATCGGGATGGCGGCGGGCGTGCCGCTGGGGCTGTTGGCGGCGGCGAACCGCGGATCGGTGCTGGACGAGGTGGTGATGCGCGGCAACGACCTGGTCTTTGCCTTCCCCAGCCTCGTCATCGCGATCCTGATCACGGCGGTATTCGGCCCTTCCGCGGTGAACGCGATCCTGGCGATCGGCATCTTCAACATCCCGGTCTTCGCGCGGGTGACGCGGGGCGGCGCGCTGTCGCTCTGGACGCTGGATTACGTGCTGGCGGCGCGGGTGGCGGGCAAGGGCCGCTTTCGGATCAGCGTCGAGCATATCCTGGCCAACATCGCCAATCTGCTGATCGTGCAGGGGACGATCCAGTTCAGCCTCGGCATCCTGGCCGAGGCCGGGCTGAGCTATGTCGGGCTTGGCGCGCAGCCGCCGGTGCCGTCCTGGGGCCGGATGCTGGCCGAGAGCCAGACGATGATCGGGCTGGCGCCGCATATCGCGATCTTCCCGGGGCTCGCCATCGTGCTGACCGTGCTGGGGCTGAACCTGATGGGCGACGGGCTGCGCGATCTTCTGGACCCGCGGCTGAGGCGGGTACGGTGAGCGGCCTTTGCGGTTGGTTGCGCCGCCTTCGGCGTCGCGGCGGGCGGGGGGCGCTGCCCCCCGTCGCCTGGCGGCGACTCCCCCCGGAGTATTTCCGGCCAGATGAAGGCGCCTTGCGGTGCTGAGCGTGGAGGGGCTGTCGCTGGCGATCCACGGCACGCCGATCCTCAGCGACGTGTCGCTGGAAGTGGCGCCGGGCGAGGTGTTCGGGCTGGTCGGCGAAAGCGGGTCGGGCAAGTCGATGACGGCGCTGTCGGCGATGCGGCTGTTGCCGCGGGGCGCCGCGGTGTCGGGGCGGATCGGGTTCGAGGGGCGCGATCTGCTGGCCTCGGGCGAGCGGGCGATGTGCGATCTGCGCGGCCGCGAGATCGGCATGATCTTCCAGGAGCCGATGACCGCGCTGAACCCGGTCAAGACGATCGGCGAGCAGGTGGCCGAGACGCTGCTGGTGCACGGCGCCGCCGGGCGCCGCGAGGCGCGCGAGGCGGCGGCGGAACGGCTGGCGCGGGTCGGGCTGGACCCGGCGCGGTTTCCGCTGGAGCGCTATCCGCACGAATTGTCCGGCGGCCAGCGCCAGCGCGTCTGCATCGCCATGGCGGTGGTCTTGCGCCCGAAGCTCTTGATCGCCGACGAGCCGACCACGGCGCTGGACGTGACCACGCAGGCGCAGTTCCTCGCACTGCTGAAGGGGCTGGTCGCCGAGGAGGGCATGGCGTTGTGGCTGATCACCCACGATCTGGCGGTGGTGGCGGGCCTGGCCGACCACGTCGCGGTGATGCGCGAGGGCCGCGTGGTCGAGGCGGCGGCGACCGAGCGGTTGTTCCGGCGGCGGGCGCATGCCTATACCGCCAGGCTTTTCGCCGACAGCGCGCATGTGCCGGTGCGCGCCGCGCAGGCCGCGGCAGAGCCGGTGCTGGAGGCAAGCGGCGTGGTGCGCGACTATGCCGAGGCGCGGCGGCGGCTATTCGGGCCGCGCCAGGCGTTCCGGGCGGTCGACGGCGTCGACCTGGAGGTGCGCGCCGGCGAGTCGGTGGGGCTGGTGGGCGAATCCGGTTGCGGCAAATCGACGCTCACGCGGGCGATCCTGGGGCTCGAGCCGGTGCAGGGCGGCGAGATCCGCGTAGCCGGCGCCCGCGTCGACGCGGCGCATCTGTCGGGCGCGGTGCGGCGGCAGATGCAGGTGGTGTTCCAGGACCCCTACGGCTCGTTCAACCCGCGCCACCGGGTCGGGCGGCTGGTGGCCGAACCCTTCCACCTGGACCCGGTGCCGCCGGAAGCGGCGGCGGAACGGGTCGCCGAGGCGCTGGAGGCGGTGGGCATGCGCGCGGCGGACCGCGAGAAGTACATCCACGAGTTCTCCGGCGGCCAGCGCCAGCGGATCGCCATCGCCCGCGCCATCGTGATCCGCCCCAGGCTGGTGATCCTCGACGAGGCGGTGAGCGCGCTGGACGTCTCGATCCGGGCGCGGATTCTCGATCTTCTGGCCGACCTGCAGGGGCGGTTCGGGCTGAGCTATCTGTTCATCAGCCACGATCTGAGCGTGGTGCGGGCGATCACCGACAGGGTCTATGTGATGCAGGCCGGCCGTATCGTAGAGACCGGCGAGACCGGCCGGGTGTTTGCGGCGCCGGAGCACGAGTACACGCGCCGGCTGATCGCGGCGACGCCGCGGATACCCGAGGACTGGCTGGCGGCGTGAGGCCGGGGCCGCGCGCCGGCGTCAGAGCACATTCCGCGATCTTCGGGTCACGGACTGCGCCCCGTCCTGTTTGCCGGGCGCGATTTCGCGACGCTTCGCCGGAAATCGCCTTAGCGGCGTTCGAGGCGGTCGAAGACCTCGGCCAGTGCGCCGGAAACGGTCAGGTCGGCGCCGCGGGGCATCGGCCTTGTGCCGTAGCGGGGGCCGTGGCCGTGGTCATGGAAATGCCCGTACGGCAGGAACAGAAGCTGGCCGTCCGGCAGGCGCAGGAATTCGCCGTGCTGGTGAAGCGGGTAGCGCGGCGCCGCGAAGTCGCGGAAGAGCCGGCGGAAATCGAACAGCTCGCGCAGGGTCTCGGCATAGTCGCGCCGGGCGTCGATTGCGAAGGCCAGCCGCGAGGGGCCGGTGCGGATCGTCACCTGCGAGCCGTTCTGGCCGTGAAAATGGTAGGTGCGGGTTTCGGTCGGGCCGGTGACGCGGTCGGCCTGGAAGGCGAAGACCGGAGCCGCACGGTCGGCGGCGGCGGTCCCGGCGGACAGAAGGGCGGCGGCGAGGGCGGCGAGGGCGGTGCGTGAGATGGGGCGCGGCATGGGTCGGTCTCCGGTCGGTTTCGGTTGCCGGACGCGGCCCGCGGAATGCGGGACGGGAGGTCGGGGGACGGAAGTCGCATCCCGCAAGCCGCGCCGGTGATCCGAGGAAAGCGCCGCGGCGGGCGACAGGCAATATCGGGGCGATGTTATCGGATAGCGCGCGGTGGGTCGGTGCGCATAAGCTGCTAGAATGGCAGGGTTTCCAGGTGAGGGCGCCGGTCAGGCGGCGGTGTCCAGCCAGATCGTGACCGGGCCGTCATTGGTGAGCGACACCTGCATCTCGGCGCCGAAGCGGCCCTGCGCGACGCTCAGCCCCTCGGCGCGGAGGCGGCCGGCGAAATATTCGTAGAGCCGTTCGCCCTCGGCCGGGGGCGCGGCGCTGGAAAAGCCGGGGCGGTTGCCGCGCGAGGTGTCGGCGGCGAGCGTGAACTGGCTGACCACCAACGCGGCGCCGCCGGTGTCGCGGACCGCGAGGTTCATCTTGCCCTGATCGTCGCGGAAGATGCGCAGTTTCACGATCTTGGCGGCCAGGCGGTCGGCCTCTGCCTCGGTGTCGCCGTCCATCGCGCAGACCAGGATCATCAGACCGGGGCCGATTTCGCCCAGGGTTTCGCCCGCGACGCTGACGCGGGCCTCGGCGACGCGTTGCAGGAGCGCCCTCAAAGCTCGCCGGCCCAGGGCGGGTTGGCGCCGGCGCGGCTGACGGTGACGGCGGCGGCGCGGGTGCCGAGCGAGAGCGCGGCCTCGAGCGTCGCGGCGTCGAGCGCGGCGACCGCGGGTTTCGAGAGCGCGCCGGCCCGGTGCAGCGCGGCGAGGACGCCGGCGTTGAACGTGTCGCCCGCGCCGACGGTGTCGGCCACCTTGACGCGGGTCGCGGCGACGAAGACGTCGCGGGTATCGGTCACGGCGCGGGCGCCCTCGGCGCCCTCGGTGATGCAGATCACCTTCGGCCCCTTCGCCAGCAGGCCGCGGGCCAGCGCCACGGTGTCGCCGCTGCCGGCGAGCCAGTGCAGGTCCTCGTCGGAAAGCTTGACGATGTCGGCGGCGGCGAGCATCCGGTCGATCCGGGCGCGATAGGCGGGCTCGTCGGCGATGAAGGAGGGGCGGATGTTCGGGTCGAGCATGGTGACGCGGGCGGCCGCCTCGCGCAGCATCAGCGCCTCGTAGGCGGCGGCGCAGGGTTCGGCCACCAGGCTGATCCCGCCGAAGAACAGCGTGCCGATGCTGTCGGGCAGCGCGGGCAGGTCGGCGGGGGCAAGCATGCGCCCGGCGGTGTTCTCGTCGTAGAAGGCATAGGTCGCCTGGCCCTCGACCAGCTTGACGAAGGCCAGCGTGGTGGGGCGCGGGCTGACGACGCACAGCGCGCTGTCGACCTGCGAGGCGGCGAGGGCGGATTGCAGGATTTCGCCGAAGAGGTCGGAACTGAGCCCCGAGAAGAAGCCCGCCGGCGCGCCGAGCCGGCCGAGCGCGATGGCGGTGTTGAAGACCGCGCCGCCGGCATAGGGCGCGAATGCGTCCTCGCCGTCCGGGGTGGTCCGGGGCAGCATGTCGATCAGCGCTTCGCCGCAGCAGAGGATCATGGGTCTCCCTCGTCGGTGTTTGCGCCAACATCTCTAGCGGGCAGGCGCGGGCGGAGCAACGGCGCCGCCGCGGATTTGACGCAAATCAACGCGCGGGATCGGGGCGTGGGGCAGTCTGCCGGTCGACCTGAAATCGCATTGATGGAGGACGGAACAATGGTCGAATCGACGCAAACCTCGGGCCTCTGGCCGCAGCTTTTCCAGCCGTTCCGGTCGATGGGCACGCGCCTTGGCGACTGGCTGGCGCCGGCCTCCGAGGCCTCGACCGACGACAAGGCCTATCGGATCGCGGTGGAACTGCCGGGCGTGGAGGAGAAGGACGTGGAGTTGAGCGTCCATAACGGCATCGTCACCGTGAAGGGCGAGAAGAAGACCGAGCGCGAGGAGAAGGGCGAGACCTGGTATTTCAGCGAGCGGCAATACGGCTCGTTCCAGCGCTCGTTCCGGCTGCCGGGCGATGCCGACGAGGCGGGCGTGTCGGCGGATCTGAAGGACGGCGTGCTGACGATCACGGTGCCGAAGGCCGCGCCGGCAAATGACGGGGCCAAGACGGTCAAGATCAAGAAGGGGTGAGCGGCGTCACGGAAACGCTCCGGTGGAGCGTTTCAGCCGCGAACGGGCGGAGCCCCGGGGATTGCGGCGTCGCGGAAACGCTCCGGTGGTATTCGTGGCCGCGCCTGGCTTGTTCAATTGAGCGCCTGCGGCGCGCTCCTTACATTGCGCCGCGCGTTACGCGTCGCGGTGCGAGGGGGGCATTGCGCCCCCCTCGCCGTCGATCGGCCGCCCGGACCGATAGCGAAAGAATGACATCCCGTCCCAAGGCGTTTCCGGCCGGATGAAGGCCCCTGTCAGCCCTTCCACGCCAGCGTTTCCGCGAGGGGCGCGCGGGTGGTGCGGAAGGCGTTGGCGGGGTGGCCGCGATCCTCGTAGCCGAACGAGATGCCGCAGACGATCCGGCGGGCCTGGGGCAGGTCGAACCAGTCGCGCAGGAACGGCGAAAAGCCGGCGACGGCGGCCTTCGGGATCGTGGCGATGCCGAGCGCCTCTGCCGCCAGAGTGAAGGCGGTGACGAAGGCGCCGCAATCGAGCACGCCGTAGGCGCCGAGATCGGCCTCGGTCGTGACCAGCGCGTGGTGCGGTGCGCCGAAGAAGCGGAAGTTTTCCAGCATCTGCCGGGCCGAGGCCGCGCGGTCGCCCCTGGTGACGCCGACGGCATCGTAGAGCGCCCAGCCGCAGGCCGAGCGGCGCGCCTTGTAAGGCCCGGTATAGGCGGTCGGGAACGGGATGTCGGGGGCCTGCGGCGCGGTCTGCGCGTGGGCGTGAAGCGCGCTGCGCAGGCGGTCGGTTTCGGCCGGCCGGGTGACGACAAGCTGCCAGGGCTGGGCGTTGCACCAGCTTGGCACCTTCCCGGCCGTGGCGATGATGCGTTCGATCGTGGCATCCGGCACCGGGTCGGGGCGGAAGGCGCGGCAGGAATGGCGGGCCGAAAGCAGGCGGTCGAGGGCGTCGAAGTCGGTCATTGCGCCTGGTTGATCGCGATGACGTAGCCCGCGGCGCCCGCGACGATCAGCCCGAGGACGACGGCGATTGCGATCTTCCAGGCCGACCAGGGGCGTTCGCCCTGCACCCGGCCTGACCGGCCGTTCACGACGAAGCGGTAGGTCTTGCCGCGGTACTTGTAGGCCGCGAGCCAGACCGGCAGCAGGATATGCTTGAAGGTGACGTCGCGGATGGTGGTGTCGATATCGTGGATGCGCTGGCGGTCGCCGCCGATGTCGAAGCGCACGTCGCGCTCGATCACCCGGTCCATATGCGCCCGCGCCTCGTGATAGCCCTGGTTCAGTTCCACCGTGTAGCCCTCGGCGCGGAAACCGGCCAGGTATTCCGGGCGGTAGGGTTCCAGCGCGGCGAGGTCCCAGGGCTGCAGGTTGTCGGTGTAGCGCTTGGGCAGCGATTTCGAGGCCAGCACGAGGACGTCGTCGAAGAACCGCGCGACGCGGCCGGATTTCGGCGACCAGCGGATGCGCTGTTCGCGCACCGTTTGCGTCTTGCCGTTCCGCGTGACCGTGCGCGAGACGTAATAGACCGTGCCGCGCTCGCCGCGGTAGCTGGACTTGGTGTCGGCGTCGAAGGTCCAGTAGGGCACGTAGATGCCCGCCATCCGGCGGCCCTTGCGGGCATAGTCCTGCAGCCCCCCCGGCGCGAACCAGAGCCGCCCGAGCCAGGCGGTCATCGCCTCGCGCGCGGCGCGCTCGTCGAGCGCGAAGGGCAACAGCCCCCGCGGCTTGATGTGGCGGTGGGTGCCGGTATCGGTGACCACGGGCGTGGCGCAGAACGGGCATTCGGCGGCATGGGTTCTTGCGTCGAATTCGACCCGGGCGCCGCAATTGGTGCAATTCAGGACGCGGGTTTCCTCGATCTCGGCTTCGGGAAGTTTCGCGTCGAGGGCGGCGCGGAAGTCAAGCTCGCGGATCGCCGGGCCGGTGTAGCGGGCGGCGAGTTCCGCCTCGTTGCCGCAATGGTCGCATTTCAGCCTGCCCTCGGCGGGGGAGAATCGCATGTCTGCGCCGCACTGGTCGCAGGGAAAGCGGTGTTCCTCGTCGGGGCGGGGCGGGGTGGCGGCCTCGCTGCCTGTCTCGGGGGGCGTGGGCGGTTGCATCTGGGCCTCGGGCGGCGTGACGGGCGCCGCTCAGGCGCCGGGCGGCGGCGGCGGCAGGATGGTGAAGAGCTGGGCCAGTTCGGCCACGTCCTCGGCGCGCTTCCAGCCGTCCTGGCCGGCGGTCCAGACGAAGGTTTCGCGGGTGATCTCGCCCGCTTGCGCCATGCGGCCGAGGCTGGCCTTGGAGAACGGGCCTTTCGTCTGGCCGTCTTCGGCGATGTGCCAGACATGCTCGACCGGGGGCGGGGGCGGCGGGGCGGGCTGGGGCCGGGCCGGTGCCGCGCCCCAGGGGCCGGCCTGCGCCATCTGGTGCGCCATCGCCATGCCCATGCCGGCGCCGAGGCCGGCGCCCATGGCGCCGCCGCCGGCCGGGTTCTGCGCCGCCGCGGTCATCGCCTCGGCGGCCGAGTATTGCGTGAACTTGCCCAGATCGCCGGCGAGGCCCATCGAGGTGCGCTTGTCCAGCGCGGCCTCGACGGCGGGCGGAAGCGAGATGTTCTCGATATAGAATTCCGGGATCGACAGGCCGTAGCCGGCGACGATCCCGCTGATTTCCGCCGCGATCATCTTGCCGAGATCGGCGGTATTGGCCGCCATGTCGAGGACCGGGATGCCGCTGGCGGCGATCACGCGGGAGAACTCCTGCACGATGATGTTGCGGATCTGGAAGCTGATCTCGTCCATGGTGAATTCGCCGTCGGTGCCGACGATCTCGGTCAGGAACCGGGCCGGATCGGTGATGCGCACCGCATAGGTGCCGTAGGCGCGGATGCGGGTGGGCCCGAATTCCGGGTCGCGCAGCATGATCGGGTTCTTGGTGCCCCACTTCAGATCGGTGAAGCGGGTGGTGTTGACGAAGTAGATTTCCGACTTGAACGGCGATTTGAAGCCGTGGTCCCAGTGCTGCAGCGTGGTCATCACCGGCATGTTGTTGGTTTCCAGCATGTAGAGGCCGGGCGTGAACACGTCGGCCAGCTGCCCTTCGTGGACGAAGACCGCGGCCTGACCCTCGCGCACGGTCAGCTTGGCGCCGTACTTGATCTCGTGGCCGTGGCGTTCGAAGCGCCAGACCATGGTGTCGCGGGTGTCGTCGGTCCAGTGGATGACGTCGATGAATTCACCGGAGAGGAAGTCGAGAATGCCCATCTGGGTCTCCTTTTCGTCTCGTTGGTCTCAGCTTTCGCCGCCCATCAGCTCGGCGGCAATGATTTCGGCGATCGGGCGGGCTTGGGCGGCGGTCATGCCGGGGCGCATGCGGCGGTCGTAGAGCATGCGCAGCAAAAGCTCGTCATGGGTGGTCAGAAGGCCGAATTCCTCGTCGTCGTTGAACACCGAGGGGCGGGCCTGGGGGCTGTCGTTCGGCAGGCCGAGACCCTGGGGCAGCTCTTCGTGGATGCAGGACAGCCGCAACAGGTCGGGGTGCTCGGCCCGGATCACCGCGACGGCGTGGGAATAAATGCCGTCCTCGTCGCCGTCGATGGCGAAGACCAGGCACAGCGTCGAGCGCGGCATGGTCTCGACCGCGTTGATCGCGGCGGCGTCGATGTCGGGGCTGATCGCGCGCAGCGCCGGGCCGATCACCCGGCGTTCGTCCTCGTTCACGATGAAGACGTGGTAGTTGGCGTTCGCCGCGGCAAGCGTGATCGGCAGACGGATCAGCGTGGAAAGCCGCCTTGTGTAGGTGAGGATCGCATCGCGGTCGCGCACGCGGGTGGCGAGCGGCACGCTGTCGCCGAAGCGCACGTGCATCCGGACCGGGCGGTTCCAGCGGTGCAGGCGGGTTTCCGTTTCGCGCCGCACCAGTTGCCCGCCGACGCTGGTGAATTCCTCGAACAGCGCGATGCGGATGAAATTGTCGACAAGCTGGCGCCGGGTGAACGGCGTGTCCGGCCCGCCGCCGTCGACCCGCAGAAGACCCTGGGTCAGGTAGTTCTGCTGGATCCGGCCGTAGTAGTCGCTGAGCGCCCGGCTGGCGGCCGAGGGTTCGGCCACGGCCGGCCGCGGCGCGTCGGGGCGCGCGGCCGGCACCGGCGAGGTGGCGACGCCCACGGGCTCGCAGGCCGCCAGCGCAAGCGCCCCGGCGGCCAGGATTGCCAGCGATCTGAGCCGTGCGATCCTCACGCCTTGCCGTCGGCCCCGCCGTCCTGCGGCACCGCGTCGCCCACCATGGTGCCGATCCGCGACCCGCTGGCGCGGGCGCTGGCGAGCGTCGATTTCAGCTCTGCCTCCATCTTCTGCAATTCCTCCTCGGCGGCGGCGCGGCGCTTCTTGCCCTCGTCGGCGATCTGCAGGGATTCCTCGATCGTGGCGATCAGGTCGGCATTGGCCTGCCTGACCGCCTCGATGTCGAACACCCCGCGCTCCATCTCCTGGCGCACGGTGCGGTTCGCCTCGCGCAGATTGGCGGCGTTGGCCTTCAACAGCTCGTTGGTCAGATCGTTGGCCTCGCGCACCGCCGCGGCGGCCTCGGACGAGCGCTGGATCGTCACCGCCTGCGCCAGCTGGGTTTCCCAGAGCGGCACGGTGTTGACCAGCGTCGAGTTGATCTTGGTGACCAGCGACTTGTCGTTTTCCTGCACCAGCCGGATCGAGGGCAGCGACTGCATCGTCACCTGACGGGTGAGCTTCAGGTCGTGCACCCGGCGTTCCAGGTCGTCGCGCGCGGCGCGCAGATCGCGCAACTCCTGCGCCTTGATCACGCCTTCGTCCTCGGCCGCACCCTCGACCTGCTTTTCCTTGGCCGGGATGTCCTTTGCGTCGAGCTGTTCCAGCTTTTCCCCGCCGGCGGCGATGTAGAGCGCCAGCTCGTCGTAGAAATTCAGCGTCTTCTCGTACAGCACGTCCAGCGACTTGATATCCTTCATCAGCTTGTGTTCGTGGCCGAGAAGGCTGTCGGTGATCTTGTCGATCTGGCCCTGCACGGATTCGAAACGCGCGATGAACTTGGCCATCGGCGCGGCCTTGCCGGTCAGGCGTTCCCACCACGACCGCTGGCGGCGGGTGTCGAGCTCGCTGACCGAAAAGCCGCGGATCGTCGAGACGATTTCGCGCAGGCTGTCGCCGGCGGGGCCGACATCCTTGTTGCGCACGTCCGCCAGCATCGACTGGCTGATTTCCTGCAATTCGGCCTGCGCCGCCGAGCCGAAGTTGATGATCGAGTTGGTGTCGGTCATGTCCAGCTCGGCCATCCGCTTCGTGATTTCCTTGGCGGTGGGCTTGTCGGCCTCTTTCAGCGGCACCAGCGCGGTCGACGGATCGGGCAGGATCACGGCCGAGATCGCCTCGACCTCTTTCAGCGCGGCCTCGGCCTGTTGGCGGACTGTTTCGGACATCGGGGGCTCCCTTCGGCTACTCGTCTGTTCTGGCTTTCACGCCCTCGCGCGCCAGACGCTCGCGCAGGACGTCGATTTCGATGTCGAGATCGGTGCGGTTGTCGGTCAGAAGCTTTTCGGTCCGGGCGGCGAAGTTGGCTTCGAGATCGTCGAGAAGCGCGGCGTAGGCGGCCTTGGCCTTTTCGTCGCGGGTGCGGGCGTAGAGGTCGGCGAACTTCACCGAGGCGTCGCGGGCGCCCATCAGGTAGACCGAGAGGTACTTGCGCGCGGGCGTCAGGTCGCGCGGGTCGTCCTCGATGGTGCGGAACATCGCCCGCACCGTGGCCTGGAACTGCTCGACCCGGCGGGCGGTTGCGCGGTCCTCGGCCCGCAGGATGGCGTCGGCCATCTCTTTCAGCCGCTTCTCGGCCTCGTCGACGGCGCGGGCGACGCGGTCGGACTGGAACTGGTCGATCCCCTCGGCGCCCTTGTCGGTCAGCGGATCGGGGCCGAAGGCGAAAAGGTGCAGCGCGGCGCCGAGGACGGCGAATATCGCCGCTTCGAGCGTGCCGTGGCCCGCGTAGCCGGCGACGCCGAGGGCGAGCCCGGTCAGCAGCGAGCCCAGCATCTTGCGCGGCAGCGCCGGGCGGCGGGCGATCCTGCGTGCGTCGTAGGCCTCTTGCGCGACGATCCCCTCGCGGGTGAGCCAGGCGGCGAGGATCAGGATGCCGAAGGCCGCGAGATAGAGCGCCAGGCCCACGGCGCCGGACGCGAACGCCTTCCAGATCAGCGGGAAGGGCGCCAGGAACAACAGGTTGACCCGCCCGCCGGCGCGGGTGCGCGTCTTGCCGGCAAAGGGCGATTGCGGGGCGGGACGGGGGGCCGCGGCCCTGTCTCCGGCCTTGTCCCCGGTCTTGTCCCCGGGGCTGAATTCGCCGCCATAGCGCTGCGCCATCGTCAGAGCCCTCCCGTCCAGATCGTGACGTAGAGGATCAGCGCGATCAGCAGCGCGAAGGCGAGCTTTTGCAGGCCGGTATCGGTCATTCTGGCCCCCCATCGGGGCGCGAACGGACCGCCCCTGGCCGGTATAGGCGATGCCCGCCCCGCGTGCCAGTGCCAAGGGTCAATGCGCCTGCCTCGCGCGCTGCGCGCCGCGCTCTGCCGCGAGCTTGCGCGAATAGCCCGATTGCACCGCCTCGACCAGGACCAGCACGACGACCGAGAAATAGAACGTGGTCTTGGACATCGGCACCAGCTCGTAGCCGAGAATCCTGATCTGCAGCCCGTCGTCGTGCACCGCGTGCGCCGCGGCCGGGCCGGCCTCGCCCAAGAGCACGACGCCGACGATCAGCAGGATGAACAACCCGAGAACCTCGTACATCCGGTTCCTTTCCAGGAACTTCGTCACGCCGTCCGCGAGGACCAGCATCGCGGCGCCCGAAAGCAGGATCGCGAAGGCGAGGATCGGAAAGACATCGGTGATCGCCAGCGCCGAGAGGATCGAGTCGAACGAAAAGATCAGGTTCATCATCACGATCAGCCCGACGACGCGCGCCGCCGACATCGCCCGCCCGTTGCCGAGATCGGTATCGAGGTGGTGGATCGACAGCATGTGCGCGATTTCGCGCACGGCGGTGTACATGATGAAGATGCCGCCGACGACGAAGACCACGGTGGCGAAGTTCACGCCGCCCTCCAGAAGCCCGGGCATGTCGAAGACGAAGAACGGCTCGGACAGCGCGCCGATGAGCTGGATCATGGTGAACAGCAGCACGACCCGAAGCGCCACGGCGATGATGATTCCCCAGAACCGCACCGCCTTTTGCCGGGCGGCCGGCGCGCGTTGCGACTGGATCGAGATGTACAACAGATTGTCGAACCCCAGCACCGCCTGCAGGAAGCAGAGCATCACCAGGTTGCCCAGATTTTCGAATGTTAAAAGCTCGGCCACGGCATCGGCCCCCATGTCCCGTCGGTTCGGGGCCAATCCATACAGATGCCGCAGCGCGGAACAAGGGTTCAGGCGCGGCGGCTTTTCCCCCTTGAAGCCGGTCGCGCGACGTCCCTCGCGCCGCCGGGGCCAAGCTGGTCGGCCAGCACGCGGGGCTTGATTTCCCTGACGTCGCCGGGTTTCAGCTGGCCAAGCTGGAACGGACCGTAGCTGACCCGGATCAGCCGGTTGACGGTCAGGCCCACGGCCTCCATCGCGCGGCGGATCTCGCGGTTCTTGCCTTCGCGCAGGCCGACCGTGACCCAGGCATTGCCGCCCTGCTGGCGGTCGAGCGTGACCTGCATCGGCTGGAAGGTCTCGCCGTCGACCGCGAGCCCCTGGCGCAGCGGCTCCAGCGTCGCGTCGGTGGGCGCGCCGTGGACCCGGACCCGGTACTTGCGCAGCCAGCCGGTGGACGGCAGTTCCAGCCGGCGCTTCAGCTCGCCGTCGTTGGTCAGGAGAAGCAGCCCCTCGGAATTCAGGTCGAGCCGGCCGACGGACATCACCCGGGGCAGCGCCGCGGGAAGCGCATCAAAGATCGTTCGGCGGCCCTTCTCGTCGCGCGTCGTCGTGACCAGGCCCGCGGGCTTGTGGTAAAGCCAGAGCCGCGGCGCCTCGGGCTCGGCCAGCGGCTTGCCGTCGACCGCGATCCGGTCGCTGCCGGTGACGTTCAGCGCGGGCGAGGCGATGGTGTGCCCGTTGACGGCGACGCGGCCCGCCTCGATCATGCGCTCGGCCTCGCGCCGGCTGGCGATGCCGGCGCGCGAGAGAACCTTGGCGATGCGCTCGCCCTTGTCCGTGGTGTCGGCCATGGCGCGGCTTACCGCAGCCGCAGGGTGCGCGCAATTGCTTCCGCGGGGGGGGCCGGTCCGGCGCCCGTCACCCGCCGCGGCGCGGCGTGCGCACGTGCGGAAGGTGCGCCACGCGCAGCAAGGGCGCGAGCAGGCGTTCGGCCGCCCGGCTCAGCCGGGCCTCGATCGCGGCGCGTGCGGCCCGGCGGCGCTCGGCGGCTTCCGCGGCGAGCCGGGCGCGTTTTTTCGCGACGTAGCCGTGTCGCGCCAGAGCGCCCCGCGAGGGGGCCACGCCGCCGGCCGGGAAATGCTCGCCCGAGGTTGCGTTCGGGTGGTTCGGATCGTGCTGGAACATCGTTTGCCCTCCGGTTTCGTCTGCGTATCGGCGATGCAGGAAGGCTAATCCTTTTGAGATTCCGGCTGAATGCGCGATAATCCGAATGCTCTATTCCATAATGCGGATCAATCGCCGCCATGGACCGCCTGCACGCCATCAACGTCTTTCGCGAGGTCGCGCGCCAGGGCGGGTTCGCCGCCGCTGCGCGGGCGCTGAACGCCTCGCCGCCCTCTGTCAGCCGCCTGGTCTCGGAACTGGAGGAGGACCTTGGCGTGCGGCTTTTCAGCCGCTCGACCCGCAGCGTGGCGCTGACCGAGGAGGGCGAGGAGTTCCTGCGCCGGGGCGTCGCGCTGCTGGACGAGCTCGACGCCGTGACCGAAGAGCTGCGCGAGCGGCGGCAGACCCCGCACGGGCACCTGCGCATCAGCAGCGTGATCGCCTTCGGCCAGGAGCGGGTCGCGCCGGCGATCCCCGGATTCATGGAGCGCCATCCGAAGGTGACGATCGAGCTGGACCTGTCCAACCGCAAGGTCGATCTGGTGCAGGAGCATTTCGACGTGGCGATCCGGATCGGCGGTGCCGAGGGGCTGGAGGCGTCGAACCTGAAGGCGCGGAAGATCTTCGCGCAGCGGCTGATCTTCGTCGCGACGCCGGACTACATCGCGGCACATGGCAGGCCGCGCGGCCTCGACGACTTGAAACGGCACCGGTTCGTCAAGCAGGTCAGCGGCACCTGGGGGCGCGTGAACGAGTTCAAGGTCGGGGGCAGGAAACACGCGCTGAGCCTGCCCGAGGATTTCGTGGTCAACTCGCCGAATGCGGCGCGGAACGCGGTTCTGACCGGTAAGGCGGCGGGTCTTCTGGCCGACTACCTCGTGGCGGACCTGATCGCCGCGGGCCGGCTGGAGCGTCTGCTTGAGGACCATGCCACGGCGGAACAGCCGGTTCATGCGGTGTTTGTCCATCGCAATTTCATGCCGGCCAAGGTGCGCGCGTTCATCGACTATCTGGTCGAGCGGTTTGCCGCGGCGCCGGACGGGTGATCGCCCGGTAGACGTCAGGGCGCCGGTGCAATTCCTTCTGGAATCCGGGGGCGGGCCGCGGCAAGAGGGGCGCATGACGGGGTTTGCGGATCATATGTCGGCCGCGCTGGCCGAGGCCCGCGCCGCGGGGGCACGGGGCGAGGTGCCGGTGGGCGCGGTGGTGGTCGATCCGGGCGGCCGGGTGGTCGCGGCGGCGGGGAACCGGACGCGCGAGCTGGCCGACCCGACGGCGCATGCCGAGATCCTGGCGCTGCGGGCGGCCTGTGCCGCGGCGGGGTCCGAGCGGCTGCCGGGGCATGCGATCTACGTCACGCTGGAACCTTGCGCGATGTGCGCCGCGGCGATGTCCTTGGCGCGGATCGCGCGGCTTTGCTACGGTGCGGCGGACCCGAAATCGGGCGGTGTGGCGCATGGCGCGCGGGTCTTCACCCACAAGCAGGTGCATCACGTGCCCGAAGTCTATGACGGGATCGGCGCGGCCGAGGCGGAAGCTCTCTTGAAGGACTTCTTCGGCGGGCTGAGGTAGCTGCCGGCACGTTGTGTGCGCTTCGCGCACGCTTTTTCTTCCCGTCCTCGCCTCCGGCTCCGGGCGGGCGGGGCCGGCGTCGGGTGATCGCCCGGAGCGGCCGGCGGCGGGCGCGCCGCGCGGGTCTGTCCTAGAGGTCGATCGGCTGCATCACGACGGGCTCGATCACGTCGACGCCGGGCAGGCCCGCGGCGAGATCGGCGGCGTCCTGTTCGAGGATCGGGAAAGTCTTGTAGTGGCAGGGGATCACCGTCTTAAAATCGAAGTATCTTTTCGCCGCCCAGGCCGCCTGTTTCATGTCCATGGTGAAATGCCCGCCCGCGCTGAGGATGCCGATATCGGGTTTGTAGTAGGCGCCCATCCAGTCCATGTCGGCCATGATCGCGGTGTCGCCCGAAAGATATATCATGCGGCCCTCGCCGCCGATCATGTAGCCGACCTCGCTGCCCGCCGCCTTTGGGCCCTGGTCCGAGCCGAAGGTCGAGGAATGCGATGCCGGGACCATGGCGAGCGACACGTTGCCGAGCGCCACCGTGCCGCCCTTGTTGAAGCCCACCGTCTCGATATGCTCGTGCTCGGCCCAGTAGCTCATCAGGTCGTACTGGCCGAAGACCGGGAGCTTCAGCCTGCGCGCGAGCGGCAGCATGTCGGCCACGTGGTCGAAATGCGCGTGCGTCAGGATCAGTTGCGTGCCGCCCGCGACCGCCTCGGCGTGGCGGCCCTCGGGCAGGACCGGGTTGCCGGTGAGCCATGGATCGACCAGAAGAACCTGGTCCTCGATCTCGATGCGGAACGATCCGTGGCCGAGCCAGATGATTTTCATGCGAGCCTCCCTATCTGTCGCTGAGAGGATAGCAGGGCGAGCGGCGGTGTCACATGGAATGGACGAGGGCAATCGACGGCTATTGCGAGCGGCTGGGCCCGGACTATTGGGCCGAGCCGGTGAACGCCCTGACGAATGCCGCCTTCCTGGCCGCCGCCCTGGTGATGTGGCGGCGGCTCGGCGACGCGCCGCTGCCGCTGGCGCGGCTGATGCTGGCGCTGCTGGCGGCGATCGGGGCCGGGTCGTTCCTGTTCCATACCCATGCGCGGGCCTGGGCGGCGCTGGCCGACGTGGTGCCGATCGGGCTGTTCATCCTGGTCTATCTCTACGCGGCAAACCGGCACTTTTGGAACATGGGTCCGATTAAGGCAAGTGTCGGCACGGCGGCGTTCCTGCCTTACAGCATTGCTTTCGCTTCGCTCTTCAACCTATTGCCATTCTTCGAGATTTCAGCAGGATACTGGCCGGTTCCCCTGCTGATCGCGGGGTATGCCGTTGCGCTGCGGAATCGCACGGATCGGACATCGCGCGGGCTGGCGGTCGGGGCGGCGCTGCTGTGCCTGTCGCTGGTCGCGCGCAGCCTGGACGGGCCGCTTTGCGCCGTCTGGCCGGTGGGCACGCATTTCCTGTGGCATCTGCTGAACGCGGTCTTTTTGGGCTGGATGGTCGAGGTCTACCGCCGGCACATGGTTGCAGGCGGCGGTGGGCGGCGGTAAAGGCGTCTCGTCCCGCGATAGAGGCATCCGATGTCGATTGACCTGAAGACCGCCGCCCATGTGGCGCACCTGGCCCGGATCCGGGTCGACGAGGACCGGCTGCCGGGCCTGGCGGAGGAATTCAACACGATCCTCGGCTTCATCGAGCAACTCAACGAGGTCGATGTCGCGGGCGTCGAGCCGATGGTGAGCGTCACGCCGATGCGGCTGAAGCGGCGCGAGGACGTGGTGACGGACGGGGACCGGCAGGCTGAGATCCTGTCGAACGCGCCGGATGCGCGCGAGGGGTTCTTTGCCGTGCCGAAGGTGGTGGAATGAGCGAACTGACGAAGCTGACCATCGCCGGGGCGCGCGACAGGCTGCGCGCGGGCGAGGTGACGTCGGTCGAGCTGACCGAGGCGTGCCTGGCCGAGATCGAGGCTGCGGCGGCGCTGAACGCCTTCGTGCACCGGACGCCCGAGATCGCGCTGGGCCAGGCGGCGGCGGCGGATGCCCGGATCGCGGGCGGCGACGCGCCGGCGATGTGCGGCATTCCGCTGGGGATCAAGGATCTGTTCTGCACCAGGGGCGTGCCGAGCCAGGCGGCGTCGCGCATCCTCGAGGGCTTTCGCCCGGAATACGAATCGACCGTCACGCAACGGCTGTTCGACGCCGGCGCGGTGATGCTGGGCAAGCTGAACATGGACGAGTTCGCCATGGGAAGCTCGAACGAGACCAGCGTCTACGGCGACGCCGTGAATCCCTGGCGGCGCGGCAACGACGAGGCGGCGCTGACCCCGGGCGGATCGTCGGGCGGCAGCGCGGGGGCGGTGGCCGCGGACCTTTGCCTTGCGGCGACCGGCACCGACACCGGCGGCTCGATCCGCCAGCCCGCGGCCTTCGTCGGCATCACCGGGCTGAAGCCGACCTACGGGCGCTGCTCGCGCTGGGGGATCGTGGCCTTCGCGTCGTCGCTCGACCAGGCGGGACCAATGACCAAGACGGTGCGCGACGCGGCGATCATGCTGCAGGCGATGGCCGGGCACGACCCGAAGGATTCGACCAGCGCCGAGCTGGCGCTGCCGGATTTCGAGGCGGCGCTGACCGGCGACATCCGGGGCAAGAAGATCGGCATCCCGCGCGAATACCGCATGGACGGCATGCCGGCCGAGATCGAGACGCTCTGGGCCGAGGGGCGCCGGATGCTGGAAGATGCCGGCGCCGAGATCGTCGACATCTCGCTGCCGCACACGAAATACGCGCTGCCCGCCTATTACGTGATCGCGCCGGCCGAGGCCTCGTCGAACCTCGCGCGCTATGACGGGGTGCGCTATGGCCGCCGCGCCAGGCTCGCCCAGGGCGACGGAATCGTCGAGATGTACGAGAAGACCCGCGCCGAGGGCTTCGGGCCGGAAGTGCAGCGCCGGGTGATGATCGGGACCTACGTGCTGTCGGCGGGCTTTTACGACGCCTACTACAACCGCGCGCGCCGGGTGCGGGCGCTGATCAAGAAGGATTTCGACGACGTCTTTGCACAGGGCATCGACGCGATCCTGACCCCGGCGACGCCCTCGGCCGCCTTCGGGCTGGGCGAGACGGCCGATGCCGACCCGGTGCAGATGTACCTCAACGACGTCTTCACCGTGACGGTGAACCTCGCCGGCCTGCCGGGCATCGCGGTGCCCGCGGGGCTGGACAAGGACGGCCTGCCGCTGGGCCTGCAACTGATCGGGCGGCCCTGGGAAGAGGGCGATCTGCTGAATCACGCCTATGTGCTGGAACGCGCGGCGGGGTTTGTTTCCAAACCCGCCAGATGGTGGTAAGGACGCGCGGAACGCCTTGGGCCAGGACAATTGACGATGCTTCGACCCGCTATTGCGCTGGGAATTCTGGCGCTTGCCGCCTGTTCGCCGCCGGTTCCGGAATCCGGCGCGGCGCCGGGCTATTTCGACAGCTACCGTGACTACAATGACTATCGGCTGCGCCGTGACGAGCAGCTTTACGGCGGCCGCAGCCCTGCGCCGGTGACCACGCCGACCACCGTGCGCCCGCCGGGCCAGACGCCGGTTGCCGCGGCGATCCCGCCGGGCAGGCTGGGCGGGCCGTCGCCGGCGCCGGTGACGACCGCGGCCGCCGAGGACGGCGACGACACGGCCCGGAGCGAGGTGGCGATCGACCTGGACAATCCGTCGATCTCGGACGAGCAGGATTTCGCGGCGGTCTCGAACCGGCAGAGCATCGAAAGCGACGCCGAGCGGCTGCGCGCCCAGCGCGAGGCCTACCAGGTGATCCAGCCCACCGCGCTGCCGACCCGCAGCGGGTCCGAGGCGCCGAACATCGTCGAATACGCGATCTCGACGCGCAACGCCGTGGGCCAGAAAATCTATCGCCGGAACACGATCTTCGCGGGCGACAAATACGTGAAGAATTGCGCGAGATACGCCTCGTCCGACCTGGCGCAGGAGGATTTCCTCAGATCGGGCGGGCCCGAGCGCGACAAGCAGGGGCTCGATCCCGACGGCGACGGCTTTGCCTGCAGCTGGGACCCGACGCCGTTCCGCCGGATCGCGCGCCAGGGGTGAGGATCGCCGAGCGGCCGTCGCCGAATTTCGGCCCGCGCCGGCGCGGCGCGGAGCCGGACATGATCGTCCTGCACTACACCGCGATGGATGACGCCGAGGCGGCGCTGGGCCGGCTGTGCGACCCGGGTGCCGAGGTCTCGGCGCATTACCTGATCGCGCGCACCGGTCAGGTGTTCCGGCTGGTCGACGAAGGGATGCGCGCCTGGCATGCCGGCGCGGGCGGCTGGGGCGGCGTGACGGATGTCAACTCGCGCTCGGTGGGGATCGAGCTGGACAATACCGGGGCGCAGCCGTTTTCCGAGCCGCTGATGGCGGCGCTGGAGGCGCTGCTGCCGGGGATCATGGACCGCTGGGGCGTGGCGCCGGCGCGGGTGATCGCGCATTCCGACATGGCGCCAGAGCGCAAGTCGGACCCGGGGCGCCGGTTCGACTGGCGCCGCCTGGCGCGGCGCGGGCTGAGCGTCTGGCCCGAGCCGGACGCGGCGGCCGGCGCCGCCGATGCGCGCCGGTTTCACCGGGCGGCGGACGGCTTCGGCTATCCGGCGGCAGGTCTGGCGCCGCGGCTGGCGGCGTTCCGGCAGCGGTTCCGCCCTGCGGCCGCGGGGCCGCTTGCCGGGGCGGACGTGGCGGCGCTGGAGGATCTCGCGCGGCGCTTTCCCGTTGACCGGGCGGGGACCAATGCCTAACTGACACCTTGCGCGGATGGCCGGACGGCCGCGGGCGGCGACGCCCGAGGAAAGTCCGGACTCCACACGGCAACGGTGCCGGGTAACGCCCGGCCGGGGCAACCCGAGGGAAAGCGCCACAGAGATGAGACCGCCCGCGCCAGCGGGCAAGGGTGAAACGGTGGGGTAAGAGC
>JBFKQC010000032.1:0-41627 GCA_041627895.1 Rhodobacter sp.
CCGCCGCGCTCTGCGCCCGCGGATCGGCGCGCGCGCTGGTCACCGACGGCGGGCGGCCGGCCGCCGGGGCATGGGCCGGCGGCAGCCGGACCGCGGCCCCGCCCGAAGTCATGGTGACCCGCGTCACCGGCGCGGGCGACGCCTTCATGGCCGCCCACATCGCCGCCGAGGCCCGCGGCGAGGATGGCGGGGCCGCGCTGGCCTTGGCGCTCGCCGCCGCCGCCGACCACATCTCGGGCGAGGTCGCCTCGTGATCCCGCTGCATCTCTCCGCCGAGGTCGCCGCGGCGCGGCAGGCCGGCCGGCCCCTCGTGGCGCTCGAATCGACGATCATCACCCACGGCATGCCCTACCCGCAGAATGTCCGGACCGCGCGCGCCGTCGAGGACGCGGTGCGCGAGGCCGGGGCCACCCCGGCCACGATCGCGGTGCTGGACGGCAGGCTGCACCTGGGCCTCGACGCGGCGGATCTCGACCGGCTGGCCACCGCCACCGGTGTCCGGAAGCTGTCGCGCGCGGACCTCGCCGTAGCGCTGGCCGCCGGCGCCACCGGCGCCACCACGGTCGCCGCCACGATGATCGCCGCGCATCTCGGCGGCATCGAGGTGTTCGCAACCGGCGGCATCGGCGGCGTGCACCGCGGTGCCGAGCAGAGCTTCGACATTTCCGCCGACCTGCGCGAACTGGCGCTGACCCCGGTGACGGTGGTCGCGGCGGGCGCCAAGGCGATCCTCGACCTGCCGAAGACGCTGGAGGTGCTGGAAACCCTGGGCGTCCCGGTGATCGCCGTGGGCCAGGACGAGTGTCCCGCCTTCTGGTCGCGCCGCTCGGGCCTTGCCGCGCCGCTGCGGCTGGATACGCCGGCCGAGATCGCCGCCGCCCACGCCATGCGCCGCGACGCCGGGCTGGCCGGCGGCCAACTGGTCGCCAACCCGATCCCGGCGGCGGACGAGATCGCGTTCGACGAGATGCAGGCCACGGTCGCGGCCGCCCTGGACGATGCCGCGAAGCGCGGTGTCGTGGGCAAGGAGGTCACGCCCTTCCTGCTGGGGCGGATATTCGAGCTGACCGGAGGGCGGTCGCTGGACGCCAACATCGCGTTGGTGCTCGGCAATGCGCGCCTTGCGGCCCGGATCGCCGTGGCGCTGGCAGGGCTGCGCGGCCGCTAGAACGGAATTTCGCGACGCTTCGCCGGATCGGCATTGCTGGAAATCGCTTTGGCGTCACGATGCGCGACGCATGTTGTGAGTGCGCGGCAAACTGCCTATCTTTGGCCGGTAGTTCATGCCTGGCATCAGATGACCACACCGTTCGACCCACAAGAGCCCGAACACCCGCGCCCCCGCCGGCACCTCGTCGCGGGGCTCAGGAACTCGTTCCTGACCGGCCTGGTCGTGATCGCGCCGATCGGGCTGACGGTCTGGCTGATCTGGACGGTGATCGGCTGGATCGACGGCTTCGTCCTGCCTTTCGTTCCCACCGCCTACCAGCCCGAGAACATCCTGAACACGCTCTTCGGGATCGAGGCGCCGGTGAACGTGCGCGGCGTCGGCGTCGTGGTGTTCCTGGTCTTCACGATCCTGGTCGGATGGATCGCCAAGGGCCTGATCGGCCGCTCGATGATCGCCTGGGGCGAGGGGCTGGTGGACCGGATGCCGGTGGTGCGCTCGATCTACAACGGGCTGAAGCAGATCGCCGAGACCGTGTTCGCCCAGTCTGAGACCAGTTTCGACAAGGCCTGCCTGGTGCAATACCCGCGCGAGGGGATTTGGGCCATCGCCTTCATCTCCACCACCGCCAAGGGCGAGATCCAGGACCAGATCCCGCGCGACGAACAGCTGATGTCGGTGTTCCTGCCGACCACGCCGAACCCGACCTCGGGGTTCCTGCTGTTCGTGCCGAAAAGCGACGTGATCGAGCTGAAAATGTCCGTCGAGGATGCCGCCAAGCTTGTGATCTCTGCCGGGCTGGTCTATCCGAACGGCGCCAAGGTGCCGCGGATCAAGCCCGAGACCCTGCCCGCCGAGGACCGCGAGAAACTCAGCGCCTGAGCGCGGCGCGCCGCGGGGCGGAAGCCCTTGAGCGCAAGGGCAAATCAAGTCCCCGACACAGTGTCGCAGCAGCCGGAGTCGCGCGACGTCGCGCTGGATTGCGCGCGGCTTTGGGTATAGATTGACCACGCCTGACGCCGGGTCGCCGGCGTGGCCCCGGCCGCCGTTTTCGATGCCGGGCCCAAGGGCGACCCTCCGCCACGGCGCATGACGACCGAACCTGTGAACCGCGGGTCAATGGATCATGTCTGGGGCAATCTTTTTCACCTGCCGGCAGTCTCTGGCCCGCCTCTGCGGAGTCTTTCCGATGAAACGTCTTGCCGTATTGGCGGCCCTCGCGGCCGCCGCCGCCATGCCTGCGCTGTCCGCCGACCAGCGCGCGCTCAGCACCACGCAGACCGCCCCGACCGTCCGGGCCAACCCGGCGATCATCGGCAGCATGATCCTGTTCGATTGCGTCGTGCGCGGCGCGCCGGTCGAGTTCCCCAACGACATCGTGATCTTGAACAAGGGCCCCGGCACCGTGCCGAGCGGCTACAAGATCAAGTGGGAGGCACCGTCGGTGAACCCGTACCGGTCCGGCCTTTATACGTTCGGGGCACCGCTGGCGCCACAGGGCCACGTCTTCCTCAGCAACGTGCTTCCGGGCGGGATGGCCGCCGAGATGCCCTGCAAGGTGACGGCGATGAAGTGACCTTCGACCGGTGAGGCGCCGGACCGCCGCCGCGCGGCGCCCGGCGCGTTTCAGAGCCGCCGGAAGGCGCGGGGTCGGTGCCGTCTCGGTCGCAACCGGTCCGCCGGAGCGCCATTGCCGCCCGATCCGAACCGCAGGCTGACGGCACAGCAATGACGAGTCCGGGCGGATATTGTCGATCCGGTCCCGTGTGTCCGGTGCGCTCGCCGGCCTTTCGGCAGGTCCCGGCGTTCCGGCAGGTTGGCTTTTGCCGTGACGATCTTGCGCGGCAAATCGTGGCAGGTCCCCGCAATCCCCTGTTGCACCGAACGAATTCGGAATAAAATGCGGTTCGTGAACTTGGCGAGTCGTAATTTTCGGCCAAGGACTTGGCCGGCGTCTCACCCGAAACGGAAATACTGATCCCGTGTAACCGGCGGGGCCGGGCGCGCGCGTTGGGGCGCGGAAATTTCCTGTCACGGCCGGCCCCGCGACCGAGGAGGAAATCGCATGTCCACCCGTGTTCTTCTGCCGGCGGCCGCGCTCATTGCCGGCCTCGGCGCCGCCGTGTCCCCGGGCCTCGCGCAGACTCGAACGCTTGGCAATACGTCCACCGGCAACCAGGTGATGCAGGTCAACCCGAACTTCCTGGCCACGATGATCCGCATCGACTGCGTGGTGCGCGGCACGCCTGTCGAGTTTCCCGATGACATCTGGCTCAGCAATGCCGGCTCGGTCGACATTCCCGCGGGCTACAAGGTGAAGTGGGAGATGACCCAGCCGGCCAAGACCGGGCTTTACACCTTCGCGGCGGCGGTGCCACCGAATGCCGGCGTGCTGGTCGCCAACGCGCTGCCCGGCGGCGTGCCGGCCGGGATGCCCTGCACCGTGACCGCGGCCAACTGACGCCCTGTCCGGCAGCCCCGCGGCGCCTGCCGCACCGCGGCGCAAGCGTCCGCGGCGCGCAGTGCTTCGCGCCGAGGCGAACGCGCGCTGCGCGGCCTCAGCCGAACATCGCCTCCAGATCGACCGTCGCCTCGTGACCGATGCGCTCTTTGTGCGCCTCAAGGAACCGCGCCGCCGCGCGGCGCCCGGCGCGTTTCAGTTCCGCCAGCAGGTGCGGCGTGGGCACCATCTTGGTCGCCACGCTGAGGTCGTTCATCAGCGCATCGTCGGCGATCATGTGGATCAGCACGTCCTTCATCGTGCCCTTCGCCACCCGTCCGTCGGCGATCAGGTCGCGCACGAACTGGATCGCGCGCAGCTCGCGCAGCAGCGATGAGATGAAGCTGATCTCGTTGATCCGGTTCTGGATGTCCTGCGGGCTTTTCGGCACCTCGCGGCGTTCCAGCGGATTGACGTTCACCACCACGATGTCGCGCGGCAGCTCGGGCCGGAACATCGGAAACAGCGCCGGGTTCCCGGTATAGCCGCCGTCCCAGAAGGCCTCGATCGTGCCGGACTTCGCGTCGCGGAACTCCGGCGCCTGAAACAGCGTCGGCAGGCAGGCCGAGGCCAGGATCGCCTGGGTGTGGATCTCGTCGCCCTCGAAGACCCGGATCTTGCCGGTGCGCACGTTGGTGGCCGAGACGAAGAACGCCGGGCCCCTGTCGGCGGCGCAGACCGCGTCGTAGTGGAACCGCTCGACCACGCGCTCCAGCGGATTGCGGTAGAACGGGCCGTAGCTGTAGGGGCTCAGCATCCGGCTGGCCATGTCCGAGACCGCGAAGAAGGGCGAGAACTCGATCATCTTCGACACCACGCCCGGTTCCGGCAGGAAGGCCGACATCCAGGTGGCGATGCGCATGTCGGTGATCGCGCCGACCTGCGCCCAAAGCCAGTCGAGATTGTCGCGCGCGGTCTGCCGGTCGCCCATCACCAGCCCCGCCTTCAGCGCCGCGCCGTTCAGCGCCCCCGCCGAGGTGCCCGAGATCGCGGCGATCTCGAGATCATCCTCTTCCAGCAGCCGGTCCAGCACGCCCCAGGTGAAGGCGCCGTGCGCGCCGCCGCCCTGCAGTGCCAGGTTGATCCGGCATGTCACGATGCGGTCCAGCCGCCATCCATGCTGATCGTCGTGCCGCGAATCTCGTCCGCCGCGGGCGAGCACAGGAACAGCACGGTTTCCGTCACGGCGTCCATCGTCACGAACTGTTTCGAGGGATGCTTGACCAGGATCACCTCGCGCAGCACCGTCTCGCGGTCCATGTTGTGGGTCTTCATCTGGTCGGGTATCTGCTTTTCGATGATCGGCGTCAGCACGTAGCCCGGGCAGATCGCGTTGCAGGTGATCGGCTCCTGCGCGCATTCCAGCGCGACGGTCTTGGTCAGCCCGACCACCCCGTGCTTGGCCGCGACATAGGCCGACTTGTAGGGCGAGGCGCGCAGCCCGTGGGCGCTGGCGATGTTGACCACCCTGCCCCAGCCGCGTTCACGCATCAGCGGCAGCGCGGCGGCGGTGGTGTGGAACGCCGACGTAAGGTTGATCGCGATGACCGCGTCCCACTTGTCGGCCGGGAACTCGTCGACCGGCGCGACGTGCTGAATGCCTGCGTTGTTGACCAGGATGTCGCAAGCCCCGGCCTTTTCGATCAGCGCCCGGCATTCGTCGCCCTTCGACATGTCGGCCCTGATATAGCGCGCCGACACGCCGAATTCGCCGGCGATGGCTTCGGCCAGCGCGTGGTCCTCTTCGCTGTCGGTGAAGCTGTTCAGCACCACGTCGGCGCCGGCCCCGGCCAGCGCGCGCGCCGCGCCGAGCCCGATGCCCGAATTCGAACCGGTGACGACGGCGGTCTTTCCGTTGAGCAACATGTCGGGTCTCCTCATCATTTTGCGGCGCAGCATACATGCTGCGGACGCGAAGGAAACCGGCGAGTCGATTGGGCGCGGTGCTTCGGGCCCGACGGATGCGATCAGAAACGGACCGGCCGCAAAAAAAACGCCCGCACGAGGCGGGCGTTAAGTTATTGAGGCAGGTTTCATACAGGCAAGAAACCTATCGAGCAGTGTTCCTTTTATACGCAATCCGGCGCCGGGGTCCAAGCTAAAAGTTTGAAATGCTTGAGGGCCGCCGGTAGATTTGAGGTCAATGAGAGGCCTGGGCAGAGGGATTGTTGCCGAAATGAGACAAGGATTAACGCCGCCGCTGCGCGTTGCCGGATTGGCCTTTGCGCTGGTTCTCGGTGCTGCCGCGGCCCCCGCCGAACCCAAGCATGGCATAGCTATGTATGGCGAGCCTGCCCTGCCACCCGATTTTGTGTCTTTGCCCTATGCAAACCCCGATGCGCCGAAGGGCGGGCGAATCGTTACCGGCGAAGTCGGCAGCTTCGACAGCCTTAACCCTCATATCCGCAAGGGCTCGGTTCCCTGGCAGCTTCGATTCCTGGCCTACGAGAGCCTAATGGGCCGGTCCTGGGACGAACCGTTCACGCTTTATGGACTATTGGCCGAATCGGTAACGACCGGGCCGAATCGAGAGTGGGTCGAGTTTACCCTTCGCGAAGAGGCCCGATTCTCTGACGGCAGCCCGGTCACGGTCGAGGACGTGATGTGGTCCTACGAGACGCTCGGCACGGCGGGCCACCCGCGCTATGCCGGCGCCTGGGAAAAGGTCGCCTCGATGGAACAGGCCGGCCCGCGCTCGGTCCGCTTCACGCTCAATGTCGAGGACCGCGAAATGGCGCTGATCCTCGGCATGCGGCCGGTTCTGAAGAAGGCGCAATGGGACGGCACGGATTTCGCCGAATCGGGGCTGGACGTGGTGCCGATCGCCAGCGCGCCCTACGTGATCGACGATTTCGAGGCCGGCCGCTTCGTCTCGCTCAGGCGCAACCCCGACTACTGGGGCCGCGATCTGCCGTTCATGCGCGGGCAGGCCAACCTCGACGAGATCCGGATGGAGTTCTACGCCGACGGCACCGCGATGTTCGAGGCGTTCAAGGCGGGTGAGCTGAATTCCAGCCGCGAGTTCAACGCCCAGAAATGGGACACGCAATACGATTTCCCGGCGATCGATTCCGGCGCGGTGATCAAGTCGCTGATCCCGCATCAGCGGCCCAGCGGAATCACCGGCTTCGTGATGAACACCCGCCGCGCGCCGTTCGACGACTGGCAGGTGCGCGACGCGCTGATCCACGCCTTCAACTTCGAGTTCATCAACCAGACCCAGACCGGCGGCCAGCAAGAGCGGATCACGTCCTATTTCTCGAACTCGGTGCTGGGGATGGACACGGGGCCTGCAGAGGGCCGGGTGCGCGAATTGCTGCAGCCCTTCGCGGACGACCTGCTGCCCGGCGCGCTCGACGGCTACGCCCTGCCGGTGGGCGACGGCAGCGCGCGCAACCGGGCGAACCTGCGGAAGGCGGCGGATCTTCTGGCCGCGGCGGGCTGGACCGTGGGCGACGACGGGCTGCGGCGCAACGCCGCCGGCGAGACCTTTGCCTTCGAGATCCTCCTTGCGCAGGGCTCGGCCGAGAACAAGGCGATCATCGACATCTACGTCGAGGCGCTGAAACGGCTGGGGGTCGAGCCCACCGTGACCACGATCGACAGCGCGCAATACAACGAGCGCACCAACGCCTACGACTTCGACATGACGTTTTACCGGCGCGGCGTGTCGCTGAGCCCCGGCAACGAGCAGTATCTCTACTGGGGCTGCGACGGTGTCGGGACGCCCGGCTCGCGGAACTGGATGGGCATGTGCAGCCCCGCCGCCGAGGCGATGATCGACGCGATGCTGAACGCCGGCAGCCACGACGACTTCGTCGCCGCGGTACGCGCGCTCGACCGCGTTCTCACCACCGGGCGCTACGTGATCCCGATCTACCAGTACAACATTTCGCGGATTGCCCATGCCCGGCAACTGAAATATCCCGAAGCCCTGCCGATCTATGGCGACTGGATCGGCTGGCAGCCCGATGTCTGGTGGTGGGAGGAGAACTGATGCGCCCGCTTGTGATCCTTTTCGTTGCGCTTCTGGGTCTTACCGCCTGCGAGACGATCGGCGGCATGGGCCGCGACATCAGCCGCGGCGCCGAGGCGCTGGACCGCGCGTTCTGATCCGCCCGCCCGACAAGGGCAGGCGGAATAGGGGGCCGGATCAGGCCGTCACGCGGACGATGTTCCGGAAATCCATGTCGACGTCGTTGAGGAACGCGGCATAGTTCGGATCGCCCTGCAGCCCGGCATAGGTCTTCTCGATCGCGGCCATCGACGGATAGCCCGCGGCCATCAGGCGCCGCCCCGCGGCGCTGCCGGTGATCAGCGTGCCATAGCGCACGATCGTCGCGCCGGCGGCCTCGAAATGCTTCATCAGCGCCTTTGCGCGGTCCAGCATCAGATCGGCCGAGCCCCACCGTGTCAGCACCCCGAACGCGGGCTGGTCGGTCGACGGATTGGCCAGCCCGACATCCTCGAGCTTCACGATGTTGCGCAGCGTCACGCTAAGCTTGCCGCTGCCGGTCAGCGCCTGGTAGTGATCCGACTTGCCGTAGACGTCGAACGCGCCCGCGATGCCGTTCAGTTCGGGATAGGTCTGCAGCAGCATCAGCGAGCCGGTATGCTCGCCGGTCGAGATCACGCCGACCCGCGTCGTGACCGCGCCGGCCTGGGATTTCAGTTCCTCCGCCAGCTTGGCGGTGTGGCCGAGCGCGTCGGCAAGGAAATCGGACGCACAGGCAGCAACGGTGATCATCATGTAATGCGGTGTCGTCATCTCTTTCCCCTTTCGTGGCAACCGCCGTGGCCCGGCGGATGGTCGAAGATACAGTGAACCGCGTTGGCCTTTCGGAACATTTGTTACACATGTCCGCCGCTTGCATCCGGCGGTTGCGCCTAGTAGCAGCCGTCCCGATGGACGCGATCTTCGACCAGGGGCCGCCGCCGCCCTGCCCGGCCCCGTTCAACATGGCCGCATACGTGCTGGCCGCGGGCGCCGCCACGCCGGACAGGATCGCGCTGGCGGTGCTCTCGCCCACCGGCGCCGAACGCTGGTCCTACGGCAGGCTGACGCAGGCCGTGCGCGGGGTGGCCACCGGGCTGATCGAGGCCGGCGCGCGGCCCGGCGACCGGGTGCTGATGCGGCTCGGCAATACCGTCGAGTTCCCGATCACCTACCTTGCGGCGCTGGCGGTCGACCTGATCCCGGTGCCGACCTCGGCGCTCCTGACCGTGCCCGAGATCGGCAAGATCGCCGCCGAGGTGGCGCCCGCGCTGATCGTGGCCGGCGCCGGGGTGCCGCTGCCCGCGCCGCCGGCCTGCCCGGTGATCGGCGCCGAAGACATCGCCGCTATGCACGACCTGCCGGCCGCGAGCTTCGCGATGGGCGATCCCGAACGGCCCGGCTATATCGTCTATACCTCGGGCACCGCGGGCAAGCCGCGCGCGGTGCTGCACGCACATCGCGCGGTCTGGGCGCGGCGGATGATGTGGGACGGCTGGTACGGGCTGACGGCGCGGGACCGGCTGCTGCATGCGGGCGCGTTCAACTGGACCTACACGCTCGGCACCGGGCTGATGGACCCCTGGAGCATCGGCGCAACCTCGCTGATCCCCGGCAGGGGCGTGACCCCGGCGCACCTGCCCCTGCTGCTCGGGCGCCACGACGCGACGATCTTTGCCGCCGCGCCGGGCGTCTATCGCCAGATGCTGCGCCACGACATCCCCGCCCTGCCGAAGCTGCGCCACGGCCTGAGCGCGGGCGAGAAGCTGCCCGACACCACCCGCACCGCATGGGAGGCCGCCACCGGCACCGCGCTGCACGAGGCGTTCGGCATGTCGGAATGCTCGACCTTCGTCTCGGGTGCGCCGGCGCGGCCCGCGCCCGCCGGCACGCTGGGCTATCCGCAGGCGGGCCGCCGCGTGGCGGTGCTGGGCGCCGACGGGCCGGTGGCCTTCGGCGAGGCCGGCACGCTGGCCGTGTCGCGCCGCGATCCGGGGCTGATGCTGGGCTATCGCGGCGCCGAGGCCGAGACCGCCGCGCGGTTCCGCGGCGAATGGTTCCTGACCGGCGACACCGTCGCGATGACCGAGGACGGCGCGATCGCCTATCTCGGGCGCGGCGACGACATGATGAACGCGGGCGGCTTCCGGGTCTCGCCGATCGAGGTCGAGACCGCGTTGAACGCCCATCCCGGCATCGCCGAATGCGCCGCCGCCGAGGTGCGGCTGAGCGAGGACACCACGCTGATCGCGTGTTTCTACGTGGCCGAGGCCGAACTGGACCCGGGCGAGCTCGATCACTTTGCCGCCGGACGCCTTGCAAGATACAAGGCGCCGCGTATCTACAGACGTGTCGACGCATTGCCGAAAGGCGCGAACGGAAAGCTGCTGCGACGGCGCCTGCGCGAAGACTGGGAGGCCGAGCATGGTCAAGCTTGATATCCTGTCCGACCCGATCTGCCCCTGGTGCTACATCGGCAAGGCCAACCTCGACCGCGCGCTCGAGGCCGCCGGCGACCATCCGTTCGAGATCGAATGGCATCCCTTCCAGCTGAACCCCGACATGGACCCCGCCGGCATGGACCGGCGCGAGTACCTGGAGACCAAGTTCGGCGGCAGGGACAATGCGGTGGCGGTCTATGCCCGCGTCGCCGAGGCCGCCGAGGCGGCGGGGCTGAAGCTCGACTTCGGCGCCATCGCGCGCACGCCGAACACGCTGAACGCGCACCGGCTGATCCACTGGGCCGGGATCGAGGGGCGCCAGACCCCTGTGGTCGCCGCCTTGTTCCGGGCCTATTTCGTCGAGGGCCGCGACATCGGCGATATCGACGTGCTGGCCGACATCGCCGACGCCTGCGGGCTGGACGCGGCGATGATCCGCAAGCTTCTGCAAAGCGATGCCGATGCCAAAGAGATCCGCGCCCGCGACGCCTGGGCGCGCGATCACGGCGTCACCGGCGTGCCGACCTTCGTCGTCGGCCAGCGCCACGCCGTGCCGGGCGCGCAGCCGCCCGAGCTTTGGGCGAAGGTGATCGGCGAGATCGCGGCGCAGGAATCCGCGCCGGACGGGGCTTCGCCGCCACAGTGACGGACCGAGATGCGCCAGGCGCTTGCCCGGCCGCGCGATCCCGCCTAACCTGCCCGAAAAACACGATAATCCGAGGCAGGATACATGCAAGCAGTGAAGAAGAAGCCGAAGGGCGACCGCTATTACGATGACGTGGCCTTTCGCTACGAGCGCAAGCGGCTGCGCCAGGAATGGTGGCATATCGAGCAGCGCGAGATGCGCGATCTGCTGGACGGGCTGCCGCGCGGCCTGAAGGTCGTCGACATCCCGTTCGGCACGGGCCGGTTCGTGCCCTACTATCTGGAATTCGGTTACAAGGTGCACGGGCTCGACGCCTCGCGCGACATGCTGGCCGCGGCGCACCGCGCGCTGGGCGAGGATTACGCGAAATGCACCTGCGTGACCGGCGACGCGGCGGCGCTGCCTTATCGCAAGGGCCAGTTCGATCTGCTGGTCAGCACCCGGTTCCTGCGCGACATCGTGCTGTTTGCCGACGCGAAGCGGATGCTGGCCGAAATGGCGCGGGTCACAAGGAAATTCGCGATCATCCAGCTTGGCCACGACCCGAACGGACACCGGATGCCGGCGGACGACGAGGTGATGGGCAGCCTGATGGGCCGCGCCGAGGTCGACGCGCTCTTGGCCGGGAACGGGCTGGAGGTGACCGACCGGCGGCTGGTCAAGACGATGGAGGACGGCGGCGAGATCCATCACGTGCTCTGCCGGAAGGTCTGAGCCATGCGGGTCGAGTTCATGGGGCTGCCCGCATCGGGCAAGACCAGCCTGATCGGCGCCACGATGGAACGGTTCCGCGCCGCGGGCGAACCGGCCGTGTATCTCAGAGGCACCGCCAACAAGCGCATCGAGAAGGCACGCAGCAACAACCATTTCCTGAAGAACCGGCAGGAACGCGCCGACCTTTTCGGGTGCCTCCAGTACCGGCTGAAGCACCCGGAGATTTTCGACTATCTCATGGCGAACCAGGCGGAACTGCCGCAACTGACGCTTTGGGCGATGGACCTGATGTCGTGCCTCTATTTCGCGCAGCCGACGGTTCGCAAGGGCGAGATCGTGCTGTGCGACGAGGGGCTGGCGCATCGCGGCGCGGCAACCTCGGTCGGGCGCGACGATCCCGAGGGGTTCGAACGCTACAACCGCATCCTGCCGGACGACTTCCTGCTGGTCCACGTGACGGTGCCGATCCGCTGTGTGGTGCGCCGGTCACGCGAAACCCGCGACCAACTGCCCTGCTCGCGCTGGTACGGCGACCGCGATCCGATCGACGTGCTGAAGGAAAAGCAGCGGCTGATGAAGATCGCCTGCTCGATCCGCCGCGACCGCGGGCTGCCGGTGGTCGAGGTCGACGGGCGCGCGCCGCTGGAGGAAAACGCCGAGCGGCTGATGGCGGATATCCTCGATCTCGCCGGGCGGCAAAAGGCCGCCGGGAACGCGGACGCGACCGAAGACCGCGGCAGGCAGTCCGGCGCAGCCGCCTGAGCCTATGGCTCAGCCCGGCGCCATGCGGTACAGCGCGCCCTGCCCGACGCTGAGGAACCAGATCGTGCCGTCCGGGGCCTCGCGCACGTCGCGCACCCGGATCGTGTCGGCGCTCTCGATCTTCTCGACCTCGCGGATCGGCCGGCCGGTCAGCCGGGCGACATAATCGAACTTCAGCGAGCCCACGAAGATGTGGCCGCGCCAGTCCGGCCAGAGCCTGCCGGAATAGATCATCATGCCGGACGGCGCGATCGACGGATCCCAGTAGAAATCGGGCTGCTCCATGCCCGCCTTGTGGGTGCCCTCGCCGATCGGCAGCCCGGAATAGTGCCGGCCATAGGCGATCACCGGCCAGCCGTAATTCGCGCCCTTCTCGATCAGGTTGATCTCGTCGCCGCCGCGCGCGCCGTGCTCGACCGCCCAGAGCCGCCCGCCGAGGTCCAGCGCCGCGCCCTGCGGGTTGCGGTGGCCGTAGCTCCAGATTTCGGGCTGCGCGCCGTCGCGGCCGACGAACGGATTGTCGGCGGGCACCGAGCCGTCGCGGGCGATGCGCACGATCGAGCCGTTGTGGCGCGAGAGATCCTGCGCCGAGGGCCGGTCGCCGCGCTCGCCGATGGTCAGAAACAGCGTGCCGTCGGGGGCCTCGACGATGCGGCTGCCGAAATGCCGGCCGCCGGACGAGCCCGGCGCCATCTCGAAGATCACCCGCAGGTCCTCGATCCGGTCGCCGGCCGCGTTCAGAAGGCCCGCGGCCAGCTTTGTGCCGGTGCCGCCGTCCTGGCGCCCGGCATAGGAAAGGAACAGCTCGCGCGTGTCGGCGAAGTCCCGCGGCACCAGCAAATCCAGCAGGCCGCCCTGCCCCGCGGCGACGACCCCGGGCGTGCCGGCCACCTCGATCACGCCGCCCCCAGCGCGGACATGCAACAGCCGCCCGCCGCGCTCGGTCACCAGAACCCCGCCATCCGGCAGGAAGCCCACGGCCCACGGCTCTTCCAGCCCGGTCAGGACCGCCGTCACCTCGACCCGCCCGGCCGAGGTCTGCAGCACCGCCGCCGCCGCGGCCATCGGCCAGAGCAGCACCAGGATCAGCCACAGAAATGCACGCATGTAAGCCTCCATCGCTGCGGGTGAATTTAGGCCGCGCGCGCCGCGCCGGCCAGACACGATCGGGCGAGCGGCAGACCCAAGGGCATGCTTTTCTTTTTCGCCCGCCCGCTCTAACGTGACCGCAGTTCGGAATACCGTAACTGGGAGGACAAGATGAAGAAACTGTTTCTGGCTTCCGCAGCCCTGACCGGCATGACCGGCGCGGCGCTTGCGGGCAGTCACGCCGAGGAAATCAAGATCGGCGTGATCCTGGGCTTCACCGGCCCGATTGAATCGCTGACACCGCAGATGGCCGACGGCGCCGAACTGGCGATGAAGGAGGTCACCGACAGCGGCAAGCTCTTGGGCGGCGCCAAGGTGACGCCGGTGCGCGCGGATTCGACCTGTGTCGACGCCGGCGCGGCGACCGCCGCGGCCGAGCGCCTGGTGACGTCGGACGGCGTCAAGGCGATCATGGGTGCCGATTGCTCGGGCGTCACCGGCGCGATCCTGGCCAACGTGGCGGTGCCGAACGGCATCGTGATGATCTCGCCCTCGGCCACCTCGCCGGCGCTGTCGACCGCCGAGGATAACGGCCTGTTCTTCCGCACCGCGCCGTCGGACGCCCGCCAGGGCGTCGTGATGACCGAAGTGCTGATGGAGCTTGGCATTAGCGAGGTCGCCGTCACCTACACCAACAACGACTACGGCAAGGGCCTGGCCGACAGCTTCCAGGCCGCGTTCGAGGCCGCCGGCGGTTCGGTGACGATCAATGCCGCGCACGAGGACGGCAAGGCCGACTATTCGGCCGAGGTTGGCGCGCTGGCCGCGGCCGGCGGCGACCGGCTGGTGGTGGCGGGCTATGCCGACCAGGGCGGCGCGGGCATCGTGCGGGCATCGCTCGATTCGGGCGCGTTCGACACGTTCCACTTCCCCGACGGCATGATCTCGACCAGCCTCGAATCCAATTTCGGCGCCGAAATCGACGGCTCGACCGGCCAGCACCCCGGCACCGACAGCCCGGGCAACGCCAAGTTCAACGAGATCGTCGGCGACATGTTCGACGCCACCTCGCCGTTCACGCCGGAAAGCTATGACGCCGCGGCGCTGATCCTGCTGGCGATGCAGGCGGCGGGCTCGTCCAGTTCGGGCGATTTCGCCGGCAAGGTGATGGAGGTCGCGAACGCCCCGGGCGAGCAGATCTTCCCCGGCGAACTCGCCAAGGCGCTGGATATCCTCGCGGGCGGCGGCGACATCGACTATGTCGGGGCGACCGCGGTGGAACTGATCGGCGGCGGCGAGAGCGCCGGCAACTACCGCCAGATCGAAATCAACGGCGGCAAGATCGAGACGGTACAATACCGCTGATCGCCGCGCGATGAAATGATGACGCAGCCCGGCCGTGCATGGCCGGGCTGTTCCTGCATTCCGCGCCGAAACCTTGGGGAGGGGCAGACGCGCCATGATCGTCGTCGAGGACGTCCACAAGCATTTCGGCGGATTCCGCGCCGTCGACGGCGCCACGCTGGAAATCGCCGAAGGCTCGATTACCGGCCTGATCGGCCCGAACGGTGCCGGAAAGACCACGCTTTTCAACGTTGTCGCGGGCGTTCTTCAACCGACGTCGGGGCGCGTGACCATGGCCGGCGAGGACATCACCGGCCTGCCGCCGCACGCGCTCTTTGCCAAGGGGCTGCTCCGCACCTTCCAGATCGCGCACGAATTCCATTCGATGACCGTGCGCGAGAACCTGATGATGGTGCCCGGCGGGCAATCGGGAGAGCGGCTGTGGAACGCCTGGTTCCGCCGCGGCAACGTCGCCAGCCAAGAGCGCGAGCTTCTGAAGAAGGCCGACGAAGTCCTTGAATTCCTGACGATTGATCACCTGGCCGACGAAAAGGCCGGCAACCTGTCGGGCGGGCAGAAAAAGCTGCTGGAACTGGGCCGCACGATGATGGTCGACGCCCGCGTGGTTTTCCTCGACGAGGTCGGCGCAGGCGTGAACCGGACGCTTCTGAACACCATCGGCGACGCGATCCTGCGGCTGAACCAGGAGCGCGGCTATACCTTCTGCATGATCGAGCACGACATGGATTTCATCGGCCGGCTCTGCGACCCGGTGATCTGCATGGCCGAGGGGCACGTTCTGGCCGAAGGGACGATCGACGAGATCAAGGCCAACGAGCACGTGATCGAGGCTTATCTGGGCACCGGGCTGAAGAACAAGGCGGTGGCGCAATGAGCACCAACCCCTACCAGGACGACCGCGGCAACATGGACCGCTCGATCACCAAGGATTCCAAGCCCATCGGCAGCGATTCCGTCGGCGAGGGCGGCACCGCGCGGCCCTCGCCCGGCGGCCCGTTCCTGATCGGCGACGCGATGACCGGCGGCTACGGCATGGGCGCCGACATCCTGCACGACTGCACGATCGCGGTGGAAAAGGGCCAGATCGCAGTGATCGTCGGCCCGAACGGCGCCGGCAAGTCGACGGCGATGAAGGCGGTCTTCGGCATGCTGAACCTGCGCAAGGGCGCGGTGCGGCTGAACGGCGAGGAGATCACCGAACTGACGCCGCAGGCGCGCGTGGCCAAGGGCATGGCCTTCGTGCCGCAGACCTCGAACGTGTTCACCACGATGACGGTCGAGGAGAACCTCGAGATGGGCGCCTTCCTGCGCCGCGACGAGATCGGGCGCACCATGGCGCAGGTCTATGACCTGTTCCCCGTGCTGAAGGACAAGCGCCGGCAGAAGGCGGGCGAGTTGTCCGGCGGCCAGCGCCAGCAGGTCGCCGTCGGCCGCGCGCTGATGACCGAGCCGCAGGTGCTGATGCTGGACGAGCCGACGGCGGGCGTCTCGCCCATCGTCATGGACGAGCTTTTCGACCGGATCATCGAGGTGGCGCGCACCGGCATCTCGATCCTGATGGTCGAGCAGAACGCGCGCCAGGCGCTGGCCATCGCCGACAGGGGCTATGTGCTGGTCCAGGGGCGCAACCGCTACACCGACACCGGCGAGGCGCTGTTGGCCGACCCCGAAGTCAGGCGGAGCTTTCTGGGCGGATGAAGATAGTGCTCCAACCCGCCACGGCAGCAGGATTTTGTCGGATCGCGGCCAGCGCCGCCCTGGCCGCCATCGCCGCTGCTGCGGGTCCCGCGCGGGCCGAGCGGGTCGCGTGCGCGCTGTCCGCGCCCTGCGGCGCGGTCGCCTGCACCGGCGCCACGGTGGCCGTCAGCTTCGAGATCGACCGCGCCCAGTTCGCCCCGCCCTACGACCCGGACGAGCCGCCGCGCAACAAGGTGACGCGGGTCGAGATGGGCGGCCAGCGCTTTGCCGCCGAGCCGTTCCTGATCGGCGGCATGCGCGGCTTCTGGGAGGACGCCGGCGCGCTCGGCGAACGGATGCTGACCGTCGGGCCGGACGGCGCGGCACGATACAGCGAACTGCCTTCGGGCAACCGGCTGACCGGCACTTGCGAGGTGTTTGACTGATGGATGTCCTGAACGCGCTGGTCGCCTTCACCAACTTCGTGATGATCCCCGCCACCGCCTATGGAGCGCAGCTTGCGCTCGGCGCGCTCGGCGTGACGCTGATCTACGGCATCCTGCGGTTCTCCAACTTCGCCCACGGCGACACGATGGCCTTCGGCGCGATGGTGACGATCCTGGTCACATGGGCGCTGCAGGGCGCCGGCGTGTCGCTGGGGCCGCTGCCGACGGCGCTGCTGGCGCTGCCGGTCGGCATCGTCGTCACCGCGCTGCTGCTTCTGGGCACCGACCGCGCGATCTATGCCTTCTACCGCGAGCAGCGGGCCAAGCCGGTGGTGCTGGTGATCGTCTCGATGGGCGTGATGTTCATGATGAACGGCCTGGTGCGCTTCATCATCGGGCCCGACGACCAGCGCTTCGAGGACGGCGCGCGGTTCATCATCTCGGCGCGCGATTTCAAAGAGATGACGGGCCTGAAGGAGGGCCTGGCCTTCAAGACCAGCCAGGGCATCACCATCGTCACCGCGGTGCTGGTCGTGGTGCTGCTGTTCTGGTTCCTGAACCGCACCCGCACCGGCAAGTCGATGCGCGCCTATTCCGACAACGAGGACCTGGCGCTGCTGTCGGGCATCAACCCCGAGCGCGTGGTGGCGATCACCTGGATCATCGTCGCGGCGCTGGCGACCGTTGCGGGCGTGCTCTATGGCCTCGACAAGTCGTTCAAGCCGTTCACCTATTTCCAGCTTCTGCTGCCGATCTTCGCCAGCGCCATCGTCGGCGGGCTGGGCTCGCCGCTCGGCGCCATCGTCGGCGGCTTCGTGATCGCGTACAGCGAAGTCACCGTCACCTATGCCTGGAAGAAGGTGCTGGGCTATCTCGCCCCCGGCGGGTGGGAGCCCGAAGGCCTCGTGCAGTTGCTCAGCACCGACTACAAGTTCGCGGTCAGCTTCGTGATCCTGGTCATCGTGCTGTTGTTCCGACCGACGGGCATCTTCGCCGGGAGGGCCGGATGATGCCGGTGCAGGTCAAGAATACCGTTCTGTTCCTGATCGTCTTCGGGCTGATCCTGTCGACCGGCTTTTTCCAAAGCTGGAACGTCGCGCTCGGCATCCTGAACATGGGGCTGATCAGCGCGATCATGGCGCTCGGCGTCAACATGCAGTGGGGCTATGCCGGGCTGTTCAACATCGGCGTCATGGGCTTCGTCGCGCTCGGCGGGCTGGCGGCGGTGCTGGTGGGCATGCCGCCGGTGCCCGAGGCCTGGGCCGCCGGCGGCGTCCGCGTTCTGCTGGCCCTGGTGGTGGGGGCGGCGGCGATCGCCGCGGCGATCCTGGCCTGGAACCGGCTGCGCCGGGGACGGCTGCGCGCGGCGGTGCTGGTCGTTCTGCTGCTGGTGGGCTTCGTGGTCTACCGCTGGGTCTTCGACCCCGCGGTCGACGCGATCGAGGCGGTCAACCCGGCGGGCACCGGCTATCTCGGCGGGCTCGGCCTGCCGGTGCTGGTCGCCTGGCCTGTCGGCGGCCTTCTGGCGGCGGGCGCGGCCTGGCTGATCGGCAAGACCGCGCTGGGGCTCAGGTCCGACTATCTGGCGATCGCGACGCTGGGGATCGCCGAGATCGTGATCTCGGTGATGAAGAACGAGGACTGGCTGAGCCGCGGGGTCAAGAACGTGGTCGGCGTGCCGCGCCCGGTGCCCTACGAGATCGACCTGCAGAACGATCCGGGCTTCGTCGGGCGCGCCACCGCCTGGGGCCTGGACCCGGTCACCGCCTCGTCGATCTACGTCAAACTGGCCTATGCGGGGCTGTTCGCGGTGGTGCTGCTGGCGCTGATCTGGCTGGCCGAGAAGGCGCTGAACTCGCCCTGGGGCCGGATGATGCGCGCGATCCGCGACAACGAGGTCGCCGCCGAGGCGATGGGCAAGGACGTGACCGCGCGGCACCTGCAGATCTTCGTGCTCGGCTCGGCGATCTGCGGGCTGGCCGGCGCGATGATGACCACGCTCGACGGCCAGTTGACGCCCGGCACCTACCAGCCGCTGCGTTTCACCTTCCTGATCTGGGTGATGGTGATCGTCGGCGGCTCGGGCAACAATTTCGGCGCCGTGCTGGGCGGGTTCCTGATCTGGTTCCTCTGGGTCGAGGTCGAGCCGCTGGGCCGGCTGATGATGGACGGGATCACCGCGGGCATGGCCGACGGGAGCTGGCTGAAAGAGCATCTCTTGGCCTCGGCGGCGCATATGCGGCTGCTGACCATGGGGCTGATCCTGGTTCTGGTCCTGCGCTTCAGCCCGCGCGGGCTGATCCCCGAGCGGTGAGCGCCCGGCCCAGCCCCGCGCATGCGGGACCGCGGCGGAGGCCCGGCGATGGCTGAGCCCCGCGCGCCGGCTGCCGTCCTGCTGCTGGGCGCCGGGTCGTCGTCGCGGATGCGTGGCGCGGACAAGCTGTTGCAGCAGGTCGACGGCGAGCCGGTCCTGCGCCGGCAGGCGCGGGCGGCGCAGGCGGCGACGCCCCTGGTGCTGGTGGCGCTGCCCGCGGCGGATACCGCCCGGCGGGCCGCCCTGGACGGGCTCGGCGTGACCTGCGTGGCGGTGCCGGACGCGGCCGAGGGCATGGCCGCCTCGATCCGCGCCGGGGTCGGGGCCCTGCCGCGCGAAACGCCCGGCGTCGCGATCCTGCCGGCGGACATGCCGGACATAACCGCCGACGACCTCGCGACGGTTCTCGCGGCCTTCGCGGCGGACCCGGACCGCATCCTGCGCGGCGCCGCGTCGGACGGGCGTGCGGGGCATCCGGTGGTGTTTCCGGCGCGGCTGTTCGGGCGGCTCATGGCGCTTGGCGGCGACGCGGGCGCGCGCGAGGTGCTGCGGGCCGAGGAGGTGCGGCTTTGCCCTCTGCCCGCCGAGCACGCGCTGACCGATCTCGACACGCCCGAGGACTGGGCGGCCTGGCGCGCGGCGCGTCAGGCCCGGCGCTGAGCCACGTGCATGGCGCGGGCATAGAGGAAAAACAGGACCTCCGCCGCGATCGCGCCTAGGATCGCGTAGACGCCCGCCGCCCCGGCGACGGCCCCAAGCGGCGGTTCGGCGACCAGCAACAGCCCCGCCGCGAGAACGATCAGCCCGGCAAGCGCCAGCGCCAGCAGAAGCGCCGCCTGCGCGCCCCGCCGCATCAGCGACCAGGCCCCGGCGAGCCCGACCCAGACCGCCACCGCCCAGGCGATGTCGATCCAGAGCGGCAGGCCGGCAAACCAGGCGATCTGGTCCGGCGTGAAGGCCGAAAGGTAGGGCCCGTATTCCAGCTTGGCCAGCAGGTAGTCGGCGGCGCCGAGCAGGTGCCAGGCGAGCGCCAGGATCGCGACGGGCCAGTGATGCCAGGGGGTCTCGTGCATCCTGCCTCCGCTGCCGGTCGCCTCAGCGTGCCGCGCGGTGCGGCTGGTGTCCAGATCCAGCGGTCGGGCGGCGCGGCGAACCTCCGGCCGGGGTGGCCGGACTTGGCCCGGCGCGGACGTCTCCATTCGATTGCCAGGCCGCGCCATCGCCGATCCGCGGGGTGGCGAGCCGACGGCGGATCAGTGCGCTTTATCCCGCGGCTCCTGCGCAACTTCGGACCGATGCGCTGACCTCAGCCGATCGCCGCCCCGTGGGGGCGGGTCGGCGATGGCGCGGCGGCCTGCGGCCTTGTCCCGCGCCCGGCGGAATTCGAAGGTGGGTTTCCCGCCGATACGGCCCGTCCGGCGCCCGCAGGACATGCCCGCCCCGGCGGCGGATTGCCGCCCGGCTCAGCTCGGATCGGTGATCCGGCGCGCCTCGTGCCGGTTCAGCACCCGCCGCGCGGGCGTAAAGCGGTCGCTCCCCTTGGGGCGGCCGAGTTCGGGAAAGATCGCGAGGATTTCCTGGCGCTGCGAATTGCCGATCCCCCGCAGCGTGAAATCCGCAGGCTGGAAGCTTTCCGACCAGGTGCCGTCGGACAGGATCACCTCGTGGCGGTCGAACAGCAGGTGCAGATAGGTCGTGCGCACGGTCTCGACCTCGAAAATGCCCCGGTTGTTGACCAGATGCTTGGCCGCGGCCAGCACCTCGCGGTCCTCGAAGTACAGTGCGGTCTGCTCGCTCGAGACCATGATCCGGTGGTTCGGGCTAAGCCGCATGTCGCGTTCCGGCAGCCCGCCGCCAAGCGCGCCGGCCCTGATCAGCACCGGGTTCAGGTGCGGGTTCGCGGCCAGTTCGCGGCCGTCGAAATCGCGCCGGCCGATCCAGCGGATTTCCTGCAGCCCGTTGTCGCGGGTCACGACCCGGTCGCCGGCGCGCAGGTCTTCAACCAGCCTTTCGCCGCGCGCCGTCGCGATCCGCGTGCCCGGTGTGAAGCACGGCGATTCGGGCAGCGGCGCCGGGGGTTGCGGGTGCCTCGCACCCCGGGTGGCGGCAATCCCGCGTGCTGCGCGTCGGTCCTGGTTACGTGTCATCTGGCGGCCCCTCCTGGCGCACGCCGGTCGCGTGCCTTCGGTCTGACGACAGTACTGCCGGCGCGCGCGCCGCAGAAGCCAAATGTGGAGGAATTGCGGCAAATTTTCGTGCAATTGCAGTATGTTAATACGTTTGGCACCGGCAACAGCGCCGCGCATTCCGGCCCAATGTGTCGAAGTCGGCGACAATCCCCGGCGCAGGCGCCACGGATCCGGCGGAATCGGGCGCCGCGGGCGGGATCGGCCGGCGGATTGTTGAGCGCGCCGAAACGCCCGGCGGCGCGGGTGCCCGGCCCCGGGACGAAGCGGCCCGCGCGCCCGATTATGTATCCTTCAGGATCAATGCGTTGCCGGATCGGCGATTGTCCGGGCGCTGCTCAGGCGCCGTCCGAATCGTCCGCCTCGCCCTGCACCGGCCGCGCGGCGATCTTCGGCACCGACAGCCACAGCGGCGCGCCGGCATCCGGCACCGCGCCGTCGCTGCGGTGCCAGGGCAGGCTCAGGTGCTGGCCGGCGATCAGCACGTCGCAGGTGCCGCTGCCCGGCACCGCCTGCAGCACGCGGGCCTGAAGCGACAGCGCGGCGTTGCTGGTGCCGGGGCGCTCGAAGGACAGCAGGTAATCCTGCCCCAGCGGGATCGCCCAGGTCTCGCCCGCATGCCCCTCGCCCGCAAGCCACAGCCGCAGGTCGCCAAGCGCCAGGTCGATCTGCCCCGGCGCCGTGCCGACGACCCGTCCCAGAAGCCGCGGCGCCGGCGGGTGCCAGCCGGTCAGCCGCCCGGCCTCGATGCTGAGCGTGCGGTCGGCGAGATAGCTGATCTCGCCCGCCGAATGCGTGACATAGACCGCCGGCACGTCAAAACCCGCCACGGCCCGGGCGATATAGGGCATCAGGTCCGCCTTGCGGGCGCGGTCGAGCCCGGTCAGGGGCTCGTCCATCAACAGGATGCGCGGACCCGAGGCGAGCGCGCGGCCAAGCGCCACGCGGCGCGCCTCGCCGCCCGACAGCGTCGCGGGCGCGCGGTGCAACAGCGGGCGCAGGTCCAGCGCCTCGATCACCGCGCCGACCTGCGCGCGCGGCGTGCCGCGGCGCCGGGCGCCGTATTCAAGGTTCTGCGCCACGTTCAGATGCGGAAACAGCCGCGCATCCTGGAACACATAGCCGATGCCGCGCGCCGCCGGCGGCAGCCCGGTCCAGTCCTGCCCGGCAAACGTGACGCGGCCCCTGGCGTGGCGTTCGAGCCCGGCGATCACCCGCAGAAGCGTCGTCTTGCCGCTGCCCGAGGGCCCGGAAAGCGCGGTGATGCCGCTCAGCGGCACCTCGGCCGCGGCCTCCAGCGCGAATCCGGCAAAGGCCACGCGGATATCGAAGGCCAGGACGTCAGACACCGGCCCGCACCGCGCGCTGGTTCATCAGGTAGACCGCGGTCAGCACCACGAAGCTGAACACCAGAAGCCCGGCCGAAAGCGCGTGCGCGGTGTCGTAATCCAGCGTCTCGACCGCGGAATAAATCTCGATCGAGATCACCCGCGTCCGGCCCGGGATGTTGCCGCCCACCATCAGCACCACGCCGAACTCGCCGATCGTGTGGGCAAAGCTCAGGACCGCGGCGGTCAGCACGCCGCGCCGCGCCAGCGGCAGCGCGACGGTCCGGAACGCATCCCAGCGCGAGGCGCCAAGCGTGGCGGCGGCCTCCATCATGCCGCGCCCGACCGACTGGAACGCGCCCTGCAGCGGCTGCACGGCGAAGGGCATCGAATAGAACAGCGAGGCCACGACGAGGCCCGAGAACGAGAATGTCAGCGCCTCGCCGGTCAGCCGCACCCAAAGCCCGCCAAGCGGCCTGTCGGGGCTCATCAGGATCAGCAGGTAGAATCCCAGCACCGTCGGCGGCAGCACCAGCGGCAGCGCGGTCAGCGCCTCGATCGCGGGCTTCAGCCGCGACCTGGTGTTGGCCAGCCACCAGGCGATCGGCGTCGCGATCACCAGAAGGATCAGCGTGGTCAGGCCGGCAAGCTGCAAGGTCAGCCAGATCGGACCCGAGAACGCCATCACGGCAGCCCGTATCCGGCCTCGGCCATCACCTGCCGCGCGAAGGGGCCGGAAAGGTAGTCGAGGAAATCCCGCGCGGCGGCGCTGGTCGCGGCGCGGTTCAGGATCACCGCGTCCTGCAGGATCGGTTCGTGCAGGTCGTCCGGCACGGTCAGCGACCATAGGCCGCCCTCGTAGGTCAGGACCTGGCTCAGCGCCACCAGCCCGAGATCGGCGTTGCCGGTGGCGACGAAGGCGAAGGCCTGCCCGACGCTTTCGCCCAGCACCAGGTCGCGGTTCCAGCCGGTGCCGCGAAACGCCTCGAGCACGCTGCGCGCGGCGCCGCCATAGGGCGCGACATCCGGATCGGCGATGGCGATCCGCAGCCCGGGGCGCGACAGGATCTCGTCCAGCGTGCCGGGAGCCACGCTGTCGCGGTGCACCAGCGCCAGGTGGCCGATCGCATAGGTCCGCGGTTCGGTCGCCGCGCGGCCCTCGCGGGCCAGCCGTTCCGGGCGGTCGGCATCGGCCGACAGGAACAGGTCGAACGGCGCCCCGGCGACGATCTGGGCATAAAGCTTGCCGGTCGAGCCGTGCACGATCGCGACCTCGTGGCCGGTTTCGGCGGTGAAGGCGGCGGTGATGTCCTCCAAGGTGGTCAGGAAATTGGCGGCAACGGCCACGGTGATGCCCTCGGCCCGGGCGGGCATCGCCGACAGGATCGCGGCAAGGGCAAGGGCGAGGACGCGGGCGGACATGGCGCCCCGACTAAGGCCGGTTCGCCCCGGATTCGCAAGAGGCAGGCTGCCGCGGCGCGCCCTGCCCCGTCCTGTCCCGCCCGGTCACTCGCCCGGTCAGTCGCGCGGTCAGTCCCCCGGCGGCGCGCCGCCCTCACCCCTGCGCCGGGCGATGAACGCGTCAAGCTCGGCCAGCCGCTCCGGATCGTGCGGCGGGTCCCGGTGGGCGGCCAGCCGCGCCTGCCAGATCGCGGTGGCGCGCTGGTCGGCGGTCAGCCCGCCGGCCTCGGACCATTGCCCGAAATTGGCATGGTCCCAGGTCAGCGGCTCGTAGAACGCGGTGTGGAACCGCGCCATCGTGTGCGCCGCGGCAAAGAAATGCCCGCCGGGCTGCACCTCGCGGATCGCCTCGAAGGCGATCGCCGCCTCGTCCGCCGCGGTCGGGTGGCAAAGCTCGGCCACAATCTGCAGCATCTCGATGTCGGTGATCAGCTTCTCGTAGCTGTGGGTCAGCCCACCCTCGAGCCATCCGGCCGCGTGGATCACCATGTTGGCGCCGGCCAGCAGGCAGGCCCACAGGCTGATCTCGGTCTCGTGCGCGGCCTGCACGTCGTTGGCATTCGCCGCCGTGCCGGCGGCCGAGCGCCAGGGCAGGCCGATATGGCGCGCCAGCTGCCCCGAGCCGAGCGTCGCCTTGACATGTTCCGGCGTGCCGAAGGCCGGCGCGCCCGAGCGCATGTCGACGTTCGAGGCGAAATTGCCGTACATCACCGCGCTGCCCGGGCAGGCGAGCTGGCCGAGCGCGATCCCGGCCAGCGCCTCGGCGTGCTGCAGGCACAGCGCCCCGGCCACCGTGACCGGCGCCATCGCGCCCAACAGGCAGAACGGCGTGATCACCGACATCTGCCGCGCGCGGGCGAAATCAATGATGCCCTGCGCCATCGGCTGGTCGATCTGGCGCGGCGAGTTGGTGTTGATCACCGTTTTCGTCCAGATACTTGCGGCGAAGTCCTCATGCGAAACGCCGCGGAACAGGCGCAGCATTTCCAGCCCGTCGGCGACCTGCGCCTTGCCGCGCGAAAAGATGAACGGCGCCTTCGGGCCGGTCAGCAGCTGGTGGCGCATGGTGGCGTAGTGGCGTTCATGCGCGGGAATGTCCTGCGGTTCGACCACCGCGTTCTGCATGTGCATCACGTCGAAGCCGGCGACGAGCCGGGTCAGGTCCTGGAAATCGCGCCACGCGCCCGGGCGGCGGCCGCGCAGCCGGTCGGTTGCGTTCGGACAGCCGGCGCCCGGCAGAAAGACCAGCGCACCGGGGCCGATCCACACGTCGGCCTCCGGCGTGCCGCCGCGGATGGTGAACTCGCCCGGCGCGCTCGCCAGCGCCGCCCCGACGATCTCGGCGCCGATCCGCACCATCCCGGTCGTGTCGTCGACCAGCGCCCCGGCGGCGCGGAAGATGTCGCGCGCCTCGGGCAACAGCACCTTCAGCCCCAGCTCTTCCAGCACCCGCAGCGCGCTGGCGTGCAGCGCCGCGACCTCGTCGTCGGAGAACACCCGCTGCGGTGTGAAGGGATTGCGAAGGCGGCGGTAGTCCGGCGTGCGCACCGGCACGTCGCGGCCCGCGACCCGCGCCGTTCTGCCCCGCCGATCCGCCATGCCGCGCCTCCTGTCCAGCGGCACGCTCGGACGCGCGGCGCGGGCGCGCGCGCCTGTTTGCGACATCGGCGTCCAAAGGCCGGTCGGACGGCCTTCCGGCAGGGGGAATCGACGCGCGCTTGCGCGGCGGTCAGACCGCGGCGGCCTGGCGGGTGTCGCGGCGGGCGATCAGTTCCTCGGCCACCAGGAACGCCAGTTCCAGCGCCTGGGACGCATTCAGCCGCGGGTCGCAGGCGGTATGGTAGCGGTCCGAGAGGTCCTCGTCGGTCACCGCGCGCACGCCGCCGGTGCATTCGGTCACGTCCTGGCCGGTCATCTCGAAATGCACCCCGCCCGGGATCGTGCCCTCGGCCTTGTGGATGGCGAAGAACTCCTGCACCTCGCGCAGCACGCTCTCGAACGGCCGGGTCTTGTAGCCGGTGGCCGACTTGATCGTGTTGCCGTGCATCGGGTCGCAGGACCAGACGACGTTGGCGCCCTCTTCCTGCACCGCCTTGATCAGCCGCGGCAGGTGCTCGCCCACGCTTCCCGCGCCGAACCGCGCGATCAGCGTCAACCGCCCGGCCTCGTTCGCCGGGTTCAGCGTCGCCATCAGCGATTTCAGGTGGCCCGAGGTCATCGACGGCCCGCATTTCAGCCCGACCGGGTTCTGCACGCCGCGGGCGAATTCCACATGCGCGCCGTCCGGCTGGCGCGTGCGGTCGCCGATCCAGATCATGTGGCCCGAACCCGCCAACCACTTTCCGCTGGTGGAATCGAGCCGGCAAAGCGCTTCCTCGTATTCCAGCAGCAGCGCCTCGTGGCTGGTGTAGAAATCGACCGTCGAGAACTCGTGCGTCGTGGCCCCGGTGATCCCGGCCGCCGACATGAAGTCGATCGTGTCCTGGATCCGATTCGCCATGTCGCGGTACTTTTCCGCGTCGTCATGGTCGGTAAAGCCCAGCGTCCACTGGTGCACCCGGTGCATGTCGGCGAAGCCGCCGGTCGAGAAGGCGCGCAACAGGTTCAGCGAGGCCGCAGCCTGGGTATAGGCCTGCAGCATCCGCTGCGGGTCGGGGATGCGGGCATCGGGCGTGAAATCGAAGCCGTTGACGATGTCGCCGCGGTAGCTCGGCAGTTCCACCTCGCCCTTCTTCTCGGTCGGTGCGCTGCGCGGCTTGGCCATCTGTCCCGCCACGCGGCCGACCTTCACCACCGGCACCTTGGCGCCGAAGGTCAGGACCATCGCCATCTGCAGGAACACCTTGAACGTGTCGCGCAGGTTGTCGGCCGAGAACTCGGCGAAGCTTTCGGCACAGTCGCCGCCCTGCAGCAGGAACGCCTCGCCGCGCGCCACCGCGCCGAGCTTTTGCCTGAGCGTGCGCGCCTCGCCGGCAAAGACCAGGGGCGGATAGCGGCGCAATTGCCCCTCGACCGCGCCGAGCGCCTGGGCGTCGGTATAGTCGGGCATCTGGATCCTCGGCTTCGCACGCCATCCGGCCTTGTCCCAGGTGCTCATGTCTCTCTCCAGCGTCAGCGTTGAAACGAGGCCCTTCTATACGGACATATGCCGCGGCTGCAAACTGCCAAAACGGCGAAAACGGATCACGGTTTGCCGCAAGGAGAGGCGAAATAGCGGCCCGCGGCCCTTGATCGCGCGCGCCAAACCTGTTTCGGTTCCGGTCGGTTGGGAGGATAGCCGCACATGAAAGCGAGTCGCGAGACGACGGCACAGGCGCGCGAGCCGGCAAAGCCGCGCCGCTTCGTCTTTGTTCTGCTGGACAATTTCACCATGCTCTGCTTCTCCTGCGCGCTGGAATCCCTGCGCATCGCCAACCGCATGGCGGGCCGGACGCTCTATAGCTGGGCGCTGGCCGGCGAGGGCGGCGACGAAGCGCGCTGTTCCGCCGGCACCGGGTTCAAGCTGGACATGGATCTCGACGAGTTGACCCGCGAGGACACGATCCTGGTCTGCGGCGGCATCGACGTGCAGGCCGCCACCACCAAGCGGATGCTGAACTGGCTGCGGCGCGAGGCGCGGCGCGGCGCCACGATCGGCGGGCTCTGCACCGCCGGCTACACCCTGGCCAAGGCCGGGCTGCTGGACGGCAAGAAGGCCACCATCCACTGGGAGAACCAGGACAGCTTTGCCGAGGAATTCGACGAGGTGGAACTGACCAAGTCGGTCTTCGTGATGGACGGCAACCGGTTCACCACCGCCGGCGGCACCTCGTCGATCGACCTGATGCTGAAGATCATCGCCGACGACCATGGCGAGGACCTGGCCAACGCGGTGGCCGACCAGCTGATCTATACCTCGATCCGCACCGACCAGGACACCCAGCGCCTCAGCGTGCCGACCCGGATCGGCGTGCGGCACCCGAAACTGAGCCAGGTCATCCAGATGATGGAGCAGAATATCGAGGAACCGGTCAGCCCCTCGATCCTGGCGCAGCGCGTCGGCATGTCGACGCGGCAGCTGGAACGGCTGTTCCGGCGCTACCTGAACCGCTCGCCGAAACGCTATTACATGGAACTGCGGCTGCAGAAGGCGCGCAACCTGCTGATGCAGACCGACATGAGCGTGATCAACGTGGCGCTGGCCTGCGGCTTCGCCTCGCCCTCGCATTTCTCGAAATGCTACCGGGCGCATTACGACACCACGCCCTACCGCGAGCGCGGCAGCCACGCCGCAAGGCTCTCGGTCTGATCCGGGCGGGCGCGCGCGGCCCGCCCGGACCCGATGCTACAGCCCGAGCAGCCGGTGCAACTCGTCCATCGCCGCCTGCGAAAGCTGCCGGCCGCGGGTGAGGGTCTCGAGCGTATCCCCGACCTCGTCCTCGGCATCCGCCAGATCGTCCTCGGCCATGTCCAGCGCGTCCTCGGCATCCTCGACGGCCTGGTCATAGGCCGCCTGGTCGGCAAATTCGGCGTCGATCTCTTCCTGGGTAAGGCCCAGCAGGCGGTCGAGTTCCTCCTGCGCATCGTCGACCTTGCCCTGGGCGTCGGCGAGATCCTCATAGGCCGTGCGATAGGCATAAAGCTGTCCCGGCACGCTGTGCGGCGATGCGTTGCGCATGCCGTTGATATTGGCCTTGGCCGCATTCATCCAGCGCATCTCTCGCGCCAGGTATCCGCGGCCGTTTCCGGTGCCGTTGGTGTGGGAATGCTCGGCGCTCGCACGGCGCTCTGATCCGCGGTTCTTGTCGCCGCCGCGGTTGCCGTTGCCGTTTCCGTTGCCATTTCCGTTTCCGTTGCCGGCATTGTCGTTGCCGCCGCCGCCGCCATTGCCGCCGCCCTTGGCTTCGGCCGTGTCGAAGCCGACCGGCCCGACGCTGAACGCGCCGGCCCCGAGCAGCAGCACCGCAAGGCCCGCCGCGCGGGCCAGACTGATCGCAGGTTTCGCCATGGTTGATCCTTCTTTCATTTGGCGCGACATTCGCGCGAATCCTCCATAGCCAAGTGCATCCGGAGATTCGGGCGATTTCGAGGCAGCGCGCCGGGTTCGGCGGGGACTTGCCAACTCCCGCTTCCGTCTGCGCGCGATCCTGCTAAGGCCGCCTCATGCCTGCGCCCCGCCCCCGCCTCTCCCTGACCGAATTCGTCGCCCTGATGGGGCTGATGTTCGCCAACGTGGCGTTCTCGATCGACGCGATGCTGCCGGCGATGGGCGAGATCGCGGCCGAGCTGTCCCCACAGGCGCCGAACCGCGCGCAGCTGATCATCGCCGGCTTCGTCCTGGGGATGGGGTTCGGCACGCTGTTCACCGGACCCCTGAGCGACGCGTTCGGGCGCAAGACCGTGATCGCCGGCGGCATCGCGGTCTACATCGCGGGGGCGGTCCTGTCCTGGGCGGCGGACTCGCTGGACATGCTGCTGGCGGGCCGGGCGATACAGGGGCTCGGCGCCGCCGGGCCGCGGATCGCGGCGCTGGCGATCGTGCGCGACCTCTATTCGGGGCGCGAAATGGCGCGGGTGACGTCGCTTTGCATGATCGTCTTCACCATCGTCCCCGCGGTCGCGCCGCTGATCGGGGCCGGGATCATCTGGCTGACCGGCTGGCGCGGCATCTTCGTGGCCTTCGTGCTGTTCTCGGGCACCGCCTGCACCTGGCTGATGCTGCGCCAGCCCGAGACGCTGACGCCGGACCGCCGCCGCCCGTTCCGGGCAAGCACGCTGGCGGACGGCATCGCCGAGGTCTTGCGCATCCGCCAGGTTCTGGTGACCATCGCGATCCTGTCGCTGGTCTTCGCGATGCTCTTCACCACGCTTTCGGTCGCGCAGCCGGTCTTCGACATGGCCTTCGGCGCGGCGGCGAGCTTTCCCTACTGGTTCGGCGCGATCGCACTGGTCTCGGGCGGCGCGAGCCTGCTGAACGCGCGCATCGTGATCCGGATCGGCATGCGCCGGGTGATCGCCGGAACGCTCTGGTCGCAGTTCGTCCTGGCCGGGCTGATGACGCTGGCGATCTGGATCGGCGCGCTGCCGGTGCCCGTCCTGTTCGCGCTCTACCTGGGCTGGCTGGTCACGATCTTCTTCGTGGTCGGGCTGACCATCGGCAACCTGAACGCGCTGGGGATGGAGCCGCTGGGCCACCTGGCCGGGCTCGGCGCCTCGATCCTCAGTTCCATCGCGACGGTGGGCGGGGTGGCGATCGCGGTGCCGATCACGCAGGCCTTCGACGGCACGCCCTTGCCCCACGCGCTCGGCATCTTCCTGGCGACCGTCGCCGCGCTGGCCGTGCTGCCGCTGCTCGGGCCCGGCGCCGAGATGTCCGACCCCTGACCGCACCCGGCCGCCGACGCCCGGGCCGCGACGCGCCGCTCAGGCCCGGAGCGCCGCGCGCGAGATGGCGTCGGGCGTGAACGGCAGGCGGCGCAGCCTGAGCCCGGTCGCGGCGCAGACCGCGTTGGCAATGGCGCCGAGCGCCGGGCCCGGCGCGGCCTCGCCGGCGCCGACCGATGCATCCCCGGGCCGGTCCAGCACGATCACCTCGATCTCGGGCACGTTGTCGAAGCGCAGCACCGGGTAGCTGTCCCAATCGCGCGAGGTGATGCCGTCCCGGTCCCAGGTCACCGCCTCGCAAAGCGCCCAGCTCGCGCCCTGCAGAAAGCCGCCCTCGAGCTGCGCCTCGAGCCCACCGAGGTCGATCACCCGGCCCGCATCGGCCACGATCACCGCCCGGTCGAGCCGCACCTCTGATAGGTCGGTCACGTGCAGATCGACGCCGACGCCGACCCGCGCCATCGCGTTCTTGTACTGCGCATAGGCCACCCCGCGCCCCGCCATCGCGCCGGACGGCGCCGCACCCAGCGCCGCGCCGAGCCGGTCCAGCACCGCGAGCGCCCGCGCGTCGCCCAGATGCGCCCGGCGATAGTCCAGCGCGTCGCGCCCCGCGATCGCGGCCAGTTCGTCCATGAAGCTTTCCAGCGCAAACACATTCGCCGCCGCGCCGAGGCAGCGCAGCGCCGAGGTCCGGTGCGGCAGGTCGGCGACCAGGTTCTTGACCAGCCGCACCTCGGGCAGCCGGTAGACCGGATCGAGGTTGCGGTGCATGCCCCCCTGCCGGTTCAGGTTCGGCTCCGGCCGCGCCGGACCCACCGGATCGGCGCGAAACCGGTTGGCCAGCAGCTTCGCCGGACCGGCGCGGCCCTTGCCCGGGCGCGGGCGGCCGCGGAAGGTGCCGGCGATCGCCTCGGCGGAATAGGCGGTGATCTCGCCCGCGGGGCCGGTCGCCGCGGCCAGTTCCACCGCCATCGCGGTGCCGTAGGGCTCCCAGGCGTGCTCGTCCTCGCGGCTCCATTTCAGCAGCACCGGCGCGCCGGGCAGCGCCATCGCCAGCAGCGCCGCCTCGAAAGCCGCGTCGTCGGCGCCGTTGTGGCCGTAGCAGCCCGAGCCCGGCGCATGGGTCAGGCACACCGCCCGCGGGTCCAGCCCCAGGCTGTCGGCGATGCTCTGGCGCAGCGGATAGATGCCCTGGCTGTGGGTCACGATATCCAGCCGCGCGCCGTCCCAGGTCGCCAGCGCCGCCGAGGGCGCGAGCGCGGCGTGCATGGTGAACGGCCGCTCGTAGCGGGCCGCATGGGCGGGCGCGTCGGGCGCCGGCGGAACCGGCGCGGCGCGCGGCGTGCCGTCCTCGACGATCAGGCGCTCGGCATTGGCCGGCGTCAGCCGGGCAAAGACGTCGTCCTCAGGCAGGCCGCCGCCCTGCCAGGCGCAGCCGGCGAAAAGCCGCCCCGCCGCCTTCACCACGTCCCATTCCCGCGCGCCTGCGACCGCGAGAAAGCTGCCGTCGCGGACAATCCGCAGGCCCTCGGCGCGCAGCCGCGCGGCGACGGCCGCGTCGACCCCCGCCAGCCGCGCGCGGGCATTGGGCGGGCGCACCACGCGGGCATGGAGCATGCCCGGCGCGTCCAGGTCGTGCACGAACCGGTAGCGGCCGGTCACGATGTCGCGCAGCCCCGCCATCGGCGGGCGCGCGGGCCGCGCACGGGGCCCGGCAAGCGGCGCGTCCAGGTCCACCGGCACGCCCAGATCCATGTCCGCGATCAGGCCGGTCAGCGGCACCGGCCGGTTGCTGCCCGGGCCGGTCAGCGCGCCGTCCTCCAGCCGCCAGTCCGGCGGCTCGCCGCCCAGCCTGCGGGCGGCCTCGGCCGTCGCCATCCGGCGCAGCGTCGCCGCCGCCAGCCGCACCGCGCGGCCCGACTGCTCGACCGAGTTGCTGCCCGAGGTGATGCCCTCGTCGGGGCATTCGCCGGTCGCGACCGGGGCGACGCGGATGCACTCCAGCGGCTGGGTCAGTTCCTCGTGCGCGATCTGCATCAGCGCGGTCGAGATGCGCTGGCCGATATCGACCTTGCCGGTGCGCACCACCAGCACGTCCCCCTCGGCGCCCAGCCAGTGGCCGACCAGCGGATGCGGGCCGAGGCTCATCGCGCCGCGCTGGCGATCCCGACCGCGCGCAGCACCCGCGGGTGCGAGCCGCAGCGGCAGATATGCGGCGTCAGCGCCGCCTTCGCGGTGTCGCGGTCCGGGTTCGGGGTCTTGCGCAACAGCCCGGTCACCGCCACCACCAGCCCCGCCGTGCAATAGCCGCATTGCGCCGCCGAGGCCCGGACAAAGGCCGCCTGCACGCGCCGCCCGGTCGCGGTTTCGGCCAGCCCCTCGACGGTGACGATCTCGCGCCCCGCGAAGGCGCCCGCTTCGGCGATGCAGCTCAGCACCGCCTCGCCGTCGGCCAGCACCGCGCAGGCGCCGCATTGTTCCAGCCCGCAGCCCAGCTTGGTGCCCTTCAGCCCCAATTCGTCGCGCAGCACGTAGACCAGCGGCGTATCGGGCGGCGAAGCGACGGTGTGGTCGCGCCCGTTGATCCGCAGCCGCAGCGTCACGGCGTCACCCGCTCCCATGCCACGTCCAGCGCCACGTCGGCCGAGCGGAACAGGTTCATCACCGGACAGCGGTACTCGACATTGCGCGCCAGCCGGTCCAGCCGGTCCTGCGGCTCGCCGGTATGCACCCGGATGCGCAGCCGCACCCAGTTGAAATAGGGCCGCACCCCGTGCACCCCGCGGCTGCCGCGCTGGTCGACCTCGCCGTCGGCCTCGATGTCGACGCCGGTATAGGCAAACCGCATCGCCTCGGCGCAGCGGTTGATGATCACGCCCTCGCAACCCAGCAGCGAGGCAAGGCACATCTCAAGCGGCGTCGGCCCGGTATTGGTGCCCTTCTCGTCGCTGACCAGCACGTGCTCGCGCACCATCATCACGGTGCGGGTCGAGGCGTCGTTGCGCGCCACGACGCGGCGGATGCCGAGCGCGGCCCTGGTCGGATCGACGCCGGGCGGCAACAGGTCGTCGGTGTCGGTCATGCGCGCATCTCCAGGATATCGAGGCCGTTGTTGCGGTCGAGCAGATAGATCAGGCCGGCCCCGTCGACGTCGACGTCGTTCGATTGCGGCGCCGAGCCGTCGGCGGGCTCGGGCATGTAATGCGCCACCTCGCGCGGCAACAGCGGATCGGCGAGGTCCAGCACCCGCAGCCCGCCGGCGAACCACGTGGCATAGACCAGCGTGCCGTCCAGCCGCTCGCGGAACTGGTGCGCGCCGAACCGCACGCCGGGCTCGCCCGCCCAGGGGCTGGCGCGCTCGCTCAGGTCCCAGGCGGCGACCGGCTCGATCGCACCCAGGTCGGTGACGTCCAGCACCCAGAGGAACCCGTGCAGCCGCCCCGGCAGGTGGTCGTGTTCCTCGTCGATGGCGACGGCATAGCGCCGCCCGCCGATCGGCTGCTCCAGCGGCATCACGGTATGCGTCGGCTCGGGGATCGCCTGCGGGAAACGGTAGCTGCCGATCACGCGTGGCGCCGCGATGTCGGATGCGTCGAGCACCCGGAACCCGGCATGCCAGACCGCGGCCCACAACTCGTCGCCGCAGCGCATCGCGTGGTGCAGCCGGTGGCCATAGCCCTGCCACGCGGGCGTCTCGCCGCCTGCGACATGCTGGCCCGGCATGTGCCAGCGCGAAACCTCGCGCGGGGCGGCGGGATCGGCGATGTCGTAGATCACCAGGATGTTGCCGACATAGCCCGCCATTTCGGTCGAGATGTAGGCATAGCGCGCATCCATGTCGAAGCGGTGCACGCCGAAACCGTGCGTCCTGACATAGCTCAGCAGCCGCGGCGCCGCCTTGTCGGCGATGTCCCAGACCCGGAAACCGCCCGAGGCATAGCCGCGCGCCTGCGCCGCCTCCAGCACCGGGATATCGGCGGGCGCCACCCCGAGTTCCGCGGCGATCGCGGCCGCGTCCATCCCCTGTTCGCGCAGGCCCGCGATCCGCTCGCCGTTGCGCAGGAAATGCCGGCGGTCCTGTTCGACATTGGTGATCATGATGTCGCCCGAAACCCGCACCTTGTGGGTGTGCGAATATTCGTCGGGCGGTGCGACATGGCCGACGACGCGCGGCACCGCCGGGTCGGACACGTCGACGATCGAGGTGCCGAGCGGCGGCTTCATGTGCCCGACATAGGCGAACCCGTCCTGCACCACGACCTGCCCGCCCCCGGCGATGTCGAGATGCCCGAGCCGGCGGATGTTGCGCGACAGCTGAAACTCGATTTCCCGTCTCATTCTGCCGGCACCTCGCCGTTGCGCCGCTTGCGCCGCCATTCGAACACCACCGGAAGGACCAGCGACACCGCCAGCGCCAGCCAGAGGATGTTGCCCAGCGTGGACGAGAACAGCACCGTCACGTCGCCGTCGGCCTTCTTCAGCGCCAGCAGGAAATAGCGCTCCAAGAGCGGCCCCAGGATCACCCCGATCAGGATCGCCGCCACGTGATAGCCGGTGCGCCGCGCGATATAGCCCAGGACGCCGAAGGCCAGCGCCAGGTACATGTCGAACATGTATTCGCGCGGCACGAAGCCGCCGACCAGCGTGAACGAGATGATCACCGGCGCCAGATAGATCGTCGGCACCGTGGTGACGTGGCTCATGTAGCGCGACAGCGGCAGGATCGTCAGCACCATCAGCAGGTAGGCCACCGCCATCACCATGAACATGCCGTAGAACACCTCGGGCTGGCGCTCGAACAGCGACGGGCCGAAGTTGACGCCATGGAATTGCATCACGATCAGCATGATCGCCGCCGTCGCCCCGCCCGGGATGCCGAGCACCAGCAGCGGCACAAGCGTGCCGGACGTGACGCCGTTATTCGCCGATTCGGGCGCGATCAGCCCCTCGGGATGGCCGGTGCCGTATTTCTCGGGCGTGGCCGAATAGGTGCGCGACTGCTGATAGGCGACGAAGCTGGCGATCGAGGCGCCGGCGCCCGGGATCACCCCGATCACCAGCCCGATCAGCGAGGTCCAGACGATGTGCCACCAGCGCGCCAGCGCGATCCGCACCCCCTCGAACGTGTCGTGCCAGTTCGGGTTCTTCGGCTCGGCATCCTCGCTGACGATCACCTTCTTCTCGATGATCATGAAGGCCTCGGACACCGCGAACAGCCCCACCAGCGCCGGGATCAGCGGCACGCCGTCGTAAAGTTCCAGAAACCCGAACGTGCCGCGCGGCGTGGCATAGACCACATCCGTGCCGATCGAGCCGATCATCAGCCCCAGAAAGCCGGCGATCAGCCCCTTCAGCATGTCCTGCGCCGCGATCGAGGCGATCAGCGAGATGCCGAACAGCATCACCACGATCATCTCGACCGAGTGCATGTAAAACCCCACCCGCGCCAGCACCGGCATCGTCGCCAGCGCGATCACGGTGGTCAGGAGCCCGCCGAGCGACGAGGCCACGAAAGACATCGCCAGCGCCTGCTGCCCCTTGCCCGCCTTGGCCATCGGGTAGCCGTCCAGCGGGGTCGCCGCGGCGCCCGCCGTGCCGGGGATGTTGTCCAGGATCGCCGGTATCCCCGCCCCCATCCGCGCCGCGACATAAAGCGTCACCATGAAGACGATGCCGGTGTAAAGCTCCATCGCCAGGGTCAGCGGCAACAGGATGATGATCGTGTTGGCCGCGCTGAAGCCCGGGATCGCGCCGACGATCAGGCCAAGGAACATGGTGGGCACGATCACCCACCAGTATCCCAGCGTCAGCACCAGGATATCGCCCAGAAGTGCCGCGGTCTCAGACATGGGGCAGCACCGCGCGCATCGTCTCTTCGAACCAGCCGCGCGGGAACCGCGTGTCAAAGGCCCAGATGAACACCGCCCAGCCGCCCAGCGCCATCGCCGCCGAGATCAGGGTGACGAAGACCGGCCGCCGGCCACGCGCGAGGATCAGCATCGAGACCGCGAGGAACAGGAACGTGGTCAGCGTGAAACCCAGCCGCTCGATCAGCACGCAATAGGCCACCGTCGCCGCGATCAGCCCGATCCGTCCGGTGCGGATGTCGTCGCGGCTGAACAGGTTGGCGAAACCCGGCGAGCCCTCGCCCCGCGCCAGCCAGACGCCGCAGCGCAGGATGAAGATCGCGCAGACCAGCAGCAGCACGCCCCCCACCAGGAAGGCGCTGACCTGCGCGGTCCAGGGCGAATTCCAGATCGTCGAGAAATAGTAAAGCGTGAAGCCGATGGCGAGGATCGGGATCACCAGTTCGCCGCCGAGCTGGCGGCGGGGTTTCACGTCTTCGGGCTTCATGCCGTGCCTCCTGGCATCTGCTCTACGGCGAACTGCGCCGGCGGCGCGGGGCCGCCGGCGCGGACGCGTCGCCTCAGGCGCCGCTCAGCAGCGCCTTGTACTTCGCGCCAAGCTCCAGCATCGCCTGCTTGAACGCCTCGCATTCCTCGATGCCGCCGTAGTTCAGGTATTCCGGCGTGCCGCGCGCGGCGACATAGGCCTCCAGCAGCGCGGGATCGTCGAAAGTCTCCTTGAAGGTCCGCGTCAGCGTCTCGAATCGGTCGGGATGGTCGTCGGCCGCCTTCTTGTGGATGCCGAAGGCGCGGGCTGACAGCATCTCGGGCAGATCGGTGCCGTAGACGTCGTTCATGCTGGGCGCGTTGTCCAGCGCTTCGCCCACCCGGTTCTCGCCGAAGACCAGCAGCGTCTTCACGCTGTCGCCCGCCGCGATCACCGTGCCCGAGGTCAGGACCGAGAAATCCACCTCGCCCGTGACCGCGCCCGCGACCGTGTTGCGCCCGCCCGACAGCGGGATCAGGTTGAAATCGGCCCCCGTCACCTCGCCCAGCGACAACAGCCCGATGGACGCGGGATGCGCCATCCGGCTGGTGCCGACGTTCAGCTTGCGCGTCTTGCCCGCCGCGATGATGTCGTCGAGCGTCTTCAGCGGGCTCTCGGCGCCGACGAACAGGCAGCCCGGGTCGGTGTCGACACGCCCGAAATAGAAATAGTCGGCGACGTCGAAGCTTTCCGGCGGCTGCATCGCCCAGTTCAGCACCTCGGGCCCCATGTTGCCGAAGATCAGGCTGTAGCAGTCCGGATCGCGCTTGCCCATGTAGACCTCATAGCCCACCCTGCCCGAGGCGCCGGGGAAGAAGCCGGGCTCGAACTCGGTGCCCAGCTTGTCCTTCCAGATGCTGGTGAAGGCGCGGAAGTTGCGGTCGGCACCGCCGCCCTCGCGGGTCGGGATGATCACGTCGATGTTGCGCTCGGGATAGCCCTGGGCGCGCGCGATATGCGGCGCGGCAAGCGCGACGGCAGAAACGGCCGCACCGGTCTTCAGGAAACCGCGACGATTGAGACGGGTCATGTTCTCCTCCATTTTGTTCGGCGCGTGGTGTCGTTCCTCCCCCGGCCTGCGCCGAACCGGCGGGGTTTCGTTCTCAGCTCTCCAGCAGCGACGGCGGGAACAGCTCTTCCGGGTCGACCTGCCGCGCCGCCAGGTGTTGCTCGGCCGAATAGCGGCAGACGGCCGCCAGCTCGGCCCGGTTCGCGGTGTAGCCGTAGCTCCAGTAATCCGGTCCCAGCGCCGCCAGCGTGCGCTCCATCGAGGCGCCCAGCCAGGGCAGCGACAGCCGGTTGGCGTTGCCGAGCCAGATCTCGCGCAGCCGCGCCAGCGCCGCGTCGCGCGCCGCGACGAACCCGTCGTACAGCGCGCGCGGCAGCCAGGGATGCGCCTCGGCCAGCGACCGGCGCAGCCCGATCAGGTGCATGATCGGGAAAAACCCGGTGCGGGCGTGCCAGTCGCGCTCTGCCGCCTCGAAATCGGGAAACAGCCGCTTGAGCCGCGCGTCGCCGTCGAGAAACGCCTGCGGCGGCTTCGGCGCCAGCAGCCCGTCGATCTCGCCCGCCAGCAGCAGCCCCTGCAGCGTTTCGCCCTCGGCGATCGGCTCGACGCGCATCCCCGCGGGCAGCGCCAGTTCCAGCCGCTCGCGCCGCACGCCGCGGTCCAGCGCGCCGGTGCGCCAGTGCACGCTGGCCGCGTCGACGCCGTAATCGTCCGACAGGATGCCGCGCATCCACAGCGCGGCGGTCATCTGGTATTCCGGCACGCCGATCCGGCGCCCGGCGAAATCGGCCGGCGTCGCGATGCCCGCGCCCTTGCGCGCGAAGAACCCGGAATGCCGGAACGCGCGGCTGACGAAGGCGGGGATCGCCACATAGTCGCCCTCGCCGCGCGATACCTGCAGGACGTAGCTTGAAATCGACATCTCGGTGATGTCCCAGGGCGCCGGGCCGACCGCGGCGGGAAACAGCTTTGCCGTCGGCGCGATCACGCTTTTCAGCGCCACGCCCCCGACCGTCACCCGGCCCTCGTGCAGCGCCATCACCCGGTCGTGGTCCCAGCTTGCCAGCGTCAGGTCCAGCGCCCGGTCCCCGGCTCCTTCCCGGGCCCCTTCCCCGGCCCCGCGCCCCGCCGCTGCCGAAACCGCCGCGTCCATCATCCGCCCTGCATCCCCCCTTTGCCGGATCAGACCACCTTGACCGTCAGCACCCCCAGCCCGTCGGCGGCGACCTCGATCACGTCGCCCCGCGTCACCGCGGCCACGCCCGACGGCGTGCCCGAAAGGATCACGTCGCCCGCGGCCAGCTCGAAATACTCCGACAGGTAGGAAATCATCTCGGGCACCTTCCAGATCATCTGGTTCAGGTCGCCCTCCTGGCGCAGCCCGCCATTGACCTTCAGCGTGATCGCGCCCTCGCCCGGGTGCCCGACCGCGGTTGCGGGGTGCACCGGTCCGACCGGCGCCGAGCGCTCGAACGCCTTGCCGATCTCCCATGGGCGGCCCATCTTCTTCTGCTCGCCCTGCAGATCGCGCCGCGTCATGTCGAGCGACAGCGCGTAGCCGTAGACATGGGTCAGCGCGTCTTCCACCGCGATGTTGGTGCCGCCGGATTTCAGCATCACCGCGACCTCGGCCTCGTGATGCACGTCCGAGGAATGCGGCGGATAGGGAAACTCGCCCGAGGGATCCAGGTTGTTCGGATTCTTCTGAAAGAAGAACGGCGGCTCGCGGTCGGGATCGTGGCCCATCTCGATCGCGTGCGCAGCATAGTTCCGCCCGATGCAATAGACCCGCCGCACCGGAAACACGGCGTCGCTTCCGGCGACCGGCAGCGCCACCACAGGCGGCGGATCAATGACGTATTTCCCCATGCGTATCCCTCCCGAAATCCGGCATTGTGACGCCCGGACCAATCCCAACCAATTTTCCGCTGAACCCGCAATTCCGGTTGCTGAATCGGCGTGCTTGTGCGTAGACTAGACCAATCGCGGATTATTGATCAACCAATATCGGGAAAACGTGAACCAATACAATGTGATTGAAAGCAGCGATGCGCTGGAGCAGCTGCGCGGGATGATCGGCGGCGGCAGCTATGCGCCCGGCGACCGCCTGCCGCCCGAGCGTGAGCTGATCGTCAGCCTCGGCGTCTCGCGCTCGACCCTGCGCAAGGCGCTCGACACGCTGGAACGCGAAGGCGCGATCTGGCGCCATGTCGGCAAGGGCACCTTCGTCGCGGCGCAGGGCGGCGGCTCCAGCCTGGCGGACCTGGCCCAGCAGGTCTCGCCGGTGCAGCTGTCGCGCGCGCGGATGTCGCTGGAACCGGCGATCGCCCGCGAGGCGGCGATGCACGCCACCGACGAGGCCGTCGCGGCGATCAAGCTGGCACGCGACCGCGCCTATCACGCGACGACCTGGGACGAATACGAGGCGCAGGACGACGCGTTTCACCGCGCCGTGGCCGCGGCCACCGGCAACGTGCTGCTCTTGTCGCTGTTCGAGCATCTGAACGACGTCAAGCGCGCGGTGGCGTGGAATTCCGTGGTGCGCGCCAGTGCCCGGCCGCCGCGGGATCATTCCAGCTTTGCCGAACACGACGCCATCGCCGTGGCCATCGAGGCCCGCGACCACGCCGCCGCCCACGCCGCGATGCGCAGCCACCTCGGCTCGGTCTCGGCGCGGCTGTTCGGCGAGGCATGAACGCGATCACGAGAGCCGGAAAACGGCTCCGCACATTCGGGGCGCGACGCCCCTAGTTTTGGGAGGAAGACAATGAAACACATGTTCAAGACGCTCACCGGCGCCGCCGTCGCCCTGGCGCTCGGCGCCGCGGCGGCCAGCGCCGACAAGATCCGCATCGCACTGGCCGAGACGCCCTCGGACGAACTGGCCGCCTTCTTCGTGGCGCTCGACCGCGCCAGGGCGAACGGGCTGGATTACGAATGGACCGCGTTCTCGGACGAGGAACTGGCGATCCAGGCGGTGCTGTCGGGGCAGATGGATATCGGCTTCGGCACGCCCTATGCCGCCATGCAGCGCGCGAAGGCGCCGGTCAGGATCATCTTCCAGCTCTCGAAGCTGAAATTCTTCCCGGTCACCACCAAGAAGTACGAGAAACTCGAGGACCTGAACGGCGAGCCGATCCTGCTGCACTCGCGCGGCGGCGGCACCGATTCGATCGCCAACGTGATCGAGGACAAGGTCGGCATCACCTTCGGCGAACGCTCCTACGTGCCGGGTTCTGCGAACCGCGTCGTCGCGCTGGTCGCCGGCCAGGCGGATGCGACGATCATCGACTTGTCCAACAAGAACAAGATCATGCGCCAGCACGGCGACAAGTTCAACGTGCTGCCGATGTTCGACGTCGAAGCCTCGGACGAGGCGCTGTTCGCCAACCTCGACTGGATCAAGGCGAACGAAGAGGACGTGCAGATCTTCGTCGACGCGCTGGCGGGCGTCTGGCGCGACATGAACGCCGATCCCACGATCATCAGCCGCGAGACCGACCCCGACGGCCCGATCGGGCAACTGCCCAAGGAGATCCTCGACGAGCTCGACAACTTCTACACCGAGGCGGTCGCGGGCGGGCTTTACGACCCGAGCGGCGGCGGCATGAAGGCCGCGATGGCCGACATGGAGTGGTACAGCCAGGCCGGCCAGCTCGAGGGCGATGCCTCGACGCTGAACATCGAGGACTTCTGGTACATGGCGCCGCTCGACAAGGCGACGATGAACTGATGCAACCCGGTGCCGGCCCCGCGCGGGCCGGTGCCGCC
>JBFKQC010000033.1:0-39533 GCA_041627895.1 Rhodobacter sp.
ACGTCGACCTCGACGGTCGGGTTGCCGCGGCTGTCGAGGATTTCGCGGGCGTGGATGTCGATGATGGTGCTCATGGGGGCCTCCGGGCGTGCGGGATTCGCGCCTCTATAACAGGGGCGGGGGGCTCTGGAAACAACGCCGTTAGCGGTAACGACGCCGCCGGATCAGGCGGTGTCGATCACCTCGAAATCGTGGGTCAGGTCCGCCGTTTTCGCCATCATCGCCGAGGCCGAGCAGTATTTCTCGACCGAAAGTGCGATCGCGCGCTCGACGCGGGCCGGGTCGAGCCCGCGGCCCTTGACGATGAAATGCATGTGGATGCGGGTGAAGACCTTGGGATCGGTCTCGGCGCGGTCGGCGTCAAGCTCTACCACCACGTCCTCGACCGGCTGGCGGCCCTTTTCCAGGATATGCACCACGTCAAAGGCCGAACAGCCGCCGGTTCCCATCAGCACCAGTTCCATCGGGCTGGGGCCGGGCGTCGGGCCGTCGGACGCGGCGCGGGTGCCTAGGACGATGGAATGCCCGGTGCCCGAGGTGCCCAGGAAGGTGCGGGCCTCGGCCCATTTGATACGTGCTTTCATGGTCGTCCTCTCAGACCGTGTGTGCGGCTTCGGCAAGATTGCGAAGCTTTGCCATCGCCAGATCGCGCCCCAGAAAGCCCAGCCCGCAATCGGGGGCGGCGATCAGGCGGCGCTCGGGCAGGATCGCGAGAACCTGGCGCATCCTGGCGCGGATCTCGTCGACCGTCTCGACCCGGCTGGATGCGACGGCGACGAAACCCACGATCAGCGCGGACAACTCGAACAGCCGGAACAGCCTGTCGGGATTGTGGCGGTGTGCATCCTCGATGGAGATTTGGTCAACGATCCCATCGACCTGGCGCGCGATCCTGATGTAGCTTTCCGGGTCGGCCTTGGGATAGCCGGTGTCGTCCAGCCGGTTCGGATAGCCGCAGCACATGTGCACGACGCGCGTCACCTCGGGCGGCACCCCGTCGAAGCAGCGCCCCAGCGCCGCGATGCCGTAGGCCAGCGCCGCGTCGGGCTTGCGGGCAAAGATCGGCTCGTCGATCTGGATGTTGTGGCAGCCTGCCGCGGCAAGCGCGCGCACCTCGGCATTCAGCGCCGCGGCCAGGTCGTGCGCCAGCGCCTCGGGGTCGCGGTAGTGTTCGTCGGCCGTCGTGTCGGAAATCGTCATCGGCCCGGGCAGGGTGATCTTGACCGGCCGGTCGCTGGCCGCCTGCGCCACCTGCCAGTCGCGCACCAGCACGCTGTCGCCCCGCGCGCGCACCGTGCCGCGGATCGTCGGCAGTTCGGCGACATAGGCGCCGTTGCGCAGCACGCGCCGGGTCAGGTTCTGGAAATCGAAGCCGTCGAAATGCCGGCACTGGTAGTGCACGTAGTTCTCGCGCCGGACCTCGCCGTCGGTCGGCACGTCGATGCCACAGGCGATCTGGTCGGCAACGACCTCTGCGGTGGCGCGGTCCAGCGCCGCTTGCACGTGCGGCGCCTCGGTCCAGCCGCGCAGCACCCGGTCGTTGTAGTCGCCGGCGTCGTGGCGAACCTGGAACCAGTCGGCAATCGGCACATAGGCGGGCTTGGGATAGGCGCCGATGCAGGTCGTGGATAACGGCATGGCCCGGTCCCTAGCCCTCGTCCTTCCTGCGCCGCAGCGGCACGCCGTACAGTTCCAGCCGGTGGCCCTTGAGGCTGTAGCCCAGCTTGGCGGCGATCCTTTCCTGCAACGCCTCGATTTCCGGGTCGACGAATTCGATCACCTCGCCCGAGTTCATGTCGATCAGGTGGTCGTGGTGGTCGCGCTCGGCATCCTCATAGCGCGCCCGGCCGTCGCCGAATTCGCGGCGCTCCAGAATCCCGGCCTCTTCGAACAGCTTCACCGTGCGATAGACCGTGGCGATGGAAATCCGCGGGTCCTGGGCGCTGGCGCGGGCATACAGCTCTTCGACGTCCGGGTGATCGTCGGAGTCCTCCAGCACGGCCGCGATCACCCGGCGCTGGTCGGTCATGCGCAGGTTTCTCGATTCGCAGCGCTCGAGGATCGTCTCGGACATCGCCCCTCCGGTTTCGCGGTCCCGTGTCTAGGGCAATGACGGCGCTTTCGAAAGGCCCGAGGCGGGGCGCGCCGAAAAAAGTTTGAACCCTTCGCCGGCGCGGGGCGACCCACGGGAAACGTCATTCCAAGGGAAGGAGCAAGACGCCGGATGAAAATCGCCCTCGCCATTCTCGGAGGCTTCGTCCTTCCCACCCTTCTCGCCATCGCCACCGTCGCATGAGGTCTGCCATGTCCCGCCGCACATACGCCAAAACCCGCCCGATGCAGGTCGTCGATCACGCGCCCGTTCTGTTCCTGGCGCTGACCCTGGTCACGCTGGTCGTGCTCGTCCTGGGCCTCGGCCTTCCGGTCTGAGGCCGCGGCCCGGAAGTCACGGCCATGCCGCAGCCACGCCCCTACAGAAAGGATTTCCAGATGAAATTCGTCCAGTACGCCCCCGGCATCCTGCTTGCCATGATCCTGGCCTCGCTGGTGCTTCTGGCGCTCGGCCTGATGCGCCCGGCCGGGGCCGGCGGCGCGCTGGCCGGTGCCGTGCCGCCCGAGCCCGTCAGGTTCGAGGTCCACACAGTCCGCGTCATCACCCGGAACGACGCCATCGGCACCCGCGACGACGGCATCGACAGCCCCGTCGCGCCCGTCGCGCTGTCCGGCAGCTAGGCCTCAGACAAGGTCGGGCTCGCGCCCCAGCCGGGCGGCGAGCCGGCCCACCGTCAGCCCCTGCACGATGATCGAGAACAGCACCACCATATAGGTGCAGGTCAGGATCAGCGGTTTCCACTCGCCCTCGGGCAGGCTCAGCGCCAGCGCGACCGAGATCCCGCCCTTCAGCCCGCCCCAGGTCATGATCGGCACGACCCCGGGCGAGAAGTCGCGGAACGGCTTCAGCAGGATCACCGGCACCGCCACCGCGGCGAACCGCGCCACCAGCGCCAGCGCAATCGACAGCGCCCCGGCGATCACCGCGTCCAGCGCGAAGGCGATGGCGAAGACCTCGACCCCGATCAGCAGGAACAGGACCGCGTTCAGGATTTCGTCGATCAGCTTCCAGAACGCATCGACATAGTTCCGGGTCTCCTCGCTCATGCCGTGCCGGGCGCCGATATCGCCGATCAACAGCCCCGCGCAGACCGCCATGATCGGGGCGGAGAAGTGCAGCGCCACTGCCAGCTGGTAGCCGCCGAAGACGAGGCCCAGGGTCAGCAGCACCTCGAGCGGATAGTCGTCGATCAGCCGCATCACCCGGAATGTCAGCCAACCCAGCGCCAGCCCCAGGGCCGCGCCGCCGACGGCCTCCTGAAAGAACAGCCTGGCCGCGTCGGCCAGCCCCGAGCCATGCGCGTCGCCATGCGGAAAGGCGAGGCCGACGAGGACCAGGAACACCACGTATCCCACCCCGTCGTTGAACAGCGACTCGCCCGCGATCTTGGTCTCCAGGCTCTTGCGCAGGTGCGCCTCGCGCAGCACGCCCAGCACCGCCACCGGGTCCGTCGGCGAGATCAGCGCCCCGAAGACCAGCGCGATCAGCAGGGGCATGCCGGTGATCCAGGAAAACCCGATGCCCACGATCGCCGTCGACAGCGCCACGCCCATCGTCGCCATCAGGAACACCAGCCGCCATTGCGCCCGCAGGTCCGAAAGCTTCACATGCAGCGCGCCGGCGAACAGCAACAGCCCCAGCATGCCTTCCAGCAGCGCGTCGGAGAACTCCCATTGCACCACCTCGGCCCGGATCGCCTCGCTGACCGCGGGGCCCGGCAACAGCCAGTCCAGCCCGATCACCGCGAGCGAAGCCGCCAGCGCCACCACGAGGATGCCGATCGACGAGGGAAGCCGCAAAAACAGATAGTTGATCGCGCCGAAGGCGCCGGCCAGCACGATCAGCAGGGCGGCGATTTGCAGGATACTCATGGGCGTCTCCGTCGGTTCGCGCCTGCATAGCACGGCACCGGGCGGTTGACACAAGCCACCCGCCGCCGTTCTGGTGGCGCGATGGAGCGCAAGGATCACATCGACGCATTCGGGGCGGTCTCGCTGATCGCCTTTTCGGCGCTTCTGGGCTTCAACCAGATCGTCATCAAGGTGGTGAACGAGGGGCTTCAGCCGGTTTTCTCGGCCGGTCTGCGCTCGGTCGGCGCGACGATCCTGCTGTTGCTGTGGATGCGGCTGGTGATGGGCGGGCTGCGCCACGTGCCGGGGTCGGGTTGGTCGGGTGTGCTTAGCGGGTCGCTGTTTGCGTTCGAGTTCATCCTTCTGTTCTGGGCGCTGGATCTCACCACCGTGGCCCGGGTCTCGGTGCTGTTCTATTCGATGCCGGTCTGGCTGGCGCTGATGGCGCATCTGGCGATCCCCGGAGAGCGGATCGGACCGGCCAAGGCCCTGGGGCTGGCGCTGGCCATGGCCGGCGTGGTTCTGGCGCTGGCCGACCGCGGCGCCGGGGGCGAGGCCAGCCTGGCGGGCGACGTGATGGCGGTTTTCGGCGCGCTCGGCTGGGCCGGCATCGCGCTGGTCGCGCGGGTCACGCCCTTTGCCCGGGTTCAGCCGGTGATGCAGCTGTTCTGGCAGGTCTCGGTCTCGGCGGTGATCCTGATGCTCGCGGCCCCGTTCTTCGGGCCGTTCATGCGCGATTTCACCGCCTTGACCGCCTGGGGGATGGCGTTCCAGATCCTGGTGATCGCCAGCGGGGCGTTCCTGTTCTGGTTCTGGCTTCTGAAAATCTACCCCGCCTCGGGCGTGGCTTCGTTCAGCTTCCTGTCGCCGGTCTTCGGCGTTGCCTTCGGCTGGCTGATCCTCGGCGAGACGGTCGGCCCCTCGCTATGGGTGGCGCTGGCGCTGGTGGCGGCGGGGCTGGTGCTGATCAACCGGCCGCGGCGGGTCTGAAGCGGTTTCCGGCGAAGCGTCGCGAAACCGCGCGCAATCCGTGAACCGAATATCGCGTTAATGTGCTTCAGGTGCCGCAGAACGTCTGGCGCACCTCTTCCTCGGGCACCGGCGGGCGCGCGAACGGTTCGTCCTCGGGCGCCAGGTCATGGGGCCGCGCCAGCACCGAATTCAACTTCAGGAACGGCTCGTAATCGCCTGATACGGCTGCCTGAATAGCCTGTTCTATCCGATGGTTCCTGGGGATCACGGCGGGATTCGACCGGTTCATCAGCGCGACCTGCGCGGCCTCGTCGGCCGCCTCGCGCCCGCGCCGCTCGCGCCATCCCGCCGCCCAGGCGTCGAAGGCCGCGCGGTCGACGAACTGATCCCGGGCCGAGCCGTCAGCGAGCCCGCGGAACGTGTTGGTGAAATCCGCCCCTTCCGCCGCCATCAGCGCAAGCAGCGCCTCGATCAGCCCGGCATCGCCATCCTCGGCCGCGGTCAGGCCCAGCTTGGCGCGGAACCCGTCCAGCCACGCGGCACCGAAGATTTCCGGAAAGCGGTGGACCGAGGCGGTCGCCCTCGCCACCGCGTCGTCCATGTCGTCGGCGATCAGCGGCAGCAGGCAGGTGGCGAACTGCGCCATGTTCCAGACGGCGATTTCCGGTTGTTTGCCATAGGCATAGCGGCCGAACTGGTCGATCGAGCTGAACACCTTGGCCGGGTGATAGGCATCCATGAACGCGCAGGGGCCATAGTCGATCGTCTCGCCCGCGATCTGCGCGTTGTCGGTGTTCATCACCCCGTGGATGAACCCCACGCCCATCCATTTCGCGATCAGCCGCGCCTGGCGGTCGATGACCGCGTCGAGCAGGCCCAGCGCGTCGTCCGCCTTTGGATAGTGCCGCGCAATCACATAACCGGTAAGGGCCTGCAATGCCTCGACATCCTGCCGCGCGGCGAAGAACTGGAACGTGCCGACGCGGACATGGCTGGCCGCCACGCGGGTCAGAACCGCGCCGGGCAGCACCTGCTCGCGATGGACCGGCTCGCCCGTGGTCACGGCCGCCAGGGCCCGCGTCGTCGGGATGCCGAGCGCGTGCATCGCCTCGCTCACCACGTATTCGCGGATCACCGGACCCAGCCATGCGCGCCCGTCGCCCATCCGGGAATACGGCGTACGCCCCGAGCCCTTTAGTTGAATGTCGCGCCGTATCCCATTGGAATCGATGACTTCACCCAGCAGTATCGCGCGCCCGTCGCCAAGCTGCGGCGACCAGCCGCCGAACTGGTGCCCGGCATAGACCTGGGCCAGCGGATCGGCGCCCTCGGGCACCCGGTTGCCGGCCAGCGCGCGCACGCCCTCGTCGCTCGCCAGCGCGTCGGGGTCGAGCCCCAGTTCGCGCGCCAGCGCCGCGTTGACCGCCACCAGCCCCGGCTCGGCCACCGGCGTCGGCGCGAGGCGGGTATAGAACCGCTCTGGCAGGCGGGCATAGGTGTTGTCGAAGGGCAGATGCAGCGTCATACCGCCAATCTAGTCCGCGGCGCGGCGCTCTGCCAGACGGGGATACGATCGGCTGCGGGCCGGCAGGCGATCCCTTTGATTTCCGGCGACCATTTCCGCCGTCAAAGCCGCGCCAGCCGCTCGGTCAGCAGCGCATAGAAGCCATCTGCGTCGATGTCGCCGATGAAGGTCGCGTTCGGCGCGCGGTCGGTCACGCGCCACCAGTCGGCCACCGTCATGCCGCGCGTCAGATCCGACTGCGTCTCGATTTCGACATTGACATGCCGGCCGGTAAAAAGCTGTGGTTTCAACAGGTAGACGATCACGGTCGGGTCGTGCAGCGGGGCGCCCGGGCTGCCGTATTTCTCCATGTCGAAGCGCTCGAAGAAATCGGTCCAGGCGGCAACCGCATGCCCGACCGGCGTGCCGAGCGCGCGGAACGCCTCGACCCGGGGCGCGGTGGTCAGCGCCTTGTGCGTGACGTCGAGCGGCATGACCGTAAGCGGAACGCCGGATTTGAATACGATATCAGCGGCTTCCGGATCGACGTAGATGTTGAATTCGGCCGCCGGCGTGATGTTGCCCACCTGGAAATACGCCCCGCCCATCAGAACGATTTCCTGAACCTTTTCAACGATTTCAGGCGCCTTGCTGAAGGCCGTGGCGATATTGGTCAAGGGCGCGAGCGGGCAGAGCGTCACCGTGCCCGGCGCCTCGGCTCTTAGCGCTTCTATAATGAAATCAACGCCATGCATGTCGCCAAGCGGCATGGACGGGTCCGGCAGGTCGATACCGTCCAGCCCGGTGCGCCCATGCACATGCTCGGCCGTGACCAGCGGCCGCGTCAGCGGCGCGTCGCAGCCGGCGAAGACAGGCACATGAATGTGGCCCGCCAACTCGCAGACAATACGCGCATTTTTCGCGGTCAGCGCCAGCGGCACATTGCCCGCAACCGCGGTGATGCCGAGCACCTCGATCTCGGGCGAGGCCAGCGCCAGCAGGATCGCCACGGCGTCGTCCTGGCCCGGATCGGTGTCGATGATGATGCGGCGCGTCATGTCATGAATGCTGCGGGGCGGCAATGCCAATGTAAAGGCCCGGAATCGGGCGTCGGTATCACGTCGGTATCACGTCGGTACTGCAGTGCAGCAATTTGCCCCGCCCGGGCGCCTGCATCCGGCCGGGCACCCCTTGGGCGGGTCGTTACCGGTTGCGGGCCGGATCGCGCGGCGAATTCCGGATCACCGCTCGTCGGCCTTGGCTTCGTCCCAGAGCGCGTCCATCTCGGCCAGATCGCTGTCCTCGGGGCGCCTGCCGCGTCGGGCCAGCTTGGCCTCGACCGCGGCGAAACGGCGGGTGAACTTGGCGTTGGCCGCGCGCAGCGCCGCCTCGGGGTCGATCATCAGATGCCGCGCCAGATTGGCGATCACGAACAGAAGATCGCCGAACTCCTCGGCGATCTCGTCGCGGGTCAGCCGCTGATGCGCCTCGGTCAGCTCGTGCGCCTCTTCGACGATCTTGTCGAGCACGTGGATCGCGTGGGGCCAGTCGAAGCCGACCCGCGCGGCGCGCTTCTGCAGTTTGACCGCGCGCAGCAGCGCCGGCAGCCCGACCGCCACGTCGTCGAGCACGCCCGCCGCGCCCTTGGCGGCACGTTCGGCGGCCTTCACCGCCTCCCAGTCGCGGGTCTGCTGTGCGGCCGACTTGTCGCGGGACTGCGTTCCGAAGACATGCGGATGGCGCGCGACCATCTTGTCGCTGATCCGGTCGGCGACCGAGCGGAAGCTGAACAGCCCCGCCTCTTCGCCCATCTGCGTGTGATAGACGGTCTGCAACAGGAGATCGCCCAACTCGCCCTCCAGCTCGTCCCAGGCCTCGCGCTCGATGGCGTCGGCGACCTCGTAGGCCTCTTCGATCGTGTAGGGCGCGATCGAGGCGAAATCCTGCTCGATATCCCAGGGACAGCCGGTCGCCGGGTCGCGCAGGCGGCGCATGATCTCCAGCAGCCGCTCGATCCCGCCCGCCGGATCGTGGACCAGCGCGTCGCTGTCTTTCGCCATTGTCCGCCCCCGCATTCTCTGAAATCCTGCGCCGGTTATCGGCGGTCGGGACAAGGGAGTCCATCATGCCGGTTCTGAACCGGATCGGCGATCTCGCCGATGAGATGAAGGGATGGCGGCGCTGGATGCACCGCAATCCCGAGCTGGGATTCGACTGCCACAAGACGGCGGCCTACGTGGCCGACCGGCTGCGCGAGTTTGGGGTCGACGAGGTACACGAGGGGATCGCCACGACCGGCATCGTCGCGGTGATCGAGGGCCGCGGCGCGGGGCCGACGATCGGGCTTCGTGCCGACATGGATGCGCTGCCGATCGACGAGGCGACCGGGGCCGAACATGCCAGCGAGGTCCCCGGCACGATGCATGCCTGCGGCCATGACGGGCACACGGCGATGCTGCTCGGCGCGGCGAAGTACCTGGCCGAGACGCGGAATTTCTGCGGCAGGGCGGCGCTGATCTTTCAGCCGGCCGAGGAACACGGCGGCGGCGGCGAGGTGATGGTGCGCGAGGGCATCATGGACCGGTTCGGCATCACCCGGGTGTTCGGGCTGCACAACGCCCCCTTGCATGCCGAGGGGCAGTTCTACACCACGCCCGGCCCGATCATGGCGGCGGTCGACGAATACGAGGTGGTGGTGACCGGCAAGGGCGGCCACGCCGCCTGGCCGCACGAGGCCGCCGACCCGATCCCGGCGGCGGTGGCGATGATGCAGGCGATCCAGACCATCGTCAGCCGCAACCTCGACCCGACGGGCGATCTGGTGGTGTCGGTCAACCGGATGCGCGCGGGCACGGCGAACAACATCATCCCGCCCGAGGCCGCCTTCTCGGGCACGATCCGGTCGTTCGACGGGGATGTGCGCGCCATGGTGTTCCGCCGGCTGGAAGAGATCGTGGCGGGCCACGCGGCGGCCTATGGCGTCAGCGCGCGGATTGCCTTCGACGAAGGCTATCCGGCGACGGTGAACGATGCCGAGGCGGTCGCCTTTGCCGCGGGCGTGGCGGCGGAAATCGTCGGCGCGGACCGGGTGGCGACCGATGCCGGCCCCGAGATGGGTGCCGAGGATTTCGCCTATATGCTGCAGGCACGGCCCGGGGCCTATGTCTTTCTCGGCCAGGGCGACACCGCGTTCTGCCACCACCCGGCCTATGACTTCAACGACGAGATCGCGCCGATCGGCGCGTCGTTCTTCGCCCGGCTCGTCGAGCAGGCGCAGCCGGCGGAGTGAGCGATGGCGCTGAAGGACGCGAAATCCCAGGTCGACACCGCGATCACGCGGGCGGGTTTCAAGGGGCTCTCGAACGAGAACACCTTTGCCGGCGTGACCTCGTTTCTCAGGCGCCGGCTGACCAAGGACCTCGCCGGCGTCGATGTCGCCGTCACCGGCATCCCCTTCGACCAGGCGGTGACCAACCGCCCCGGTGCGCGGCTGGGGCCGCGGGCGATCCGCGAGGCGAGCGCGCTGCAGGCGCCGGACGCGCCCTATGGCTGGGGCTATGACCCGATGAGCCACTTCGCGGTCGCCGATTACGGTGACATGGCATTCGATTATGCCCGACCGGCCGAGGTGCCGGCGGCAATCGAGCGCCACGTCGGCGGGATACTCGATGCCGGCGCGGCCTGCATCGCGCTGGGGGGCGACCATTCGATCACGCTGCCGATACTCAGGGCGCAGGCGGCGCGGGCCGGGCGGCCGCTGGCGCTGGTGCAGTTCGATGCCCATGGCGACACCTGGGCCGACGACGACGCCGGCCGGGTCGATCATGGCACCTTTGCCTACAAGGCGGTGCGCGAGGGGCTGGTCGACGTGGCGCGCTCGGTGCAGGTCGGCATCCGGACGGACAACCCCGATCCGCTGGACTTTCCGATCATCGACGCCCGCGAGGTGCACGAGAACGGCGCCGCGGCGGTGGCGGCGCAGATGCGCGCCATCGTGGGCGACGCGCCGGTCTACCTGAGCTTTGACATCGACGCGCTGGACCCGGCCTTCGCGCCCGGCACGGGCACCCCGGTCTGGGGCGGGCTGGCCAGCTGGCAGGCGGCGGCGATCCTGCGCGGGCTGGCGGGGATCGACCTGATCGGCGGCGACGTGGTCGAGGTCTCGCCGCCCTACGACCCGGCGGGCATCACCGCCGTGGCGGGCGCGCATGTGGCGGTCGAACTGCTGTGCCTCTGGGGCTGGACGCGGCGGTAACGCGCGCCGTCACGGCCGGAGACAAGCCAGAACGTTTACGGTAAGTGAGTGCGTTCGCGCCGTGGCGCGAATATTTTTCAATGCGTTACCGGATGTCCAGTTATCAGGATATCCGGATAATCGGTTGTCCGGTTGTCCGGTTGTCCGGTTATCCGGTTATCCGATTGCCCGACAGGATCGGGATGACCCGTGGCGGCGGGTCAAGGGCGCGAATTGTCCTGAGCGATCATTCAAGCTCTGCTCGGCGCGGAGCGCATGCCGAATGCCGCCGCCCCCCGGCGATTGCCCTGCAATCGACTGCCGGCAGTGCAGTGCAGAATGATGCACGAGGGGCCTTCCCGACGCGCGCCCACCACGTATGATCAGGTTTCAGCCGTTGACTTGGCCCATTCGCCTTCCCGCCGGGCGGCTCTACGGGGGTTGGCCTCGGCGGAAACGCATCGTTGCCCGTCAGAGGCGCGCGCGCAGCGCCCCGGCGCGTTCGATCAGCGACACGCCCGGGCAGCCGTCCTGCACCTTGCGCCAGATCGCCATGCGGTTGGTCGAGGTCATCTCGCAGCGCGCCATCCAGGTCTGGCAGCTTGCCGTGATGCAGATCACCCCGCCCACATCGACCCGCTGCCCCATGCTGTCGGTGCAGTAGTATTCGACCCCGGGAAGCGGCGGGTAAAGCTCGGCCAGCGATTTGGGTTTTGGCGCCCCCGCCTCCTGGGCAAACGCCCAGGCGGGAAACAGGAGCGCAATGATCAACAGGCGCTTCATGGCGCAAATATAGGCACTCGCAAGGCCTCGCGCCAGTCTTGACCGCACCTGCGGCTTCGGGTCACAAGCCGCGATATGGTCCCGCTGGAAAAACTCGCCCAGATCACCGAACGCTTCGAGTATATCGAGGCGCAGATGGCCGCCGGCGGCGGCGATCTGGCCGCGCTTGGGCGGGAATACAGCGATCTGAGGCCGGTCGTGGCGGAGATCGCCGAATACCGCCAGCTGCTGGGTGACATCGCCGAGGCCGAGGCGATGCTGGACGATCCCGAGATGGCGGAACTGGCCGAGGACGAATTGCCGCGGCTGCGCGTCCGGCTGCCCGAGGTCGAGCAATCGCTGCGCCTGGCGCTCCTGCCGAAGGATGCCGCGGATGCGGGATCGGCGATCCTGGAAATCCGGCCCGGCACCGGCGGCGAAGAGGCGGCCCTGTTCGCCGGCGATCTCTTGCGCATGTACCAGCGCTATGCCGAGGCGCGCGGCTGGCGCTGGGAGGTGATCGAGAACCAGGCGACCGAGCTTGGCGGCGTCAAGGAGGCGGTGGTGAACGTCGCGGGGCAGGGCGTCTTCGCCCGGCTCAAGTTCGAAAGCGGCGTGCACCGGGTACAGCGCGTGCCGGCCACCGAATCGGGCGGGCGCATCCACACCAGCGCGGCGACCGTCGCGGTGCTGCCAGAGGCGCAGGAGGTCGATATCCGCATCGACCCCGGCGACCTGAGAATCGACACGATGCGGGCGTCGGGTGCGGGCGGGCAGCACGTCAACACCACCGATTCCGCGGTGCGGATCACCCATGTCCCCACCGGCATCGTCGTCACCTCGTCCGAGAAATCGCAGCACCGCAACCGTGAAATCGCGATGCAGGTCCTGCGCGCACGGCTTTACGACATCGAGCGCCAGCGCGCGGATGACGAACGCTCGGCCGACCGCAAGGCGCAGGTCGGGTCGGGCGACCGCAGCGAACGCATCCGCACCTACAATTTCCCGCAGGGCCGGATGACCGATCACCGGATCGGCCTGACGCTTTACCGGCTGGACCAGGTAATGCAGGGCGATCTGGACGAGGTGATCGACGCGCTGATCGCCGACGACCAGGCGGCGAAACTGGCCGAGATCGAGGCGTGAGCGGCGTCCTCGATGCGGCCACCCCGTCGCAGGCCCTGGCAATCGCGCTGCGCCTCGGGGCGGACCGTCTGGTGCGGTCGCAAGGCCGGATCGACGAGGCGCGCATCCTCCTGGCCCATGCGGCCGGGGTGGACCGCGCGCGCCTGCCGCTGCTGGAGGTCGGGGATTTCTCCGGGGCGCTGATCGAGCGCTACCTCGCCGCGGTCCTTCGCCGCGCCGAGGGCGAGCCGATGAGCCATATCCTGGGGTATCGCGACTTCTGGAAACATCGCTTCAAGATCACGCCGGAAGTCCTTGATCCAAGGCCTGAAACTGAAATCCTCGTGGCCGCCGCGCTGGAACGGCCCTTTCGCCGCGTGCTCGACCTCGGCACCGGATCCGGCTGTATCCTGGTCAGCCTGCTGGCCGACATGCCGGGGGCCGAGGGCGTCGGCACCGACATCAGCGACCGGGCGGTGCTGGTCGCAGGCGAAAATGCGCAGGCCCTCGGGGTCGCCGACCGGGTCCTGCTGCCGCTCAGCGACTGGTGGGACGACGTGGGCGGCCGCTATGACCTGATCGTGTCGAACCCGCCCTACATCGCCGCCGGCGAGATGGCCGGGCTGGCCCCGGAACTGGCCTACGAGCCGCGCGCGGCGCTGACCGACGGCGGCGACGGGCTGGGGGCCTACCGCGCGATCGCCCCCGGCCTGCGCGACCACCTTGCGCCGGGCGGCCGCGTCTTGCTGGAAATCGGCCCGACCCAGGGCGCGGCGGTGGCCGCGATGCTGTCAGAGGCCGGGCTGGCCGAGGTTCGCATCCTGCCCGATCTCGACGGGCGCGACCGTGTCGTTGGTGCATTTGCGCCGCAATAAACTGCCGTATTGCACGGTTTGCGCGCGGAATTCGCGCGAATCCGCCAGTTTTGGCTTGTCATCGCGCCCGGCCCGTGCTTACTCGGAACAGAGCGGGCGGCGGGACCTTGCCGGTCCCCCTCGCCGAAAAGCCGTACATAGAATGACCCGGTTTCTTGAAAACCCCACGCAGGGCGCGCGGATCAGGGTCAGGCAGAGCCAGAAACCAAAGCTGGATACCAAGAACCCATGAGATCGTCCAAGCAGCGTTCGCGGTCGAAGCAGAGCCGCAACCGGCCCTCGGGCAACATCGTCAACCGCGTCTTCGATTCTTCAGGCCCCGAGGGCAAGGTGCGCGGCACGCCGCAGCAGATCATCGACAAGTACAACCAGCTGGCGCGCGATGCGCAGCTTGGCGGCGACCGCGTGGCGACCGAGAACTTCCAGCAGCACGCCGAGCACTACACGCGGATGCTGGCCGAGGCGCAGCGCGAGATCGAGGCGCGGCGCGAGGCCCAGGAGGCGCAGCACCGCGAGCGCCAGCAGCAGCAGGCCGAGGCGCGCGCCGAGCGGTCCGATCAGCGCGGCGGTGGCGACGAGCCGCAGCCCGAATTCAAGCAAGCCGAGGCGCGCGGCCGCGACAGCGACGTGATCGACATGGGCGACGACGGCGACAGCGGCCTGGTGGAGACGCCGGAAAGCAAGCCTGCGCCGAAGCCGCGCCAGCGCCGGACGCGCAAGCGCCCCGAGCAAGAGGCCGGCAGCGGCGACAGCGGCGGCGGCGACGACGGCGGGCAGGGCGCCGCGGAAGCGGCGGAATAGGCCCGGCGTCAGGGCAGTTCCCGCGCGAGCGCGCAGAACTTCTCGATTGAAATCTCCTCGGCCCGCGATGTGGGCGCGATGCCGGCGGCGGTCAGGCGGGTCTCGATATCGGGTGCCATGCCGCGCAGCGCTGCGCGCAGCATTTTGCGGCGCTGGTTGAAGGCGGCGGCGACGACGCGCTCCAGCACCTTCGGATCGGCGGCGAAGCGCGGCGCCGGCAGCGCGCGCAGCTGGACGACGGCCGAACGCACCTTGGGCGGCGGCGTGAAGGCTTCCGGCGGCAGGTCCATGACGATGCGCGCCTCGCAGCGCCATTGCGCCAGGATCGCGAGCCGGCCATAGGCCTTCGAGCCCGGCGCGGCGACGATGCGCTCGGCCACCTCGCGCTGGAACATCAGCGTGAGCGAGTCCCAGACCGGCGGCCAGGCGTCCGGGGTCAGCCAGCGCACCAGAAGCTCGGTGCCGACGTTGTAGGGCAGGTTGGCGACGATCCTGATCGGCGGGGTCAGGTGCGCCAGCGCGTCGATTACCAGCGCGTCGCCCTGGACCACCTCCAGCCGGCCGGGATAGGCCGCCGCGATCTCGGCCAGCGCCGGCAGCGCGCGGGCGTCCTTTTCGACGGCGAGCACCTTGCGCGCGCCCTCGGCCAGCAGCCCGCGGGTCAGCCCGCCCGGGCCGGGGCCGATTTCCAGCACGTCCGCGCCGGTCAGGTCGCCCGCGGCGCGGGCGATTTTCGCGGTGAGGTTCAGATCCAGCAGGAAGTTCTGGCCGAGCGACTTCTTGGCGCGAAGGTCGTGTTTCGCGATCACCTCGCGCAGCGGCGGCAGGCCGTCGATGGCGCTCATGGCCCGGCGCCTGCGCGGGCGCGTGCCATTCGGGCGGCAAGCCGCAACGCCTCGATCAGGCTCGCAGGATTGGCGCGGCCCCTGCCCGCGATGTCGAAGGCGGTGCCGTGATCCGGCGAGGTGCGGATGAACGGCAGCCCCAGCGTGACGTTGACGCCGCGGTCGAAATCAAGCGTCTTGATCGGGATCAGCGCCTGGTCGTGATACATCGCCACCGCGGCGTCAAAGCCGGCGCGGGCGGCCTCGTGGAACATCGTGTCGGCGGGGCGGGGGCCGTCGACGGCAAGGCCCTCGGCGGCGAGGCGGGCGATCACCGGGGCGATGATTTCGGCGTCTTCGTGCCCCATGGCGCCGCCTTCGCCCGCGTGCGGGTTCAGCCCGGCGACCGCGATTCGCGGGTCCGCGATGCCGAAATCGCGCACGAGCCCGGCATGGGTGATGCGGATCGTGTCTTCCAGCAGTTCCGGCGTCAGCGCGGCGGGCACCGCGGCGAGCGGTATGTGGATCGTCGCGGGCACCACGCGCAGCCGGTCCGAGGCCAGCATCATCACGACGCGGCCGACGCCCGCCAGCGCGCCGAGAAACTCTGTATGGCCGGGCCAGGCGAAACCGGCGCCGTCGATCAGCGCCTTCTTCGAGATCGGGCAGGTGCAGACCGCCGCCGCCCTGCCGGATTGCGCCAGTTCCACGGCGCGGGCGATGACCTCGATCACGGCGCCGGCATGACCCGGCTGCGGCCTGCCCGGGGTCGCCGGCCCCGCGAAGGCGTGCGGCAGGACCGGCAGCGCCGCCGGCATCACGCCCGGCGCCTCGGCCGGATCGGCGATCTCGCGCCAGGCAGTGCCGGGCGGCAGGTGCGCCGGATCGCCGATCCAGAAGAACGCCAGGTCCCGCCTGAGCGCCGCCCAGGCGCCGGCGGCGATTTCCGGGCCGATGCCTGCGGGTTCTCCGACCGTCAGAGCGATCGGGGCGGGGCTCATTGCAGCTCTTGGATCACCGCGTCGGCGCGCAACTCGGCCATGAAGCCCTCGGCGTAGGAGGCGATGCGCTGGCTGATCAGGTTCTGGCGGATCGCCTCGCGGTCGGTCTCTTCGGCGATCGCAAGCGTGCGGCCGCAGAGCATCAGGAACACCATCGCCCGGCCGTCGCCCGTGGTCAGCGCGGTCGACACCTCGCCCTCGTCCAGCTTGGCCAGCTCGATGGCGATGTCGCCCTGCAATTCCTCGACCGGAAGGACATCGCGCAGCAGCCGCTCTTCGGGCTGGCCCTTGTTGATGCCGTAGAGGTCGTCGCAGGTATCGACGCGGGCCTCGATCTTCGCGGCTTCGGCCAGCGCCGCCGTGCTGCGGCCGCCAGGGATGAAGTAGCGCGCGAACTCGACCGAGACGACCTGTTGCTCGGGCGTGCCGGTTTCCTCGAGGTCGCGCAGCTGGAACAGCGCGATGGCGTTCGGCACCGGGATCGGGTCAGTGACTTCGCCGGGGGCCAGCGCGAGGATCTGGGCGCGGATCGGCGGCGGCAGGTTGCCGAGCGGAATCCAGTCCTGCCGGCCGCCGCGCCCGCGCGAGGGCGCCGCGGAATATCGCCGCGCGGCGGCGGCGAAGGCCGGGATCGTGGTGATCTCGCTGATCTCGCGCGCGCGGCGCTGCGCCGCTTCCTGCCGTGCCGGCGTATCGGCGGGCAGGAATATCTCGCTGATCAGCACGCGCACGCCGCTGGCGGCGCTGGAGATTTCCAGCGCGCGGTCGATCTCGTCGTCGCTGACCTGGGCGCGCGGGCCGAAACGGCCCTGCACCAGATTGCGCCAGGCGATGCCGGCGCGGACGAAATCCTGGAAGCTTTCCGGCGCGATGCCGCGGCTGCCCAGCGCCTTGATGAACTCTTCGGTCGTCAGGTTCGCGCGGCCGGCGAACTCGGCCATGCCGGCCTCGATCTGGTCGGGGCCGACCTCGATGCCGAACTGCCGCGCGGCGTCGAGTTGCAGGCGCTCCTCGATCAGCCGCGTCATCGCCAGCTCTTCCAGATCGCCCGGCGCGTTCAGCGCCTCGTAGAACAGGATGCGCTGGTTCACCTCGTATTGGGTGATCACCCGGTCGTTCACCCGTGCGATCGGGGCGAAGAGGTCGGCCTGCGCCCAAAGCGGCCCGGCGGCGAGGATCAGGGCGGTCAGGAGGATCGCGCGGAGGTTCGTCATGGGGTGGTTCCGTCTGCTCTTGCCGGTCTCGTTGTCGTCATGGGCCGCCTCAGCTCGGGCTGTGGCAGCCGCGGGCATAGGCGCGCCCGTCCCGCCCGAAGCCGTTCAGCGACACGGTCAGCCCGAAATCGGTCGTCGCGGCCACATTAGTCGAGCTTGTGAAGCGGCGCGAGAGGGAAAGGTCCAAGTTCAGGCACTCGTTCTGATAGGCCAGCCCGACCCCGGCCTTGGTGGCGCGGTTGGTGTTGCCGTCATAGCTGCCGTTGACCGAGAAGGTCCAGTGCCGGGTCACGTCATAGGCGGCGTCGAAGCTGAATTCGGACGTGTCGCCGGTGCGGCCCTCGGCGGGGTCGTCGATCACCCAGATGTAGCTGCCCGATGCGCTGAGCCGGTCGCCGTGCCAGGCGACCTGGGTTTCCGACTTGGAAAAGCCGAACGCGTCGTCGAACAGCGAACGGTTGGTCAGCGACAGCCGCTGCATCCTGACCTGGGTTGCCACCAGCCAGTCGGACGAGCCGCCGTCGAGGCCCGAGGCGGCGGTGAACTGGCCGGTATCCTCGAGGCGGAACACCTTGCCCACGGTGGCGGAATATTCGTTGCCGTTCGGCGCGAGCCGGGTCCAGCTGAGCCCCACGGTGGTGCGCCAGCCGCGTTCGTAGCGGTCCGAGCCCGGGAAGCGCGACAGCGACAGAAGGTTGCCCTCGTCGAAATCGACCAGCTTGGAATCCTCGTTCGGTACCGCGGCGCCCAGCGTGTCGGTCCAGGCAAGCTGGACCACCGGTTCCAGCAGGTCGGTGGCGCCTGTGGCGGTGGTGCGCGTGAACGGCCAGCGCAGTTCGACCGCCGCGGTGGGGGTGACGTGATTGAGCGCGCTGGCAAAGCTCGGGTCCTGGTTGATCCAGTAGAAATCGGCCGCAAGCTGGCCCTCGACCGCGCCGATCATGCCGTTGCCGAAGATCCAGTCGCGGCGCCAGTTCGCCAGCGCGCCCGCGCGCAGCACATCGCGCGCAGTGCATTCCGGCGCCGAGGCGGTGACGCAGGCCGCCGCCAGCGCGGGCGAGATCGCGTCGGCCAGCCGCTCGTGCCCTTCGAGGTCGAAGACCAGCCGGACCTCGCCGCCGATCGCCGCGGGAAACAGCCGCCGCTCGTAGGTCGCGCGGCCCAGGCGGGTGGCGAGCGTGTCCTCGATCGGGATTTCCTTTGACCGCAGGCTGCGCAGCTGCTCGACGCTGGCCGAGATGTATTCGTCGCGCCGGGTGCGGGTGATCTCGGCCGAATTCGACAGCCGGTCGGCGTCGGAATAGCCGTAGGCCAGGAGGTAGGAATTGTCGGACACCAGTCGCAGGTCGACGTTCAGGTCGAAATCCCGGGGCAGGCGGAACCGGCCCTCGGCGAAAACATACGCGCGGGTCTCGTCGGGCATCAGGTTGTCGCGCGACACCGCGCCAGTCATGACCAGCGAGCCAAAGCTGAACTCGCGCCGGAACCGTGCCTCGAGCGTCCGCGTGTCGGGCGAGATGTAGGGCGTCAGCCGCAGGTCGGCATGATCGCCCATGGTGATGAAGTAGGGAAAGCGCAGGCCGACGCCGAGGTTCGAAGAGGTGCGGATTTCCGGGATCAGGAACCCGGTGGCGCGCCTGAGCGTCGGGTCGGGCAGGCGCAGGCGCGGGAAATAGGCCACCGGCAGGCCCATCACCTCGAACACGGCGTGGTCGAAGTAGAGCTGGCGTTCGAGCTGGTCGTGCACCACGCGCCGCGCCCTGATCTGCCAGAGCGGCGTGGGGTCGTTGGCGCAGACCCGGCAGCTGGAGGCAACGGCCTTGTAAAGCTGGTTGTAGCGCCCCTGGACGCGGTTCATCTCGACCGCGGCGACCTGCATCTGGCCGTCGAGGAGGACCCGCGCGCCGCGGATGATGCCGTTCCGCAGGTCGCGGCTGAGCCGGGCGTCCTGCCCGGTCAGCACGCTGCCGCCGGTCTCGATGATCGTGATCGGGCCCGAGATGTCCAGCGTGTCGGCCACCCGGTCATAGACGATCCGGCTGGCCAGCAGCCTTTCGCCCTCGTACAGCACCTCGACATTGCCGGCAGCGACGATGACGTTGCCGCTGGCCGAGACCGTGACGCTGTCGGCCACCAGCGTGGCGAATTGCGCCGCGGCCGCGGCGGGCCAGAAGAGGCAGAAGGCCAGAAGGGTCAGTGCGCGCCGCATCTCAGCCGTCCTCTAGGTTCAGCAGGATGCCGAGCGACAGAAGCACCGCCGCCGCGGGCGGCGACCAGGCCGCCAGCAGTACCGGGATCTGGCCGTTCTCGCCCAGGATCTGGGCGAAGTTGCGGATGAAGTACATCGCAAAGCCGATGCCGAGCGCGGCCAGCACCATCGCGCCGGTGCGCCCGAAACGGGTGTGGCGCATGGTGAACCCGGCGCCGATCAGCACCATCGCCACCATCATCAGCGGCAGCGCCAGTTCCATGTGCAGCCAGACCCGGTGGCTGCGCGCCGAGAACCCGGCGCGTTCGAGCTGCTCGATAAAGCCCTGAAGCTCCCAGATCGGGATCGAGGCGGGCGTGCCGAAGCTGTCGCGGATCTGGTCGAGCGTGAGGTCGGACGAAATCGTCATCGTCTCGCGCCGCGCCGAGGCGCGTTCGGGGTTGCCGTCGGCATCGAAGCGCCATTCCTTCGCGCCGGTCAGTTCCCACGCGCCGGGGCCCAGCGCGGCCGCGTCGGCCTCGACCCGGTATTTCGGCTTGCCGTCCGGACCGAAGCCCAGGAACGTGACAGCGAAAAGCTCGGTTCCGTCCAGGTTCGACTGCCGGGCGCGGATCACCGTCTGGCCTTCGGGGCCGCCCTGGCGCAGCCACAGCCCCTCGCGGCTGATCGACAGCACCGACGAGGTGCCCTGGGTGTGGCGATTGGCGACAATCTCGTATTGTTTCGAGGTTGCGGCCACGATCGGGTTCATCACGGCGACGGCCACGGCGCCGATCAGGAAGGCCACGATGATCGGCGAGACCAGCGACCGCAGGGCCGACCGGCCCGAGGCGCGGGTGACCACCAGTTCCGAGCTGCGCGCCAGCGTCAGGAACAGCGTCAGCGTGGCCAGGATCATGATCAGCGGCAGGATGCGGTAGATGCCCTGCGGCACGTTCAGAAGCGTCAGCTTGACGATTTCCAGGAACCCCACCGCGTCGCTGTCGAACTTGCGGATCTGCTCGACCATGTCCAAGAGGATGAAGATGCCGAGGAAGATGCCGAAGACCGCCAGGAAGGCCATCAGGAAGCGGCGCGCGAAATAGCGGTAGAGGATCATACCGGTGCCTCGGCGCCGCGGCGGCGGAACAGTCCCGGCCGGTCGGCGACCCAGAGGATCGCCAGCACCATCGCCAGCCCCAGCAAAGTCGCGCCGTAGGCCAGCGGCCACAGCGCCGGGTCCGAGCGCGCGGCGTCGGCCAGCGCGTTGTCGACCGATTTCAGCACGATCAGCGCCACCAGCGCGCCGACGATCTGGCGCCACAGCCCGAAACGGCTGAACGAGCCGAGCAGCAGCGTGGAAAATCCCACCAGCGCAGCGACGACGGACAGCAGCGCCTGGCTGGTGCGGCCGTGCCCCTCGTAAAGCAGGACGGCCAGCGGCTGCGCGGTCTCCTGCAGATGTTCGTCGGTCGGGAACAGAAGTTCGAGCGTCGACAACTCCTTGATGCCGCGTTCCGGCGGGCCGAGCGCCGCGATCAGGTCGGCGATGTCATAGGCGAAATCCTCGAACCGGGTCACGGCGAGGCGCTGGCCCTCGACGGTCAGCGCCTGGGCCATGCCGTCGAACATCACCAGCTTGGGCCCGGTCTCGTGCCGGATCAGCAGCGCCTGGCGCGCGGTGTATGTCACGCGCTCCTTGTCGCTGCGGGTGTCGTTCAGGAAGATGTCGCGCAGCTCGCCGGCCGGCGTGATCTCGCGGATATAGAAGGTCACGCCTTCGGCCGGGTGCAGGAACTGCCCCTCGGTCAGAAGCCGGGCGGTGATGTTTTCCGAGATCTCCACCTGCCGCGCGTTCAGCCGCGAGATCGAGAGCGGCACCAGGAAATGCGTCAGCACGCCGACCAGCAGCGCCACGATGATGCCGTAGACCAGCACCGGGCGCGCCATGCGGTAGGGGCTGTAGCCCGAGGCCTGCACCACCACCAGCTCGCTTTCCGAGGCCAGCCGGTTGGCGACGTAGACCGAGGCGGCGAATCCCGCGATCGGCAGCACCATGCGGATCACGTTCGGCAGGGTCAGCGCGGTGAACTCGAAGAACACGCCGGCCGACTGGCCGTTGGCGATCAGCTGGTCGAACAGCACCACGGCGCGATTGACCCAGTACACCATCACCAGAACAAGCGCGAAAAAGCCGAACAGCATCATCAGCTGCGCCAAGATATATCGGTCGAATCTGGCCAAGCTCGTGTCCGGTCCGCGGTGCCTGTTCTTTTTTCAGAGGACCTTAACGGGTTTTGCCCTTCGGGCAAACTGATAACTGGTCAATCCAGGGGCGGCGGCTTAAGCAGGGCCGAACTGTTACCGGAGCCATTCACATGACCCAGCCCTCTATCCCCGACATCGCCGCCCTGGACCTCGACGCCATTGCCGGGGCCGAGGGCCGCGTCGTGGTCTTCGCGGGCGAGGACGGGCGGCTGAACCAGGCCGCGCGGCGGGTGAACCGGCTGACCCGCGGCGCGCTGGCGCGTTTCGTCGCGGCCAAGGCGTTCGAAAAGCTCAAGCCCGGCGAGGCGGCCGATCTGGCCTGGCCCGCCGGCATGGCCGCCGAGGCGGTGCAGGTCGTCAAGCTGAACCGCCGCGCCGATGCCGCGACCGCGCGCAAGGCCGGCGCCGCGATCGGCAAGGCGAAGGGCCGCAAGGCGGTGCTGATCCTCGCCGGGCCGCTGCGGCGGGTGTCCGAGGTCCTGCTGGGCGCGATGCTGCGCGGCTATGACTTCGACGAACACAAGACCCGCGGCGAAAATGATGGCAAGGACGACGAGCCCGAAGGCGGCATCACCGCGATGGTCGCGAAGCCCGACGAGGTGGCCGCCGCCGTTTCCGCAGTAAGTGCCGTGGCCGAGGGCGTGTTCTTCACCCGCGATCTGGTCAACGAGCCATCGAACGTCCTGACCACGACCGAATTCGCCAACCGGCTGGCGGCGCTGAGGGACCTGGGCGTCGAGGTCGAGGTGCTGGAGGAAAGGGACCTCGCAAAGCTCGGCATGCGCACGCTGCTGGCCGTGGGGCAGGGCAGCGAGAGCCCGTCGAAGGTGGTCGTCATGCACTGGCAGGGCGGCGGCAAGGAAAAGCCCCTTGCGCTGATCGGCAAGGGCGTGGTGTTCGACACCGGCGGCATTAGCATGAAGCCCGCCGCCGGCATGGAAGACATGACCATGGACATGGGCGGCGCCGGCACCGTGGCCGGCGTGATGAAGGCGCTGGCGCTGAGGAAGGCGAAGGCGAACGTGGTCGGCCTGGTGGGACTGGTCGAGAACATGCCGGACGGGCGCGCGCAGCGGCCGGGCGACGTGGTGGTCTCGATGAAGGGCGACACGGTCGAGGTGATCAACACCGACGCCGAGGGGCGTTTGGTGCTGTGCGACGTGCTGTGGTACGCGCAACAGCGGTTCGAGCCCGCGGGCATGGTCGATCTGGCCACGCTGACCGGCGCGATCGTCATCGGGCTGGGGCACGAGAATGCCGGTGTGTTTTCCAATGACGATCCGCTGTGCAACGCGTTCCTCGATGCCGCGAAGGCCGAGGGCGAGGGCGCCTGGCGGATGCCGCTGGGCGAGGCCTACGACAAGCAGCTGAAATCCGACATCGCGGACATGAAGAACGTGGGGGGCCGGCCTGCGGGCGCGATCACCGCGGCGCAGTTCCTGAAGCGCTTCGTCAAGGACGGGACGCCCTGGGTACACCTCGACATCGCCGGCGTGGCCAGCGTGAAGGCGGAAACCGCGCTGGCGCCCAAGGGCGCCTCGGGCTGGGGCGTGATGGCGCTGAACCGGCTGATCGCGGACAAGTTCGAGGGATAGCGCGCAAGGCCGCCCGGCGCGGCGGTTTTCCGCGAGCACGGAATCGCCTAGGCTTCGCGTTGAAATCCAGGAGGGTTCCGCCATGCTGATCCCCGCCACACGCTACCGCGACTGCGACGCCGCGCTGGCCTTCATCACCGATGTGATGGGACTTGAAGAACACGCCGTATACCGTTCGGAAGATGGCGAAATCCAGCACGCGCAGATCAGGCTCGGCAGCGGGATCATGATGTTCGGTCCCGGCAGCGCAGAGGGCGAGTTCGACCGCTACATGGCGGACCCGGCAGAGATCGGCGGGCGCGAGACCACCACGATCTATGCCGTGGTCGACAGCCTGGCCGACCTGGAAGCGCGCTATGCGCGCTGCGTCGAGGCCGGCGCGACGATCCTGATGCCGCTGAAGGAGCAGGTCTACGGCGGCTCGAACTTCACGCTGGCCGATTCCGAGGGACATATCTGGTCGTTCGGCGACTACGACCCGCGGGCGGCCGTCTGATGGGCGCGGTCTATTTCTACCACTTGACCCGGCAGCCGCTGGAGGCGGCGCTGCCCGCGCTTCTGGCCAAGGCGCTGCAGGCGGGCTGGCGCGTGGCGTTGCGCGGCACCGACGAGGCGCAGCTCGACTGGCTGGACGAGAAGCTGTGGCTCGGGCCGGACGAGCAGTTCCTGCCGCATGGCCGCGCGGGCGGGCCGCACGACGCCGACCAGCCGGTGCTGCTGACGACCAGCGCGGCGGAGGTGCCGAACGGCGCGGCCTGCCTGATGGCCGTCGACGGGGCCGGGGTGACGGCGGCAGAGGTCGGCGCGCTTCAGCGGGTCTGCATCCTGTTCGACGGCAACGATCCGGCGGCGCTGGAGGCCGCGCGCGGGCAGTGGCGCGAGTTGACGCGGGCGGGATGCGCAGCGCTGTACTGGAGCCAGGAGGGTGGGCGTTGGGAGAAGAAGGCGGAACAGCCCGCCGCGGGCTGAGCGTGCGCGCGGCCGCTCAGAACCGGGTGTTCATCGAATCCTCGATCGCCACCAGGAAATGCAGCGCGAAGCGCATGTAGGCCTTGCCGGGATACTCGCCGAGGCTGACCGTGACGGTCGGCACCGACGCCTGGAAGTCGATGATGTAATCGGGCTCGACCGGCTTGCCGTCCTGGCCCACGAACTCGTTCGCGACGGTCTCGCTCCAGACGGTCAGCACGTAGAACGGCTCGTGGATGTTGAACGCGCTGCCGACGTCGAGGTTGAACTGCCGCGTGCCGGTCTCGTTCAGTTGCTGGATGTTGGTGTCGGCACTGGACGACAGGAAGCCCTCGGAACAGCCGGCATTGGCGCAGACCGTGAACGTGTCGGAGAAATAGATGATCCGCGCGGCACCGTCGAAGAAGTTCTGGAAATCGGTGATCCGGGCCTTCAGATCCTCGAGCCGCTGCGACATGGCGTCGGCGGCCGCCTTGGCGGCGTCGGCGCGGCCGACCGCATCGGCGAGCGCATCGGCCAGCGCGTCGACCTCGGCCCTCGTCACGAGCGTCGGCGCCTCGCCTTCGGTCATCGCCGCGACCTCGGCGCCGATCGCTTCGCCCAGATCGTCCTGCGTGACGCCGCCAAGCTGGGTGATCAGCCAGCCGCTGGTCAGCGTGGTCAGGATCGCGGTGCCGATGCCGAGGATCACCGTGACGATCAGCGCGGTGATGACGTTCTTCTGAACTTGTTCCCACATGTCTCTAGCTTTCCCAGCACCAGACCGTGTCGGGGCGGCGCTGGTCGCTCCATTGCAGGATGTTCGCGCCGCGGAAGGTCGAGGCGCCGCTGACCGCCATGTAAAGGTTCGAGTTGGCGTTGATCAGCCGGATGCAATTGTTGAACACCGAGGCGACGCGCCAGCGCAGGTCGGTCTGTCCCCGGTTGGTCCAGAGCACGATCTTGCCGCCCGCCCGCGTGCTGCCGCCCGAGACCGCCAGGTAGAACCGGCTGTCGAAACTTCGCACCAGATAGTTGCCGTCGCGTTGCCGGATGAACCGCCAGGCAGCGCCCGGTTTCGTCCGGTCCGACCATTGCACCGTCTCGGCACCGGCAGAGGCCCGGTCGCCGAAGACCCAAAGGTAATAGCCGGTGGCGTTGTTCCTGAGCTTGAGCGGGGTGTCTTCCGGCACTTGCTGTGCCGGCGCCATCGCCGGGAAGAGCGCGAGAAACAGGGCGGTTCTGAGCAATCGCAGCAAACGCATCGTTCAAAAAAGGTCAAGTACGCGGGCAGCTTAGAGCAGCCCGCGCACAATGTACAGAAGTTGTAACGCGCCGCCTGCGATCCCGCGGGCGGAGAGGTCCGCGCGGCCCGCGGTCAGGCCCGGCGCCGCCGGCGCCCGCCGCGGCCCGACCCGGCCGCCGCCGCGGCCTGGCTGGCCTCGGGGAAGGGCGTGCCCTCGTTCACCGCGTCCAGCACGCGGCTGAACTTGATCCATTCGGAACCGTTGGCGTCGTGGTTCATCAGGAAGTTGGCGGCGCGGATCGCCTCCATCTCGACCGGGCGCACCGGATTCATGATCGCCGAGGTCATGCCCGCGCCGATCGCCATCGGCAGGAAGGCGGCGTTGATGCCGTGCCGGAGCGGCAGGCCGAACGAGATGTTCGAGGCGCCGCAGGTGGTGTTGACGCCCAGTTCCTCGCGCAGCTTGCGCACCAGCGCGAACACCTGCTGGCCGGCGCTGGCCATCGCGCCGACCGGCATCACTAGCGGATCGACGACGATGTCATGCGCCGGGATGCCGAAATCGGCGGCGCGCTCGACGATCTTCTTCGCGACCGCGAAGCGCACGTCGGGGTTCTCGGAAATCCCGGTGTCGTCGTTCGAGATCGCCACGACCGGCACATCGTATTTCTTGACCAGCGGCAGGATCGCCTCGAGCCGCTCCTCCTCGCCGGTCACGGAGTTCAGCAGCGGGCGGCCCTTGGCGACGGCCAGCCCGGCCTCCAGCGCGCCGGGAACCGAACTGTCGATGCACAAAGGAACGTCCACAAGCCCCTGAACAAGCTCGATCACCTTCCGCATGAGCGGCGGCTCGGTCTCGTTCGGGTTGGGGTTCGAGTTGTAGACGACGCCGGCGTTGACATCCAGCACCATGGCACCGCAGGCGACCTGTTCCAGCGCGTCCTTCTCGACGGTCGAGAAATCGCCCGCCTCAAGCTCCGCGGCCAGCTTCTTGCGGCCGGTGGGGTTGATCCGCTCGCCGATCACGCAGAACGGCTCGTCAAAGCCGATCACGACGGTGCTGGACTGGGACTCGACGACGGTGCGGGTCATGTGAGAACTCCTTGGTATGCGCCGAGCAGCGGGGCAAGCGCGGGATCGTTGAAATCGTCTATGACGAGCCGGGCGCCGTTGGCCTTGAGCCTGGCGTCGGAAAGGCTGGTGCGCATCGCGACGGCACAGGCGCCGGCGGCGCTGGCGGCGCGAAGGCCCGAGGGGCTGTCCTCGAAGGCGATGCAGTCGGCGGGTTCGGCGCCGAGCAGGCGCATCGCCTCGCGGTAGGGATAGGGGTCGGGCTTGCCGCGCGGGCATTCCTCGCCGATCACGACGACCTCGAAATGCCGGCGCAGCCCGATGGCGCCCAGCATCGCCTCGGCATTGGGCCGCATCGCGTTGGTGACGACCGCGCGCCGCCAGCCCTCGGCATCGGCGCGCTCCAGCAGCGCCCGCGCGCCCGGCGTCGCCGGGTAGGGCCGCGGCAGGCGGCGGCGGAATTCCGCCTCTTTTCGCTGGCTCAGCCCTTCCGGGTCCGGTTCGTCCGGCAGGAATTCCGCGAAGACATCGACGTTGAGCCGCCCCAGGACATGGTCGGCATAGAAGCCTTCCGGCCACGGCAGATCCCGCGCCGCCCACATCTCGCGAAACACGGTCTCGTGGATCGCGTCGCTGTCGAGCATCGTGCCGTCGAGGTCGAAGAGCAGCGTAAGCGGCATGGGGTCCGGTGCGGTGTCAGGCTGCGGCGGCGGCGGCGGGCCGGGTGGCGGCGCCGCCGTTCTCGATCGCCCAGGTGGCGTTGGTCTTGATGCCGCCGAGCGGGAAGAAGTGCACCTGCTCGATCCCGAAATTCGGGTTCGCGGCCTTGTGCGCGGCCAGTTCGGCGATCACGTCGGTCGGCTCGTAGGGCAGCACCAGCTTGGTGACGTCCATCGCGCGTTTCTGCAGCACCTTCAGCGAGGGGCCGACGCCGCAGCCGATGGCGAACTTGATCAGCGTCTGCAGCTTGGCCGGCCCGGCGATGCCGATATGAACCGGCAGGCGGATGCCCTCGGCCTGAAGGCGGTTCACCCAGGCGATGATCGGCCGCGCTTCGAAGGCGAACTGCGTGGTCAGCGCCATCTTGGCGTCGGTGCGCTCGGAAAACGCCTGCTTCCAGCGCAGCGCCTCCATTACGGTCTTGTCGCCGCCCTTGGGGTCGATGTCCTTGTTGCCTTCGGGGTGGCCGGCGACATGCAGGCGCTCGAAGCCGGCCTTGTCGAACAGGCCGGTTTCCATGAGTTGCATCGAGGAGTGGAACGCGCCCACCGGCTCGGCCACGCCGCCGGCCAGCAGAAGCCCCTGTTTCACGCCGGCCTCGCCCTGGTAGCGCGCGATCCAGTCGGCGAGCGTGGCCTTGTCCCTGATGATCCGCGCCGGGAAGTGCGGCATGACGGTATAGCCGTCGCCCGCGAGCCGTTTCGCGGTGGCGACCATGTCCTCGATCTCGGTGCCGTCGATATGCGCGATGTAGACCCGGGTGCCCTCGGGCAGCAGGGCGCGGAAATCCTCGACCTTCTCGGCGGTGCGCGGCATCACCTCGATCGAGTAGCCTTTCAGGAACGCCTCGATCTGGGCGGCGTCGCCCCGGGGCGCAGTCTCGCGTTTGCGGAACGTAAGCAGAGCCATGGCGGCCTCCCACAATTTGCCGGGCGTCACGCCCATCCGTCGTTGTCGATCAGTGCCTTCAGGCGCTCGGGCCCGTATTCGGTGTCGATCCGCGCCGCCTCGGTCCGGGCGATCTGGTCCTGATCGCCGTCCATCGCGTAGGGCGCGGCCTTGCGGAAGCCCGCGAGATAATCGTCGGTCCCCCGCGCGCCGGCGTTCATCGCCGCACGGTCGATCGCCTGCTCGAACCGCTCGGGCAGGGGCGCCTTGGCGCCGCGCCGGCCGCGGCCGACGATGACCTGCGCGGGCATGTCGCGCCAGTACACGATAGTGACCTCGGGCATCCCGTGATTCCCCCGAAAAACCTGCACGCTTCTACGCGCCTCGTGCCCCGCGGCAGTGCGCGTTTTCGACATGTCGTCGCCGCGTTGCGACGGATGCGGCGGTCATAGCAGGCGCCGTGCCTGCGGGCCACAGTCAAGGCCATGCAAAATACTCAAGACCATCATGAGGCGGCCAAGAGTTTCCTTGCGAAAGCCCGGGCCCGCGCGTAGGCTTCCGGCAACCGAGGTTGGAGGGCGGTCGGATGGCGCCCAAGCGTCCCAAGGGTGCGGGCGCGTTCCCGAAACCGGTCGAGCCCCCTGCACCCGCGCGCCCCGATCCGGCGGAGCTTTATGCTGCGCTCGATCTGGGGACGAACAGTTGTCGAATGCTGATTGCCCAGCCCAAGGGCAGTCAGTTCCACGTGGTCGACTCGTTCTCGAAATCGGTGCAGCTGGGGCAGGGGCTGGAACGCTCGGGCCGGCTTAGCCGTTCGTCGATGGCGCGCACCGTGCAGGCGCTGCGCATCTGTCGGAAAAAGCTGGAAAAACATGGGGTTCGGCGGATGCGGATGGTGGCGACCGAAGCCTGTCGCCGGGCCACCAACGCCGCCGAGTTCATGGGATACGTGCGGCGCGAGACCGGTCTTGCGCTGGAAATCATCCAGCCGCTGGAAGAGGCGCAGCTTGCCGTCGTGTCCTGCGCGCCGCTGGTCTCGACCAAGACCGAGCAGCTGCTCGTCGTCGATATCGGCGGCGGCTCGACCGAGCTTGTCTGGATCGACCTGACAAGCGTGCCGCGCCACGACCGGCCGCGCGCGATCATGCGGCTGCACAACGGTTTCAAGCCCGCCGAAAGCCCGTTCCCGCACGCCAAGGTGGTCGACTGGATCTCGGTGCCTCTGGGCGTCGCCACGCTGCGCGACCAGTTCCACGATGTCGACGACGATGCGGGCCGTTTCGCGCTGATGAGCTGGTTCTTCGAGGAGAACCTGGCGAGCTTCACGCCCTACGAGGAAATCCAGGCCAAGGAAGGCTTCCAGATCATCGGCACCTCGGGCACGGTGACGACCGTGGCGGCGTCGCATCTGGGGCTCAGGCGCTATGACCGGAACAAGGTCGACGGGCTGCGCATGACCTCGGACCAGATCGACAGGGTGATCCGGGAATACCTGTCGCTCGGCCCTATCGGGCGCCGCGCCGACCCGCGGATCGGACGCGACCGGCACGCGCTGATCATGTCGGGCGCGGCGATCCTGCAGGCGCTCTTGCGCGTCTGGCCCACCGACCGGCTGTCGGTCGCCGACCGCGGCCTGCGCGAGGGGCTGCTTTATGCCCAGATGAGCGCCGACGGCGTGCTGGAGGACGCGCCGTTCTGATCCGCGCGGCGCTGCAGGGGGAAACGGTGCTTGGAGATCCCCGCCGGGTTCGAATTCGAGACCGAAAGGCTGCGCGCCGAACGCATTGACGGCGGGTCGGCGGACCGTGCCCTCGTGGCCGGGGCCGCGGCGATCCTGTCGCCCGCGGTGACAGCGTTCCTGCCGCCGGCGTTGCAGGTCGCGCCCGGCGAAACGGACGCGGCGGCCTGGCTCGACGCGGCAGCGCGCGAGGCGCGGGTGCTGGGCGTGCGCACGCGCGCCGGCGAGCTTGTGGGATTTGTCCTGCTCCTCGCCGCCGGCGGCGGCGAGATCATGCTCGGATATCTGCTGGCCGAGCGCGCCTGGGGACAGGGCTATGCCACGGAATTGCTGCGCGGTCTCGTGGCGGCATTGCCGGGCCGGACACTCGTGGGCGGGGTCGATCCCGGCAACGAGGCATCGGTCGCGGTGCTTCGCAGGGCCGGGTTCCGTCCGCGCCCGGGCCGCGCGCCGGGCGGATCGGTATACTACGCGCGCGAACCCGGGCGCGGTTGACACATTGCCTTGCCGTCCCGGGGCACGGCGGCTATCCCGGGGCATCTGACGGAGACTGCCTTGACGAAAAAGACCAGCGGACGCGGGCAGCGGGACCTGCGCACCAAGGTGCGCACGGCGCGGGGGCGCAAGCTGTCGTCCACGCGCTGGCTGGAACGCCAGCTGAACGACCCTTACGTAAAGCGCGCGAAGGCCGAGGGCTATCGCGGCAGGGCGGCCTTCAAGATCATCGAACTGGACGACAGGTATCGGTTCCTGGTGCCGGGCGCGCGGGTCGTCGATCTGGGCTGCGCCCCTGGCGGCTGGTGCCAGGTCGCGGTCCAGCGCGTGAATGCGCTGGGCGACCGGCCGGGCAAGGCGGTGGGCCGCGTCATCGGCATCGACCTGCAAGAGGTCGAGCCGATTCCCGGCGCCGAAATCCACCCGCTCGACTTCCTCGAAGAAGGCGCCGACGACAAGGTCAAGGCCTGGCTCGGCGGCGCGGCGGACGTGGTGATGTCGGACATGGCGGCGTCGTCGTCGGGCCACAAGCAGACCGATCATCTGCGGATCGTCGCGCTGTGCGAGGCGGCGGCGGCGCTGGCCTTCGACGTGCTGGCGCTGGGCGGGACCTTCGTGGCCAAGGTGCTGGCCGGCGGCGCGGAGGGCGCGTTGCAGGCGGAACTCAAGCGGCGTTTCGACAAGGTCGCGAACGTCAAGCCCCCGGCGAGCCGCAGCGATTCGTCGGAGAAATTCGTTGTCGCCACCGGGTTTCGCGGCTAGCCCCGCGGGGCAACGGGGGCAACGGGGGCAACGGGGGCAACTGGGCAGAGGGGCAGGGGCATGGCGCTGAGCGCATTCAAGGCCTACGACATCCGAGGCCGCGTGGGCGAGGACCTGGACGAGGATTTCGCCTGGCGCGTGGGCCGCGCATTCGCCCGGGCGATGCGCCCGGGGCGCGCGGTGCTGGGCCGCGACGTGCGCGACAGCTCGCCCGCGCTGGCCGCCGCGATCGCGCGGGGGCTGGCCGACGAGGGCGTGGACGTGGCCGATCTCGGGCTGTGCGGGACGGAAGAGGTCTATTTCGCGACCGATCACCTGGGCGCGGGCGGCGGGCTGATGGTGACGGCCTCGCACAACCCCCTCGGCGACAACGGGGTCAAGCTGATCGGGCCGGGCGCGCGGCCGATCTCGCGCGCGTCCGGCCTGGCCGAGATCGAGGCGCTGGTGGAGGCGGGCGATTTCGGCCCCCCGGCGGCGGCGCGCGGGCGGATCGCGGCCGCGGACACGCGCGCGGCCTATGTCGCGCGGGTCCTGTCCTTCGTCGACCGCGCCGCGCTTCGCCCGCTCAAGGTGCTGGTCAATGCCGGCAACGGGGCGGCCGGGCCCAGCTTCGACGCCATCGCCGCGGCGCTGGCGGATGCGCCGCTTGACTTGGTGCGGATGCATCACGACCCGGACCCGGCCTTTCCGAACGGCATCCCGAACCCGCTGCTGCCCGAGAACAGGCCACCGACCGCCGCGGCGGTGGTGGCCCATGGCGCCGATCTGGGTGTCGCATGGGACGGCGATTTCGACCGCTGCTTCGTGTTCGACGAAACCGGCGCCTTCGTCGACGGCGAGTATATCGTCGGTCTGCTGGCCGCGGCGATGCTGGCGGGCCATCCCGGGGCGAAGATCGTGCACGATCCGCGGGTGATGTGGAACACGCAGGCGGTCGTGGCCGCGGCGGGCGGCGAGGCGGTGCTGTCGCGCACCGGGCATGCGCTGATGAAGGAGAAGATGCGCGAGGTCGACGCGGTCTATGGCGGCGAGATGTCGGCGCATCACTATTTCCGCGATTTCATGTACTGCGATTCGGGGATGATCCCGTGGCTGCTGGTGGCCGGGCACATGTCGGCGACCGGCAGGCCGCTTTCCGCGCTGGTGGCCGAGCGGCGCGCGGCGCATCCCTCGTCCGGCGAGATCAACTTTCGCCTCGGCGACGCCGAGGCGGCGGTGGCGGCGGTCGAGGCCGAGTTCGCCCGCGGCGCCGAAATCGACCGGCTCGACGGGCTGTCGGCGGCCTTTCCGGGCTGGCGGTTCAACCTGCGCCGCTCGAATACCGAGCCGGTGGTGCGGCTGAACGTGGAAACCCGCGGCGACGCGGTGCTGCTGGCCGAGAAGACCGAGGCGATTTCCGCCGCCTTGCGCCGCTTCGGCTGATGCGCGCGCGCCGGCGCGTTCAGCCCTGCCAGTCCAGCACGACCTTGCCGCTCTTGCCGCTCAGCATCGCGGCGAAGCCGTCGCGGAAATCGTCGACCCCGAAGCGGTGGGTGATCACCCGGCGCACGTCCAGCCCGCCCTCGAGCATGGCGATCATCTTGTACCAGGTCTCGAAAATCTCGCGGCCATAGACGCCCTTGATGGTCAGCGCCTTGAACACGATCTTCGACCAGTCGACCGGCGACTTGCCCGGCGGAATGCCCAGCATCGCGATGCGCCCGCCCATCACCATGTTCTCGACCATCTGGTCGAAGGCGGCGGCGTTGCCGGACATCTCGAACCCGACATCGAAGCCTTCCTTCATCTTCAGCCCCGATTCCACCTCGCGCAGGTCGCTTGCCGCCACGTTGACCGGCACCACGTCCACGACTTCGGCGGCCAGGTCCAGCCGGGCCTGGTTGACGTCGGTGATCACCACGTGCCGCGCGCCGACATGGCGTGCCACCGCCGCGGCCATGATCCCGATCGGGCCGGCGCCGGTGATTAGCACGTCCTCGCCCACCAGATCGAAGCTCAGCGCGGTATGCACCGCGTTGCCGAGCGGATCGAGGATCGCGCCGATCTCGTCGTCGATGGACTCCGGCAGCGGCACCACGTTGAAGGCCGGCAGCCGCAGGTATTCGGCAAAGGCGCCGGGCTCGTTGACGCCGATGCCGCGGGTTTCGGGGTCGAGGTGGAACTTGCCGGCGCGCACCTGGCGCGAATGGTGGCCGATCAGGTGGCCCTCGCCGGAACAGCGCTGGCCGACCCGCAGGTCGTCGACGTCGCGGCCGATCTCGACGATTTCGCCGGCGAATTCGTGCCCGGTGATCAGGGGCACGGGCACCGTCCTGGCCGCCCATTCGTCCCAGTTCCAGATATGGATATCGGTGCCGCAGACCCCGGTCTTCTTCACCCGGATCAGCACGTCGTCGGGGCCGATCTCGGGCACCGGCTCGGACTGCATCCAGAGCCCGGGTTCGGCCTTGGCCTTCACCAGCGCCTTCATCATGTTGCTCATCCCAGAACTCCCGTATCGCGGCCGGCCCGGCCGAAGGCGCCGAGTGCGGCGTCAAGGTCGTCGCGGCTGAGTGCGGCGTTCATCTGCGTGCGGATTCGCGCGGTGCCCTTCGGCACCACGGGAAAGAAGAACCCCGCCACGTAGACGCCGAGTTCGAAAAGCCGCGCCGCCATCTGCTGGCTGAGCCGCGCGTCGCCCAGCATCACCGGCACGATCGGGTGTTCGCCGGGCAAGAGCTCGAAGCCGAGCGACGTCAGCCCCTCGCGCCAGTAGGCCGCGTTCTCGAATAGCCGGGCGCGCAGCGCGTCGCCCTCTTCCACCAGCCGGATCGCCTCGATCGAGGCCGCGGCGATGGCCGGCGGGATCGAGTTGGAAAAGAGATAGGGCCGCGCGCGTTGACGCAACAGGTCGATCACCGGCTGCGGCCCGGCGACATAGCCGCCGATGGCGCCGCCGAGCGCCTTGCCGAGCGTGCCGGTCAGGATGTCCACCTGGTCCGCAACCCCGGAATGGTGCGGCGAGCCGCGCCCCCGGGGCCCGAGGAACCCGGTGGCGTGGCAGTCGTCGACCATGACCATCGCGCCGTAGCGCCCGGCGAGCGCGGTGATCTGGGGCAGCTTCGCCAGGTAGCCGTCCATCGAGAACACGCCGTCGGTGGCGATCAGAATGTGCCGCGCGCCGGCCGCGCGCGCCTCTTTCAGCGCGTCCTCCAGCGCGTCCATGTCCGAGTTCGCGTAGCGATACCTTCGCGCCTTGCACAGTCTGATGCCGTCGATGATCGAGGCATGGTTCAGCGCGTCCGAGATCACCGCGTCCTCGGGCCCCAGAAGCGGCTCGAACAGGCCGCCATTGGCGTCGAAGCAGGCGGCGAAAAGGATCGCGTCGTCCTTTTGCAGGAACCGGGCGAGGCGGTGCTCCAGCGCCTTGTGGACGGTGTTGGTGCCGCAGATGAAGCGGACCGAGGCCATGCCGTAGCCATCGGCCTGCAGGGCGTCCCGCGCCGCGCGGATCAGGTCGGGGTGGTCGGCGAGGCCGAGGTAGTTGTTGGCGCAGAGGTTCAGCATGTCGCGGCCGGCGACCTCGACATGCGCACCCTGCGGCGAGGCGATCGGGCGTTCGGCCTTGTAAAGCCCGGCGGCCTCGATCTCGGCCAGGGTGTCGGCGAGGTGGCGGGCGAAGTCTGGTGTCATCTCGGGCCTCGGTACGGCAATGGCGTGAACGCCGCCCGGCAGGCGGCGCGGGATGGCCGGCCCCGGAAGCCTGGGCCGTTGCCCGACCACTCTGCGGCCACGGGGGCGGGCGACGTCAAGGGGTTGCGTGGAATTTTGGCGGCGCAGGCAGTTCAGGGCCGGCCGGTCTGGGGCGTTGAATTCCCTGGAAACGGGGAATTTGCAGGAAAGTCTGCGCGGCCGATCAGGGATATCTCCCGACAGAACAGGGAATGCGAGCCGGATTTCGGGGAAAGGTGAGCTACCTGAACGTGGGTGCGCCGCGTTCGTCGAGCCTCGCATTATCTGCGATATCCGATAGCGTCGCCCAGAGCAGCGTCACGGCCTGACCGAGGCCGAGAAACGCGATTGCGTGCTTGGCGAGAACAAGCTGATGCTTAACGCCGACGGGGAGGGGACCTGCTGGTGCAGGAACCTGGTGCGCTTCCGGAAAGCCCCGAGCTGAACCTCGACATCGGCGTCACCGGGTTTACGGTCGCCGAGATCGACCGCCCGATCGGGGGCGAGGCGCGGGAACAGCCGGACGACCCGGCCGATGATGTGATGGTTTCCGATACACCGCGGCGTGTGCACCCAGGCGACATCTGGCAGTTGGGTCTGCACCCGCTGATCTGCGGTGATGCGCGCGATCCCGAGACCGTTACGCGGCTCATGGCGAGGGAGATTGCGCGCATGATGGTCAGCGATCCGCCCGACACCGTGCCGATCGACGGCCACCTAGGGACCTCCGGCAGGAGGAACTGGAACAGGCCTTGGAAGAGCGCAAACAAACCGACGACCCCAAGATGATCCGCCTCCTCGACGACGACATGGATCTTCCAAGGGCGGGTTCTCGCGGCGATCGGGAAGGTCCTGGGACCGGAAAATGCCGATAGCACCCGGTTCAAGGCCATCGATCAAGTCAATTTGGGGATTTCCGACATGGGGTCAAACCGAAACAACAGCAGCTCCACCTGGCACCGAGACAGCCTTGAGGTTTGCGGTACAGAACGGCCCAAGGCTGCTACCCCGGGACTTCTCCCTTGCTCGCAAGGCACACACGCCGCTGCAGCAACGATTCTGGGTGTCGCGGTGCGATTCCCCGGAAGCCGCCATACCGCACCAGACAATTGCGCAAAATTCAGACCCGTTCTTCACTGCGCCGCCAATGAATTGGGAATATGCGGGACGTTTCTGCCTTTTGCTTGTACCCCTGTTGCAGACGCAGAAATCTTTCGCAAATGTGCCGCGGAGCCCGCGGCGGTGCTGCAGATTTTTCCAAACCGGCCGTTCATGAGCTGCACATCCGCAGGATTTCAGGCCAGCCTCTCGTTGCGAACATTTTCAGCCCGCAACCAGTGCAAGAATGCCTCTGCGCCCTGAGACATCGGCCGATCCGTGAAAATGACAAAGTAACCCGCGTTTTCAACTCTGATGTCGGACAATTTGACAAGCGTTCCATTGCCAAATTCAGGCGCGACCAGATCATCCCAAAGGGCGATCCCCTGGCCGTCCACCACCGCCTGTACGCGGCTGTTGGAATCCGGGATCGTCAGGCTAGACCGGCTTGGCGCATAAGGCAGCGCTGCGGCCTTGTGCCAGGCCCGCCAACCGGCATCACCGGAACTGTCACCCAGGAGCGGTAGCTGCCTAACCGCCTCGGCCAATCCAAGACGGCTTACCTGCTCAGCAACTGCGCGGTTGGCTGTTGGCACGGCGGGCAGGGACAGCAGAAGTTCGCTCTTGTGGTCTTCCCAGCCGCCAATTCCCCAGAGGATAGCCATGTCGACTTTTACAGATCTCATCATGTCGACAGAGTTGAGCGGTTCGATCCGCAGGCTGATACCGGAATTGGCCGCGAAGAAGCGGGTGAGCCTTGGTGATAGCCAGCGTGACGAGAAATAGGTCAGCGCGCCAACGGTCACGGCACCTGTGGCCGGACCGCGCAATTCTTCAATTTCACGGTCGATCTGGCTCAGGGCTGTTTGGGACACGTGCCACAACCTGCGCCCTTCTTCCGTCAGTTCCAGTTTTGCGTGCGCGCGCTGGAACAGGCGAAAGCCGAGATCCGCTTCAAGCTTGCCCACCTGGTAACTGATCGACCCTTTCGACTGATGCACCTCGTCCGCCGCCTTGGTCATCGACAGATTGCGGGCAACGGCATCAAAGATCTTGAGGGCATCATAAGAACGAAAGCGCATGAATAATGTCTAATTTTTTCGAACGGATTGTGCAAATCATTAGATTTGCGTCAAGCGCAGGTGGCCGAATATCCCAAACACAATGCGTGGCACCCATCTGTCCTTGTCGAAGATCACCCCCAAGCGTCTAACAACTCTGAACGGTGAATAACATGACAACCGACCTCTCGCACTATCGTTTCGTCGCCAAGGCTTTGCTGAACAAGGGCGCGCGTCCGCGCGAGCTTGCCCGGACCATGCCTGCCCATCCACTGAGCTACATGGAACTGCCCTTTGATCCCGAATACACGCTCTACAACTCGCGCCTGACACCAGAGAAACTCGACACGGCCACAGATGACGAGATGTATTGGGCCGTGCGCACCAATGTCATCTTTCGTCACACCGGCGAGTTGCCTATCGAGATCAGTGGGCCGGATGCGGAAACCCTGTTGAATAAGGTGTTCACACGGAGCGTCAGCAAGGTAAAGCCGGGTCGCTGCTCCTATCAATTTGCCTGTTATCACGATGGCGGCATGATCACCGACGGGGTGCTGCTGCGGCTCTCGCAGGACAGGTTCTGGATGGCGCAGGCCGACGGGGATCTGTTCAGCTGGTACAAGGCCCATGCCGAGGGGCTGGACGTGAAAATCCAAGACCCCAACGTCTGGGTCAGCCAGATTCAGGGTCCGCGGTCACTGGAATTGCTGGCCGCGGTACTGGACGGCCCGATGCCAGATCCTTTCCGCTACTTCGATTGCGCTGAGGTCTCCATCGCCGGTCAGACCTGCTGGATCAGCCGCTCGGGCTTCACCAACGAGCTTGGCTGGGAAGTCCACCTGCTGCCCGACACCGACATAGCGGCCATCGGCGACAGGATCATGGAGGTTGGTGCAGCGTTCGGTATCCTGCTGACCGGAACGCCGGTGTTCCGCGCACGGCGGATCGAGGCCGGGTTGCTCAATGCCGGGTCGGATTTCGGAGCGGAGACGACGCCGTTTGAGGCAGGACTTGGCGGTTTTGTCGAATTTGACGACCGTGACTTTGTTGGCCGCAAAGCGCTGGAGGCCGCCGAAAAATCCTGCCGCACCTGGGGCATGCGCGTGTCCGGCGGAGTGGCGCAGCTTGGCCGTGTCATAACCGTAGACGGAGAAGATGTCGGCCGTGTCTGTTCCTCGGGCTATTCGCCCTATCAGGGCTGCGGTGTCTGCATCGTGCGCATGGACGATCCAGCGCAGGGTCCGGGCACGCAGGTGCAGGTGCTCTGCGCCGATGGCTCCACTCAAGGCGGTAAGCTCTGCACCCTGCCAATGTATGACGCCGACCGCCTGATCCCACGCGGCAAGTTGGTGGATATACCGACCAAACGGGTCGCGGCGGAATGACCATGTATGATCTTGCGCTCTCCACCTCGCACTTCCCGGCGCAGAATGATGCGGAAATCCGCGACATCACGGTTGGCGGGTTGCTGCGAGAGGTCGCAGCCACCCATCCGGATGCCGTAGCGATGGTGGATGTCACGGACAGTGGTGACTGTGGCCAGTCATGGACCTATGGCGAGCTGCTGGCGCAGGCCGAGAGCCTTGCGAATACCCTTGTCACCCGGTTTGAAGCGGGTGAAAGGGTCGTCGTCTGGGCACCCAATATCCCTGAATGGATCTTCATGGAATATGCCTGCGGATTGGCCGGGTTGGTTCTGGTCACGGCCAACCCGTCCTTTCAGGCTTCTGAGCTCAGGTATGTTCTGGAGCAATCCGGTGCCGTCGGACTGTTCATGGTGGACGGGTTCCGATGCAATCCGATGGCGGCAATTGCGCGCGAGGCGACAGACGGCAACACGCGCCTGCGCGAGGTTGTCAATCTGGAAGACGAGGATGCGCTCTACGCCCATGGGGAGCGGCCCGCCATCCTGCCGGATGTCCAGCCGGATGACGCCGCGCAGATCCAGTACACCTCGGGAACAACAGGATTTCCCAAGGGCGCAGTGCTCAGCCACAAGAACCTGGTGAACAACGCGCGGCTTTTCTGCGCCCGCAAGCAGGTCGGGCCGCACTCGGTCTGGGCCAACTTCATGCCGCTCTTTCACACCGCAGGCTGTGCGACGGGGGCCTTGGGATGCCTCCAGGCCGCAGCCAAGATGCTGTTGATCAAGCGGTTCGACGGGCAAGTCTTTGCGCGGCTGATCGAGGAACAGAGGGTCACGACCTGTTTCGCCGTTCCCACCATGCTGTTCAATCTTCTGGAATCGCTGGATAGAACCCCACGCGACATGTCCTCGCTTGAGGTCATCACGACGGGCGGCGCGCCGGTGCCACCCGATCTGGTCCGCCGGTGTCTGACGTCAGCGCCCACCGGACAGATTCCGGGGTTTGAGCGACGGAGGATTTCTGGTTCATCGCAGCCACTATGGAGCGAAGATGAACAAGAAATCCGGAACATCGAAGGATGCCGCTGACAAGCTGGTCAGGG
>JBFKQC010000034.1:0-39171 GCA_041627895.1 Rhodobacter sp.
ATCCGCACCATGACGCTGCCGACGCACGAGACCGTGGTCTCCTCGCTGGGCGGCCAGCCCACGGCGCTGCCCTGGGCCGAGGTCTATACCGCGCTGCAGACCGGCGTGGCCGATGGCCAGATGAACCCGGTTCCGGTGATCGCGTTCGCCAAGTTCGACGAGGTGCAGAAATACCTGTCGATCACCAACCACGTCATCACCCCCTACCTCTGGACGATGAACGAAGAATTCTTCGACGGCCTGAGCCCCGAGCATCAGTCGCTGGTTCTCTGGGCGTCCGAAGTGGCCACCGAGGCCGGCCGCGGCATGAGCCGGGTCATCGAGGCCTCTGAAAGCGGGCTGCCGGCGCTGGCCGCGAAGATGGAAGTCAACGTGGTGTCCAGCGAAGAGCAGGCCAAGTTCGCCGAAATGGCGCAGCCGGCCGTGCGCGCGCTGATCGAAAAGCAGTATGGCACCGCCGGCATCGACATGCTGGACGCCCTGCTGGCCGCGATCGAAGAGGAAAAGGCGGCGTTCTGACGCCTGCACGCTCCGGGCGGACCGCCCGCCCGGAGCCACCGCTGCTTCGCCCGGGTCTCTCCCAGGCACTGATCCCCCTGACACCGTGCTCTCATGTCCGCTGCAAACACCGCCCAAACTCTGCCCTTCAGCCTTGTGAAGAATGCCTCTGCCAGCAAATCGGCGCCGTGGAGCAAGTCGCAGGACGCCATTCTCAACGACGCCGCGTTCCGTGCGGCGCGGGACACGATCACCTCGTGGCCGGGCTACGCCGAAACGCCGCTGGTGCCGCTGCCCGGGCTGGCCGCCGAGATCGGGGTCGGGTCCATCCACTTCAAGGACGAGGGCGGGCGCTTTGGTCTGGGCAGCTTCAAGGCGCTGGGCGGTGCCTACGCGGTGGCCCGCCTGCTGCAGCGCCAGCTGGAGGCCAAGCTCGGCCAACCGGTGCCGATGTCAGAGATCACCGACGGCAGCCGCGCCGACCTTGTGAAGGACATCACCGTCTGCTGCGCCACCGACGGCAACCATGGCCGGTCCGTCGCCTGGGGTGCGCAGACCTTTGGCTGTGCTTGCGTGATCTTCATCCACGCCACCGTCTCCGAGGGCCGCAAGGCGGCGATCGAGGCCTACGGCGCCGAGGTCCGGCGCTGCGAGGGCAATTACGACGACAGCGTGCGCGAGGCGCAGGCCTGCGCCAGCCGCGAAGGCTGGTTCGTGGTCTCGGACACGTCCTACGAGGGCTACATGGAGATCCCAAAGGACGTGATGCAGGGCTACGAGCTGATGGGGGCCGAAGCGCTGGACGAGATGGGCGAAAAGCCGACCCACATCTTCCTGCAGACCGGCGTCGGCGGCATGGCCGCCGCGGTTGCGGCCCAGGCCAAGCGGCGCTGGGGCGACGCGCGGCCCACCATCGTGCTGGCCGACCCCGACCGCTCGGCCTGCTGGGTCGACAGCTACCGCGCCGGCGCCCCGACCGTGGTCGAGGGCGATCTGGACACGCTGATGGCCGGCCTTGCCTGCGGCGAGGTGTCGGCGCTGGCCTGGGAAATCCTGAAGGATCACGGCGACGCGGCCATGGCGCTGAGCGATGACGCGGCCATCGCGGCGATGCGCCGGCTGGCCCGCCCGACGGGCGGCGACACGCCAATCGCGGCCGGGGAATCCGCGGTCGCCGGGATCGCCGGCCTGATCGCGGCGATGGGCGATGACGAGGCCCGCCGCGCGCTTGGTCTGGACGCGCAATCGCGGGTGCTGGTCTTCGGCACCGAGGGCGACACCGATCCGGACCTGTTCAAGCGCATCGTCGGGGCCACCGCACGGGACGTGCGGGAGGGCCGGGCATGACCTCGGTCAGCATCAACGCCGCGCGCCTGTCCGGCCGCATCCGGACCATGGGACAGATCGGCGCCCTGCCGGGCGGCGGGGTCTGCCGCCTGGCGATGACCGACGAGGACAAGGCGGGCCGCGACCAGTTCGTCGCCTGGCTGCGCGAATTGGGGATGAGCGTCCATATCGACGTCATCGGCAATATCTGGGGCATCCGCGCGGGCGCCGAGGACGGGCCACCGGTGATGATGGGCTCGCATATCGACTCGGTCGCGACCGGCGGGCTCTACGACGGCGTCGCCGGGGTGATGGCCGGGCTCGAGGTGGTCGCGGCGCTGAACGACGCGGGCGTCACCACCCGCAAGCCGATCGCCGTGGCCGCCTTCACCAACGAGGAGGGCGCCCGTTTCGCGCCCGACATGATGGGCTCGGGCGTGCATCAGGGCGCGCTGGATCTCGACGAGATGCTGGCCACGATCGCCACCAGCGGCGACGGCGTTCTGGGCGAGGAGTTGCGTCGCATCGGTTATGCCGGCGACATTCCGCCGCGCAGCATGATCCCCGCCGCCTATCTGGAGCTGCATGTCGAGCAGGGCCCGGTGCTGGAGCACGAGGGCATCCGCATCGGCGCGGTCACGGGCGTGCAGGGCATCAGCTGGACCGAATACACCATCGAAGGCCAGTCCAACCACGCCGGCACCACGCCGATGGCGCTGCGCCACGACGCGGGCGTGGTCGCGGCGCGGATCGCCGCCGAGGCGCGCCAGATCGCGACCGATTTCGGCCCGCCGCAAGTCGCAACAGTGGGCGTGTTCGAGGTCTCGCCGGGGCTGGTCAACGTGGTGCCGCTGCACGCCCGGCTGACGGTCGATCTGCGCAACACCTCCGAGGACCGCCTGGTCGAGGCAGAGACCCGGCTGGCGAAATTCGCCGAGGAGGCCGCGCGCAACGAGGGCTGCACCCTCGCCTCACGCAAGCTGGCGCGTTTCGCGCCGGTCGATTTCGACGAAAGCATCGTGGCGCGGGTCGAGGCCGCCGCCCGCGCCCGGCAGATGAGCGTGCGCCGGATGCCCTCCGGCGCCGGGCACGACGCGCAGATGTTCGCACCCAACTGCCCCACGGCGATGGTCTTTGTGCCCTCGGCGGGCGGGCTGAGCCACAACATCAACGAGCACACCGACGCGGCCGACCTTGCCGCCGGGGCCCAGATTCTTCTGGACGTGGCGCTGGAACTAGCAGGAGTAAGCGAATGAGCCGGAAATTCATCGCAGCGGGCGCCCAGCTTGGCCCGATCGCGCGCGACGAAAGCCGCGCCTCGGCTGTGGCGCGGATGATCGACCTGATGAAACAGGCCCACGCCCGCGGCGCGCGGCTGGTGGTGTTCCCCGAATTGGCGCTGACCACGTTCTTTCCGCGCTGGTTCATGGAGGACCCGGCAGAGATCGACGCGTATTTCGAGACCGAGATGCCCTCGGCCGAAACCCGGCCGCTCTTCGAGAAGGCCGCGGAACTCGGCATCGGCTTTCATCTCGGCTACGCCGAACTGACGCCGGAGGGCCGGCATTTCAACACCGCGATCCTGGTGGACCAGACCGGCAAGATCGTCGGCAAGTACCGCAAGATCCACCTTCCCGGCCACCGCGAGCACGAGGACTGGCGCCCGTTCCAGCACCTGGAAAAGCGGTATTTCGAGAAAGGCGACACCGGGTTCCGGGTCTTCGACGCCTTCGATGGCAAGGTGGGCATGTGCATCTGCAACGACCGGCGCTGGCCGGAAACCTGGCGCGTTCTGGGCCTGAACGCGGCCGAGCTGGTGGTGCTGGGCTACAACACGCCGTTCCACTACCCGCCGGCGCCGTCGCACGACTATCTGCAGTATTTCCACAACGAGCTATCGGTGCAGGCCGGCTGCTACCAGAACGGGATGTGGGCCGTCTCGGTCGCCAAGGCCGGGCGCGAGGAAGGCTGCGACCTGATCGGCGGCAGCGTGATCGTGTCGCCGCTGGGCGAGGTCATCGCCAAGACCACGACGGTGGATGACGAACTGATCACCGCGACCGTGGACCTCGACCGCTGCGCCGAGATCAAGGAGAACATCTTCGCCTTCGCCAAGCACCGCGAACCGGAGGACTACGCCGCCATCACCGCGCCGAAGGCCTGATCGAGGGACGCGGCGGACGCGGAAGCGCGCACAGAACCCGGAATGCCGAGCCGGCATCGGCTCTTGCACGGCGCCTTGCCGCCGGTCTCAAGGGTGCCAGGCCGATTGCAGGGGCGGTCTGGGCCAAGCCTGCCGAGTACGGCCGACAGGCCGGGGTTGCTATTGTGCTGATGCCCGCGCTTCACGGTGTCGTACCGGCAACGCCTTGCGCACCACTTCAAAGCGAGAGGTTCAGGGGCGAAGCGGTTTTCCCGCGGCCTCTGCCCTTCGTTCACGCGCCAGGGCGCTCAGGCCCAGATCATCCAGGATCGCGTAGATGGCGGGAAGCGCGAACAGCACGATCAGGCTGGCCGCGAGCAGGCCGAACACCAGGCTTGCCACCAGCGGAATCAGGATCTGCGCCTGCAGGCTGGTTTCCGTCAGGATCGGCAGCAGCCCCGCGGCCGTCGTCGTCGTGGTCAGAAAGATCGCCCGGAACCGGGCACGCGCAGCGCGCGCGGCCGCGATGGCGACCGTCGTCGCATCGCCGTGTTCGCGCTTGACGAAATCGACCAGCAGGATCGAGTTGTTGACCACCACCCCGGCCAGGGCGACGAAACCCAGCATGCTCGGCATCGAGAAATCCAGCCCCATCGCCATGTGGCCGAAGATCGACCCGCTGAGCGACAGCGGAATGACCAGCATCACCACGACCGGCTCGACATAGGACCGGAACAGGAAGCTGAGCAGCAGGAACACCCCGATCAGTCCGGCCAGAAACCCCTTTAGCATGGATTGCTGCGTCTCCCCGGCCTCGGCATTCTGGCCCTCGACATCGAGCGTCACGCCGGGGTAGCGGGCCAGGAGCCCGGGGACGAACCTTGCAAGCGTGTCGCCGACGATCGCGTTGGCATTGGCGGTGCGGGTGTCGATGGTGCCCTGAACCGTCACCGTTCGAAACCCGTTTTCACGATTGATGCGGGCGTGGCCCTGCCCGGTCTCGACCTTGGCGACAATGCTCAGCGGCACGGCCGAGCCATCGGCACGGGTGACGGTGAAATCGTCGAAGGACCGGTACCCGCCCTGATCCTCGGCGGCGAACTGGGCGGTGACTTCCAGAAGGCTGCCGCTGACCTGCATTTCGCTGATCGTGGTACCGAAATAGGCGGCCCTCAGCTGGTCGGCGATCATCGCTGCGGTGATCTGCATCGGACCCGCGGCATCGTTCAGGGTGACGCGCAGTTCCCGCTTGCCCGGGCGCAGGTCGTCCAGCACCGAAGTGACGCCGGCATATTGCCAGATCCAGCCCTGCAGCTCGACCGAAGCCGATTTGAGTTGCGCAAGGTCATCGCCCCTGAGCCGCAGGTCGATGGCGATGCCCGCCGGACCGATGGTCGATTCCGCATACTTGAGGCTGATGACGTCCGGCACCGGCCCGACGATATCGCGCCAGAGCGCCATGATCGCGTCGGGGCGGTGGGCACGTTCGGCCGAGGGCAAGAGATCGACGCTGACGGTCGCCACATGGGCGCCGCTCTCGAACGCGTCGCGGTTCACGCCGTAGAAGACCGTGACGTGCCGGATCAGGTCGGCGCCTCCGGGCTGTTCCGGCGCCAGCCGGGCGTTGACCTCTGCCAGCCCGTCCTCCAGCCGCGCCACGACCGCTTCGGTGCGTGACAGCGGCGTGCCCTGCGGCAGGAGGACCCGCGCAACGATGGTGTCGCCGTCAAGCTCGGGGAAAGCCGTGAATTTCAGATAGCCGCCCGCCAGCATGGCCACCGAAACCAGCAGAACCGCGAAACTCAGACCGGCGGTCGCATAGCGCCAGCGAATGGTCAGATCGACGAACGGCCCGATCAGCCGCTCGCGCGTCCAGACCAGCGCCGCCTCGACCCGCGCGGTCACGCCGCCGGCCTCTCGCGGCGCTTCGAGACTGTGGATCAGGTGGTGCGGCAGGATCAGGAAGGCCTCGACCAGCGAAACCGCCAGCACGAACAGCATCACCACCGGAACCACCCGCAGGACCGCGCCCAGATCGCCTTGCAGGAATGCAAGCGAGCCGAAGATCAGCGCGGTCGTGCCAAAGGATGCCAGCACGTTGGGGAACACCTGGGTTGCGCCCTCGACCGCCGCTTCCATCGCGCTTCGACCCCTTTCGCGCAGCCGCGCGATGTTCTCGGCGATGACGATCGCGTCGTCCATCAACAGCCCGATGACGATCAGCAGGCCGAGCGTCGTCATCAGGTTGAGCGAGTAACCCACCAGCCCCATCAGCGCGACGCCGCCCATGAACGACACCGGCAGGCCCATCGCCACCCAGAACGAAAACCGCAGACCGAAGAACAGCCACAACACCAGGAAGACCAGGCCCAGCCCCTGCAGGCCGTTGACGACCACCAGGGTCAGGCGGTCGCGCACCACCGAAGCGGCGTCCGCGGTGATCTCCATCGTCACGCCGGGCGGCGCCTGCTGGCGCTCGGCGGCGAGAAACGCCTGCAGATCGTCGACGATGCGCAGCGAATCCTCGGCCCGGGTCTTGTTGATGTCGAGGATCGCGGCGGGACGGCCATCAAAGACGATGACGTCATCGTCGAGCGTGAAGCGCTCGGTGATCTCGGCGATGTCGCCCAGCCGGACCTGCCCGCCGGCGGACGACGAGCGCACCACCAGCGCCGCCAGATCGGCGACCGCGCGGCGCTCTTCGGCGACCCGGATCAGCAGGGTTTCGGTGGTGGTCTCGATGCTGCCGGCGGGCAGGTCCAGGCTGCCGGACTGTACCAGCCGGGCGATGTCCGGGACCGAGACGCCGAACTGGTGCAGCGCCTCCGGCTTCAGTCCGATATGAAGCTCGCGCGTCGAAAAACCGCGGATATCGACCTTGGGGATGCCGCCCCAGCGCAGCATCCGGGTACGGATGTCTTCGGCCAGGTCCTTCAGATCGGGCCGGGCCTCGGGGCCCGTGACCGCGACGGAGGCGACGAAGTCGGTTTGGCCCAGCGGCCGTAGGCTGGCGGCTTCTGCCCGGTCGGGAAAGTCGGTGATCGCCTCGATTTCGGACGTCACATCGGCCACGAACGCCTGATAGTTCTCGCCCTCGCGCATCCGGACGACGGCGCGGGCCGAGCCCTCGCGCGCCTCGCAGGTCTGCCGGTCGATGCCGGTCACCGCGTCCAGCGCGTTCTCGACCCGCTCGCAGATCGCGCTTTCGACATCCTCCGCGCGCGCGCCGGGATAGGGGATGGTGATCTCGACCTCGTTCTGCTCTGCCCTCGGAAAGGTCTCTCGCAGCAATGTCGGCGCGACGAAAAGGCCCGCGGTCAGAAACAGGATCATCAGCAGGTTGGCGATGGTCGGGTGGCCGGCGAAGTACCTGATCATTCGGCTTGCCCCGCGGCAGACAGCCATGCCTGCAGGTCCGCGTCCTCGGTCACTTCCAGCAACATCCCGCCCATGATCGGGCTTGGGGTGCTGACCACGATGCGGGCACCCGGCTCGACACCCTCGGTGATTACGGCGATCCCGTCCTGCGCCAGCCGGGACGTCACCGGAACCAGCCGCAGCCGGCTTTGGGCATCCGCCACCAGGATGTGCCCGTCCCGCAGCGCGCTGCGCGGAACGACGACGCCGCTCAGCGGCTGGCTTCTTAGTGCCACCTCGACGAACATGCCCTTGGTCAGCGGCGGCCGTTCGCCCGGCTCGAAATCGGAATAGGCCGTATCGACCCGAACGATCACCCCCAGCGTCCCGGTCTTCACGTCGATCGCATCGCTGATCCGGTCCACGGTGGCACGCCAGACCAGAACGTCATCGCCCACCCGCAGACGCACCTCTGACGTCAGGCCCAGGCTATGCAGAATGTCCGTCAGCGCCGAAGGATCGATGGCCATCGTGCCGACATCCGGACGGCTCGACTGCAGAAGCGTTCGCATCGCGGCGATCGGAACTTGCGCCTCGACCTCGGCGGCGGCGATCCCGTCCAGCACGGCGGCGGTCTGCCCCGAGCGCAGAAACTGCCCGGTTTCGACCGCGACCGAAGCCACGCGCGCGGTGAACGGCAACGTCAGCTCGGTGCGGGCGAGGTTCAGCTGCGCCGTTTCAAGGTTGGCGCGATAAACGGCGATCTGCTCGGTCTGCACGGCTCGCTGGGTCGGCAGAAGCGCCAGCGAGCTTTCGACGGACTGGACCTTCTGCCGCTGCGCCAATAGCGCGGCCCGCGCGGCGTCGCGCGTGGTCTGCGGTATCGTGCCATTCGCGAAAAGCGTTTCGGCGCGTTCGAGATCGGCAGCCTTCAGCGCCAGCGCCTCTGCCTCGATCTCGAGGGCGGACACCAGGTTTGCCTCGGATACCTCAAGCTCCGCCAGCCGCGCCTCTGCGGCGCGTATGTTGGCCTTGGCCTGCGCGATCGCGAGATTGAAGTCCGCCGGCGCCAGCCGCACGAGCAACGACCCGGCCGGCAGGATCGCGCCTTTCTGCAGCGCGGGGTGGACATGCTCGACATTGCCGCTGACCTGGGCGATGGCCTCATAGATGCGGGCCGGGCTGATCAGGCCGAACCCGACGATCCTGGGGGCAACGGCCTGGGTTCTGGCGACGATCACCCGCACCGGCGTCGCCCGCTCGGCCAGCGGCGTGCGCTCGGGTGGCGGGCTGGTCGCGACCATGTAGGCCAGGATGCCCGCGCCTGCGGCGACGAGCGGCAACGTGACGAGAAAGAGCTTCAGGACGTGTCGCACTGGCATTCCCCTGTTCCGGCAAACAGCAACAGCTGCAGATCCAGCAACCTTTCGCCCTCTTTCAGAAGGTCGCCGGGGTCGCGGAGATGCAGAAGCCTCAGCACTAGGCTCTGGATGACACCGAATATCAGCGTCGCGCAATCTCCGACGTCAATGTCGGCACGATAGAGGCCGCCCGCGCGCGCCTCGTCTATTGCCCGGGTAAGGGCCTGTCGAAAACCCGTCATGCTGGCCCGTACACGAGACCGCAATTCGCTCTGGCCCCCGTCCGGGTCGCGCATCACCATGATTTCCGGCAAGGCCGGGTTGTCATGCAGCAGGTGAAGATGACCCATCACAAGCTTGCGAAGGCGTGCGTCCGGCCGCGGTTCATCTGCCGCACGGGCGACGTTTTCCGCGATCGCCGCGCACAGTCCCTCGGTCGCCGCACCCCAGATGTCCGCCTTGCTGGGAAAATGCTTGTAGATCGCAGGTTGCGTCACTCCCAGGCGATCCGCGATCAATCCGGTCGTGACGCGATCCGGACCCAGTTCGAAGGCGAGGTTCAGGGCGGCGCGGATGATCTCAGCCCGTCGGTCCACCGCCGGTCTCCGGGTCCTCAACACGTGCGTGCGTCGCGGCACAGGCCAGGCGCGACCGCCGCCCAGAGCCCGACCCGTGGCGCCAGTGCAGCGACTGATCGCCTCTCGCCGGCACCGATAGGGACGCTGCCGGCCGAAACCGGCGTGGCGAATCCGAAAACCGCCGCCGGGATCGCAACGCCATTCAGATCGGGCGAGCGTTCCGGGGCTTGAGCCCTCGAGGAAACCATCCTTCAGCGCTCCTTTCGATCGTTCGGGGTTTCGGCCTCCGAATGCAGAGAGGTTATAGGTCTATAACTAATGCTACTGGCGGGCACGATCAAGCCGCGTGTCAGGAACACGCACCTTGCGCGCGACGGACAGCTGCGCGCCGAGGTCGAGGCGCTACTTACGCCGGTGCGTGACCCGAAGGGACTTCGCCATGACGGCGCCCGAGTGCGCGGCCCATGCTTCGGCCGGCAAACGCCAGGGCCCGGGCAGACCGTCCGCCGTCTGTCCGGCACCGGACGACGCCCGAGGCCGGGGCATCTGCGGCATCGGCACCGTGTCGTGCCGCCGGCAGGGATTGGCGTTTCGGGCGGCGGGGTCATTGCCGCCGTTGCGGGGCGGACAGAGGGCTTTCGACATTACACGCTTGAATCGCGCCCCGCGAACGATGAGACTCCCGTTCATGGGGCCAGAGCCAGGCTGGCTGTTCGGAGGCCCGGAACCACTTCGGTCCTGACCACGGGGCGACAATTGAACCGGTTGATTGCAGCATTCATCGCAACTGCGGCGCTCGCCGTTCCGGCCGCCGCGCAGGTCACCGTCAGCCACGGCTATTCGGCCTTCGGCGACCTGAAATACGCCCCCGACTTCACGCATTTCGCCTATGCGAATCCAGATGCCCCGCAGGGCGGCACGATGAGCCAGCGCCAGCTTTACGGCACACCGACCTTCGACAGCCTGAACGTCTTCATCATCAAGGGCGACAGCGCGCCCGAGGTGGGCCAGCACATGTACGACAGCCTGATGGTGCGTGCCTACGACGAGCCGGATGCGCTTTACGGTCTGATCGCGGAAAGCATCGAGTACCCCGAAGATCTGTCGTACATCGCGTTCAACCTGCGACCCGAGGCGCGGTTTCATGACGGCGATCCTGTAAGCGCGGGCGACGTCGTCTTCACGATCGACGCGCTGAAGACCCGGGGCCATCCCTATTACCGAAACCTGCTGTCGGACGTCGTCGAGGTGAAGGCCGAAGGCGCCCGGCGGGTGCGGTTCGATCTTGCACCGGGCGCCGGCCGAGCGCTTCCGGGGGACATCGCCGAACTGCCCGTCCTGCCAGAGCATTTCTACGCGGACAATCCGTTCGACGAGACCTGGATGACGCCGCCGCTCGGGTCCGGGCCCTACAGGCTGGCCGCCGTCGATCCGCCGCGCTCGATTCGGTTCTGCAAGGACCCCGACTACTGGGGCCGCGACCTGCCGGTGAATGCCGGCAAGAACAACTTCGAGTGCTTCGCCTACGAATACTTCGCCGACGACATCGTCGGGCTCGAGGCCTTCGCCGCCGGCGAATACCTGATGCGGGTCGAGTACCGGTCCTCGTCCTGGGCGACGGGCTACGATTTCCCCGCGGCGCAGCGTGGCTGGGTGAAGCAGATGCTGCTGCCCGATGCTCGGCCGGCCAACGCACAGGGCATCTGGTTCAACATGCGGCGCCCAGTCCTGCAGGACATCCGGGTGCGCCGGGCACTGGAATATGCGTTCAACTTCGAGTGGACCAACGAGACGCTGTTCTACAAAGCCTACAGGCGCACGGACAGCTTCTTCGAAAACACGAACATGCAGGCGGCGGGACTGCCGGAGGGTGCCGAACTGGCGCTGCTGGACGAGTACCGCGACCGCCTGCCGCCCGAAATCTTCACCGAGCCGCCGCACGTGCCCTACCCGGGCGCGCCCACGGCGCGCGACCGGTCGGCGCTGCGCGAGGCCGGGCGGCTTCTGGATGCCGCGGGCTGGACCGTGGGCGCCGACGGGATGCGCCGCAACGCGGCCGGCGAGGTCCTGACGCTCGGGTTTCCCGACGACAGCCGCAGCCTCGAACGGGTGATGGTGCCGTTCACCGAGAACCTCAAGAGCGTGGGCGTCGATATCGAGTTCGAACTGATCGACCCCGGCGCCTGGGCCGAGCGGCGCAAGAAATACGATTTCGACCTGGCGACCGCGGCGTGGCAGGTGCAGGTCATGCCGGGGGCCGAACTGCGCGCCTTCTACGGCTCTGCTGCCGCCGCGGCAGAGGGCAGCAACAACCTCAGCGGTCTCGCCGACCCGGTCGTGGACGCCCTGATCGAACGCGCGGTCGCATCGGAGACGCGCGACGAGCTGGTGATCGCGGCGCGGGCACTCGACCGGGTGCTGCGGTCGAAACACATCTGGATCGGCAACTGGCACATCAACGCGCACCGTGTCGCGGTCTGGGATGTCTTCGGTATGCCCGCGGAACCGGCGGTCTACGACTTCAACCGGGGCGTCGAGTTCTGGTGGTTCGACCGCGACAGGCATGCCGACCTGGTGGCAGCCGGCGCGTTCTGATCCGCACCCCGGGCGACTGCGGATTCCGGTGCCGCCCGCGTGTGCTGAACTTCATGCCCACGCGCAAGGGGCGCCGGACTATGCCGATGACGGCCCCGGGACGGTCGCACGGTCACGCGCCGGGCCGGGTCGCGCCGCGCGGAAGGCAATATCTTTCCGAGTCTCGCGAATACCGGCGCGCGCCCGAAAGGCGCCCGTGTCGCTTGCCCCGTCGCGGCTATTTCAACTTGAAACTGGCGATCAGCGGCTCGTGGTCGCTGCCCACGCTCTGATCCACGCGGGGGAAATCGACGTTGACGTGAGCGATATCGAACTTGGCGTGCTGCCAAAGCCCGTCTGTGATGAAGAAATGATCCAGCGCCTGCGAGTTGCCCTCGAAGTTGAAGGTATAGACGTTGTCCCTGTCCGTACCTTCAAGCCTTGCCGGTATCAGGTTCGTCAGCACCCGATCCGGGCCGGTGCCGGGCAGGATTTCCGCCAGGTCGTCGGTCCACTGGAACGTGTTCAGATCGCCCAGCACGATCACGTGCGCATCGGCGTCGATGCCCAGCAGGTGGTCGACGTATTCATTCAGCGCGCCGGTCTGCGACGCGCGCTCGGCCTCGCCGGCCTGAACGAAGGGCTGCGGCCCGCCGAAGACCGGCGTGGAACCGAACCTCGACGTCAGATGGTTGTTGACCACGATGAACTGCTCGCCGCCGAAGCTGAACGTCGCCGCCAGGGGGTCACGTGTGCCGTCGAACGCATTCGGCTCAGAGACGCCGGCGCCGGCCAGCTCGGCCGGAGTCAAGGACGTGAGCCCGATCAGCCCGACGCGATCGGGGTTGTAGAAGAAGGCATTGCGGATATTGCCGCCGGGCACGCCGCCGGACGTGTTGTCGATAGGTGCGACATCGACGAAGGAATACATCGGCCCCCCCGCCTGCCACACTGCGTCTGCCAGCGCCTGCAGCGTCTGCGACGCATCGACCGTCCCGTCATCAAGCTCGCCGTTGTTGTCCTGGATTTCCTGCAGCGCGATGACATCGGGGCTTCGCAGGTTGTTGACGATCTGCGACGCCAGGGTCGCCCGCTGGGCATCGTCGGCAAAAGTGGCAGAGTGGTTCAGGACGTTGTAGCTGGCGACCGTGACCCGGTCGTGGGCCGGGAACAGATACGTCGCCTCGCGGACGTTGCGCGAGGTCTGCCATTGGAACGGCTCGGTGACGTTCACCTCGAAATTGCCGAAACTGTAGCCGACGACGCCGGTCACGTCGCTCAGCCTGCTTCCGACGGGAATCGCCGGAACCGGAAAGCCGTCGCTGATCGTCGGGTCGAACTGGATTTGCACCCGCTCGGGGTTCTGGTCGCCCAGATTGTCCGGGTGGGGCTGCAGCTCGATTCCGCCGCGCCTGGTCCGGGCATCTTGCGGGGCGATGAATTTGCCCCTGCTGGCAAGCGTGAAGATCTCGCTGGCGAACGGGCTGAAGGTTCTCGTGCCCGAGACCGCCACCGGGTCGTCGATCGTGACCAGCATGCCCTCGAGGCTTTCGTAAAAGTCGATCCCGTCGACATCGGGATTGAACACGCCGGCATCGCCGCCGCCGGCGCAGAACGATGGCTGTTGGTTGACGGGCAATTCGCTTGCGCTGATCACCACCTCGCTGGGCGGGATGCGCCCCTTCTGTCCGACGAGCACGGGGTCCGGCAGCGGAGTGCCCGGTGCAAGCAGGGTCGTGTCCGGGCTGGACATCTGTGTGATGGACAAATTGCCGGTCCCGCATCCGCCCGGGACGAATTCGGTCACGGTATCGGTAAGCTGCAACAGATCGCCGATTTCCGGCAATGACCCCGGTTCGAATACGAACATTCCGTCGGATGTGGCATCATCGCCATCGCCGGTCGGGTCCTGGATGTAATACCCCCTGAAGGCCAGCGCCGTCACGACGCCCTGAGTGGTCACCTCGACCCCCGCGAAGGGCGACAAATGGCCCGCACCCTGGATATCATAGATCGGCGTGTGTCCGCCGGCATTGGCCAGGGCCGGAGCCAGGAAGAGACCCGACGCAACGGTTGCCAATGCGCGGCGCTGACAGCCGGCGCGCGAACGAAGAAACTGCGAAAATCCCATGGCTCAATCCCCCATTTTCTTGGGTGGCCGAGCCGCCGAAAACGGACCCGACCGCCCGTTTGGTCAATCCATTGCCGCCACGTTAACACAGATTAACGGCGTCTGCCGAACAACTTGAATACGTTAAACGATCCTTCCACCCGTAGCCCGCTGGCCGACGTGAAACACAAGGCCCGAACGGTCTGGCGGTGCGTCGGGCGATCTGATTGAATTCACCCAGGCGACCGAGCGTCCTGGCGGTGCTCCGCCCGCTCGCGATGCAATTCAACGCTTGTCCGCTGTTCCGAAGGCTCGCATCGGCGCGTCCCGCCGGCGATGCCGCCCCGCGCCGGCCTTGCCGGGGATCAATGGTCCAGCATCGCGCAGAGCTTGCACTTGATCGCAAGGAATTCCTCGGTCAGGCGCATTTCGTCGGTTCGCGGGCGGGGCAGCACAACGTCCTCTGTCTGGCATCCTTCGCGCAGCGCAATGGATCGAAAGGCCCGTCGCCGTCAGCCAACTCGCCGACCCGGCGTGGTTTCTGCGCTCGGGCGCGGCGGAAATGTTCACCGGCATCGCGTTGCCGGTAGTAGGCGGCTGGACAGCGGCCTAAACTGGCGCCATGCGCAACAAGATCGTCTCCGCCGCCGAAGCCGCTGCCCTCGTCAAGGACGGCGATACGCTCACCACCTCGGGCTTTGTCGGCATCGGTGTTCCGGACGAATTGCTGGCCGCGATCGAAACGCGGTTTCTCGACACTGGCCATCCCCGCGATCTGTCCCTGGTCTTCGCCGCCGGCCAGGGCGACGGCAGGGACCGCGGGCTGAACCGGCTGGGCCACGAGGGGCTGTTGAGGCGCGTCGTCGGCGGGCACTGGGGGCTGATCCCCAAGGTCGCGGCGCTGGCGACTGCGGGCAAGATCGAGGGCTGGAACCTGCCGCAGGGCGTGATCAGCGAGCTTTACCGCGACATCGCGGCAGGCAAGCCGGGCATGTTGTCGAAGGTCGGGCTGGAAACCTTTGTCGATCCGCGGAACGGCGGCGGCGCGGTCAACGACATCTCCACCGACCCGCAGGTCGAGCTGATGGAGATCGGCGGCGAGGAGGTGCTGTACTACCCGGCGCAGCGGCTGACCGTGGCGCTGCTGCGCGGCACCACCGCCGACGAGGCCGGCAACGTGACGATGGAGCGCGAGGCGCTGACCATCGACAACCTCGCCCAGGCGATGGCGGTCAGGAATGCCGGCGGCGTGGTGATCGTGCAGGTCGAGCGGGTGGCGCGCGCGCACACCCTTCCCGCGCGCGAGGTGCAAATCCCCGGCATCCTGGTCGACGCCGTGGTGGTGGCGAGGCCCGAGAACCACCTGCAGACCTACCGCACCGTCTTCAGCCAGGCATTCACCAACCGCATTCGCCCGCCCGCGGGGGAAATCCCGCCGATGCCGCTCGATGCGCGCAAGGTGATCGCCCGGCGCTGCGCCTTCGAGTTGCCGGTCAACGGCGTCGTGAACCTCGGCATCGGCATGCCCGAGGGCGTCGCCTCGGTCGCCGCCGAGGAGGGGCTGCTCGATCACCTGACGCTGACCGCCGAGCCCGGTGTCGTCGGCGGCCAGCCGGCCTCGGGCCTCGATTTCGGTGCGGCGGTCGATTGCGACGCGGTGATCCCGCAGAACGCACAGTTCGACTTCTACGACGGCGGCGGGCTCGACATGACCTGCCTCGGCCTCGCCCAGGCCGACGCGGCCGGCAACGTCAACGTCTCGCGCTTCGGGCCGCGGCTCGCGGGTGCCGGCGGCTTCATCAACATCAGCCAGAACGCCCGCGCGGTGGTCTTCGCCGGCACCTTCACCGCCCAGGGGCTCGACGTCGCCGTCGCCGACGGGGCGGTGGAGATCCGGCAGGAGGGCCGGTCGCGCAAGTTCCTGAAGGCGGTGGAGCAAATCACCTTCTCCGGCGCGCGGGCCGCGCGGCTCGGCCAGCCGGTGCTTTACGTCACCGAGCGCTGCGTATTCGAACTGACGCCCGAGGGGCTGAAGCTGACCGAGATCGCGCCGGGTATCGACGCCGAGCGCGACGTGATCGCGCTGATGGAGGCGCGCCCGCTGGTCGGCGAGATCGCGGAGATGGACCCGCGCATCTTCCGCGAGCCCGAGATGGACCTGCGCACCGACCTGCTGCACCTGGACCTGCCGGACCGCATCGCCGTGGACCCGGCCAGCGGGCGGCTGTTCCTGAACTTCGAGAAGATGCGGGTGCGCAGCCGCGACGAAGTCGACCGTGTCGGCCGGCTGGTGGCGCAGGTCTGCCAGGACCAGCCGGGGCGCGTCGACGTGATCGTCAACTACGACGGGTTCCGGATCGACGAGGCGCTCGAGGCCGACTGGGCGCGGATGGTGGCCGACCTGACCGAGCGCTTTTATGGCCAGGTCTCGCGCTATTCAGGGTCGGCCTTCATGCGGATGAAGCTCGGCGCAGTTTTCCCCGAGGCACGCACACACATCTTCGAATCCCGGGACCAGGCCCGCGCGTTTCTGGATTCCGGGCGCTGACTTCGTCACGAAATCCCCGGTTGCCACGGGCGTGGAATCGCGCCGAGGGGCGTGCGGGGGCGTTCAAGCCACCTCTTTGCCGGAACCCGGCGATGTCGCTTGCCGCGGCGATCTGCGGCCCGTCATCGCGACGGCGATGTCGAGTTCGTCGCCGAGCAGGTCCCATAGACGTTCCAGTCCGGCCTCGCCCGCCGCCGCGATCGCGTAGAGCAGCGGACGGCCGAGAAAGACGAAATCCGCGCCTGCATCGAGTGCCTTCAAGACATCTTCTCCGGTCCTGACCCCGCTATCGAAGAAGATCGGGAAATCCGGACCCAGCTCTGCGCGGATGATCGGCAAGGCAGAGAAGGCGGCTGGCGCGCTTTCCAGTTGTCGCGCGCCGTGGTTCGAAACCTGGACCGCATCGACGCCGGCCCTTTTTAGGGCTGCGGCGTCCGCGGCATCGAGAACGCCCTTGACGACCAGCCGTCCCGGCCAGGCATCCCGGATGCGCGCCAGCGTGGAAAAGTCAGCGCCGGCGCGGCTTTCGGTGCGGTCGAATGCAAATCCCGGCATCCGGAAATTCGCCAGGTCCGGAGGCCCATGCGCAAGAGTCGCAAGCGACCAGCGCGGGTGCAGCGCGAAATCCAGGAATTGCCGCGGCCCCAGCCGGAACGGCATCTTGAAACCATGCCGCAATTCCCGCGGGCGCCTGCCGATTTCGGGAACGTCGACCGTCAGAACGAGCGTCGCAAAGCCTGCGGCCCTGGCACGATCGACAAGGCTGAACGTCCTTGTGCCATCGCCGCTGAAATAGAGCTGAAACCAGGCGTGGCCTTCGGCGGCCTCGAAGAGGTCCTCCATCGGTGTCGACGCCACGGTCGAGACGCAATGCGGCACCCGGTATCTGGCGGCGAGACGGGCAAGCATGAGGTCTGCACCGGGACCCGCAAGGTTGCACATGCCCATTGGCGCGATTCCGAAAGGACGCTCCGGCCTTTCGCCGAACAGGGTCGTTGCAAGCGTCCGGTCCCTGACGTCGCGCAGAACCCGCGGAACCAGGGGGGCGCTGTCGAATGCGTCCCTGTTCCGCCTGGCGCCGCATTCGCTGCCCGCCGAACCGTCGATGTAGTCGAATACCATCCTTGGCAGGCGCTTTCGCGCGATGCGGCGCGCGTCGCCGGTCGAATGAATGGCATTCGCGCCCATCAGGTTCTGACGGCGGCCATGAAACGGTCGCGGATCGTCACAGGGTCCATCGTGATGACCGGGTGCCTGGCGTTGCCGCTTTCGCACTTGCAGACGATGATCGTCATCTCGCCCGCGTCCAGGGCATCCCTGAGAACGCGGCCGGTATCCGCGGCCTCGCACTCGATCACGCGCTCGCAGCCTGCCGCCCTGGCCATTCCGGCCAGCGACGTCTTCATGCCGGCATAGGTCGGCTGATCACCGGTCGATCCGTAAGAGCCGTTGTCGACGATCAGCAGGATGTAGTTGTGTGCCACGTTGTTCGCGATCGTGGGCAGCGTGCCGAGATTTGTCAGGACCGAGCCGTCGCCGTCGATCACGATCACGGGCTTGGGCTGCACCAGCGCGAGGCCAAGTCCGATGGACGAGGCCAGCCCCATCGTGCCCAGCATGTAGAAATTCGTCGGCTGGTCGTCGATGGCATGGAGTTCCTGGCTTGGGATGCCGATGTTGCAGACCACCAGCTGGTCGCGCAGGATCGGGGCGATTTCCTTCAATACCTCGGAACGGATCATTGGTCGCCATAGCCTCCCCAGAAGGTGGCATCCGTGAGAACGGCCACCGGCTTGTTGCACATGAAGGTGTATTTCAGGATCGCGTCGAGCTCTTCCACGTCCCCCTGACGGTGAAAGTGGTAGGTCGGTATGTGAAGCTGCGCGAGCAGTGCCTTGGTGTGAACCGCCATCTCGACCTGGCAGGCGATGGGCTCGCGAAGTTCGCCGCGGTAGCTGATGATCATCGGCAATGGCAGGCGATAGAACTGGATCAGCGTCGCCAGCGTGTTGATCGTCACGCCGATGGCGGTGTTCTGCATGATGATCGCGGACCGGGTGCCGCCCATGAAGGCGCCCGCGCACAGGCCCATCCCCTCGTCCTCCTTGTTCGACGGGATGTGGTGGATCTCGTCGCGCGCGTCGATCTCGGCGATGACGCCCGCCAGTTGCTTGCATGGCACGGTGGTCACCAAGCCGACGCCGTTTGCAACCAGATCGTCGGCGATCTTTCTGTCGATGTTCATGGCCTTCGGTCCTTTCAAATCGGGCACGGGACGGTTGACGCCCGGGTCACGGCGCGCGGTAGACATGCACCGCGCACGGGGCGTGCCGGACGACCCGTGCCGCGGTCGAGCCGATGAGGTAATCGGTCAGTTCCGGCTTGTGCGAGCCCATCACGATGCAGTCGATGCCGTTTTCCTCGGCGAATTCGACGATCGTGGTGTTGACGTGGCCGCGCACCAGCCTGGCCGAGGCATCGCTGACCCCGGCCAGTTTCTCTTCGAGAAGCGCGCGCGCCCGGTTCCGGCCTTCCCTGAGCAACTCCTCCCAAAGCTCGGCATTGGACGAGCCGGGCGGTTCCTCGAGGACATGGATTGCGATGATCTCGCCGCCGGGTGCGCGAAGGGTGCGCGCGATAGCGAGCATCTGGGGCGACAGGCCGTGGTCCAGCGCCAAGGCGACGAGGATCTTGTTGTACATGGGCGGTTTCCTTCGCTTGTTCCCCAGACGTCAGTCCCACGGAGTCAGCAGTACCTTCGGCGCAGCGACCCGGTGTGCAAGGAGGTCCGTGAACGCATCCGCGCCATCGGCCAGCGCACGGGTCTCGGTCCAGTCGAGCGGCCCGAGGCGACCGTCAAAGATCGCCTGTGACGTCTCCCGGAAATCCTGCGCGCCATAGGCGTAGGTGCCGATGAAGGTGACCTCCTGCAGGGTCATGCGCCGGGTGTCGAGCCCGCCCCCGTTGTCGCCGAGGCCCACGTGCATCAGCACGCCACCGGGCGCCACGACGGCAGAGGCCGCCGCCCGGGTGGCGGTGTAGCCCACTGCATCGACCACCAGCGGAAAGCTTCCCCCGGGCGCATCGGTGACGGTTCGGCCGCAGCGGTCCCGCAAGAAGTCGCGGCGCGGCGCGGCCGGCTCGGCGATGGTGGTTGTCTCGCAGCCCATGGCCTCGAGGGCAAGGGCCGTCGCCAGCCCGATGGCCCCTCCGCCGAGGATCAGTGCGCGGCGATCCATGCTCGGATGCGCCGCCTCCAGCGCCAGCCGCGCGGCGTGCCATCCCACGGCCAGGGGTTCGGCCAGCGCCGCCTTGGACAACGGCACGCCATCCGGCACGCCCACCACATTGCGCTCGGGCATGGCGACGTATTGTGCGAAAGCGCCTTCGCGCGGCGGCATCGAGATAATCTGACGGTCCGGGCACAGGTTCTCGCGTCCTGCCCTGCACGATGCGCAGGCGCCGCAGGTGACCAGCGGATTGACCGTGACCCGGTCACCGTCGCGCGGGCCGCCGACGATCACGCCGGCCGCCTCGTGTCCCAGAATCAGCGGCGCGGGTCGGCGCTCGTCGTGGCCCAGGTAGGCATGCATGTCGGACCCGCAGATGCCCACCGCCTCGACCCGGATCAGAAGATCACCGTGGCCGGGTTCCGGCTTTGGCACGTCGCGAACGGCCAGGGACCGGGCGCCTTCATAGACCAGCGCCTTCATGCCGGGACCCGCAGCATCCGGGCAGTCTGGCGGGCGAAATCAACCATCGGCCGACAGGTCGAAGTTCTCGCCGGGGAAATACTTGGCAAGCCGGGCGTCCGCCGCCCGCGCGTGACCTTCCATTCCTTCGAGCCGCGAGATGCGCGCCGTGGCCTCGGCGATCGGGCGCGAGCCCTCGCGCGATGCCCGTTGCCAGGTGACGATCTTCATGAACTTGTGCACGCTCAGCCCGCCGGTATAGCGCGCCGCGCCCGAGGTCGGCAGCACGTGGTTCGTGCCCGTCGCCTTGTCGCCGTAGGACACCGTCGTCTCTTCGCCCAGAAACAGCGATCCGTAGCAGGTCAGTCGGTCCAGCCACCAGTCGAGGTCATCCGCCTGCACGGTCAGGTGTTCGGGCGCGTAGTCGTCCGAACAGGCGGCCATTTCCTCGCGATTTCCGCACAGGACGATCTCGGCATAGTCGCGCCACGCGGCGGCGGCATTGTCGCGGTTCACCGCTGGCAGATCGTCGATCAGCGCGGGCACGCGGTGCGCCACCTCCTCGGCCAGCGGGCGGTGATCGGTCACCAGCCAGACCGGCGAGTTGTAGCCATGCTCGGCCTGGCTCACCAGGTCTGTCGCGACCAGATGCGGGTCAGCGGTCTCGTCGGCCAGGATCAGGCTGTCGGTCGGCCCCGCGATCATGTCGATGCCCACCCGGCCGAAGAGGATGCGCTTGGCCTCGGCCACGAACTGGTTGCCGGGACCGACGAGGATGTTCGCCTGGGGCGCGCCGAACAATCCAAAGGCCATCGCGGCCACGCCCTGCACCCCGCCCATCGCCATGATCTTGTCGGCCCCGCAGACATGCGCCGCGTAGACGATCGCCGGCGCGACGCCGACACCGGGCCGGGGCGGCGAGCAGGCGGTGATGTGGCGCACGCCGGCGACCTTGGCGGTCGTGACGGTCATGATTGCGCTGGCGATGTGGCTGTACCGGCCGCCCGGGACGTAGCACCCCGCGGCATCCACGGGGATCGCCCTTTGGCCCGCGATGACGCCGGGCACGATCTCTAGCTTCTCGTCGGCGACGGTGCCCTTCTGCATGCGCGCAAAGCGCCGCACGTTGTCGTGGGAAAAGCGTATGGCGTCCTTCAGCTTGTCCGGCACCAGCCCGGACGCGGCCTGAATCTCGTCCGGCGTCAGAAGGATGTTGCCATCGTACTTGTCGAACTCCGCGGCGTATTCCCGGGCCTTGCTGTCGCCGCCGGCCTCGATGTCGGCGAGGATTTTCTCGACGGTCGCGTGAACCTCTGCCGAGTCGGATTTGGACGTCAGCGCGGCCTTTTTCAGGTAGGTGCGGCTCATGTCGGCGTCGTCCCCGCGGTCCGGTCACGGGACGGGACGACAGGGCAGATTGAAACGGCAAACCCGCGCATGTCAGATCTTCTCTCGTTTGTTGTGGCGAATGGACGAAATCAGGGCAAAGCCGATCAGCGCGACGCCGATCAGGCCGGTCAGGGTCTCGGGGATATGGACCAGCGACTGCATGAACATGATCACCGCGAGCGCGAAGATCGAATAGAACGCACCATGTTCGAGATAGCGGAACTGCTGAAGCGTGCCCTTCTCGACCAGCATGATGGTCATCGAGCGCACGTACATCGCCCCCACCCCGAGACCGATGGCAATGAGCAGGATGTTCGTAGTCAGCGCAAAGGCCCCGATCACGCCATCGAACGAAAAGCTGGCGTCGAGCACCTCGAGGTAGAGAAACGCGCCCAGGCCACCCTTCGCGCCGATCTGGCTGATCGCGCTGGCCGAGCGGTCGAGGTAGGTGCCCAGCCCGTCGACCATGGTGAACACCAAAAGCCCCATCACCGCCGATAACAGGAACGCGGCCCGCTGATGCTCGGCCAGCGACTGCGAGACCATCACGACGATCGCCAGCACAAAGGCGATCTCGAATCCGCGCACCGAGCCGCATTTGCGCAACCGGCATTCCAGCGCCTCGATCCAGTCGATCGACTTGTCCTCGTCAAGGAAGAACTTCAGCGCCACCATCATCAGGAACGTGCCGCCGAAGGCCGCGATGGGCCCATGGGCATGGCTGATGATCCGCGAGTACTCGTCGGGCTCGGCCAGCGCCAGGCGCATCGCTTCGAACGGATTGACCCGGGCGAAGATGGCCACGATGGCCAGCGGAAACACGATCCGCATCCCGAAGACGGCGATCAGGATGCCCCAGGTCAGGAAGCGCTGACGCCAGACCGGCGTCATCTCGTCCAGCTTGTTGGCATTGACGATGGCGTTGTCGAAGCTGAGAGAGATCTCCAGCGCCGCAAGCACCGAGCCCACCAGCAGGAAACTCAAGATCCCGTTCAGGGTCTTCTCGGTCTCCCAGCCCAGCCAGGCGGACAGGAACAGGCCGATGACCGTCACGATCAGCGGCCACTTGAGATAGGCGGCGACAGAGCGGGGCTGCGCCATGGCTATTGTCCGCCCACGAAGTTTGGCAGCCAAAGCGCGATCTGCGGGAAGACGAAGATCAGGACCAGTCCGACCAGCTGGATCACCATGAATTGCATCATGCCGAGGTAAATGTCCTTGAGGTCCCATTCAGGCACGACGCCCTTCAGGAAATACGCCGATAGCGCCACCGGCGGACTGAGCCACGCGGTCTGCAAATTCACCGCGACGAGGATCGCGAACCAGATCAGCAGGTCCTGCGTGTTTTCGAATGCGAGGTCCAGCGAGATCACCGTGGGGATCAGGATCGGCACGATGATCAGGACGATGGGCACCCATTCCAGCGGCCAGCCCAGCAGGAAGATCAGCGCCATGATCAGCATCAGCACCAGCACCGGCGACATGTCGAGGCTGAGAAGCAGTTCGGTCAGCATCTTCGGGGTGCCGAGGTTGGAGAAGACGGCGCCGAAAAAGTTCGAGGCCGCGACCAGGAACATGATGAGAACGGTGATCTCGAGGCTCTTGATCAACGCGTCGTACAGGCCGGGAACGGTAAACTTGCGGTAGAGCATCGACAGAAACACAGCCCCGAAAGCACCGCAGGCGGACGCCTCGGCGGGCGTGGCCCAGCCCGCCAGGATCGAGCCGAGCGCAAAGGCGATCAGCACGGTCGGCGGCACGAGCCCCATGAAGAACTCGTACCAGAGCGGGGAGAAATAGAAGTCGCCCGGACGGGACCGGTCGAGCCAGGCGTAGATCGCATACATCGCGCCAATCCATGCCAGCGGCACGACGAGGGCGCCGAACGGGAACCCGAAACCGACGGTGATCCCCTTCGTGATCAGCCAGATCAGGAACACCAGCGAGGCCATCACCAGGACCACCTCGAGCAGGTAGAAACGCGAGGTCTCGGGCTGATCTTCCGGCGGCAGGATCGGGCCCATGTCCGGATTGATCCAGCAACGCCCGAGCGCATAGAGCAGGTAAAGCCCGGCCAGCATCACGCCGGGGATGATCGCGGCCCGAAAGAGATCGGTCACCGGCACTTCCAGCACCGGGCCCATCACGATCAGCATGATCGACGGCGGGATCAGGATACCCAGCGTGCCGCCCGCGGTGATCGTGCCCGCGGCGAGCCGCACGTCGTAGCCGGACTTGTTCATCGTGCGCGCGGCCATGATGCCAAGGATCGTGACCGAGGCGCCCACGATTCCGGTTGCGGCGGCAAAGATCGTCGACACGAACAGCACCGCGATGAACAGCGCCCCGCGGGTCCGGCTCATCATCATCTGGACCGCCTGGAACAGGCGTTCCATCAGCCCTGCCTGTTCCATGACGATGCCCATGAAGATGAACAGGGGCACCGCGACAAGCTGGTCCGACAGCATCACAGCGTTCGTCTGCAGCGTCATCAGGAAGGTCGCGAGCTTGAAATTCGCGCCCCAAGTGCCGAAGACGAAGCCGAGGAAGATCAGGGTGAACGAGATCGGGAAGCCGACGAAGATCGCGAACAGCATCACCCCCAGCATGATCAGGCCGATGGTCGGTTTCGCAACGCCGGGTCCGCGGCCGAACACGCTTTCCCAGGCATCGCCAAGCGGCACGAGATCGGGAAAGAACACCCCGGCGGTGACAACGGCCAGCACGAGTGCGTAGACCGGCAGTATCCGGACGAATTTCCTGGCGCGCCTCTCGCCCATCTGATGCAGAGCGCGGAACAGTTCCGGGATGCCTTGCAGCAGCAGCAGCAATGCGCCGACCGGCATCGCCAGCCGCGCGGGCCAGAGGATCGGCGCCCAGGTGGAATCGGACGCCTGCTCGCCCGAGACGAAGGCCTTCAGCCAATATTCTGCCGACACCCACGTGAAAAACAGCATCGCGGGGATGTAGAAGGCGAGATACAGCGTCGCATCCACGGTCGCCTGGGTCTTGTGCGACCATCCCCGATAAAGGAAATCGGCCCGGATATGTACGCCGCGCATCAGCGCGTATCCCGCGGCCGCCATGAACAGCACGCCGCCCAGCATCCGGCTGACATCGTAGACCCAGAGCGTCGGGCCGAAGCCCCAGGCGATGGCCACGTCGCTCATGCCGTTCTGGGTGAGGATCGCGAACATGTTGCGCGAAAAGACCTCGTAGACGATCGCCAGGATCAGCGGGATCATCAGCAGGCATATGATCCGGCCCGCCCAAAGGTTCAGGCGGTCGACGAACGACACGATCGGCCGCATCCACGGCGTCATGTCGTCGGGCGTCTCTCCCGGCTGTCCGGCGCGCCGCTCGGCGATCAGTTCGTCGGTGATGTCCAGCTCTTCGGCTGCGACCTCTTCGGCCATGCCACCCGTCCCCATAGGTTTGTCGGCTTGGTGCGGAAGCCCCGGCAGCGCCGGGGCTCCAGGTTGTGCTTGCGCCTATTTCAGGCTGTCGGCGAAAGCCTTGCCGAGGTTCGCGTTCGAGGTCTGGGCACCGGCCCAGAACGGCACGGCGATCTCGGCAAAGTCCTTCTGGCTCTGCCAGACCTTCGCGAAGAACTCGTTCTCGGCCGCGTTTGTCTCCAGCGCGGCCTTGGCGGCCTGCATGTACTGCGTGAAGTAGTCCGCCGGCGTGTCATGAAGGATCACGCCGTGGTTCTCGGTCAGGTCCTTCAGCGCCTTGCCGTTCTCGTAGATGCGATACGACATGGCTTTCGACAGCGAGGCGTTGGCAGCCACTTCGATCGCCTTCTGCTGCAAGGGTGTCAGCGAATCGTAGACGTCCCGGTTGATATAGAGGTCGGCATTCACGACGACCTGGTGCAGGCCCTGCAGGTAGTAGTGCTTCAGCACCTTCTGGAAGCCGAAGACCGAGTCCGGCTTCGGACAGCACCATTCGGCCGCGTCGATCGTGCCCTTTTCCAGCGCCGGCAGGATGTCACCGCCGCCCATCGCCACCGACGCGACGCCAATATCCTTGTAGGTCTGGCCCGGGATGCCCGGAGGCGTCCGGAACCGGTACCTGCGGAAGTCGTCCATCGAGGCGATCGGCTCTTTGAACCAGCCCAAGGCCTCGGGGCCCACGGGCTGCAGCATGAAGCCTTTGACGTTCACGCCCATCTCGTCCCAGAGCTGGTCGTACAACTCGCGGCCGCCGCCATACTGGAACCACGACAGGAAAGCGATGTTGTCGATGCCGACGCCCGCGCCCGCGACGGGCGAACCGAACAACATCGCGGCGGGGTGCTTGCCCGACCAGTAGTGCGTCCAGGCAAAGCCGCCCTCGATCAGGCCCGAGTCCACGGCATCCAGCGTCTCGGCCACGCCGACGACGGCGCCGGCGGGCAGGATTTCGAATTTCACCTCGCCATCCGTCAGTTCGGCGACGTCGTTGGCAAACTCCTGCAGCATGAACACTTCGTCGGCCTGCGCCGGGATCACGGACTGCACGCGGATCACCGTCTCGGCGAATGCCGCCGAAGCCATCAGAACAAGGGCGGCCGCCCCCGTCCCCACGGTTTTCAGATTGAACATGGATTTCCTCCCTTGAGTCATTGCCCTCTGGTGTTCTTGCATTTTCGCCGGAGGACGAAGGCCCTGCCCCCGGGGAAGTTCGGTTCGGGACGGCCTACATGCGTCCCTCGCCCCGCATCGGATCGTGAAGCCTCTGGATTTCGTGTCTCATGCGCGGGCGTCCTCGCGGACAAGATCGCTTGCCTTTTCGCCGATCATGATTGCCGGCGCGTTGGTGTTGCCGCTGACGATACGGGGCATGATCGACGCATCGGCGACGCGCAGCCGGTCAATGCCACGGACCCGCAGCCGCGGATCGACGACGGCCATCGGGTCGGTCCCCATCTTGCACGTGCCGGTCGGGTGATAGATCGTCACCGCGGTTCGGCGCGCCCAGTCGAGCGTCGCCTCTTCGTCGTCGATGTCGATGGCGTCGCCCGGGGCATGTTCCTTCGAGACATGGCGCCGCAAGGGCTCGTGCTTGGCGATCTTCCGTGCCAGTTGAATGCCCTTCACGATGGTGCGGCAGTCGGTGTCGGTCGCCAGGTAGTTCGGGTGGATCGAGGGATGCGCGTTCGGATCGGCCGAGGCCAGCGTCAGGTGCCCCGTGCTTTCGGGACGCAGTTGCAGCACCGACGCGGTGAACGCCGAGAACGGATGAACGCCCTCGCCGGGGCTGTCGGCGCTGAACGGCTGGATGTGGAACTGGATATCCGGAGTCTCCAGGTGCGGTTCCGACTTGAGAAACGCGGTCCCGAGGCTCGCCGCCATCGTCATCGGGCCACGCTGCGTCAACGCGAATTGCATCGCGATCCAGGCCTTTTTCAGGACGTTGTCGGTCTCGACGTTGATCGTGCTCAAGTCGGTCTTAAAGACCGGCCGCGCTTGCAGGTGATCCTGCAGGTTCTTGCCGACGCCCGGCAGCTCGGCCTGCAGGTCGATCCCGTGCGGGCGGATATCGTCGGGATCGCCCACGCCCGAAAGCATCAGCAGCTGCGGCGACCCGATCGCGCCGGCACAAAGGATGACTTCGGCGCGGGCGCGGATCACGGCCTGCTCGCCCTTGATGCGCGCCTGCACCCCGACCGCCCGGCAATCCTCGATCAACACGCGTTCGGTCTGGGCGTTTGTCACTATTTCGAGGTTCCTGCGTCCCTTCGCCGGCCTTAGATAGGCCACCGCCGAGGAACAGCGCCGCCCGCCGCTCATCGTCAGCTGGAAATAGCCGACGCCCTCCTGGTCGTAGCCGTTGTAATCCTCGGTGCGCCTGTAACCCGCCGCCACGGCCGCCTCGACCCAGCGGTCGACGATCTCGCGCTTCAGCCGCGAGGTCTGGACCGAAAGCGGCCCTTCGGTGCCGCGAAGCTCGGTGCCGTTCGGCCCTTTCCAGGTTTCCGAGCGCTTGAAATACGGCAGAACACCTTCCCACGACCAGCCCACACAGCCCATCTGCGCCCAGCCGTCGAAGTCCTGCGGCTGCCCGCGCACATAGAGCAGCCCGTTTATCGAGCTCGATCCGCCAAGCACCCGGCCGCGCGGCCAGGAAATCGAGCGCCCGGCGATGCCGTCATCGGCCTCGGTGCGATAGCACCAGTCTGTCCTGGGGTTCCCCATCGTACGGAAATACCCGACCGGAATGTGTATCCACGGGTTCGTGTCCGGCGGACCGGCTTCGAGCAGCGCGACCGTGTACCGGCCGTCTTCGGACAGCCGGCTGGCAAGCGCACATCCTGCGGAACCCGCGCCCACGATGACGAAATCGAACTCCATTCCCCTCCGAATATCAATAAATGAGACTTTTTATCTCGATTTTACTCCAAAGTGGACGTTACAGTGATTCGGGCGTAATTCAACGCACAATTGGACGGACTGGCAGACCCATGGATCAGAACGCTCGCATTCCCACCAACCTCAGGACGCTCCTGATCCTCGAGATACTGGGCAAGAGCGACCGTGCGATGACGGCGACCGAGATCAACCAGAGCTTCGGCTTGCCGAAACAGACGGTGCACCGGCTTTGCGCCACGCTCGAGCGTGAGGGATTTCTCACGCGGCAGGGGAACTCGAAGCGCTACCAGGTGGCCCGGCGACTGCGCGCCCTGGGCGTCGGTCTGCTCTACAACTCGCGCCATCACATCGCCCGGCGGCAGATCCTGCTGGACGTGGCACGGCAGGTGCGCGAAACGGTGAACTTCGTCGTTCCCGAAGATGACGGGATGAGCTATCTCGACCGGGTCGAGACCGACTGGGCATTTCAGATCCAGCTGCCGATCGGCACCAATGTGCCGTTTCACTGCACCGCCAGCGGCAAGTGTTTTCTGGCAAGCCTGGCACCCAAGGCCAGGCAATCGCTGGTGTCCTCGCTGACACTGCGACGGCTGACCTCCGCCACCCACACCCGGCCCGAGGAACTGCTTTCGGAACTCGCGCTGATCGCCAGGCGAGGCTACTCGCTGGATGAAGAGGAATTCCTGGAAGGCATGGTCGCGATTGCCGTTCCGGTGTCCGATCATGCCGGGCGCTTCGTCGCAGCCCTGGCGTTTCACGGCCCGACGCAACGCCTTAGCGTGGCCGACGCGATTGCCCAGAAGAAGATACTGCAGGACGCTGCGCTCAAGTTGCGCGTGGCGCTCTTTTCCGAGGATTGAGCCGGCGACCCGACCAACTCAGGGAACTCCAGCGGCTTCCGAAGGAAAACGAGCGGCTGAGGAAAGCTGTATCTGATCCGTCGCTGGACACGCTGATCCTGACCGAGGCCGCCCGGATGAACGTCCGCGCCCCGCCCGAGGCCGTGCGCCGCACGATCCGCTTGATGCTGATCGGCGGCCAGATCGTGCCGCGCAACTTCCTGTGGTCGGCGGCCTGTCACATGGCGACGGATCCCGAGCATGGCGCCCGGCTGATCCACGTCGGCGACATCGAAATGACCGGATGGCCGGACTACGGACCGCTCCGAGCGGAATTCATCGCGGATCTACCCCGGCCGGGTCGCGGACCGGTCCGGGCGATCGGTCAGAAAAGCCCCTCGCCACCGCAGGTCGGGCAGCGCCTGGACTTGGTGCCGAAACATCCCTCGCATCGGCCGAATTGCGGGTTGCCCTGCCCGTCTGCGCCGCGCAGGACCTGGCCGGACCCGCCGCAGATCGTGCACGCGGCATGCCCGGACCCGCGGCAGCGATGGCAGCGCCGCTTGACGTGTTGCGCCGCCTTGATCCGGGCTGCCCGGCTCGCCTTGTGCTCTACATGCGCGGTCATCGTGGTCTCTCGTGGGGCGGCCGCGGTCTACACCGAAAAAGCGGTGAAATGATGGCCGTTGATCGGGCTGAAATCCGACGACGTCGTGTTCGCGGGCCATGTCTGCCGATTCGGCGGACACCGCCTTGCATTCAGGCCGCACCCGGCAACTCGACGAGCAGCCCGACAATCCGGTAACACTGGCACGCAAAGCGGATCGCCGCGCCGAAACCCCGGAGACGCAACATCGCACGCGACGGATCGAACCTGCGCCACGTCCTGATCGTCGGCGATTTCGCGGATGTGACCGGCGGTCAGGCCAAGGTGGCCATCGACAGCGCGCGGCTTCTGGCCGATGACGGGCTGGACGTGACCTTTTTCGCCGCCTGCGGCCCGGTCAGCAGCGCGCTCGATCATCCGCGCATCCGGACGGTCTGTCTGAACCAGAGGACGATCCTCGACGACCCGAGCCGCCTGCGCGCGATGGTGCGGGGCGTCTGGAATGCCGCCGCCGCCGCCGCGCTGCGGAACGAGGCGCACAGCCTCGATCCCGGCACCACGGTCCTGCATTGCCACGGCTATGCAAAGGCGCTGTCGCCGGCGATCGGGCCGGTTCTGGCAGGCGGGCCGCTGAGATCGGTCTTCACCATGCACGAGTATTTCCTCGCCTGCCCGAACGGCGGCTTTTACGACTACCGGCGCGGGGCGATCTGCCGCCGGACACCGCTTGGCGCGGGCTGTCTGACGACGAACTGCGATTCGCGGCGCGCGGCGCACAAGGCGTGGCGCGTGGTCCGCGGCCTCGCCGCGCGCGGGCCAGGGCGGCTGCCGCGTGGCCTGACCGACGTGATCTGCATTTCCGAGACCCAGCGCCGTGCAATGGCGCCCTACCTGCCGGACCGGGCGCGGCTGCACCAGGTCTCCAATCCAGTGGCGGCGCTGGGGCCGGGCGTGGATTTCTCCGCAAACCGGACGCTCGTCTTCGTCGGCCGGCTGAGCCCCGAGAAGGCGCCCGTCCAGTTGGCCGAAGCGGCACGGGCGGCGGGCCGGCCAGTGACCTTCGTCGGCGAGGGTCCCGAGGCGGCCGCCATCCGCCGTGCGAACCCGAGGGCGGAAATCACCGGCTGGCTGCACCCAGACGACGTGCAGGCGCATCTGGCCGGCGCCGCCGCGCTGGTCTTTCCGAGCCTCTGGTACGAATGCCAGCCGCTCGCCCCGATCGAGGCCCTGCTGCGCGGCGTTCCGGTGATCTGCGGCAACTGGAACGCCGCGGCCGAGGTCGTCCGCGACGGGGAAAACGGGATCGTCTATGACCGGGCCGGCGTCGCCGGGTTGACCGGCGCGATCGAACGCCTGCCCGAAATCGCGCCGTTCAATTCGACCGAGCTCGCGGCCAAGGTGTCGCCCGCGGCGCACCTGGCCCGGCTGCGCGAGGTCTACGGGTCGATGCTGTCGGACTGACCCGGCGCACCGGCCCAGCCTGACAGGTCCAGCCCGAATTCCGCCGCCAGCGCGGCATTGTCGGCCTCGAACGCAGCCGCCAGTTCCGCCATCACCCCGGCGTCCGGCACGCCGCTGCCTGGCACGGTGTTGAGCCTGCGGTAGAGCCGGCGCAGCAGCCGGTAGGCCCCGCCCCTCGGCAGGACATCGCGCAGCGCCATGTTGACCCTCTGCAGCCGCCGCGAGCGTGGCCGGTAGGTCTCGTTCTCGCTGGCGAAGTCATAGCCGTCGTAAAAGGCCGGGTCGATCCCGGTCCATCGCGCGACGCGGCGCATCAGCGCGCGCGGGTAACGGCGCAGCGCGTCGAAGGTCAGCACAAGCATCCGGTCGTCACCCAGCCGCGCGCGCCAGCGGCGCAGATGATCGACGTAGCGCGCATTCTCGATGGCATTGGCCGCCAGTTCGTTGCCGCCGAAATCCTGCGTGCCGGTCCGCACCGCCTGCAGAAACGCCTCGAACGTCATCGCCTCGGGGATATAGTCCCAGTTGTTCCGGAAATAGGCGTAAAGCGAGTGGATCTGCGCTGCGGGCTCGCGCAGCACGAAAATGCAGCGCGGGCGGGTCGGCAGGTCGGGAATGACCTCCAGTGCCGCGCGCTGGTAGACATAGGCGGGCGTCGAGTCGAGCACGATCCGCGGCGCCGCGCCCTCGGGCACCGGAAACGCCGCGCCGTAGCCTTCGAGCCCGTTCGCGACGTTGAAGTCCGGCCGGTGGATGTGGCTGCCCGGATCGACGAAGAACCGCACCTCCTTCTCCGGCGCGCCGAATACCTCGGGGTGATCCGACAGCCACTGGTGCAGCGAACTGGTGCCGGCCTTGGGCACCCCGGCGATGAACAGGTTGGGCAATCGGCCGGCGGTCATCGGCCCGGCCTCGCGACGTCGCGCAACAGCGAGGCGAGCGCGTCCAGCAACCGGTCGACGGCGAAGCGCTGCTCATAGGCGGCGCGGCTTGCGGCACGCATCGCGCGCAGCCCGCCGCGGTCGAGCGCCTTCAGCATGTCGCCGATGTCCGCCGCGCTCAGGTCGAAATGGCCGCCGGTGACGCCCGGCGTCACCAGCGTCTCCATCCCGCTCCTGCGCGCGCAAAGCACCGGCGTGCCGTTGCGCAGCGCCTCGGGGATCACCAGCGGCAGCCCCTCCCAGCGCGACGGCACGATCAGCGCATCGGCGGACCGGTACCAGTCGTCGATCCGCGCGGCATCGACCCAGCCGTGCAGGACGACGTTCGCCGGCAGATCGGCGGCGGCGGCGTCGCCCCGGACTGCCGCGCCCACCACATGCAGCCGCAGGTCCGGCCGTTCCCGCGCGGCTGCGGCGAAGCCCTCGGCCAGCAGGTCGAACCCCTTCTGACGGTCGAGGCGACCGACGAACAGCAGATGCAGCCCGCCGGAATCCCCGGCGAACAGGTCGTCGCGGGCATCTGGCGCCGGCTCGGGCACGGCATTCTCGATCACCACGTGGCGGCCGCGATAGCCCAGCCGCCCGGCGAGGTCGCGCTCGGCCTGCGAGACGTTGACGCAGAATGTCGCCAGGCCCGACAGCCGCCCTTCGACCGCGCGGATCGCCCGGCCCTTCCGCGAGGTCTCGCCATAGCCGCGCACCGCCCAGCCATGCGCGCAGTAAAGCGCCGGCGTCCGGTCCCGGCAGAGCCGCAGCGCGAGCAACCCGACAAGTGCGAAGGTGCTGTGGAAGAAATACACGTCCGGCCGCAGCTTTCGACGCATTCCCAGCAGCTTGCGCACCATACGCCCCAGGGCCCGCGCGCTGCGGCGCGGCCTGTCGAACGTGTCGGTCCGGGTCCCGCACGCCCCGACGAATGCCGCATCCTCTGCCGGCAGCAGGAAATGCATGTCGATGCCTTTCGCATCCAGCCCCGCAATGAGCTTCTGGTAGGTGCCGACCCCGCCCCGGGCGGTTTCGCAGACATTCAGGACGCGCATGGATGCTCCGGATTTCCGGCATGATGACCACCGCGCCGGGCTCCGGCAAGCGGGCTGTTGCAACCGGCGGCGCAGATCGGTGATTCTGGCCGCGCCGCAACCAGCACAATTTCCGCAATTTTTTTGAGGATTCGGCCGAAATCCGAAATTTTGTTCATCAATCTGCAACAATAGTCGATACACGACTGTTTCCAAATCAGATACAATAAGCTGAAAAAACTTGTTAGTTGAAGATATCGAAACACTCGCCCCACAATACAACTAATGATTGTATAGCCGCAAATAAAAACATGCACTTAACTGTAATTTCGCAGTAAATCCGCCCGCCAAATGTGGCAGGATTGCGTCCTGGGTGTGACAGTTTCTTGAAAACAGGCGAATTCAGGCGCTTTGGGGGGTGGGGAAAATGGAAGAAATCGACCGAAGGGCGCTTGCCCGGGTAACCGGGGCAAGCCCGGTTCCGGCGTTTCCGCCGCTTGTCGCGGATAGTATTTATGCGGCATATGGAAAACGCGCCGCGGATATTGTGTTTTCGTGCATGATGCTTTCCGTTCTGGCCCCAATTATGGCGGGTGTCGCAATGATCGTCGCGCTGGACGGCGGTAAGCCGGTCTTCGGGCATGTGCGGGTCGGGCGCCACGGGCGGCCGTTCCGTTGCTGGAAGTTCCGCACCATGGTTCCCGACGCCGACAGACGCCTGGCCGAAATCCTGACCAGCGATCCGCAGGCCGCGGCAGAGTGGCAGCAATTCCAGAAGCTCAGCAACGACGTCCGTGTCACCCGGATCGGCCGCTTCCTGCGCGCCACCCGCCTGGACGAACTGCCGCAACTGGTCAACGTGCTTCGCGGCGAGATGAGCCTGGTCGGGCCGCGCCCCGTCACCGCCGAGGAAATCTGGCGCTACGGCCCCGCCGCCGCCGCGGTCCTGTCGCTTCGGCCCGGCATGACCGGCCCGTGGCAGATTCTCGGTCGCCGGCGCGTCGGCTACGACCAGCGCGTCGGCCTCGACCTCGGCTATTCCCGCAACATCAACTTCCTTCGCGACGCGGGCATATTCCTGCGGACGATCAAGGTCGTACTCGACAGGTCCGGCACATGAGCCTGCCACGGAAAATCTCGCAAAAGCTCGGCACGGACGCGCTGCCCGGCGCGTTCCGCAACGGCGAAATGTCGCTGGCCGAGGCGCTGCGCGAAAGCGGCTATTTCCTGCGCCGGCAATACGGCTCGATCCTGCTTGTGGCGTTCGGCTGCGCCCTGGTCGCGCTGCTGGTCGTGGCGCAGATGGAAAAGCGCTACAAAAGCACGCTATTGCTGATGGTGGAACAGCCGGCGCGCAGCCCGATCGAGACCGAGATCGCGCAGGGCGCGCTGCGCGATTCCTTCGTCGAGGGACAGATCTACATCCTTGAATCTAACGCGCTGCTGCGCGAGGTGATCCGGCGCACCGACCTGCTGGCCGACCCGGACTATCAGCGCCAGCCGCCAAGCCTGGTGCGGCGCGCCATCGGCGGGGTCAAGTCGCTGCTGGGCCTGAACCGCCCGCCCGTTGCCGACGACGGGCCCACCGTCGACCCGGCCGAAGCCTACGCGGTTCGGGTGCTGCGCAAGGCGCTCGAGGTGGACCGCGAGGGCGAAACCGACGTGATCAGCATTTCGGTCACGGCGAACGGGCCGCGCAAGGCGGCACGGATCGCCGACGCGGTCGGTGCGGCCTTTGTCGACAACCGCGAACGGACCCAGCTCGAGAAGGCGAACCGCGTATCGGGATGGCTCGACCAGCGGGCGCTGGAACTGCAGGCGCAACTGACCGCGGCCGAGAACGCCGTCGCCGCCTACAAGATCGAAAACAACCTGATGTCGGGCACGACCGGGGTGACGCTCAGCGAACAGCAGCTGGTCGAACTGAATGCCGAGTTGATCCGGACCCGGGCGGAACTGGCCGAACGGCGCGCCGCGTATTCCCGGGCGCAGGAACTGATCGACACCGGCGGCGACATCCAGACGCTTCCGCGCGTGCAGGATTCGGATATCGTCGCCACGCTGCGCGCGGACCTCATCGCGCTGACCCGGCGCGAGGCCGACCTTGCCGGGCGCAACCCGAACGACCCGCGACTGCCGACGATCCGCGACGAACGCGCGGTGGTCGAACGCCAGATCGCCGAAGAGGTCGGCCGCATCCTCGACGTGATCGCCAACGAGGTCCGCGTGCTGGAAGCGCGCGAACAGCTGGTCGCCGAGGCGCTGCGCGACGCCGGCGGCCAAAGCGGGATCGACAGCCGCAGCAGCGTCGAGCTGCGCGAGCTGGAACGCCGCGCCGCCGCCTATCAGGAGCTCTATCAGCGCTACCTCAGCAATACCGGGCTGGCGGACGAAACCGTCAGCTTCCTCGCCAGCGGGGTCGAGATCGTCGACAACGCCTCGGTGCCGCTGGATGCGGTGTTTCCGCCGACCAAGCTGATCGTCCTGTTCGGCCTGATCTTCGGCGCCGGCCTCGGCACGGTTGCCGGGCTGATCCGCGAGGCGATGCTGCCGGGCTTCATGACCGCGGGCGAAGTCACCCGGCGGCTGGGCCAGCCGGTGCTGGCCTCGGTGCCGGTACTGCCGGACGACAGGGCGCCCATCGACCAGGTGCTGGAAGAGCCCGTTTCGATGTTTTCCGAGGCCGTGCGCAGCCTGCGCCACGGACTGACGCACGATTTCGACGGCGACACGGCGCCGGTCGTCATGCTTACCTCGTCGGGACCCGGCGAAGGCAAGACCAGCCTGGCGGCAAGCATCGCCGCCTCGGCCTCGCAGGCGGAACTGTTCGTCCTGCTGGTCGACGCCGACATGCGCCGGGGCGGCCTGACCCGGATGTTCGGCATGGCCGGCAGGACCGGCCTGTCCGAGCTTCTGGGGCCGGACGCGCCGAAGACCTCGGGCACGATCGACAATCGCATCCTGAACCTCGATTTCCTGCCCACAGGGCTTCGCGTGGCCAGCCCCACCGACCTGATCGCCAGCCCGGCGATGCGAACCTGGCTGGACGACATGCGCCAGATCTACGACCTGATCGTGATCGACGGGCCGCCGGTGGCGAACATGGCCGACGCCACGGCGCTGGCCGAGCTTAGCGACGCGGTGGGCTTCGTGATCAAGTGGAACGACACGCCGACCGAGGTCGCGGAAGAGGCGCTGCGCCGGCTCGATCCGGAAAAGCTGCGCGGCGTGGCGCTGAACGCGGTCGACCTGCGCCGGGTGGCGAGCTACGGCGAGCGCTACGAGCAATACGTGCTCGACTCGATGGACGGCGACGGCGCGAACCGCGCCACCCAGCCGGCCTAGGCGGCGGGGGCGGTTCAGGTGCACCCGGACAGCAGCGACGTATCCGCCCCCGAGGCTCGGCCGGCGCCGCGGGCCGAACGCTTCCCGCTGTTGCACCCGGCGGTCATCCTGTTCGCGCTCCTGCCGTTTCAGTGGATCGTCGTCGGCTCGGTCGCCGGCTTCACGCTGAAGCTTCCCTACCTGGCCGTCCTGGCGGCCTTGCCGGCGGCGCTGCTGGTGCCGCGCGCGCGCGGCGCGGCGCTGGCGCTGGCGGCGCGCCATGCGCATGTCCTGCTGCCTTATCTGTTCTACCTTCTGATCCTCCTGGTCGCGCTCTGGGGCTCGAAGGCGCAGGGAATGCCGATCCGTCAGGTGTTCTTCATCGCGGGCTTCGTCGGGGTCGCCGCGTGGCTCAACGCCGCGTCGGATATCGGCGGCGTGGCGCGGCGGGGCGGCGCGCTCGCCATCCTCTGCTTCCTGGTGGCAACCGAGGTCATGGCGCGCGGCATCGGGCTAAGCTGGTGGACGGCGGTGTCGCGGTTCGTCACCGCCGGTGATCTGAACTTCGTGGTCTACGGCTTCTTCCGCGCGATCTTCAACGCGCCCGAAACCGGCGGCGAACCCGCGATCGCCGCCTCGGCCAAGAACGCGCTGGCGGTGGTCCTGCTGGTCGCCTTGCAGATGTTCCGCGCCGGCCGGGCGCCGGGGCGCACCGACTGGGCGGGGATGCTGCTGACCGCGCTGGTGTTCTTCGTTCTCCTGATGCTGAACACGCGTTCGGTGCTGGTGGTGGCGATCCTCGGGCTGCCGCTGGTGGCGCTTCTCTCGGCGCTCCGGGCCGCGCATCACAACCCGGCCGCGCTGGTCCTCAAGGCGACGGCCGCCGTGCTGCTCGCCACGGGCGCGGCGATGCTGGCGACCTCGGGCACCGCGCTGGTCGACGCGGTGGGCGGCCGGTTCACCTTTGACGATTCATCGACCGGGGCGCGGTTCGAGCAATATGCCTGGGCGGTGGAGCGGATCGAGCGGAATTTCCTGACCGGCAGCGGCTATGCCGAAATCGACGGCCAGCCGGTGCACAACCTGTTCCTCGGCGCCTTCATGCATGCCGGGCTGGCGGCCTTTCTGCTGGTCCTGGTGTTCTATGCCGGGCTGTTCCTCGCCTGGCTCGGCTTCATGGCCCGGATCGTCGTGCAGCCCGGTGCCTGGGTCCTGCCGATGCGCGCGGAATGGGTCGCGCTGCTGCCGACGGTTCCGCTGTTCCGGATGTGGATTGCAGGCGATGCCGGGCACCCTGCCCTTGCCGAATGGATCGCCCTGGGTTGCTTCTGCGGCCTTGTACTGGCGAACCGCCGGCAGGCGGCGCAGCGTGGCGAGCCCTCGGGCGACGCGGCACCGCGGCGCCGCGACCCTATCGCGACGCCCGCCTGAGCCCGTCCAGCAGGCTGCGCGCCCTCTCCTTCAGCCCGACGCGGTCCAATAGCCGGATGCCCGTGCGTCGCAGCCGCGAATAGGCGAACCGCGATCTGTAGCGCAGCGACTCCAGCGCGCTGCGGCCGGGCCGGCCCGCCAGCAAGGGCCCGATCAGCGCCAGATCCTCGGCATCGCGCCCGGCGTTGCGGCGCCGCTTCATCTCGGCAACAAGGTCGAGGCCGACGAATTTGAGCCCCCAGAAATGGAAGTGATACGCCGGGTCCTGCAACAGATCGCCAAGGCCGACCGGGTAGAGCGCGGCCTCGTGCCGTTCCGCTCCGGCGATCGCCGGCACCTCGCCCGCGGCGAGGAAATCCACGTCGCCCGCCGGCCGAAGCCCGTATGCGCCGAGCACCATGCCAGTTTCGACCGCCACGCGGTCCGGGTCGGCGCCGCCCTGCAGCAGCCCGGCGCGGAAGCCCTGCGCCATGCGCGCAGTTTCTGGAAACCGGTTCGGGCGGGCATGGTCGAGGAAGTGCAGGCTTTGCCGGTTCAGCAGCAGACGCGAGATCGCGACCGCCTCGGCATGGGTATCGGTGATGTGGATCGAATGTTTGCCGATGCCGAAAACCTCGCGCACCTCGTCCTTCAGCGCGATCAGGTCCCGACCCGGCGCGATGTCGAACATCAGGACGCGCAGCGGCCGGTTGCCGCTGAAGCACGGCACCAGCTTGGCGTCGATGCCGGGGTGGTTCTTCTCGGCCGGGCCGAGCCAGGGCTCGCCGGCATAGACCTGGCTTAGCAGGTTGCGGGCGCCGTTCGGGGTCAGGTGCGTCCGGGTCTCGTAGACCAGCGGCCCCAGCAGGCGTTCTACCGCGCCGCCGTCGTCTCCGGCCGCGGGCCAGAGCAGCGCGATTGCGGCCGTCGGCGAGCGTTCGACGTATTTCAGCGCGGTAGCCTCGAGGTGGGCATCGGACATGCCGCGCTTGCGGAAATAGCGGAAGTCATAGCGGATCGGCTCCAGCCCGGTAACCACCGCCGTCAATGCCCGGTCGTGGAACAGCGCGGCGGCGGCCCGGTGCGCCCCGTTCAGGATCGTGCCGTCGCGGGCCAGGGGCACCAGGCTCTCGCTCTCGTCGAAGCCGCGCGACGCGATCGCCTCCGCCAGCGTCCTGAACTGCGAGGTGAAGGCCTGCAGCGAATCCTTCCGCTCGGCCCCCGGCTCGCGCATGTCACCGAGCGAGAACGCCGCGATATGGGCGGCATAGATCGCCTCGGCGAATGCCGACCGGGTGCCGAAGGCGGACTCCAGCCAGATCAGTTTGAACGCCAGATCGAGCCGGTTCCAGCTCAGCGCGGGCCGGACCTCTTGCACCGCGAATTCGGCCTGCGCGGCGTCCATCCGGCGCAGCAAGAACGGCTCGACCCGCCCCTCCAGCGATGCCCTGGACACCCGACGCACACGCGGGTCCCGTGCCGCGCCGTTCATACCGGCACCTCCCGCCCCTGCGGGTCCGGCAACGCACCCGTCGACCCGCACGCGCCCGCCAGGCCGGACAGTGCGTCGGCGAGCCGGTCGAAATTCGCCTTCGCGTCGAGGCCGGCGGCGGCGTGCCGCAGCGCCGCGCCGGACATCCG